>CAZAKI010000006.1:0-89565 GCA_964485855.1 uncultured Syntrophomonadaceae bacterium | reverse complement strand
AAGCTGTGCAATCTTTTTGCGACGGTAAGATCTTTCAAGCAAAATGCCGATGGTAATTGGGACAGCAGTAATAATCAACCCTCCGGCGATCAACTCAAACACTTCCTGCAAGCTACTTGGATCAGTAATAATAACACCAAGCAGTAACAGCCAAAAAATGGCGCTGAGCACCAAAAGAATCCTGGCAAACAGGGCCTGCAAAAAAATCCATGAGCCGCTATTATCCTGGGGAACCTTAATTTTCGGAGCATTAACCAGGGTTACAACAGGTGGCGCTTCGTTAACCGGTAGAGTCTCTTGTTCATTTCCTGTTACCTGCCAGCGAAGTTGTGACATAAGGCTTCCTTTTTTCAACATTTTAATGCCAATGATAAAATAAAATACCACCAAAGGCACCATTAGTGCGGCAGCCGCCGTATCAGATAAAACCAAAGTGTTATACAAGGCGTGCAGGCTAAAAGCAATCAAAAAACCCTTGGCTAAGTTGCTGTTGCGTTCAAGTTTCGTAGCCGAAAATTTTGCCAGGCCGACATAATAACCCATTAGGACTCCGGTAAAAGTATGCCCGGGAATCGATGTTATTGCCCTTAATATACCAACGGTGAGGCCCAGATCAAGCACGTAAAGGATATTTTCTGCCATGGCAAAACCGATAGCCGCTGTTCCCGTATAGATAACTCCATCGAATCTTTCGTTAAAATTGCGGTTGTTCCAAGCAAAAAGCAAAACTACCAACAATTTTATTAACTCTTCGCTTGGAGCAACTACAAGAAAGGATTCCAGGGCAGCTCCGGCTATCCCACCAATTTTAAAGAGGGGCAGTTCAAGAAAAAAAAGTTGAAAAATTGCCGCGGGTATTACCGAAAGTGCCCCGAGTAATAGAATTTTCAAAACCATCCGGAGGGGCTCCGGTTCAGTTCGGTCAAACCGAAGGATATAGATTAGGAATGCTACCGGGGGTGTGATTGCCACCAATACTAAGAGCAAGGTCATTATAAAATCCTCCAG
The DNA here is from genome assembly GCA_964485855.1 of uncultured Syntrophomonadaceae bacterium. Lineage (GTDB taxonomy): Bacteria > Bacillota > Dethiobacteria > DTU022 > DTU022 > UBA993. Next base: position 88,557 of record CAZAKI010000006.1, on the reverse strand, counting down.
TTATTTTTGCTTTTTTAGAACAGCACGGGCATAAGTGCGATTTACCTCTTTAATCTCAACAGTTACTCTCTGCCCAACCAGATCACCGGCACCCTCAACATTGATCACAAAACCCTGCAAACGGGCGATGCCGTGCAGCGGATTGGTCGAGTGGGGTTCTTCGATCATCAATTCGAGTTTCTCATTAGTTTTAACCGGCAGAGCCAAAGCCTGAATCTCCTGATGACTACCCCGGGCTACTATCCTGTGCTGCTCCAGATGGATCTCTTCAGTCCCTCGGATGAAAATGTGGCGCCCGAGCTCATCCTCAAGTTTTTTTAGGTTGCCACCTCCACTACCAATGATAATCGCAGCTACCTCGTGATGCATTTCGACTAACACAGCCCTGCTTTTATCTTCCAATAATTCACGTTTAAGGTCGCTTTCAATTCTAGTACTAATTACCAGGGGAGTAAGCACTCGCCCCGAACCTCCACAATAAGGACAGGGCTGCTGCAGGTATTCTGAAAGATCCTGTCTGACCTTTTTACGGGTCATTTCAACCAGCCCCAGGTTGGTTAAACCCAGCACATAGGTTTTAGTGCGATCATTTTTAATTGCGTTATTGAGTTTATCCAAAACTTTGCGCCGATGTTCTTCAACTGTCATGTCGATAAAATCAACAATAATTATCCCGCCAATATCACGTAGGCGGATTTGACGAGCTATTTCTTCCGCCGCTTCAAGGTTAGTTTTAAGAATAGTATCCGCCAAGTTGCGACGGCCGATATAGCGACCGGTATTAACATCGATCACAGTCAGGGCTTCAGTTTCATCAAATACAAGATAGCCTCCACTTTTAAGCCAAACTTGGCGGGCAAGCGCTTTTTCAATCTCATTTTCAATACCGAAGCGTTCAAATATCGGTTGATCTTCCTGGTAAAGCTTAACCTTATCTTTTAGGTGAGGCGATATATAATCAACAATTTCCCGCACCTTATCATACTCATGATTATTATCGATTAGGAAGCTGCTAAACTCTTCGACAAAAAGGTCACGAGCAATCCGGCAGGTCAGCGATAAATCTTGATACAGAATAGCAGGAGCCAGTTTCTGTTGGAAACGATTAAGGATCCGATTCCAGAGCTGGACCAGAAACTGTAGATCCTGGGCCATTACCTCGTTGTCAACCCCTTCAGCCACCGTGCGAATGATCAAGCCAAGCTGATCGGGTTTCAGTTTTTCCACTTCCCGTCGCAAACGTTCTCGTTCCGCCTGGCTCTCAATCCGCTTTGATACTCCAATATAGTCAGCACCAGGAACTAAAACAAGGTATCGCCCCGGGATGGTTATCTGTCCGGTTACTCTCGCCCCCTTGTTGCCATAGGGTTCCTTGATCACCTGAACCATAATTTCTTCGCCAACATGAAGCATTTTTTCAATGGCATTCCGGGATGGAGGGGGCGATTCATCTTCTAAATCGGTAAAGATATCATCTACATATAAAAAAGCATTCTTACTTAAACCAATATCGATAAAAGCAGCCTGCATCCCTGGCAGCACATTTGCCACCGTTCCTTTATACAGATTACCGACAACCCTATACTGTAAAGGCCTTTCGATGTCAAGCTCAACCAGTTTGCCCTTTTCAAGCAGGGCAACCCGGGTTGCCCTGCTGTCACAATTGACAATTATTTTTTTATCGATTATTGTCACATCCCTTCGGTTAATGGCTTCAGAGATCCGTCAAGTTCCGTGTACAGTGATTCCCGATGAATCTTCCAGTAATAGTCTTGATCATCGGGATTAAGCCCTTCTTCTTCCAATTTCTCGAGCAGAAATAAAGGGGCTACTCCTCCCTCACTGCCTGCTTTGACCAACATATCCAATGAAAAGGGCCAATCAGTTTCCGAGACTGCAGTAAGTTCATAAATAAAGGGTCTGATATTAGTATAGATAAGCTTCTTTTTTTTATTGGTTTTTGGCAGTAGGATCTGATCTGTGGCCAGCAGTTCGGTAATTGCTGCTCTAAGCATTGCCGGATCCGGTTTCGTTTTTACTTCAGGTAATAACTTTACCTTGTACCGTGCTGCGGCAATCTGCGCAGCAATAGATGGAAGATTTTCTTCCACAGTCCAGGCTTTCTTCAGGTTGAGTCCTACCGTCAGTTGAGCAGATAAACTGTCATGAAATAGCTGTGGTGCCAAGGGGTTAGTAAAATAAACTTCGGCAAATTCATTGTCACCAGTAACCCCGAGAGGCAGGGGTAAAGCAATCGTAAAACGCATATGGGGATTAAAACCCTGGCTATAGGCGACCGGCAATTTGCTACGCCTTATAGCCCTTTGGAAGAGGCGCATCAGGTCCAGATGTGAAAGGTAGGCCAGTTCAGTCCCGCGGGAAAAAATAAATCTGATCCTGCTCATTATTCACTCCACCTGTTTTCATTAAGGCTAGAGGCAAGATTGTGTTCGTTGATCAGCAAGTCTTTATCCACCCCGCTATAAAGGTGATCCCAGGGTAAAGGCTCATCATGATCAAACCGACGATTGGCATAATCAGCAGGGCTCAAATCAAGATCATTAAAAGCCTGCATCCAGAGATCAAATTGAAAGTGCTCAGACCAGCCATCGAATCTACAACCCAGACGCCAGGCTTGTTCAATTAACGGGGCAAGCCGGCGATCTCCCCGGGCAAAAACCGCTTCTAATAAACTGGCTTCAGCATCATGCCAACTGAAATCAACCCAGGGCATTTTATTAAAGCTGTCAAGGAGCAGCCGCTGCCTTTTTAAAACATCCACCAGCTGAAGCTGAGGCTCCCATTGAAAAGGGCTGTGTGCTTTAGGCACAAAAGTAGCAACGCTAACCGAAAACCTGATATTCGTTTTACCTTGACGACGAAAATGTTGCCGCAGAAGATGACAGAGTTCGGCAATTGCTACTACATCACTTTCTTCTTCTGTCGGCAAACCAATCATGAAATAAAGTTTAAAACCCTGCCACCCAGCCTTTACAGCTTCTTCCAAGGCTTTGTAGATATCGGTTTCGCTGATGTTTTTACCGATTACCCTGCGCAATCGCTCTGTGGCTGCCTCAGGGGCAAAAGTAAGGGTACTGCGTTTCCCCTGATGTAACTCTTCAGCCAGGGCAACTGAGTATGAGTCCATTCTCAAGGACGGAAGACTACAACGTACTTTATGACCGGCCAATTTACAATTAAGGGTATAGATCAGATCATCGATCCGTGGGTAATCACTGCTGCTTAGGGATGAGAGTGAAATTTCATCATACCCACTTGAATCGATAATCTTAGTAGCCAGATCAACAATTTTTTCAGGGCTGCGGCGGCGAACCGGTTTAAATATATACCCGGCCTGACAGAATCGGCATCCGCGGGCACAACCACGGAATATTTCTACTACAGCCCGATCATGCACGGTTTGAATATAGGGAATCACTGGGGCCGTTGGGTAAGGCGATTGATCGAGATCTGCGACAAAATTCTTTTCAATCCATTCCGGAGCATTTGGATGTAGTTTTTTCAAACCTTGAAATTTACCAGCCCGGTAAAGGGGTTGATAAAAACCAGGTATATATACTCCCTTTACTGCAGCAATTTTTGCTAACAGCTCTCGTCTATCTTTCACAGTATGCTTTAAGGTAAGCAGCGTTTTCAGTAGCTGGGGCAAAATTTCCTCGGCTTCACCAAGCACAAAGAGATCAAAAAAAGGCGCCAGCGGTTCAGGATTAAAAGCACATGGTCCGCCACCGATAATTAATGGATCGGTTTGCAGGCGTTGATTACTATAAAGGGGTAATAAGGCAAGATCAAGCATATTTAGAACATTGCTGTAACTCAATTCGTATTGCAGTGAAAAACCGATTACATCAAACGAGGCTAAGGACTTGCCGCTTTCAAGGGCAAAAAGTGGTTTTCCGTAAGACCTTAGCAGCTTTTCCAGGTCAGAAGCCGGTGCAAATACCCGCTCCATAAGCAGTTCTGGGTTGGAGTTTACGCTGTGGTATAGAATCTTTAGTCCCTGATTGGACATACCTACTTCATATAAATCGGGAAATGCAAAAGCCATCCGCAGGGAAACCTGTTCGTGATCTTTGTGACAACTATTCCACTCGTTGCCAAGGTAACGAGCCGGTTTCTGGACTCTGTCCAGGATGAATTCAGGTATATTCTCACTTCCAGACATCTTGTTCTCCCTGTTTTATATCTAGATAAATAATACCTTCTATTTTCTACTTTGTCAGCCCCGCCTAAATGAGACCTTTTTCCCGGAAGCTAAAATAACAGCCATCGCCGATAATGATGTGATCGCGCACGGATATACCCAGAATATTACCTGCTTCCACCAAACGTCTTGTAACTTCGAGATCCTCCTGACTGGGCGAAGGATCCCCGCTCGGATGATTATGAAAAAGAATCACCGATGCAGCACTTTTACGCAGCGGCAGGTTAAAAATTTCACGAGGATGAACAATGGAAGCGCTAAGGCTGCCAACCGAAATTTCTTCCTTCGAAATCAGATGATTTTTTGTGTTGAGTAGTATTATTTTAAAGTACTCTTTCTTTTTATAGCGCAACTCTTCCATAAAAAGTTCAGCTGCCTGGCGAGGGCTGGTTATACTGCCGCTGCTCTCTCTGGGAACAGTTGCCAGACGGCTGCCAAGTTCTAAAGCTGCCTTGATCGTTACCGCCTTGTCAGGACCGATTCCTTTGTTTTCTTGTAAATCTTCAAGCGAAAGTTCGGGCAGTTTTCTTAATCCGCCACCCCGGGCAATGATGCGTGTCGCGACCTGTACCGCTGATTCATTTCGGTTACCAGTCCGAATTAAAATAGCCAACAACTCTGCATTAGATAGAGCTCCTGCACCAAGCATAATCAGCTTTTCCCGCGGTCGTTCTTCAAGAGGTAAATCCCTAATCATCACTGATTCATTTTCCATCAACTAGTTCCTTTCTGTTCAGCCACAATGGATACTGCATCTGTTGCAACATTTCATAAAACTTATTCAGGGGTAAACCAACAACATTATAGTAGCAACCTTCCAGTTTAGTGATAAAGAGGGCTGCATAACCCTGGATTCCATAAGCTCCGGCTTTGTCAAAGGGCTCTCCTGTTTTGAGATAAGCGGTGACCTCCATTTCAATAAGTTTCTTCATCCAAACGGCTGTTGTCACCGACTCAGTCTTCAGTCTTCCGGAAAAAAGATCAAGGAGAACTATGCCGGTAATCACCTCGTGTTTTTCACCGCTTAACATATACAGCATCCGCCGGGCATCTTCCAAGTTAGAAGGCTTGCCGAGTATTTGATCGCAGCAGTAAACAACCGTATCGGCTGCCAGGATCAGTCCTCCTTTACATTTAGCAGCAACCGCTTCAGCTTTTTTAAGGGCCAGGTGTTTGACCAATTCAGATGGTGGCAAAATACAGGCGTTATCTTCAGAAACTGTTGGCGTAATCACCTCGAATGGAATCCCCACCTGTTTCAAAAGGTCAGCACGCCGAGGTGATGCAGAAGCAAGGTAAAGTTTCATCGGGCTGCACCGGAGCCAACCTGTCTGATCATTCTTCCGGTTATTCCTTCTAAGTATAAGGCAGCTAATCCGGTGAAAATGCCGGTTGGAACAGACAGCAGCAGCAGAAAAGGATAATAACCTTTCAACAGCGCCAGATTGGAGATAATGATTGAAGCCATCAGTAGCTGGGTCAGGTTATGAGCTGCAGCCCCGACAACACTGACTGATAAAAGGCTGATCAATCCTTTCCTCTGCACGATGAGCAATATTGCCATAACTAAGCAACTGACTAGACCAGCTGTAATACTTAACCAGAATCCAAAGCCAAATAGGCCACCGACAAAGAGACTGCCGAGAATTGATCTTAATACCGTAACGAGCAATCCGCTACGCAAACCAAACAACACCAGGGTTAATAAGGTTATGATATTGGCTAAACCAAGCCTTACCCCGGGTACTGGCATCGGCAGAGGTAGGGCAGCTTCAACGGTATGAATAACTATAGAAAATGTAATTAAAATTGCCAGGTAAGTAAGGTAGTTCAGACGGCTTCTTAACATTGGGGATGATTGAGGCATCGGCACTTACTCCTTTCTACTGCAATTCAAGCTTACCGGTTAAGCCGCTGGAGTAGATGATCTCAAGATCCGGGGTTATCAGCACCCCTTCTACACCGGCAAGACTTTCAATTAATATCAGTCCCTCTTCCGGACCGAGGATAAAAATGGAAGTGGCCAGAGCATCCGCTTTAGAAACCTGGTCTGCAATTATCGTCACACTAATTAAATCACGGGCTGGCAGACCTGTCCAAGGATCGATCAAGTGATGATACCTGACACTATTTAGCTCAAAAAACCGCTGATAGTCTCCTGATGTGGCTAGCGCGCCATTTTCGAGATCAAGAACGGCAATAATTTCATCGCTATCTCGAGGGTGACGGATTCCGATACGCCATTGATTATTAATAAGGGCAATATCCCCTCCAGCATTAATAAAAGCTTCACTAACATTATAACTGTTAAGAATATCCACTGCGCGATCGACAATAAAACCTTTAGCGATTCCAGCCAGTTCAAGATTCATTCCTTTCTCAGGTAAATACACGGACGAAAGCGCTTCATCAACGATTACTTTTCGATAGTCAACCAAGGCCAAGGCTTTCGCAGTTTCTGCTTCCGATGGTATTCTATACTGCTGGTCTAGAAAGCCCCAGCTGCTGATGAGGGGTCCAACTGTCGGATCAAAAGCACCTCCGCTGATCACAGAAAACTGAAGCGCTTGTTGAATAACTGCCAGGGTCTCCGGACTGACCGGAGCCGGTTCCAGACCGGCTAATTGGTTAATTATCGCTATTTCGCTTCCTTCAGAGGAGCGGCTGACCAATTGCTCAAGTCGTTCTATCTCCTGGCAAACTTCTTCTTTGATTTGAACAGCTTTTTCATGGTCCGAAAAATTGAAACGTAATTCGACAGAAGTATCCATGGTTGTAAAATAGTAAACATGTTCCCAACTAGCTGACTGCTTACAGCCGGTTAGCAAAACAAACAAGAAGCCGGCAATTATAAAACCAGTAATAAAAAGAAAAACAGAAAAAAATATGATGCCCCTGATCTTATTTTTGGCAATTAATTGGCTTTCTTGCAGTGTGGTTACTCCTTTAAGAACGGCCAAAATAGAAGATGATTAGCAGCACTATCCCTAAAACCAGGACTAACAAAAGATTATCAAAGCTTAGATTTTTTGTGTTCCACCTGGTTGATTGATCGCTTTTCTTCTGATCATTTTTAGCAGCAAGACGTCGCTCCATCTGTTCCCTGGCTTTTTGACCGGCTTGATCGTAAACAACATTAAGGGCCCGATCTAAATCGGTAGATTGCTTGGCCAGCTGCTGCGCCGCTTTACCGGTCTTTGTATAGGCCTTGTCAAGAGCACTGTCCATATCGGCTGATTTATCGGCAATTTTTCGTGCAGCCTGTCCTGATTTCTGGTAAAACTGATCCAGTTTGTCATCAATATCTCTAGAGCTGTCAGCCATTTTACGACCGATAATTCCCCATTTCAGATAAAAGCGATCAAGTCCGTGATCAAAATCGCCAATCAAGCTGCACCAGTTGCGGGCAACAATTCCTGACCGGTTGTAGGCATGATCAACCGAGGAATCAACGATTATCCCGGTCCGGCAGGTTAACCGCATCAAATAATGAGTCAGTGGTTCATAAATAAAGGCGTAAATACTAAACCAGGGTGGGGGACTCCAGTCAAACCAGCGACGATAGTAGCCGGGAATATAGATGATTAGAGCAAGCACACTGACAACGATCATTGCCTGTAGGGGGTGCCATTCAAAAAAATGAAAATGGTAAAGATGATCCATGGCATAGCCTTCATATTTCAGCATCTCTGCAGCGGGCACAATAATCTTTTCCAGGATCAGATTAGGGAAAAATCCAATAGCGATAATAATCAGGGCAAAACTGCTTAAAACCGTCTTAACTGAAAGGGGCAACTGATATTTACGATCCAGTTTTTCCGGAACCGAACCGAGGAAAATGCCCCGGAAAAGCTTTATAAAATAGCAAATAGTGATGGCGCTGGTCAGGGTAAATATTTTTTCCGCCACTTCCAGGCTGATCAAATCGTTATACTTAATAGCGATTAGGAGGGCATCATGAATCAGGGTTTTGCTAGGATAACCGTTAAAGCCGGGTATACCAGCAATTCCAAAAGCAGCAACCAGGAAAGCTACAGCAACCAGGGGCATTTTTCTGAGCATTCCACCCAGGCGGGACAACTCCAGTTCATGAGTATAAATATAAACAGTCCCGACCATCATAAAAAGGCCGGCTTTAAAAAAAGCGTGGTTAATAATATGATAAACCGCCCCAGCGAAACCCATTGCTCCACCAATGCCCATAAAGGTAGCAACGCCAAGCCCAGTAGCAATGTAACCGATCTGGCTGACGCTGCTGTAAGCCAAAATACGCTTCATATTACCCTGGAGCAAAGCCATAACCGCCCCTGCGAACATCGTTACGAGGCCAATCCACATCAGAGCATTACCAATCAGAAAAAGGTAGTTTAAATCGGGAGTACTTGTTTTATCCGGCGTAGAATATAGAATCAGGGATACGCGTAATATTCCATAAGCACCGGCTTTAATCATGATCCCTGAGAGCAGGGCGCTGGCTGGAGAAGGAGCAACAGGATGGGCCAGTGGCAACCAGATATGGAGTGGAACCAAACCGGCTTTAATGCCAAAGCCGATCAGGAAAAGAACATAGATCAGGGTCCGGTTTGCCGTAATTTGGTCAAGGGCGGGAGCAAGATCGACCGAGCCGGTAGCCGAATAAACCATCATAATGGCAAACAACAGAGCCAGTCCTCCAGCTATGCCCAGATAAAGATAAAGCATCCCTGCTTTCATCGCTGCAAGATTCTGCTCGTGTATAACCAGGATAAAAGAGCTAAGGGTCATCAACTCGAAAAACAAGAAAAGAGTAAAAAAATCTCCAGCCAAAACCACCCCGAGAGTTGAACCAAGTGTAAAGAGCAATACGCTGTAATAACGACGGCGATTGTGTTCATGGTCCATATAGGCAAAAGAAAAAAGAGTCGCCAGAAACCAGACTAAGGTAATTAAAAAAGCAAAAATCCAGCCGATTAGATCAACTTTAAAAAAAAGACCCAACTGCATAAAATCGATCAGGTCATAATAAACTGAACCCTTGAGGGTAAGTGGTAAAATTAGGATAATTCCAGCCAGGGAAAACAAGGAAGCAGCCAGAGAAACAATCTTTCTGGTTTTCTCCCAATTGTCTTTTAAACCATAAAGACCAATCCCTACTACCATGGGCAGAAGCGTTACCCAGAGGGGAATGCCGGAGTAGTAGAGCTCGTAGACCTTGGGCAGATGCTCCGGGGCGGCTGCAAACAACTAAACAGCCCCCCCTCCCAGCAGAAAAACTGCAATAAGACGTGAAAAATTGAAGACAATATTGTTGGGAGTTAATCCAAATATAATAGTGAAAAGGGTAAGGATGATTATGGCGGACAGCATAGCCGGAGTCGCTTCCTGGATCACAACCGGCGACGCGGGTTCGCTGTGCTGATGCTCGTTATGTTCAACAGCTAGCTCTTTTGGCAGTTCGAAAAAAGCCGGAATTATGATCGGCAAATAGTAGAGAGCATTCAACAAACTACTGATCAATAAAACCAAAACATAACCGGGTAGGTTGGCGTCAAGCGCTCCCAAAGCCAAAGTCCATTTACTGAGAAAACCATTAAGCGGAGGAATACCGATCATTGCAAGAGCAGCAATGGAAAAACAGCCCATTGTAATCGGCATCTGGCGGCCCAATCCTTTCATATCATAGACGTTCCGCTTGCCGGTTTTCCAGATGATCGAACCGGCAGCGAGGAAAAGCACACTTTTCATAAAAGCATGACTGAAAATATGAAATGCGGCTCCGGTGATTGCATTGTAGTTTAAAATGCTCAAGCCGAGCAGCACGTAACCTAACTGACTAATGCTGGAGTAAGCCAACCTTCTCTTGATATCGGTTTGAGTCAAGGCAACTGCCGAACCCAACAGGATCGTGATTACAGCAAGAACAGCAAGAATGACATCCCAGTTTGCATTTTTTATCAGTTCGAAAGAGAAAACATAGAAGACAACCCTGATTAGTCCGTAAGCCCCTGTCTTGAGCATTATCCCGGAGAGCAAGGCGCTGGCCGGGGAAGGAGCCACCGGATGAGCATCAGGCAGCCAGACATGAAGCGGAAACATCCCTGCTTTCATCCCAAATCCGATTAAAAAACAGATAAAGGCAACTAAAGCCAAAGTTGATTTTTCCTGAACAATCGGTCCGACCCCGAGCGATACTGTACCACCTAGTTCAAAGATAATAATTATCCCGAAAAAGAGGGCAAGTCCGCCAATGATGGTCATCACCAGGTACTTATAACCAGCTTTTAGCGCTTCTTCAGTTTGTTCGTGGATCACAAGGATGTAAGCAATAATCGACATCAGTTCAAAGAAAACAAAGAGGCTAAAGAGATCTCCGGCAAAGAAAATGCCCAGGCAGCTGCCCAGGGTAAAAATTAATACCGGATAATAGCGGCCACAAGCGTGTTCAGAAGCCATATAGTCTAATGAATAAACGGTGCAGAGAAACCAGACGAAGGAAGCAAGGGCTGCAAGCGAAAAACTGACGATATCAAGGCGGATGGAAATCTCAAGATTTGGTAATATTTCAAAAATAGAACGTTGGATAATCCCACCATTCCGGATGAATGGATAAAGCATAAAAACCAGGATAACGGTACCTGCGGCTGTCAATACAGACAGGCTGTTGCGCAGACGGGCCGATATCCGGTCAACATACATGATGATGGGCGTCATGACAATCGGAACAATGACAGCAGCAATCTGCAATGCAACTACAGTTTTTTCAGTCAATAAAGCCACCCCCGCCTTTTATATTATTATAGGTTTGTTATTTCAATAATTCAACCGGAACCAGTAAAAGCCCTTTAAAATAAAGTTTCGATCGACTGCTCCAATAGCAAAATAATCGGCCTTGAGAACACCCCGGTTGTTATTACCAGAATAATCCCGACTAATAATGAGAATTGCATCACCTTTGGTATCGCTTTAACTTTGAAACCAAACTCAGCCTGACTCATGAAGGCATTAATGACAATAGGCATGTAATAGATAGCATTGAGCAAACTGCTTAATAATATAACCAAAACAAAGATAGTGCGACCGATTTCCAAGGCCCCCAGGGCAATATACCACTTACTGATCAGACCCCCGGTTCCTGGAATGCCGATCATCGATGCACTGCCAATGGTAAAAGCAACCATTACCAGGGGCAAAGCCCTACCGATACCAGCCAAATCACTAATTTTACGCACCCCGCTGGCATAGATAATTGCTCCGGCTGACATGAAAAGCATGCTCTTCGTTACTGCATGCACTGCAATATGGTAGAGACCGCCAATTAGAGCCAGATTTTGATCAAGGCCGATCCCCATAAAAATAAAAGCAATTTGGCTGATGCTGGAATAGGCAAGCATTTTTTTTAAATCTTTTTGCAGCATAGCATAAACAGAACCAAACATTACACCGAATGCTGCCAGCCAGAGGACAATTTCGCTAAGAGGCAGATTTTCGAGCAAAGATCGAGGGAAAACCCGATAAAAAACTAAAAAAAGGGTAAAGGCATAAATTTTGATAACCAAGCCCGAAAGCATGGCGCTTGAAGGAGAAGGCGCCGACGCATGGGCATCAGGCAGCCAAACATGTAGCGGAAATAGCGCTGCCTTCGTGCCAAAAGCAACAATAAAAAGGGCAGCTGCAGTAAAAACACTTAAGGGATAAACTTCTACGGCCAGACTAAGCTCATTTTGCAGGTAAGTGAAATTTAGATGCCCTGTAACCATATAGAGCATAGCCACCCCCAGTAAAAAACAGCCACTACCCATAGCGCTTAAAATCAGATATTTAAAACCTGCTTCCAGGCATTCACGATCTTCTTTGATGGTAATGATCGCACAGGAAGCAATGGCACAGATCTCCATCAAAACAAAGAGGTTAAATAGATCATTGGTCATTGTCATGGCAGCCATTGAGGCCACCAGCAGGGCATAAAGCGTGTAGTACCAACCAACTACTCTTTTTCGCAGCTCATGTTCAAGATCTTTCAGGGCATAAACAAAGATCCAGAGACTGACTATTAAAACAACAATCAGCATATAAGCCCTTATTGGGTCAACCATGTACTCAATACCCCATGGCGGTGGCCAGTTTCCCATCTGGTAAAAAAATGTGCCGGCGTCACGGACAAAGGTTAAAAGAAAAAACGCCATCAATAGTGACAACGAGAGGGCTGCTACCAACAGCAATCCACATGCCTTTTGAAAGCGCTGATAGAAAGGCGGAGATAGAAAAGCAGCAGCCAGGAGAAGAACAATGATTAAAGCCGGGAAGTGTACAACATAAACCACTATTCATCGCTCCTGAATTCGCAAATTTCATCGCAATCAACTGTGCCATAGGTACGGTGTATTTTAACGATCAGGCTTAAGGCATAAGCTGTAACACTAACCGCGACAACGATTCCGGTTAAGATCAGGGCGCCCGGTAAGGGATTAATATAGATCAAATCAGATCTATCCACGATGATCGGCGGCTTCCCTCCATGCACATAACCGCTAGCCACGAAGAGCAGGAAAACGGAAGTATCCATAATATTCATGGCAATAACCTTCTTGATCATATTGGCATGAGTCAGCATAGTATGCATACCAATGACGAAAAGGATTATTGCCACATAATAATAGTAGTTATTCATTAATCCGCTTAGAATCTCCAATTTAATGTTCCTTTTCGATAATATGGTAGAATAGAGTGGTAATAGTACTGGCTACTTTCACCCCGATAAAAATTGTGATCATAAAGATCGCACCGGCACTGAATAGTTCCCCCGCCTCTCCAAGCGGGAATCCTGCTACCTTATTCGATAAATAGTTACCACCCATTAATACGGCTATAAAACCAGTTAGAGCAAAGCCCAGGGCACCGCCACTTTCCAGCAACGAAGCCGCTTGGTACGATATCTGTTTGGAACCTGCCTCGAGATTAAATGAAATGGCGATTAATACCAGGCTGGCTCCGAATATTGCCCCACCGGAAAAACCTCCACCGGGAGTAAGATGGCCATTTACAATTACATAGATACCGTATAGTTGAATAAAAGGAGCAACAAGGCGACTGGTTATACGGACAATTTGATCGTCGATTTGATAACACTCTCCACAATTTAATGAGATTTAAGGGTAGCAACTACAGCCGCTATCGCCGTGAATAAAACCGTTGCTTCCCCCAGGGTATCGAAAGCACGGTAATCAATGATGATACTGCTAACGATATTAAGAGCACCTGTTTCCCGTAATCCTTCCTGCAGGTAACGTCTGGGCACTTCATTAAAGGCGGGACTGTCAATAGAACCAAACAGAGGCATTTCGGCAACGGTAAAGCTAAACATATAAATGATTAATCCGAGTAAATAAACGGTTAGGATGCTTTTCAGTCCAACCCCCAGGATGTAATGCAAGAAGAGAGCCAAAACGATAGAAAAGATAAGCGCCAACACAGGCATCTAATCAACCTCCCGGTCCTAATTATTCAGCTCGCTTCGTCTTACTGATTGCCGCAATCATTAGTAATGATGCAACACCGGTACCAAGGGCCGCTTCAACCATGGCAACATCCGGAGCACTAAGTTGCTGCCAAATTACAGCCATGATTAGGCCAAAAGCAGAAAACAAGATCACTGCACTAAGCAGGTCTCGAATATAGGCAACTCCTAAAGCACAAACAATCAGGAATAAAAGTAACAGTATGTTGAGCAGTTCAGTCATTTTTTGACCTCTTAACTAGGACAGGTTTGATTCCGGTTTTATAGGCAGCCCTGGCAATAACATGAGCAGCAGTAGGATTAGTAATGAGTATAAAAAATGCCAGCAAAAAAAGACGCACGGCAACGTTCACCGTACTTTGTATCGCCAATGAAAGTAAAATCAGTCCCGCTCCAAGAGTATCGCATTTTGTAGTGGCATGCAATCGATTGAAAACGTCAGGCAGACGCAGCAAACCCAAGGTTCCGACAAAGAGGAAAAAGACTCCACCGAATAGACTAATCAGCGCTAGCAGGTCCAGGATATAAACCAATTGATCAGCCATCAATCCAGTGCTCCTTTTTCCAAGTATTTAGCAACACCAATAGTTGTTATAAAACTCATTAAAGCATAAACCATGGCAATATCTAAGTAATACTGTTGCTCATAAACACGGGCGATTAGGGTGATGATTACAAGGATTTTAGTGCCAATAATATTTATTGCCGTTATTCTGTCAGGTGCAGTTGGACCAATTAATGCCCTGATCAAGGACAAAAAAACCATCATCATTACTAAGATCGCGCAGAGCTGATAGGAGCTGTTTAATAGCCAGGCAATATCCATCAACCTGCCTCCTCAGCATCCTTGATTTTCTTGATCAACGACCACTGCTTAAGATTTTCGCCACTCTTTAAAGTTAGAGCATGAACCAAAAACTTCTTCTTCTCGGCCATGATCGTCAACGTGCCGGGTGTTAAAGTTATGGAGTTGGCAAGTAGCACCCGGCCGGTAACTTTTTCTAGATCAACTTCCAGATCGACTAAATTCGGTTCAATTGGCATTCTGGGATTCAAGACCAACCAGGCTACCTGGAAATTTGCCACTACAATATCCAGTAGTAGTTTAACCAGGTAGCCCGTTAACCAAAAAATAGTTTTTAAGTGGAGTGGTGGTCGTTCCTCAGGTTTGATCAACAGGTTCCGGTTGAACCAGACTACAAAAACAGCCGCTAGAAAACCAAACAATAGCTGAGGCCATTTAAGGGTTCCGCTGATAGCCACCCAGAATATGAACATGATTAGGGTGAAACCCAAATAATTACGCCAACTGCTTCGCATCTTTACACCACCGGAATTAAGCAGAGTTATAAGTTTAGCGCATTGTAGTAATAGATAAGTAAACTGATAGGATAACGTTTAATAAACAGTGGAACAAGATGCTGTCCACCTTGTCCCACTATTATGCAAACTTAGGCCGTCTCGGCTTGAGCGGCAGCAGCTGAGGCTAATGCATCTGCTGCTGACGGTATTTCAATTCGCCGGTGAATTGTTCCCGGTTTACACACGGGAACGCAATCCCCGCAGTCGTTACATTTTTCAAGATCAATTACGGCAAGATTATCAACCATCTCGATCGCTTCCTGCGGACAGGCTTTGATACATGCTTTGCAGGCTATGCAGCCAACTTCGCAGGCAGCTGAAACTTTTTTGCCACGGTCTTTTGAACTGCACAAAACAAGATGGCCTTCCTTACTCTTAGGCAACATTTGAATAATAGCACGAGGGCATGCAGTGGCGCAAAGACCACAACCAGTACATTTTTCATCATCAACCACCGGTAAACCATGCTCGCCCATTTTAATAGCATCGAATAAGCAGGCCCGGACACAGTTACCCAGCCCGAGACAACCGTAGCTACAAGCTTTAAAACCGCCTAGAAAGTCAGAGGCAACAGCACAGTCCATCACACCATCATAAACAAAACGATCAGAAGTTTTGAAACAGTCCCCGATACAAAAAACTGTGGCAATCGGCTGAGTACTATCCATAACTTCCTGTCCCAGCAATTCAGCAATCTCTTTCGCCGTTGCTTCTCCACCCGGGATACAACCATTAGTTTTGGCTTCTCCCCCGGCAACAGCTTCGGCAAATTTCGAGCATCCTGCATAACCGCAGGCACCACAGTTTACATTAGGTAAAACTTCTTTGATTGACTCAACCAGGGGGTCGGTTTGAACAGCAAAAAAGCGGGCTGCCATGGCTAAAAGCAGTCCAAAAATCAGACCGATTAAACCAAGGGCAGCTATTGCATATATGATCTGCACGATTCAGTTCACCTCGCATAGTATGGTCAGAAATAAGAGGCTTTTTATGATCTATTCTTCTAACTGGCAAGTTGTCATCAACGCCAGTAATTTTATAAAGTCATCATACCCTTAAAACCTAAAAAGGCCATCGATAGTATCCCTGCAGTAATCAAGGTAACCGCCGTTCCCTGAAGGATATCGGGGATTTTTGCCAGTTCAAGACGCTCCCTGATGCCGGCCATGATAACCAAGGCCAGTGAGAAACCGATCGATGCGCTAATGGCAAATATCACTGATTCGATGAGCGAAAACTCCTGGCGGACTGCCAGAAGGGCAACAGCCATTACCGCACAGTTAGTGGTAATTAACGGCAGATAGATACCCAATCCCTGGTAGAGAGTGGGGCTGATTTTGCGCAGCACAATTTCTACCAGTTGAACCAAGGAAGCAATGATCAGGATAAAGGTCACTATTTGAAGATAACCCAAGCCAAAAGGAACCAGCACAAATGTATAGATTAACCAGGTAACAAGTGTGGCCATCGTCATCACAAAGACTACAGCCATACTCATACCGATTGCCGTTTCCATTTTCCGGGAAACACCGAGAAAGGGACAGATCCCAAAAAAACGCTGCAAGACGAAATTTTCCACAAAAATATAGATAAAAAATATTGATAGAAGTTTTTCCATCTTATCCTCCTGTCCAGGTTGGTAAACCTAAGAACTTACCAGCCTACTAAATATTTAAACGTTTCATAACCGAATTTACTCCGGCCAATAATAATCCAAGGGCTATAAAGGCTCCAGAAGGCTGAGCAAATAAAGCCATAGGCTCAAAATTCGCGCCGAACAGGTGAATCGCGCTTTCTGGATCCGGACCTAAAATGGTTCCCTGGCCAATTATTTCACGGACTGCTGCTAAGATCAGTAGAGCCAAAGTAAAACCGATCCCTGCTCCCAGACCGTCAAGTAAAGAACGCAACGGACTATTTTTGCTGGCAAAAGCTTCAGCACGTCCCAGGATAATGCAGTTTACCACGATTAACGGGACAAAAACGCCCAATGCTTCGTAAAGAACCGGTTGAAAAGCTTTTAAAACCATTTCAATTATAGTCACGAATGTAGCTATAACTACGATAAAGCAGGGGATCCGAACCTGGGGTGGTATAAATTTACGAAGCAGGGATATTACCAGGTTGGAGGCAACCAGAACTGCAGTGGCGGCCACTCCCATGCCAAAACCGTTTACCAGAAAAGCAGTAACCCCAAGAACAGGGCACATCCCGAGGACACTGATAAAAACAGGGTTTTCCTTCAGGATTCCTTTTGTTAATTCCTGAAGGTAAGAACTAGTGGCTTTCAATTACTCTCCACCTCCGCCGTTTGCGTCCAAAGCGCTAGCCAAAGCAGCTTTAACTGCATCAACAATCCCTTTGGCGCTGAAAGTTGCCCCCGTTTGAGTGTCAACATCGAGCTGCTGTGTCTCAATGATCTTTTCCGGAATCAACGGGTAGGCTTCGATAAAATATGTTGGTGTTTCATCGTGATCAATTACTTCTATCCTGGTGATTGACCCACCGGAGACCTCAACTTCAACCGTTATCGGTCCGGCCAGGCCGGGAGCAGATCCCTGATAAACTCCATCAGGCACTTCTGATATCTCAATCACCAAGGCTTCATAACCGAGGAAATTCTCTGCAGCCACACCAACAACACGTCTGATCGAATTGATCATGGCCGAGCTGCTGATCGTCGCCCCGCTAACCGTATCAACATCTTCACCGGCTGTAAGGGGATCTTCGTACCCTTTACCGATAAACTGCTTCTGGAAATCATCAGTTGTAATCACATCTCCCACACCGGGCGTTTCGGAATGCGAAACAACCCTTAAACCAACGATCTTGCTTCCTGCATCAAGAGCAAGGTTGTAGAGAATGGTCCCCTCATAACCCTGCTGCTCAGCCGTAGCCATGACGCCAATTAAGCGATCAGAACTATCATAAACTAAATCAAAGGAGTCTTCCCCCAATTGCTGACTTTCAAAGTCGGCTACATCAGGGAAGAATTGTTCAAGAGCCTGCCGGTATTCAGCAGCCTGCCTTTCACTGATAATCGGAGCGGTAATATTGTTCACGCCGGTCAGCAGCGCAGCAGAAATTAATCCGACAACCGCCAGGGTAATCGACAGTTTTAGTACCTCACGCACTCTTCTTCACCCCCCCGAACTGCTGTGGAATTGTAAAATTATCGATAATCGGGGTCACTGCGTTCATGATTAAGATCGCAAAGGTTACTCCTTCAGGCAGTGTTCCCCAGATTCTAATCAGCATCGTTATTAAACCGCAGCCAATGCCGAAAATTAATTTACCGGTCGGCGTAACCGGTGTACTAACCATGTCGGTAGCCATATAAATGGCCCCGATCATTACTCCTCCTGCCAGCACATTGAATAATCCGGTTAGGAAAATATTGCCATAGAATCCGCCGCCAAAAACCACGCCAAGGACAAATACGGTGCCGATAAATCCTCCCGGAATACGCCAGTCGATATGACCCTTGTAATAGAGCCATACTCCGCCAAGCAGCAAAGCTAAAGCAGAGGTTTCCCCGAGACAACCCGGAATGCTGCCAACAAAAAGATCGGTAATGCTGAAAGTCAGGGCTTCAGATTGACCGGCCAGCGCCGTTGCCATTGTAACCGCCGATACATCAGTGGTAAAAGCAAAAGGCTGGGGCTGGGGCCAAATGCGACCAACTAGGTGACCACCCCAAGACATGACTACAATTGCCCTTCCTACCAAGGCAGGGTTAAAAATATTATTGCCGATACCGCCAAAAACCTGTTTACCAATAATGATTGACGAGGCGGCACCAACTACCACGAGCCACCAGGGAGCGGAGGCCGGCAAAACCATGGCAAAAAGCAAACCGGTTACCGCTGCACTTCCATCATTGAAAAGATTACGTTTACGCAACCAAAAAGCCTCGATAACCATCGCCGTAAAAACAGATATCACCATGGTTAGTAAGGCTTTATAACCAAACAGCAGCACTGCCATCAGAGCTGCCGGAAACAGGGCAATCAAAACATCGGTCATCACGCTCTGCACAGATTCAATGGTTCGAATATGCGGAGATGATGACACTACCATTTTATTATCCATCAGGTTCACTTCCTTTCCTGGCAAAAATACTATTTCTTTTTCGCTTTCATTATTTCCGCTTTAGCAATCCTGATTAACTGGGTTAAAGGTATCTTGGAAGGACAGACATATGAACAACACCCGCACTCGAAGCAATCTAACGCATGGAGCTTTTCTGCCTTGTCAAAAAGGTTATGTTCAGCCGCCTGGGCAATCAGTGTAGGCAGCAATGATACCGGACAGGATTCAACACACTTGGCACAACGGATGCAGGTTACACTTTCAGAAAGGCAAACGTCCTCATCGGTTAGGACTAAGATACCCGATGTTCCTTTGATCACCGGCAAGTTGGCGTGTGGTTGCGCCAAACCCATCATTGGGCCCCCGATGATCAGCTTGCGGGTATTATCTTTCAGACCACCGCATTCTTCAATTACCTCGCTAACCAGGGTGCCGATTCTCACCAGAAGATTGGCCGGCCGATTAATTCCAGAACCGGTAACGGTCAAGACTCTCTCGATTAATGGCTTGCCTTCCTTGATGGCATTGTTAATTGCTACTGCCGTTCCAACGTTATGGTTAACAACCCCTACCTCCAGAGGCAAACCGCCAGACGGAACCTTGCGCCCGGTGGTTACTTGGATTAACATTTTTTCTGCACCCTGAGGATATTTTGTATGCAGGGGAACAACTTTAAGCTGATCCTCACCGGCAATGGCAGACTGCATCACCGCGATAGCGTCCTGTTTGTTATCTTCGATCCCGATTATTCCTACTTCCGCATCAAGCGCTTTGATCATTGCTTTTAACCCGTAAACAATCTTTTCAGGCATTTCAAGCATAACCCGGTGGTCAGCTGTCAGGTATGGTTCGCACTCAGCACCGTTAATTATGACGACATCGATTTTTTTGTCCGGCGGGGGAGACAGTTTTACATGGGCGGGAAAGGTAGCGCCACCCAAACCGACAATCCCGGCCTCCCTGATCAACTTTCTCAGATCCTCTGCCGAAAGCTTCTCAAGCTCGCCAGCCGGTTTAATCTGATCATCCCATTCATCTTTGCCGTCCGACTCAATAGTAATAGTCTGAACCGGGCGGCCCAGGGGATGATTGAAAGGTCCTATCTCTTTAATGGTTCCCGACACAGTGGCATGGATCGGGGCGGAAACGAAACTGCCGCTGTCGGCAATTTTTTGTCCTACTTTGACCTGAACGCCGACTGCGATTCCCTCCAGTGGTTCACATGGTGCGCCGATGTGCTGCTGCAAGGGAACAAATACTGTGGAGGGGGCTTTCATCGGGTTAACGCTCATAGCTTCTGTTAACTCTTTATGATCGTCCGGATGAACTCCACCTTTGAAGATCGTACCGCTCATTTTTAGTGTTCACCCTTTCTTGATTAATAGATGATGATTAATAACAACCCAGTTGCAACCAAGCTTCTGAGAGCGAGGTCAAAAATGGTTAATCCAACTAAATAAAAAACACTTAATAGCTTTCGTGATAATTATCATAATTCCTGCCTGAATTTCTGATTTTTATTGCTGATAATCGGAAGATCCGGATGGTAGTTGATAACGTTCACAATAGTAAGCACGAATATCGCTGACCGTATACAATGAACCGGTTACCAGAACTGCATCTTCCGGTCCAGCTAAATCCAAAGCCCTGTCCAGGGCAGCCCGATAATCCCTGACGACCAGATGTTCTTTGCGCAAACCTAGCCTGGTTCGGGCAAAATCAGCCACATTACCCGGTTCCGCAGCGCGCGATATGGTTGGCTTAGTAAAAATGATTAGATCAGCCAACGGTAAAATCTTAACGAGCATCGCTTCAACATCTTTATCGGCCAGGATACCGATAACCAAAATCAGCCGTGTAAAATGAAAATAATCGGGGATCGCTTCTGAAAGCTTCTCAATGGCCGCCGGATTATGAGCCCCGTCCATAATTACCAGCGGCTCACTTTGTAACAACTCAAGTCTCCCTGGCCAAACAGTTTTGGCCAGACCTTTTTTGGCTTCTTTAAGATCTATCGTAAAACCTTGAGCAATCAACAATTCCAGGGCGGCAAGCGCCGTGGTTGCATTGATGATTTGGTACCTACCGCGCAAACCAATGAAGAGATCCTGCAATTGCTGCTTAAACCCAAAATAATCAAAATACTGACCTCCGGTGGAAATTTCTTTTAATACTGCCAGAGGCCTATGCGGTAAGATCGCCTCAATTTTTTCAAGCGGTGGATAAACACGGTACATTTCACAGTTAAGTTCCGCACACCGCTGTGCAAAAACATTTAGGGCTTGCTGATCTTCAGCTGCAGTCAGTAAAGGCTTGCCCTGTTTGATAATCCCGGCCTTCTCGAAAGCTATCTTTTCGATGGTATCACCAAGGACAGCAGTATGTTCTAAGCTGATGTTGGTAATGATGCTTAAAAGTGGATCAACAACGTTAGTGGCATCCAGCCTTCCTCCCAAACCGACCTCCAGGACGACAAGATCAACACCAACTGACGCAAAATAGGTAAGCGCCAGCCCTGTAACCACTTCAAATTCAGTAGGATGACCCAGGGCAGGATCGGATTGGATCTTTTCAACCAGCGGTTTTACTATAGCAACCAACTCAACTAGTTCTTCTTCCTGGATGTCTGAACCGTTGACAGCCATCCTGTTGGTAAATGATAACAGGTAAGGTGAAGTATAGAGGCCAATACGATAACCGGAAGAACGCAGCATCGAAGCAAGCATCGCGGCAGTTGATCCTTTGCCATTCGTGCCGGCAATATGAACAAAAGGTACTTTGTGCTGGGGATGATCAAGCATCTCAAGTAGCGCGGTCATTCTTTCAAGACCCGGTTTGATGCCAAACCGTCCCAGGCTGTGGATCCATGCCAGGGCTTCTTGATATGTTAAGTTCATTTCCATTCTCTATTTCAGCTCCTGAAGTCGTTGCTCAAGCTTGACCATCTTTACTTTCTGTTCCTCGTAACGCGCTTTTTCTGTGGCAACAACTTCTGGTGGAGCTTTGCTGATAAAACCATTGCTGTTTAGCTTACCCACTGTTTTTTTCATTTCTGACTGGAGTTGAACTCTCTCTTTTTCCAGGCGGGCAAACTCGGCGTCAAGATCAATAACCCCTTCCAGCGGTAAGAATACTTCAATACTATCTCCGATTATCTCGGTTAAAGCCTGACTTGGTTTTTCTGCAGCCGAATCAATGGTTACCGGATCGGCAAAAGCCAACCTGGACAGATGATGTTTTTCCGCTTCTAGACAAATTTTTGCTTGCCCTTCCGCCCTGATGATTACAGCCGCTTTCTTGCCCGGCGGCAAGTTTACCTGACTGCGTAAATTTCTAATCGCCCGGGTAACTTCCTGTAGCAAGTACAGATCTTCAGCTTCACCTGGGAAATGGTGATTAGCATTAAATTCCGGCCATTTGGCAACAACCAGTGCTTCTTCTTCGCGATTGGGTAGGTGTTGCCATATTTCCTCGGAAATAAACGGCATAAACGGATGCAGCAAACGCATCATTCCATCAATGATCAATACCAATAAACTTCTGGTCCGTTGGCGATCCTGATCAGTAACTTTTTCTTCTTTACCATATAAATAATATTTACTTAGTTCTACGTACCAATCACAAAAATCATTCCAAATAAAATCGTAAACCATACGTGCTGCTTCTCCCAGTTCATATTCCTCAAGCA
Source organism: uncultured Syntrophomonadaceae bacterium (assembly GCA_964485855.1). Lineage (GTDB taxonomy): Bacteria > Bacillota > Dethiobacteria > DTU022 > DTU022 > UBA993. The sequence goes on along the minus strand of CAZAKI010000006.1, from coordinate 65,697 downwards.
GCCGGTCAACTTCACGTATGGTCTCGTTATAGCGGTGTAAAATCCATTTATCAATTCTTTTTAAACCGGTTATCATTTGAAGAGGGTCATAAGGTTCATAGGCAAAATCACTTTGGTCTTGCTCCATCAAATTCATAAGAACAAAGCGGGAAGCATTCCAGATTTTATTGGCGAAATTACGTCCGGCTTCAACGCTTTCCTGACGGAAGCGTTGATCATTACCGGGAGCTTGACCGGTAACCAGGGTGAACCGTAAAGTATCAGCTCCGTAGTTTTCGATAACTTCAAGCGGGTCTATCCCATTGCCAAGTGATTTGCTCATCTTCCTACCCTGGGAATCACGAACCAAACCGGTAATATAGACAGTATGGAAAGGCTCTCTATTCATAAAAGCCAATCCCATAAACATCATCCTGGCTACCCAGAAATAAATAATATCGTAAGCAGTCACCAAAACACTTGTCGGATAAAAATGTTCAAGATCTGCGGTTTCCTCAGGCCAGCCGAGAGTGGAAAACGGCCAAAGAGCAGAGCTGAACCAAGTATCAAGCACATCGGAATCCTGTTCCAGATTTCCGCCGCAGGAGGGACATTTTTCCGGCTGATCATAATCGACGATCACTTCGCCACATTGACAGTACCAAGCTGGGATACGATGACCCCACCAGATTTGCCTCGATATGCACCAATCACGAATGTTCTCAACCCAGTTTTGATAAATGCGGGTAAACCGCGGTGGAACAAACGATGTTCTTTCATCAGCAACCGCTTCCAGGGCCGGTTCAGCCAGCGGTTTCATCCTGACGAACCACTGGCGTGAAACAAGTGGTTCAACAGCTGTACTGCACCGCTGACAACGTCCGACAGCATGATCATAGTCTTCAATTTTATCAAGCAGTTTGAGAGCTTTCAGGTCTTCTACAACCTGTTTGCGACACTGATTGCGGTTCAGTCCGGCGTACGGACCGGCAGAGGCAGTCATCTTAGCATCTTCATCAATGATATTAATTACTTCAAGATTGTGGCGCTGTCCGATCGCAAAATCATTTGGGTCGTGGCCAGGAGTAACTTTAACTGCTCCGCTACCAAACTCAGGGTTTACATAGTCATCAGCCACGATCGGTATCAACCGGTCTAAAAGAGGCAAGACAACCTTTTTACCAACCAGCTTTCGATAGCGTCTATCTTCTGGATGAACCGCCACAGCAGTATCACCGAGCATTGTTTCCGGGCGGGTTGTAGCCACAGTGATTGAGCCGCTACCGTCTTCTAACGGATAGCGAATATGAGTAAGCGTCGATGTTTCTTCTTCATGTTCAACTTCGATATCTGAAAGGGCAGTATGGCAACGGGGACACCAATTGATCAGGTAATCTCCCCGGTAGATTAATCCCCGTCTGTAAAGATCAACAAAAACCTTGCGCACAGCCTTTGAACAACCTTCATCCATGGTGAAGCGTTCCCGCGACCAGTCACAGGATACACCTAGCCGATAAAGCTGTTTGGTAATCCTGGCATGATATGTTTCCTTCCACTGCCAGACTTTTTCCAGAAAACCTTCACGGCCAAGATCCTTTTTAACAATCCCTTCTTCAGCAAGGTGTTTTTCAACTACATTCTGAGTGGCAATCCCGGCGTGATCACATCCAGGCAGCCACAGAGTATCGAAACCCTGCATCCGACGCCAGCGAATTAATATATCCTGAATTGTATTGTTTAGGGCATGACCCATATGCAACGACCCGGTTACATTTGGCGGTGGGATCACTATGGTAAAGGGATTAAGGTCAGGATCGCGTTTGGCTTTGAAATAATTTCCTTCTAGCCAGAACTGATAACGATCCTTCTCAACTAGAGCTGGATCGTATACAGGGGATAGTTTCAGTTCAGACATCTGGTCACCTCGGATCGTGATCTGGAAGATAAATTTCTCCATAATCTTATTACTTCCAAACTGCAAAGTCAATTGTAACCGCGTTATTCGTGACCTGATGCCTTGCCGTTACTTTATTGATTGCCAGGAAATGCCCCCCATCAGTGATCAACACTCCGGGCAAAGATCGATTCAGATTCCCAGAAGCGAGAAGACCTTTTTCTTATAAGCCTCAACTCCCGGTTGATTAAAGGGATTGACCCCGAGCAGATACCCGCTGATGGCGCAAGCTAGTTCAAAGAAATAGACTAGCATGCCATAGTGATAGGGCGTTATTTCTGAAATCACAATTTTCAAATTGGGCACCCCTCCTTCAGTATGTGCCAGCATGGTGCCAAGACAGGCTTGATCATTAATCTGATGCAGGGTTGTGCCTTCAAGGATGCCAAGTCCATCAGCGTTATCATCGAGAATGGGAACATCAATTGATGATCGGGATTTATTCACCCAAAGGGTAGTCATAAAGAAGTTGCGCAAGCCTTCCTGAATATATTGCCCCATCGAATGAAGATCAGTAGTGAAATTTACTCCGGCTGGAAATATTCCTTTTGCATCTTTCCCTTCACTTTCACCAAATAGCTGTTTCCACCATTCAATAAACTGATTAAAAGCGGGATCATAGGCAGCTAAAATTTCCATGGTCTTCCCCTGCCGATAAAGGATATTCCTAATCACAGCATACCGGTAAGCATCGTTTGAGTCTAAATTGCATAAACCATAAATCCGGCTGGCTGCAAATGCTCCTTTCATCATCTGATCAGGGTCTAGTCCTGATACAGCAATCGGCAACAACCCAACGGCCGTCAGAACCGAATAACGACCACCAATATCGTCGGGCACACTAAAGGTCTGATACCCTTCAACGGCCGCCAGTTGTCGCAGGGCACCTTTATTGCGATCGGTCGTAGCAATAATCCGCTTACCAGCTTCTTTTTGGCCATATCGATCTTCGAGCATTTTTCTCAGCACCCTGAAGGCAATGGCCGGCTCCAAGGTTGTCCCGGATTTGGAGATCACATTGATAAAAACTTCCTTATCTTCAATTATTCGTATTAAATCTGCAAGGTAAGCGGGAGATAAATTATTACCGGCAAAATAAATTTCCGGACCGCCGCGTTCCCGAGGTGATAGTTGATTAAAGAAATTTGGCTTCATCAAATCGATTGCCGAGCGTGCACCTAGATAAGAACCGCCAATACCGATGACAATAAAGACGTCTGCTTTCTCCCTGATTAGAGCAGCAGTTTCCTGCAAACGATCCAGTTCTTGATGATCATAGTTGCGTGGCCAGTTAACCCAGCCGGTAAACTCAGAACCCATTCCGCTCTGGTCATGAAGAGCGTGATGAGCTTTTCTTAAAGCCGGTTCAAACTCAGCCAGTTCTGATTCTCCAACCCATTCCTTTGCAAGTTGCGCTTCCAAACAAATATTTTTTTCCATTCGCTGTTTCATATCCTCCCTTGCTGTTCTAATCTTTTCGCCTATGAGGTTTTTTTGATCTCACCATAGAGGGCATTGATAAATTGCCTAATATTAACCCTGGTTTTAGAAGCAGGTTCCGGGCCTTGTTCCAGCTCTTTCATCCGCAGCCGTAATTCATTAAAATCAAAAAATTTGGATCCATAACGCTCAAAAATTGGGTTGTTATAATCCTCAAGGCCAAGTGCAGCAACATGTTCCATTGAGTGTCTAATCGCCCGCCTCACCCGCTGTTCAATAGCGCGCATGTCACTTTGCTTATCTTCTTCACGCAAATAGGTTTTCTGGATCGCCAGGTATAGATCCTTTAAACGACGGTACTCACCAAGATATTTTTCAATATCAGGAACACCAAAAAGGAAAATCACAATTTGGATCAAATCATGACTGCCAGGTTCTCCTATCAAGCCCAGATCGGCTAGCAATTCACTGGTTCTTTCAATAATGGTATCACGATCAAGCTGCCTGGACTGCATTTGTCTATACGTACGGCGCAAACTGCCGATCCGGTCAAGGTTAGCCAAAGATTCGCGCATTTGCTCAAAAGATTCTTCCATCCTTATTCTTTCAGTTACATTTCTGATTACAGAAATTACTTCGATCTTATTTATCGGTTTATTGATATAAAATTCTATTCCTGCGGCATAAGCCTGGGCTACCATCTCTTTATTTTCAACCTGAGAAATCATCACAATCTTGCCCCGATAATTTCTTGCTCTGAGCTGTTCAGCAACTTCTATGCCGTCTTTCCCAGGCATGAGAAGATCAACCAGTAAAACATCAGGTTGGTGATAGGCAATTGTGCCAATAATATTACCGTGACCGTCCGGAAGCTCACCGACTATTTCGCCTAAATTTTCATCTTCAATAATCTGCGCTAATATTTTTCGGCAGGCTAGATCATCATCGATAATAAAAAATGTAAAATCCATTATTGATCCTCCATGATGGCACTAAGGGGAATCAGAATAATAAAACACTTCTCCTGATCAACTTGGCGAAAAAGAACCCGGCCCCTGAATTTTTCAACCAAACCCCGGACATAAGCCAAACCTATACCGGTTGAAGGAACACCATCATCATTATACTTCGTCGTAAAACCGGCTTCAAAGATCAGCGGTTGGTTATCGGTCCTGATCAATTCACCATTGTCACTGACAGTGATACGTAAAATCGGACCTTTCGCCCTAGCCTGAAGGCGAATCAATCCTGCTCCGGATATCGCTTCTACTGCGTTGGAAACAAGATTATTTAAGATTGATAAAAGCGGATAGATCTGTTTAGTGGTTAATGCTTTTTCCACAGTAAAACTAAACCGAATATCTTTGGTGAGGCTCTGCGCATAGCTGCTATTGGTCTTAACGACAAGATCAATGATCTCAGCTAGATTCATCGAAGGTTTTTCCCTGCGTATTTTAATTACCTCGCCAATCCCGGCTAAAACACGCATCGTATCTTTCTTCACCTCATGGACCTCTTCAGCAATTTCAAGGGCAGAGTTTTCCGGTAAGGAATCAGTCAGTTTCATCTCTTTTAACCGTTTATGCAGAATATAACTTTTAGCCATAATATTTTCGATGTTTTCCATTGATTTTTGCATAAAAAATTGTTCATCATACAAATCTGAAGCTACAATGAGCATCCGTTCATAGTTGGCTTTCTGCTCTTCATCCAAAATCAACGTTCTCTGAAGATGGCTGATCTTAAGCAGGCTAATAATCAGGAATACCTGGACCGCTGCCATCAGGAATAGGATGCAAATATCATCAATAATCATTAATTCCTGGCCGGGTAATCTGATCAGCGCTTCAGCCAGGTTCGCGATAGTAAGAGCAAACCAGAGATATAGGCACATCAGCAGGGTAATCCGGCGAGGAATTTTTCTGATATTGACCAAAGAAAGCAGAATGGAAAGCGAGATGAAAAATACCAAGTTAGAATAATAATTATCAAGAGTAAGCGAAAATTGAACATGGTGAGAAGAGATGAAAAAGACCAAACCGACACGCAATAAAAATGAGGAAATGACGACCAGAACTGCAGTGGTAATTATTGGCAACTGGTGAAAGCTTAAGATGGCGCAAATAAAAACAATCGCTCCAACCGAGAAACGAAAGGGACCAATTTCGGTTGCGGCAAAAAGCTCCGTTACAATAGCAGTAACGGTTACTACCAGGATCACCTTTTTATTGAGGGTTTTGAGCAGATACGCCGTTAACCTGTCCAGGGCCCGCCTCAAAAATGCTGTAACCAAGATCATACGCCTGCTGATTAAGCTCACCACTTCCCTTGGGAGCCATCTTGAATATGCTTTCCCTGAAGATTTCTCGATCAACCAGCCCGGTAGCAGCATTGATCACCCCTAGTGCCAGCATATTAGCAACTACTTCGCGTTTTAGTATTTCTTTGGCCATCTTGGTTATGGGGAAAGACCGAACTTTATATTCTTCCTTGTATGGGCCGCTGACAAAAGTTGAATCGGTTATAATAACACAGCCAGGTTCTACTTTCGGTAAATACTTGTTATATGAAGCCTGATTCATACAGAGCAAAACCGTTGGGCTGGTTACCTTGGGATATTCGATTGTGTCAACATCAATAATCACTCCAGCCATACTGGCCCCACCGCGCGCCTCAGGCCCGTAAGACTGGGTTTGAACAACATTTTTATTATCATTAACAGCTGCTTCAGCCAGGACGATAGATGCCAAGATCAATCCCTGCCCACCGGCTCCAGTCAGCAATATCTCCTGTCTTTTACTCAACAATAATCCCCCCGTAATCAAATCTAAGCATTTTTGATCATTCGGTGATACTCTTCTGAAAACTCGGGAAGATCGATTTCAAAGAGGACACCGTTCAGCGTCTTCCCTTCGAGCTCTTCCTCTTTCATTTCAGCAGCACGCTCAACGGCGATACTCTTTTCTTTCATGTCTCGCAGCATATCAACTGCCCCGCCCAGCTTATTGCGGCGCCCGTAGGAAATTGGGCAGGGAGAAAGTGCTTCAACTACTGAGAATCCCTTATGTCTGGATGCCCTGGCGATTAACTGCTCCAACTGGCGGGGTTGTGCGGCATTGCCCCTGGCTCCGAAAGTTGCACCCGCACCCCGGGCCAGTTCCAAAAGGTCAAACGGCCTTTCAAGGGTTCCATGAGGTGCCGTAGTAGCTTTTTTGCCGGTCGGAGTTAAAGGTGAATGCTGACCACCTGTCATCCCGTAAATATGATTGTTTACTATTACGGCATTCAGATCTATATTCCTTCTGGCTGCATGAATTAAATGGTTACCACCGATGGCACTGGCATCGCCATCTCCCATAATGACAAAAAGAATCAGTTCCGGCCTGGCCATTTTCAATCCGGTGGCAAAAGCCAATGCCCGGCCATGAGTAGTATGCAGGGTATTAAAATTGAGATAACCTGCAGCACGGGAAGAACAGCCAATACCCGATACAATAACCACATCACGCTGATCGTAACCCGCTCTTTCAATGGCCCTAACCAGTGCAGCCGTAACAATGCCGTTTCCGCATCCTGGGCACCAGATATGAGGCAATTTCCTGGTTCGTAAAAAATCCTGGGTCAGCTGTTCTATGACAGCCACCTCCCAATTAAATCAGATATTTGATCCGGTAAGATCATTTCACCATCATAGCGATTAAACGGTACTACCTTAGCCTGACCGGCAGCATATCTTTCAACTTCACCAACTAACTGTCCCCTGTTAAGCTCCGGAACAATAATGACATCAACCTGCTTGGCCAGGGCTTCAATTTCACGGGCCGGAAAAGGCCAAATGGTTTGTAAGCTAAGCAAGCCGACCGGCAGGCGATTCTGCCAGTATGCTTTTTTCACTACCGCCCGAGCAGAACGAACAGTACAGCCGTAAGTAACTAAAGCGACCCGTGGCTCCTTATGACCAATGTAATTGGTGAGGATAATCTCATCGCGATATTTATCGAGTTTATCATGCAACCGGTCAAGAGCCCGCTCAACCTGGAGCGGATCACCGGTTGGGAAACCATACTGATCATGATACAAACCGGTTACATGATAATAATGACCAAAACCAAAGGGAACCAGGGGCGTCAGCCCCTTCTCATCATAAGGTTTCCAATCGGCAGGCACTTCATTGCTTGATTTTTCAACTAAAAGTTTGCCACTTTCGGGAATCATAACTTTCTCCCGCATATGACCGATAACCTCGTCAAGAAGCATAATAACCGGCTGCCGCAGTTTTTGGCTCAGGTTAACCGCAGCAATAGTTAGATAGTATGTTTCGTAAACTGAAGCCGGTGAAAAAACGATAATCGGATGATCTCCGTGAGTGCCCCAACGTGACTGCATCACATCACCCTGGGATGGTGCGGTCGGCACACCGGTGCTGGGGCCCATCCGCTGTACATCGACAACCACGGTAGGAATCTCGGCCATGATTGCATAACCAAGGTTTTCCTGTTTCAGGGAAAATCCGGGTCCGCTGGTTGCCGTCAAGGTTCGCATCCCACCAATCGAGGCCCCAATGACGGCTGCCATACTGGCAATCTCATCTTCCATCTGAATAAAAACACCGCCAATTTCCGGCAACCGTGCAGCCATTATTTCGGCTATTTCAGTAGAAGGAGTGATCGGATAACCGGCATAAAAACGAACTCCGGCATCTATTGCTCCTACGGCACAGGCTTCATTGCCCTGCATTAAAAGCGGTTTCGTTTCCGGCATTTGCTGAACTCCTCCTCTTAATCAAAGAAAGTGCAAAATCCGGGCAGAACAGCTCACACACACCGCAGGCCGTGCACTTGTCGCTGATTACTTCCGCTTTTCCTCTGTCATTCAAAAAAAGAGCTTCCCGCGGACAGAAAGCCATACAGATGCCGCACCCTTTACACCACTGGTGATTAATGTTTAAGAGTGCGTCGGATTCTTTTGCTTTGGTTCGGGTCAAAAGTCAAATCCCCTCCCTCGGACAATAAGACTACTAAATTAAATTCTAATCAGCGGCCGACAGAAAGTGACAAAAAGCTACCGGATATTTAAATATAATTATTATAATGATCGATCTTATCATTATTATAATCAAAATAACTCCATCGATCAGGGCTTCATGATCACTGAAGTTCCTTTTTTACCATCCATTTTAACGACAAAGGGCCGTTCACTTTTGAGGTGAAAAGTATAGCTCTTTTCTTCATCCCGATTCTGAATCTTGATCCAGTCCCAGTCGATGAAATCGGTTTTTGAATGATAATTAATGTTAAAATAACCGATATTCATAGCAACAAGGTTATGGAAAAAATGGGTGCCCTGGGATGGTTCAATATCAAAATCCTTAATACCGGCTTCCACAATAACCTGGGCCTGCGAAATTTGCCCCCAGCTAACCGGAACACCCAAGCTACGATCGCGGGAACCCCAACGCCCGGGACCAATCAAAATATAACGTCTGTTTTCATTTTTTAGTTTTTGATTAAAATATTCTATCTCCTGCTGAATCTTAATGGTCTCGGTTTTATTAAAGTGCTCAGGATTAACCACTACCAGGTCATAAAGGTTATCAACTACACCGTGTCCCATCCCTTCATTTGTATATAGGATTAGGGCTTCAGCCCCAAGTGTATCAAGATCGATATTAAGTTCACCAGTATTAACCGTAAGTGGACGAACCTGCAAAAAGTAAAACGCAGGCATTTCGCCACTAGCTTGATTACTTGTCAGATCAACTGCAAATTCGATTTCAACCGGTACTCCAAAGGCAACTTCAGAGATACCAAGAATATCAACCAAAAGCTTTGCCAGGGGGAAAGTTTCGTACTGTAAAATGTTGGCAAAATTAACTACCCGCGGTCCTTCGGTAGCAAGTCCGCTTTCGATCCGATTGTTTGCTGCATCCCAGGCAGAGGCCAGATGTTTCAAATTCTTGTGTTCTTCAACAGTTTCAATTGGCAGCATAGCCAGGGTAGTAAGTTCAACTTTATCGTTCTCGGTGTTGCCTTTTTGCATATCCAGGGCAAATATTTCTGTTTGGGTGTAACGGATCTGATCTTCAAGCGAAAAAAAGTTCATCTCGGGATAACGGGGGCAAAACCGGTGGGTTCTACCGCCTTCAACTATTGAATGGCCGAGGCCGGCAACAAGCATCGCTACGCCATCGTGATGCTTAAGATAAGAAGTGGGATAAAAGTTATACGATTGGGCCACACCTGAAAAGTGAGGATAATAAAACCCCGCCGTTTCCTTCCCTACTACTTCCTGCATCACAACCGCCATTTTTTCTTCTTCCAACCGATACCGAAGGCTTTCGATGTAGCTTTTAGCGTTCTGTAAATATACTGATGCATAGACCAACTTAATCGCACGCGTTAGCTGTTCAAGACGAGCTGATAATTGCTCCGCATTATTGGGCAGCATGTAGGTTTCATAAATCCCGGCAAAAGGCTGGGACTGCGAATCTTCCAGCAGGCCGGAGGATCTCACTGCCAGGGGTTTGGTAATAACCTGCAGCAGTTCGGTAAGCTTTGCGGTTAGTTCAGAGGTGAGTTTTCCTTTAATGAACTGCTCCTTGATCAATTGATCGTTTTCACAGGTCATTAATTTGCGTAGTTTGTTAACTTCGATAAAAGAATCGTACTCATCCGTGCCAATAATAAAAGTCCTCGGGATTTTTATCGCAGTTTCATCGTCTTCCCGTTCTGTATTTATAATTGAAAATAAACTGTTAAAAAAAGCGATTCCCCGACCTTTACCCCCAAGCGAACCTTCGGTTAACTTAATAATCTGATTTTCCGTGGCCAGTGAATTTTTCTCAAATGCGATTACCTTGCCTTTTCGCCGCTGGTTCCTGGTCTGGTTAAAGACATTAACCAAAAATTGCCGATGCTGATCAGTATCGGCAAAATCAGTGTTCTTAACCGGACGTATTTTTCTCGCCACCTGGATTTCACCATGGGCAATCAGCCAGGCCGAAAAATGATTCTTCTTGCTATGATAAAGCAAGGTTTCCTTTGGAACTAACATAATCTTCTTTTCCAGGTCTGCCAAAGAGGTTGCGCGATCAATTTCTTCTCCGTCTGCATTACGAAAAATAAAATCGCCAAAACCTAAATTCGTACAGATAAAATTTTTCACTTCGTATAAAAGATTCGGGGAGTATTTGCAGATAAAACTAGCTTGCAAAGATTCAGCTACTTTTTTGTTAGCCGGTTCAGAAGACTGTAAGAGAACCGGTATTTCCCATTTATCCTTCTGGACTGTCTTGATTAGCTCTATTCCGGCCTCCCGATTTATTTCACCATCTTTTTCAAAGCTAATATCAGAGATCAGGCAAAGAATAAATTCTTTATATTGCTCGTAAAGAGCAATCGCTTCTTCATAATTTCTGGCATAGAGGACTTTCGGTCTGGCTCGCATCCGGTAATACTTTTGGGCATCATTTAATTCCTCGGAAATTAGCCTTTGGGTCTGTAACATAATCTCTTTGTAAAGTGCCGGCAGATAAAGGGAATAAAAATCAACCGAGTCTTCCACCAGCAGGATCACTCTGACCAGACCATTGCGGGTATCGTATTCGACATTCTGCTTATCCTCGATGTATTTGATCATCGCCAGGATCAGCTTGGAATCGCCATTCCAGAGAAAAACATTATCAAAATAAGCCATTTCACCCTGTTTGCCCGATACAATACTTAGATCGGCTTTATTAGTCAGTAAAAGCAAAATCGGGATGTCACTGTATTGTTCTTTGATCTTCCGACCCAGTTCGAAAGCAGTCAAACCGGCAATGCGCATGGTAGTAATGATCAAATCATAACGCTGCTCTTTTAATTTATCCAGAGCTTCTTCAGCAGTGGGTACATTGGTGATCCGCGGTATAGTCGTCAATTTTAATTCATGATATTCGCCGACTAACTGTTGACTTAACCTTGACTCCTGTTCAAAGGTATAGGCATCATAGAGGGTGGAGATCAGCAAAATTTCCCGAACTCTGAATTGCATCAGATCGTGGAAATTATCTTCGCCAAATTTAAATTTTGTGTAGTAATAATTCAAGCGTTCTAAATCCATGTTAGCCCACCAGAAAAATAATTAATTTAGCGTAAATCGCCATCAATCCGAAAACCGCTTTTCCAACGGCTTTAGATTAACATAATAGCAAACAGAAGGTCAAACCTTGAGGTTTGAAAAAACATTGTTAACCAGGGATAAGACGACAAAAGGCGCTCCCTGATTAAAGAGAGCGCCTTACTTGCTTTCTATACAGGCATCGACTTAAACAATTCCCTGGTCAATCATCGCATCGGCTACTTTCACAAAACCGGCGATATTAGCTCCCTTGACATAATCGACGTAGCCGTCATCCTGTGTCCCATATTTAACACACTGGTTATGTATACTTACCATAATAGAACGTAGCTTCTGATCAACTTCTTCTCTAGACCAGGCCAAGCGCATATTATTCTGGGTCATCTCCAGGCCGGAAGTCGAAACCCCACCTGCATTGGAGGCTTTACCCGGAGCATACAGAATTTTCGCTGTCTGAAATACTTCAACACCGGCCGGCGTCGTAGGCATGTTCGCTCCTTCGCCAACGGCAATACAGCCATTTTCAACAAGCATCTTGGCATCTTTTTCATCAATTTCATTCTGTGTGGCACAGGGGAAAGCGATGTCGCATTTAACCGACCATGGTTTTTGATCCTCGTAGTATTCGCAGGCAAATTCATCAACCAGTTCTTTCACTCGCCCACGCTTGATATTTTTAAGTTTCAAAACGCTTTCCAGATCTTTTCTTTCCAGACCTTGCTCCGCCCGGATATAGCCATTTGAATCGGAGCAGGTAACAACTTTAGCGCCCATTTCAAGTAGTTTTTCAATAGTATACTGGGCCACGTTACCGGCACCCGAAACAGCACAAATTTTACCGCGTAAAGAGTCACCCTTGGTCTTCAACATCTCTTCTACAAAATATACGCATCCATATCCTGTTGCTTCAGGCCGGATCAGGCTGCCACCCCAATTAAGGCCTTTACCGGTTAAAACACCGGTAAACTCATTGCGCAACCTTTTGTACTGACCAAACATGTAACCAATTTCACGCCCGCCTACCCCGATATCGCCAGCCGGGACATCAGTGTTCGGACCAATGTGCCTGCTCAGTTCTGTCATGAAACTCTGACAGAATTTCATAATCTCATTGTCTGATTTGCCCTTGGGATCAAAATCAGATCCGCCTTTACCGCCACCCATCGGCAAGGTTGTCAAGGCGTTTTTGAAAACCTGTTCAAAAGCTAAAAATTTGAGAATGCTCAAATTAACGCTGGGATGAAAACGAATACCACCTTTATAGGGACCAATGGCGCTATTCCACTCAATGCGGTAACCACGGTTAATTTGCACATCTCCTTTATCGTCGAGCCAGGGAACCCTAAACATGACAATCCTTTCCGGTTCTACCAAACGTTCCAATATTTTTGCCTTCAGGTATTTAGGGTTATCTTCAATATAGGGATAAATCGTTTCAACAACTTCCTCAACTGCCTGGTGAAATTCAACTTCACCAGGATTTTTAGCAATCACAGTATTCATAAACTCTTTGATTTTCGTGGACATAATAATCCTCCCGCATTCAGTTTTTCAGATTTCATGATACTTTTATTATTCTTACTTTTAAATCCCCTTTTTTATGATGAGACTAGCCTTGGAACACACCTCCCCGGCTGACTAGTATTGATTCCCGGTAAGTAATGTTGAAAAAGAACAACACAAACCATTAGGCTTCAAAAAATAAATGCCGACTCATTCTTTCGACAACCTGAGCTTTTGTTACTGGTTCCAAGGTGCCGCCTAGAGCTGTCGCGAAGTCAATCAGCAACGTTGAATTGCTTTTCCCCGCAAGCGGCGCATAGGCTGGCCTTAGTTCACAAAGCCTTCTTTCAGCGTTAACTACCGTTCCGGTTGTTTCAAAATAGCCGGCCAATGGTAAAACCAGATCGGAAGCGAGCAGTTTGGATTGATGATAAGCAGCTAACGTCACAATGAAACTATCTGGTGCTGCGAGATCAATCAGTGCTGCCGGCTCATCGCCAATCAGCAGTAAACCTTTCATCTGCTTAAACAGGTCTGCCACCATTACCTGATCATTAATGCAACCAGGAGCTAAAACATTTTCATCCACCAGTCCTGTGGCAAAACCCAGTTCAATCAGACCTGCAGTATTTCCACCCCTGTGCAGAGCAAGAATGCCGGGGTTAAGATCATTTCCGGCCTGTCTGTAAAGTTCTGCTAAAAGGTCATATGTTTCGCTGCCGGTTTTATCTCCATCAACAACGATTACCGGCTTGTTTGAATTTAAGAATAAAGAGGCTATCTGCACCAAAACAGCCGGATTATCAGAAAGATCCTGGGGCAAAGAGGCTAAAGCTGCAGTAATCTCAGCATCACTGAGTGAAAGGACTTTTTCTTTGCCACTTTCATAGTACAGCAACACTTTTAATATTGCCTTAAGTTTCCCCGGGCTGTAAAGCACAGAAACATCTGCATCTTTAAACAAACGATTTACTTCCGTCCCAATAAAAGCAAGTTTTGCATCTTGACTCAGGGCCTTACGTATTTTTTGAGCCACAATCGGATAATCTTCAGGCAGGTCGGCATCAATTACCAGGATAAAATCGCTTTCAGCAATATTTTTGTAAGACAAAGATTTAATGCTTTTATTTGCTGCTGACAAAGGTAACCCCGTTGCGTAAAACTGATCTGTCCCAATAAGCTCTGTAGCTAATTTCTGGGCCAGGATCATCTCTTCGTTACACAGGGATGATGAGATAACAACAGCAATATTTTCCGGACCAGATTCTTTTTTAACCTGTAACAATCCGGAAGCGGCCCTTTCTAATGCTTCCGGCCATTTTATTTCTTGTTTTTTTTGTCCGTCAAAATTGACAAATGGTTTCAGGATCCGATCGGTGTCTTGAGCAAAAAGCGACTCATATCGACCTCTAAGACACAAATTGCCATCATTTAGATCCTGACGCAAAGGAGAATTTATCGCTGTTACCCTGTTCGCCACTACATTCAACTCGATGCGGCAGCCGATCCCACAACGTGTGCAGGTACTTTCAACCACTCGATCGGGAAACCAGGGACCGGGTTTGGAGAAATAGCCTTTTGCGGTAAGAGCCCCGGTAGGACAAGCCGATACACACTGTCCACAAGATTCACAGGTAGTCTCATTTAGAGGCAGCTGTAAAGTTGGACTGACTAGCGTATCATAACCGCGATTAACCAAGCAGAGTGCATTAGCCCCCTGAACTTCATGGCAAATACGGACACAGTTCGCACAAAGCACGCATTTGTTGGGATCATGCACAATAAAGGGGTGATCTTTCCTGATGGGATATCTTTTCTTTTCTGTCCCCAACCGTTCGTTATCGAGGTTGAGATCAGTAGCCAATCGGCGTAAGGAACACTCAAAAACATCCTGACAACCGCAGGAAAGGCAGCGCTTTGTTTCTTTGACAACATCTTCTTCACTCAACCCCTGGTTATATTCTGCAAAACTTTTCTTGCGCTCTTCCGGGGCTAGATGGTGCACCGGCAAACGCTCTTCTTTCGGATATTCAGAAAAATCATCGGGATCAAGCTGGTCAAGCCGGCCCATCGAGCAATTGTAGATGTGCGGTTCAGATTCAACCATTTGACCCTGAAGGTATCGGTCCATGGCCAGTGCAGTTTTCCTTGCTGCCCCAACGGCTTCAACAACTGTAGCCGGACCGGTTACAGCATCCCCGGCGGCAAATACTTTTTCAACAGAAGTTTGACCGGTATCAGAGCAGGCGGCCATCGTTTTTCCTTTTAGCTCGAGATTGCATGAACAGGTACTTTCCTGATCCAGTGTTTGTCCGATCGCCATGATCACATTATCGACTTCAAGTTTGAACTCTGATCCTTCAACTGCCAAGGGACGACAACGACCACTTTCATCGGGTTCACCCAACTCCATCTGCACACATTCTACACCCATAACACAGTCGGTGCCCAAAACCGAGACCGGGTTGGTCAGGTAATCAAATTTAATACCTTCTTCTTCTGCTTCTTCGATTTCTATGAGGGCTGCCGGCATTTCATTGCGGCTGCGCCTGTAGATTAAATGAACTTCTTCTGCCCCTAAACGAAGCGCTGTTCTGGCGGCATCCATTGCCGTATTGCCGCCACCGACAACCGCCACTTTTTTGCCCAGGACCGGAGGATTACCTTCGGCCACACAGCGTAAAAAATCAATCCCTTTGAGGATACCAGGCCGATCTTCTCCTTCGAGACCCATCCCCTGGGCTGACTGACAGCCTAAACCAAGGAAGACGGCATCGTATTGATCAGTTAGATCATCAATGGTAAAATCTTTTCCAAATACTTCTCCCAAGCGGACCTCCCGGCAGAGTCCGGCTATCAGGTTAATCTCCCGGTCAAGCAGCGCTTTCGGCAGGCGGTATTCAGGGATACCATAGCGCAACATTCCGCCAAGCTTTGGACCACGATCATATAAGGTCACCTGGTGGCCTTTCAAAGCCAGGTAGTACGCAGCAGTCAAACCCGCCGGCCCACCACCAACCACTGCTACTTTTTTACCACTATCAGCAGCAGCATCTGTTTTGTAGGAATCAATCATTTCCAAGTCATAATCTCCGGCAAATCTTTTCAGGTCGCAGATGTTAACCGGATCATCAATCATGTTTCTCCTGCATTGATCTTCGCAAAATCGCGGACAAACACGACCGCAGATTGAAGGTAAAGGCATCTTTTCTTTGATTAAATCGGCTGCCTTCTTATATTCTTTCCTGTCGAGCAGGGCAATGTAACCCTGGATATCGATATGGGCAGGACAGGCTTCTTGACAGGGAGCAATACAATCACCGCAATGTTCTGAAAGTAAAAGTTCCAGAGCAGTTTTACGCAGTTCATACAATGATTCGTTATCAGTTACTACATTCATACCTTCTTCCACCACGGTTCCGCAAGCAGCAACCGGTCCTCTTGGTCCACCAGTGTCAACAAAACAGAGGCGGCAAGATCCAAACGGTTTAATCCGCGGATCATAACAAAGGTGGGGAATATCAATTCCATTCTGCAAGGCTGTTTCAAGCAGGTTACTGCCTTTTTCAGCCATTATTTTTTTCCCGTTAATGGTGATCTCTACCTTGGGCATATTTAATCCTCCATATTAATAATCAAGAAGCAAGGACCCACTGGCGCTTATACAGGCTGCTTCGGTTTCGAATTTACATTTACAGCATCAAATTTACAACTGTTGATGCAAAGACCGCAACGTATACAGATTGTCTGATCAATAACGTGTGCTTCCTTTTTGATGCCAGAAATAGCATCAACCGGACAATTTCTGGCGCATAGAGTACAACCGGTGCAGGCTTCCGGATTAATTTCATAGGTAATCAGAGCCTTACATTTTTTGGCTGGGCAGTACTTTTCCTTAACATGGGCATCATATTCATTTCGAAAATATTTAATAGTGGTCAGAACCGGGTTTGGCGCTGTCTGTCCAAGACCACAAAGAGAGCCGGCTTTAATCTTTTCAGCCAATTCGATCAACAAATCGACATCTTCTTCCCGTCCCTTACCCTCTGAGATGCGCTCTAAAATCTTTAACATCTGGTTTGTACCGGCCCGGCAAAAGGTACACTTGCCACAAGATTCTTCCCTGGTGAATGAGAGAAAATACCTGGCAACATCAACCATACAGGTTTCTTCATCCATCACCAGCAGACCACCGGAACCCATGATCGCCCCAATCTTTTTAAGCGATTCGTAATCAACGGGAGTATCGCCCAACTCCGCTGGGATACAGCCACCGGAAGGACCACCGGTTTGGATTGCCTTAAACGGTTTTCCGGTTGAAATTCCTCCTCCAATATCGAATACTATTTCATTGATGGTTGTGCCCATTGGAATCTCGATTAAACCACCCCGCCTGATTTTTCCCGCCAGGGCAAAAACCTTGGTCCCCTTGCTCTCCTCGGTCCCAAGCTGATTGTAGGCCGAAGCCCCCAGATGCAGTATGCGGGGCACATTGGCAAATGTTTCAACATTATTGATCGATGTGGGACAACCAAAAAGACCTTTTTGAGCCGGAAACGGCGGCCGAAAGCGAGGCATCCCTCTTTTCCCCTCAATCGACATTAAAAGAGCTGTTTCCTCGCCACAAACAAAAGCTCCGGCTCCTTCCCGGATAAATATTTCAAAATTATAGTTGGAACCAAGAATATTTTTACCAAGTAAGCCTCTTTCTTCAGCCTGCCCGATGGCAATCTTTAAGCGGCGAATGGCCAGCGGATATTCGGCCCTGATATATACATAGCCGACCGAGGCACCGATGGCGTACCCGGCAATTAGCATTCCCTCCAACACGCTGTGTGTATCACCTTCAAGAACACTGCGATCCATAAAAGCACCAGGGTCACCCTCGTCTGCATTGCAAACAATGTACTTCTGGGTCCCCTCGGCTTGACGGGTCAGGCTCCATTTCAGATGCGTTGGGAAACCTGCACCACCTCTGCCTCTTAACCCGGATTGCTTTATTTCTTCGATTACTGCTTCCGGAGTCATTTGCTCCAGGGCTCTTCTTAAACCTTTGTAACCATCGGCATCGATGTAACTTTGAATTTCTTCTGGATCGATATGGCCGCAATTTTTAAGCAAAATTCGATGTTGTTTCTCTAAAAAAGTCTGATCATCGGTTTCAGCACTTCGACCAAGCACAAGCAAATCTCTTACCGGTTTGCCTTTTTCGATATGCTCATCGACAATACGCAAGCTGTCTTCCGGCTCTAAATTTCCATAAAGATAACTTTGGCCGTCAGCTTCAATTACCTCGACCAGCGGTTCATTGTAGCACATCCCGATACAACCGGTTCGTTCCACTTCAATCCCGCTGTCTTGCAGGCGATCTTTTAAAATTTGATAAACTTTAGCTGCTCCGCCGGCAATCCCGCAGGTTGCAAGGCCAACTTTGACCCTATACTGTTTATCCTGCACTTTCATTATCCCCCTTTGAAGCAGATTGCTCAGGGTTTTTCCGTCGCACATCCTTGATAATTTTACGAACTTTCTCGGGAGAAAGCTGTCCATAAGTTTCCTCGTCAATGGTCAGTACCGGTGCCAGACTGCAGCAGCCGAGGCAGGCTACCTTTTCCATTGTAAACAGACCGTCATCGCTGGTTTTCCCCGGACCGGCTTTCGTTTCGAACTGAATTGACTCAGTGATTCGTTCCGCACCGGCTAAGTGGCAGGCTGTCCCATGGCAAACTTGGATCAGATGCTCTCCAATCGGTTCCAACCTGAACTGGGCATAAAATGTAACGATACTGTAAAGTTCGTTTACCGGAATACCAGAAAATTCTCCGGCTCTCTGCAGCAGTTCCGGTGAAATATAGCCGAAAACATTTTGAATCTCCTGCAGAATCGGTATTGCCGCCCCTTTGCTTTTAATATGCTTTTCAACAATTTCTTTGACGGCAAAAACCGGGTGTTCCTGCGCTAACACTTTTAAATCAGTAGCTGTAGCCTGTTTCATAGAACAATTCTCCTTATTTCAAGCTTAGATTCATAAACAGTAAATCATTGATCAGAACTGCTTCAATGGCGGAACACCATTTTGATCCCAACCATGCAGCAGGTAATAATCTTGCAACATATGCTCCAGTTCTTCCTGGCTGATTAGATTTTCACCATCATTAATGGCTTCCGTCACCAGTCTACGCGGTAAAAGATCATCAGCCCTCGTAGCTCCTTCGCGATAGTTAAATAGCCTGGTCAGGGTTTGAATTCTTGATGCAAAGCTGTGTAAATCAGCTAAGCTGTATCGATTGCCGGTAAGCAGGTAAAGAATTTCTATCAACTGCTCCCAATGGATAAGATCGCGATAAAATCGGCAAAATATTAAACAGTCATAGATATTTAAGCGATCTTCATAATCAATAAACATCCTGGCTTTACCTTTTATCTGCCCCGGATCAATCATCCCGCTCAATTCCGGTTTATAAAAGGTAGCTCTTAGGTGACAGGCACCCCGATCCGATGTGGCATAAGCAAGTCCCATCCCTTTTAAAACCCTGGGGTCATAACCGGCAGGTTCAAGCCCCTTGACGTGAATTGCAAAATCTTCCATCTCAAGGAGTCTGGCTGCCTCTTTAAGGCCACCGGCAAAAAGTTTACCGTCACCCTTACCTTCAACTACCTGTTCCAAAAAACCTGCTATAGAGTCAGCGTCTCCGTATCTGGGCGGATTGTCAAGTTTGCCGCGCAAGCCAGCTTCGATCGCAAAAGCAGATATATTACCGGCACTTATTGTATCGATACCCCAACGGTCACAGAGATCATTTAAGTAAAGGATCTCTTCCATTTGCGGCAAACAGCAGAGTCCGCCAAAAGCATAAATGGTTTCAAACTCAGGACCTTCAACCTTAAGCCCCAGGTGCCTGCCTTCCTTAACCGTAGTCAGTTTACCACAGGCAAAGAAACACCGGTAGCAGCCCCTCGATTTTACAGCCATTTTTTCCTGCATATAATCTGCGCTGATCTTCTCCCAACCTTCAAGCTTACCGGCAGACCAGTAACGGGTTGGAAAACAACCGCTGCTATTTGTTACGGCAACCAGGGCAGGGGTGCCCTTCTCTTGATAAAGTCTTGCTTCGGGTGAATCTTTATAGCGCTGGAAAAAATTACGGCTCCAGGTATTTAACGCTTCTTCGTCAAAAGGCGCTACTTTAGCACTGCCGCTGAATACTATTCCCTTAAGATGCTTCGAACCCATAACTGCACCCAGGCCGGTCCTTCCGGCGCTGCGCCAGCGATTATTCTTGATGCAGGCAAAAGGCAATTTCTTTTCCCCGGCCGGCCCAATTACCAGGGCCTGTGCACCTTTAATCCCTACGGCCTTGATGATCTCTTCTTCTGCGGGATATGATTCTTGACCCCAGATTCCATTGGCATCATAAAAATTAACGCCCTCTTCAGATATAGAGATATAACAGGGATGTTCAGCTGCACCGGTAATAACAATGGCATCATAGCCGGTTCTTTTCATGACAGGAGGCAGGTGTCCGCCGCTGTACGATTCCGAATAGAAACCGGTAGCCGGTGACTTACTAAAAACCCCAAAACGGGAAGCAGGAGCCAGAGTGGTATCAGCTGCCGGACCTGTTGTAAAAATCAAGACATTCTCCGGCGCCAGTGGATCAGTACCCGGGGGCAACATTTTCATCAGCAGGTAACTGCCAAGACCTTTACCGCCAAGGTACTTTTGAAATATATCTTCCTCCAGCTCTTTCTCAACAATGTCAGCTTTAGTTAAATCAATTAGCAGGAGCTTTCCGAATGTTGAATACAAATATTAGTTACCTCCCTCTTCGGCAGCCAGTGCCCTTTCAAGAATATCCATCCCTTTATTAAGCTGTTCTACCGGAATGTTAACCGGCATCAGCAGGCGAATCACATTGCTGAATATCCCTGAAGTGATAATCACTAAACCGTTTTCATGGCAACGCTTGATAATCTTTTTGGCCGCTTCCGGAGCAGGTTCTTTTGTCTGGCGATCTTTAACCAGTTCAAGCGCTCTCATCGCCCCCAGACCGCGATGTTCCCCGATGAGCTTGTATTTTTCAGCCATCTGGTCCAGCCTGGCGGCGGCAAGACGACCGGTTTCTTTAGCCCGCTCGGCAATATTTTCTTTTTCTGTCGCTTCGAGTACAGCAAGAGCAGCGGAACAGGCAAGTGGGTTGCCCCCATAGGTACCACCAATTTCACCTGGACCTGCTGCATCCATAATTTCGGCTCTGCCGGTGACCGCGCTAATCGGCACTCCGCCACCCAGCGATTTTGCCATTGTAATTAGATCAGGATCAACCCCGAAATGGAAGCTGGCCAAGGGTTCTCCCGTCCTGTAAAAACCAGCCTGAATTTCATCAATGATTAACAGAACATCATTATTGCGACAAATTTCATGCAGAACTTTAAAGTAATCAGCAGGGGGGACAATAAAGCCGCCTTCACCCTGGATCGGTTCGGCAATCACCGCTGCAACATGATCAGCAGTGCATTCTACCGCAAAAAATTGTTCCAGGTAGCGAGCGCATTTTAGATTACAATCCGGATAATTTAAGCCAAAACGGCAGCGATAGCAATAGGGAGAAGGGATCTTATAGACATCGGGAGCAAAAGGACCGAATCCGTATTTATAAGGCCTGACTTTGGAGGTTAAGGTCATCGTCATTAAGGTTCGACCATGAAAAGCGCACTCAAGGGAAACAAGGGCTGTTTTTTTAGTGTATCGCCGGGCCAGCTTAACAGCATTTTCAACCGCCTCGGCACCGCTGTTAAATAATGCCGTTTTTTTGGGAAAATTACCCGGAGCCAGTTTATTTAGACCGGCAGCTAGCCTGACATAGGGTTCATACATGGTTACCATGAAACAAGTGTGTAAATACTGATCAGCCTGCTTTTTAATCGCCTCAATTACAGCCGGATGATTGTGTCCAATGTTAAGAACCCCAATCCCGGTTGTGAAATCGAGATACTCATTACCATCAACATCTTTGAGCAAAGCTCCATTTGCTTCTTCAATAAAAACGGGTAAAACATAGGATATCCCCCTGGCAACATGTTCATCGCGCATTTTCAGTAAATCTTGAGATTTGGGACCAGGCCCAAACGCAGGACTCTTGCCATTGTTACCGCTCATTAGCTAAAACCCCTTTCTGGTTTTTAATATTTTTATGCTGTTATAATTAAATAGCAAAAGTAATGCCAACAGCAAATAATCAAAGGAAAACGGTATCCTGATCATCATTGCTTAGCATAGAAGAAATTACTGAGGTTTTCCAGCTGTGGGAATCCGGACAAAAACTGCAGAAACATTATTAGTAATGCGCTATTGCATTAATAATGCATTCCGGCATTAAATAACGTTTTTATTTATACCTGGTTTGCCGTTCGACTAGATTATATTTACTTAATTTGCGAACAACAGTCGATTGATTAATATCTAAAGCTTCGGCAATTTGGTAAGTAGTTTTGTAGCGTTTCAGTGCTTCGGTTAGTATTTCTTTTTCCATTTTCTGAAGCGTCTCTTTGAGGGGCGGAAGTTCACCGGATGCAGAATAGATAGGAGCCTGCTTATTCGTTTTATGTAAACCAACTTCTCCCAAAAGATGTCGGGGCAGTTTTTCCGGGCCGATTTGATCCTGATCCATCACAATCATCATTCTTTCGATTAAATTTTCCAATTCACGCACGTTTCCGGGCCACAGGTAGGCTTCAAGATATTTCATCGCTTCGGGAGTGAAGGTTTTTTGCTTTTGGTATCGCCGATTAAGCTTATCGAGAAACTGTGCAACCAGGATCTTGATATCTTCCCGGCGCTCTCTAAGTGGAGGAACCATCAGGGGAATAACATCTAAACGAAAATAAAGATCTTCCCGGAATTTACCTTCTTCAACCAGCCTGGCAATATCCCGATTCGTGGCAGCGATGAACCGCAAATTCAACTTAATTTCTTTGGTTCCACCAATCCTGGTAATGATCCCTTCCTGGATCACATGGAGCAATTTGACTTGTAGATTAAGCGGTAGATCTGATATTTCGTCTAGAAAAAGAGTGCCATCATTAGCTAACTCCAACTTGCCAATCTTACCTTCCCTGAGCGCCCCTGTAAATGCTCCCCCCGCATAGCCAAATAGTTCGCTTTCGAGCAAATTTTCAGGAATCGCACCACAATTTACTACCGTGAAAGGCTTAACCGACCGGGGACTACTATAATGAATGTAGCGAGCAATCAAACCCTTACCTACTCCCGATTCTCCGGTCAGCAAGACAGTAGAATCCACGGCAGCAATTTTGCGGACGATGCTAATTAAATCTACCATCGCTTTGCTTTTGGCAACTAGTCTGACACCACCAAGATAACCCTGTCGCAACTCGATTAGCTCTTGCTGATAACGGTTTTTTAACAGCTCTGATTCTTCTAACTGGTTTTTCAGGTTGTTTAGCCTGGTAATATCCCTGGTATTTACTACAACCCTGAAGATAGAACCATCTTCATTAAATACAGGGGTGCCGGTGGCTAAAAGCTTACGGCCATCACGGCGCGACTGTATAACCGTCTGTACCTCTTTTTTGTCAAGGACCAACCTGGTAACGGAAGGAAAGAATATTTTCTTTTTCTCCAGCTCGTCAACTGTTTTACCCAGGACTGAAGTCAGTTTTACGCCGAAATTTTCCTCAAAAATGTGATTGACTCTTAAAACCTTGCCCTGCTGATCGGCCACCAGGATCTCATCAGATGAAAAATTGATTACTGCGTCCAGCTCTTTTTCTAATTCAGTGGCGCTTGCTGCCAACTGTTGAGCGAGATCAGTTCCGGTAATAATCCCTTCCAGCCCTCCCTGCCTGTTTCTGACCAGCAAATAATTGTGACCAGGTAAAGAGGATCTGATCTGTTCCAAGCTGCTCTCGGTCGATACCGAAGGGCAATCCTTAACAATTAAATCAGCAGCTGCTTTGATTTCCAGGTTGCCAGCACTGTATAAACAAAGACTAATTGATTCTGCAGTGATTAAACCTATAAAATGATGCTCATCATAAACAGCAAGCACTTGCGTCCCGTGATTAAAGAAAATCTTGATCGCCTCAGAAGCAGAAACCCGGCAGTTTAGGCAATGTTGTGGTTTGATCATCAAATCTTTTGCCCGAAGCATAGCTCTTTACTCCCGCCCAATTAATATTTAAATGTAATACAAAAGCAACCTGACTGTAATATTCCTGTAATCTTAGTCGTTTATAATGGGATCAAGTTGACCCCCTCTTTTTATATACATTTGTTAGGCGCAGTTTTTGGAACTGCGCCTTTTTCCTGTAATTAAGGGTTAACACTGGAATTTCGTTTCGATCAATTGTCAACCAATTATCTTGTGTTGGGTTGACAATGTTTTTTTTATTCATTATTATTCTATCAAAATATCGCACAGGGTGGTAGCTTGGATCAAAAACTGGTGGCAGTTCTTAATTTGCTGAAAATCAATGAAAAACAATATCTTTCCGGGACCTTGATCGGCAAAACCTTAGGAATCAGTCGATCTGCTGTCTGGAAGCAGATCGAAAAATTGAGAAAAGACGGTTATCAAATTAAAGCACACTCTCATTGCGGCTACTGTCTTTACAGCAGCCCTGATCTTCTTGATCAGAGCAGGCTCGTGGATCAGAAAATCATCTATTTACAATCAGTAGATTCAACCAATCTTGATGCCCGCCAACTGGCAGTTGAAAATGCCCCTTCTGAAACGACGGTTGTTGCCGAAGAACAGCAGGCTGGGAAAGGACGTTTGGGGCGCAGCTGGTTTTCCCCACAGGGAAAAGGTCTCTGGTTTACAATCATGCTGAGACCAAAGCTGATGAGTCCTGCTGATGCAAATCCTATAACCCTGGTCACAGCAGCGGTAATCACTGATTACTTGAATACTGTCTGCGATCTACCGGCCAGGATTAAATGGCCAAACGATCTAATATTACATGAGAAAAAGCTGGCTGGTATTTTAACTGAAATCAAAACCGATTTAGATCAAATCGATTACTTACTAATTGGCATTGGTTTGAATATCAGCCAGGAGTCAATCGATTTTCCCCGGGAGCTACGAAACAAGGCGACCTCGATTAAGATCGAAACGGGGATGGTTATAGACCGAACTGAGTTTTTTTTAGATATTCGTGAAAGATTGATTAAAGCCTACCGGCTATTTGAAACAGAGGGTTTCACCCCATTCAGGAAAAGCTGGATTAAATATAATGAAACCCTTGGCCGAAAAGTAACAGTCAAATGGGCCGGCGGCTCATTAACCGGCATCGCCATCGACCTTTCGGTTACAGGAAACCTTTTGATCAGGGATCAGCAAAACAAGATCCATCAGGTTAATTATGGTGAATTGATTTAGATGACTAAAAATTCTCTTCCTCTATCGCAACTGACACTTTCAGCGCTATTCACTGCCCTGATTGCCATTATGGCCCAGGTGGCTATTCCGATGCCCTTCAGTCCAGTTCCCTTTACCGGCCAAACAGTTGGGGTCATGATGACCGGAGCTCTACTTGAAAAAAAACCCGCCGGTCTGGCTGTATTTTCTTATCTTCTAATCGGGGCGGCCGGTGCTCCGGTTTTTTCCATGGCCAGAGGCGGGATATCCATGCTGATCGGACCAACCGGAGGTTATCTTCTCGCATTCATTCCTGCCGTTCTAATCATTTCATTCGTCCTGGAGAAAATAAAAAAACCATCTTTAATTAATCTGACAATGGCCATGCTCCCAGCGCTGATCCTGATCTACGCACTGGGCGCTTCTCAGCTTGCCTTTCTGATGCATTACAGCATCAACCAGGCACTTTTAGTCGGGGTGCTCCCTTTTATTCCCTTTGACCTGTTAAAGGTTGCAATTGCTGCTTTTCTAAGTCTACAGATAAAAAGTAGACTAAGAGAAAACAAGCCTGACCATGACTCCAGATTTCACTAACCGCTTAAGCTTCGGCAGCTAACAACGCTGCACCTAAGGCCCCGGCGATTTGCGGCTCCGGAGGAACTACTATCTGTGTATTAAATTTTTGATTCAAAGCCTTAACTACTGCTTTATTTCTGGCTACTCCGCCCGTCATCATTACTCTTTCTTCCAGTCCTACCCGGTGAACCAGGCCGGCTGTCCGGTCGGCAATTGACTGATGCAAACCGCAGGCAATATCCTCTCGCGGTAAACCCTGGGCGATCAGGGAAACCACTTCTGATTCAGCAAAAACAGTACACATACTGCTAATTGAAACGGTTTTTTTAGCCCGGTCGCTTAAGGAAGAGAGTTGATCAATATCTACTTCCAAAGCATGCGCCATTACTTCAAGAAAACGTCCTGTACCGGCAGAACATTTATCATTCATTGCAAAATCGGTAACCCGTCCCTCTTTTGAAAGACGAATCACCTTGCTGTCCTGTCCGCCGATATCAATTACCGTTCTGATCGTCGGGTCCCAAAAAAAAGCACCCCGACCGTGGCAGGTTATTTCTGTCACAATTTTATCGGCAAAATCGATGCTGATTCGACCATACCCGGTTGCTACAATACTGCTAAGATCTGCCATGTTTAGACCCGCCTTCATCAAGGCCTCTTTGATTGCTTTCTCAGCAGCCTGCTTACTGTTGAATCCAGTGGGCCGAATGACATAACTGATCATTTTATCCTGTTCCATAATCACCACTTCAGCTGTAAGTGAACCGATGTCAATTCCTGCAACAGCCATCGATAACCTCCTGTAAAAATAGACACTCTAATCATCGCTCAGATCAAAGCAATTTCATGATTACCTGCCATAAAAGATCTTTGCCAACCGCGGTTTTTGCAGAGAAGGCAATCAAGGAGTCTTCTTCGAACAAACCGAGAGCTGTTCTGATGGTCTTCAATTGTTTGTTTAAAGCGTTTCGGGAAAGTTTATCCGCCTTGGTCGCCACCGTAATCGTTGGTATAGTGTGAGCCCGCAGCCACTCGGCCATAAGCTGATCGTCAGCAGTAGGTTCATGGCGACAATCGACCAGGTGCAAACAGCCCCTGAGGGTGCAGCGATCAGCTAAATACTGTTCGATGATCGGAGCCCAGCGCTCCCGCTCTTTTTTGGAAACTTTTGCGTAACCATACCCGGGTAGGTCAACAAAACAAAAAGCTTCGTTGATTAGATAAAAATAAAGCCCCCTGGTTTTACCGGGAGTCGAGCTGATCCGGGCCAGGTTCTTGCGGCCAATGAGACTATTAAGGAGTGAAGATTTTCCGACATTCGAACGGCCGATAAAAGAAACCTCAGGGATTTCCCAGGTAGGAAAATCTTTGAGGTTATAAGCTGCCGCCTTCAATTCAGTTTTATTAATACGCATGATTAATCTCCCGTTTATGGTAGTGCACTTACTAATGAGGAAAAGATGGATCCTGGCTGTCTGTCGGCAGCCCTAAGTCATTTTCCCTGATCGCTCCTTTTTGATCTGCGGTAGAATCATTTTTATCGATCGGACCTGATAAAGCAAGGGCTAAAACCTCATCCATATGTTCAACCAGTTTAACCTCGATCTTACGGCGCACATTTTGGGGAATATCACTGAGATCTCGACGGTTTTCAGCCGGCATCACCATATAGCGAATTCCGGCACGGTGAGCGGCCAGCATCTTTTCCTTAACGCCACCAACGGGTAAAACCCTGCCACGCAAAGTTATTTCCCCGGTCATTGTTACATCTTTACGAATCGGTATTTTAGTAAGCGCTGAAGCCAGGGCAGTGGCAATGGCAATCCCTGCCGATGGTCCATCCTTGGGAATAGCCCCTTCAGGAACATGAATGTGGATATCAATATCCTCATAGAAATTTTTTTCTAACCCTAAAGATTCACCCCGAGAACGAATGTAACTGATCGCCGCCTTGGCCGATTCCTGCATCACATCACCCAATTTTCCGGTAAGAGTCATCTTGCCCTTACCTTTCATTAGAGTAACCTCAATAGATAGAAGATCTCCTCCTGCTTCAGTCCAAGCCAAACCGGTGGCAACACCAATTTCATCTTCTTTTTCCGCAGCTCCATAGCGATAACGAGGGATCCCCAGGTACTTATGCAAATTTTGCCTGGTTAACCGGATATGTTTATCCCTGTCTTTGACTACTTCCCTGGCTACTTTACGACAGATAGCCGAAATGCTTCTTTCCAGGTTGCGCACCCCAGCTTCACGGGTATACTCACGAATAATCCGTCTCAATGTTCCCTCTGATAGTTCCAGATTTTTTGCAGACAAGCCATGCTCTTGGAGCTGTTTTGGGACAAGATATTGACGGGCAATTTCGACCTTATCTTCTTCAGTATAACCGGGGATGTGAATCAGTTCCATCCGGTCAAGCAGTGGTTGGGGAATATTATATGTTGTGTTTCCAGTGGTAATAAACATAACCTGTGACAGGTCAAAAGGAATTTCGATATAGTGATCGCTGAATGCAATATTCTGCTCGGGATCAAGCACTTCAAGCAGGGCCGAAGAAGGGTCTCCCCTGAAATCGGTAGACATCTTATCGATTTCATCCATTAAGAAGACAGGGTTTTTCGATTTAGCCTGACGCATGCCTTGAATGATCCGACCCGGTAGAGCACCAATATAGGTACGTCGATGTCCCCTGACCTCAGCTTCATCACGAACCCCACCGAGCGAAATACGGACAAACTTTCGTTCGAGAGCCCGGGCAACTGATTTGGCCAGGGAAGTTTTGCCAACTCCGGGAGGTCCGACCAGACACAAAATCGGCCCTTTCAGTTTTTCAGCCAACTGCCGCACTGCTAGATATTCAACAATGCGTTCTTTAACTTTTTGCAGCCCGTAGTGATCTTCATCGAGAATTTGTTCAGCCAGTTGCAGATCAAGCCGATCGGTAGTCTCCAACGACCAGGGCAACTCCAAGAGCCAATCAAGATAAGTCCTGATTACGATTCCTTCAGCTGCTGCCGGAGGCATCTTTTCGAGTCTCTCAACTTCTTTCAAAGCTTTTTCTTCAACTTCTTCAGGCAGCTTAGCCTCAGCAATTTTATCCCTGTACTCTTCAGCCTCTGCCATCCGTTCATCTCTTTCACCCAGTTCTTTTTGAATTGCCTTCATCTGTTCCCGCAAATAATATTCTTTCTGGGTTTTTTCCATTTGTTTGCGTACCCGCAAATTTATTTTCCGTTCAATATCGAGAATCTCCATTTCCCTTCTCAGCACTTCGTTCAACTTTTCCAATCGATCTTTGATGTTTACTGACTCCAGGATCTCCTGTTTTTGCTGAGTCTTCATACTTAGATGGGAAGCAACAATATCAGCAAACCTTCCCGCTTCTTCAATATCAGCAACAGTTGATAAAGTTTCCGGAGGCACTTTACGGCTAATTTTTATATACTGCTCAAACTGGTGAAGCACAGTGCGCATGATCGCTTCGATCTCAGCTGTTTTTTCAACCGGATCTTCAATCATTTCCAGGTCTGCTTCAAGAATTTTTTCGTCGGTAATAAGATCTAACAGCTTTGCCCTGTTAAGACCCTCGACCAAAACCCTGATTGTCCCTCCGGGGAGCTTGATCATCTGCTTAATCCTGGCTATTGAACCAATCTGATAAAGATCATCCTTGGTTGGATCGTCTATTTTGGCGTCTTTTTGAGTAACCAGCAAGATCAGATTGTCTTTCATCATTGCCTGCTCGAGAGCAGCAATGGAACGTTCCCGCCCAACATCTAAGTGCAGGACCATATTAGGAAATACCAGGACACCTCTCAAGGGTAGAACCGGTAATCGTTTTTTTTCGACCACTGAATCAATACCACCTTTCATCGGTAAAACTAAAGCGAGAAGCAATATTATTATTATTCGCTTCCCGCTTATTTTATCCTTTTAAACTAATAACCTTCTAACCCAAAGGATTCCGAATAATTGAACCGGGATCAGGCCGTTTCTTCTTTCTTTTTAGGTTTGTTTCTAGTTGCCAGCATCGGTGTATCCTTATTCAACACTGTTTCACGGGTAATTACACAACGTTCAATATCCTCTCGCGATGGGAGATCAAACATCACATCAAGCAGTGTTTCCTCAAGGATTGCCCGTAATCCCCTGGCACCGGTATTGCGTTTCATTGCTTCTTCGGCGATTGCCTGGAGGCAGTTCTCTTTAAATTCCAGGGAGACACCGTCAAGTTCGAAAATTTTCTGGTACTGTTTAATCAGTGCATTGCGCGGTTCTTTTAATATCCGGACAAATGCTTCACTGTCCAGTGGATCAAGTGTTGCAATCACGGGAATGCGGCCAACAAATTCAGGAATGAGCCCGAATTTGAGAAGATCCTGAGGCAGAACCTGTTTTAATATCGCCCCAATGTTGCCGTCATCACGGGAAACTACTTCAGCACCGAAACCGATTCCCTTGCTTCCAATCCGGCTTTGGATTATTTTCTCCAAACCATCGAATGCTCCCCCGCAGATGAATAAAATATCGGTAGTATCAATCTGCATAAATTCCTGGTGCGGGTGCTTGCGACCACCCTGCGGTGGAACGCTTGCCACGGTTCCCTCTAGAATTTTCAAGAGCGCCTGCTGCACTCCTTCACCGGATACATCACGGGTTATTGAAGGATTATCAGTTTTGCGGGCAATCTTATCGATTTCATCAATATAGACGATGCCTTTTTCCGCTTTTTCAAGATCGTAGTCAGCTGCCTGGATCAATTTTAGCAAAATATTTTCAACATCTTCACCAACATAACCGGCTTCGGTTAAAGATGTTGCATCAGCGATGGCAAAAGGAACATTTAGAATTCGGGCCAAGGTCTGGGCCAGCAGGGTTTTACCAACCCCTGTTGGACCGATCAGGGCGATATTACTTTTCTGTAGTTCAACTTCGTCATCCTTTAATCCGGCATTAACCCGTTTATAATGATTATAAACAGCCACCGAAAGACTTTTTTTAGCCTCTTCCTGACCGATAACATACTGATCGAGTACTTCTTTTATTTCCTGAGGTTTTGGCAGTTCTAATCGACCAAGATCGGGCTCATCACCAATTTCTTCCTCAATAATCTCATTACAGAGCTCGATGCACTCGTCACAGATATAAACTCCTGGTCCAGCTACAAGTTTGCGTACCTGCTCCTGATTTTTGCCGCAGAACGAACATTTTAACTGGCCTTTTTCATCGTTAAATTTAATCATTTGGCGTTTTCACCCCATCTCCACTTTAAGTCCTGTGGATAAGAATATCGTCTACCAGGCCGTACTTTTTCGCGTCTTCAGCCGACATAAAGAAATCTCTGTCAGTATCTTTAGCGATCGTCTCAACTGGTTGCCCCGTATTATCGGATAAAATCTGATTTAGACTTTCCCTGATCTTTAATATTTCACGGGCATGAATTTCGATATCTACTGCTTGTCCCTGGGCTCCACCAAGTGGTTGATGAAGCATGATCCTGGAATTAGGCAGGGCATAACGTTTTCCCTTTTCCCCTGCTGATAGAAGCACTGCGCCAAAACTGGCTGCCAAACCTACACAGATAGTGGAAATAGCCGGTTTTACATAGCGCATTGTATCAAAAATGGCCATTCCGGCATAAACTGATCCACCGGGAGAATTAATATAAAGGTTGATATCTTTTTTCGGATCCTCAGATTCGAGAAAAAGCATCTGGGCTACAATCAGATTGGCAACATTATCATCAATCGGACTGCCGATAAAAACGATCCTATCTTTAAGCAGACGTGAATAGATGTCATATGCTCTTTCGCCTCGACTGGTTTGTTCAACAACCATCGGCACTAAAATACTCATGATAAAACCTCCTCAAACGATCAACTGTTAGTCAGTTTTACTTACTACTTTATAACGCTATTATACTACTCTTTTTCTTTTGCTGCAGAGGCTTCGCCTGCTCGATCTTTTTTGTTTTTCGCTTCCGCGGCCGGATCAACCCCACCAGCTTTTTTAACTTTAGCGTCGGATTTTTCCTGTTGCGGTGTTTCTTTCTTTTTAGGCTTAACTCTCTTAATGTTCGCTTTTTCAACAATCAGATCAATTACTTTACGGATGCGGATTTCTTCCTGTATTACCGGGATACGACCCTGCTTTTCTAGAATATCTCTGATTCTTTCAGGATCATCATTATAACTGGTAGCAATTTCTTCTATTTTTACCTTTAGTTCGCTTTCACCGGCAACAATTCCTTCTTTCTTGGCTATTGCATCAAGAACCAGGTTTGCCTTGGTTCTTTTCTCCGCTTCCTCCCGTCGCTCTTCGCGAACCTCGTCAATTTTCTTTCCTGATAGTTCAAGAAATTTATCCAGGCCCAAACCCTGGTAGCGAAGATAATTTTCCAGATCACCAATCATTCTATCTATCTGGCGATCAACCAAAATTTTCGGTGGTTCAACTTTTGCCGTAGCAGTGATCTTTTCGATCAAAGCTTCCTCCAATTTTGCCAGGCTGTTATCTTCAGCATTTTTTAGCAGTTTAATCTTTAAATCTTCTTTCATCTCGTCCAACGTATCAAACTCACTAACCTCTTTGACAAATTCATCGTCTAATTCCGGCAGTTGTTTTTCCTTAATCTGCTTGACCTTGATTTTAAATACAGCATCTTTACCGGCGATATCTTCTTTTCGATAATTATCGGGGAATTTAATATTAATATCTTTTTCTTCGTCTAAAGAAGCACCAATCAACTGGTCTTCAAAACCAGGAATAAAAGAATTAGAACCGATTTCAAGTGAATAATCCTCAGCTTCTCCCCCCTCGAAAAGCTCACCGTCTACGTACCCTTTGAAATCTAGTAGAACAATATCTCCCTTTTTGACCGTTCCTTCTTCCCGGGGAACCAGCCTGGCATTTTGCTCGCGAAGCATGTAAAGGTGATGATCTAGCTGGAGATCATCTATTTCAGCTTCTTCCTGATCACCTTCAATACCAAGATATTCACCAAGTTCAACTGGTGGTAAAACCTCGATAACCGTATTAAAAAATAAGGGTTTGCCTTCTTCGATTTGGATCAACTCAAACTCCGGGTTGCCAATCGGCTCAACCTCTGCTTCTTCCAGGGCAGCTTCGTAGGCACCGGGGACCAAAAGCTCAAGCGCCTCTTCGTGAAGTATTTCCGGACCGAAACGAGACTCGAGAATACGGCGGGGCACTTTACCCTTGCGAAAACCTGGCAGGTTAATCTTGCCAACCACTTTACGGTATGCTTTAGCCAGGGCTGTATCTACGTCGGGAGCAGCAACTTCTATTGCCAATTTAACTTTGTTATTTTCCAATCTTTCTACATCTTTTAGCATTTCTTCTCTCCTTAACTATCAATTAACCTTAAGCAATAAATAAAAGCGTAATTTTCTGATTAACAACAAAAACGCCTTTTAATCGAGGCGTTGTCTAGCAAACATATCTTAACACAGAAAAAAAACGGTTACAACTAAAGATCTTTTTTTTAATGCTAAATGGTCAAAACAGAATTTATTGTTTCTAAATAATTGCGATAAATCTTGATTGTTATCTTAAAATAGTATACAATAATCTAGCAACGAATGAGCCCTCATTCATTAAAACAGGAGGTCTGTCTTGGCCAAGCGTACCGGCGAAAAATATCAGGTAATCCTAGATGCAGCGGTGAAAACTTTCTCACAAAGCGGTTATCATCGAACCAGGGTAGCTGATATTGCCCGGGAGGCAGGCGTAGCCGATGGAACTGTTTATATTTATTTTGAAAACAAAGAGGATATCCTCATTTCCCTTTTCCAGGATTTAATGCAGCGGTTTGTTGAAGATCTGAATAACGAATTGAGTCTTTGCCAGAGTGCCAATGAAAAGCTGTACCGCGTCATTTCATACCACTTAACAACTCTGGCTAACAGGCCGGAACAGGCCCGGGTTACCCAAATCGAACTGAGACAGATCGATAAAACCATTAACCAGGGTATTTCTAAACCGCTCAAGCTTTATTTTAAAATTATTGAGGAGGTGATCTGCGAGGGTATTAATCAGGGCCTTTACCGGCAGAATATCGATTCTAAAACAGCACGAAAAGTAGTCTTTGGAGCAATTGATGAAGTGGTTACCTGCTGGGTTATGTCCGGAAAGTTTTACGACCTAAAAGCAATGAGTAAACCGGTTTTTAACCTGCTGGTAGAAGGGCTGCATTAGTTTGTAATTATTTTGGCTATTCGCAATACCAGGGCAGTAAAAATATTTGTTACAAGGAGGTATTTACATGGCCTTAAAAGAAATCCGAAAGGCTGCTGTTCTCGGCGCCGGAGTTATGGGGGCTACTATTGCCGCCCATTTGGCCAACGTGGGAATTCCAACCTATTTACTTGATATCGTTCCCCGTGAATTAACTCCGGAAGAGGAAAAAAAAGGATTAACCCTTGAAAGCCCCGAAGTTCGCAACCGATTAGCGGCCGCGGGCAAACAGGATCTACTAAAAAACAAGCAAAAACCGCTTTACCGTGATTCAAACCTTGACTTGATCACTCCTGGTAACTTTGACGACGACATGGCTAAACTAAAAGATGTCGAATGGATTATTGAAGTTATTGTGGAAAATATGGATATTAAGAAAAAGGTTTTTAAACAGGTAGAAGCAAACTGGACCCCCGGGACCATAGTCTCTTCGAATACATCCGGGCTCTCCATTAATGAAATGGTCTCCGAAAACTCTGTCGAATTCCGCAAGCACTTTCTGGGAACTCATTTCTTTAACCCTCCCCGCTGGATGAAATTACTGGAGATCATCCCCTGCAAGGAAACTGACGATGAAGTCCTGAATTACATGCACCGCTTCTGCGAAAAAGTTCTTGGTAAAGGGGTAGTTTTCGCTAAGGATACACCCAACTTTATTGCCAATCGCATCGGTACTTATGCCATGGCTTATACTTTGAAGCTGATGGAAAAAGAGAAAATGACCATCGAAGAAGTGGATGCTATTACCGGTCCACCGATGGGACACCCCAAGAGCGCCTCATTCCGCACGCTTGATATGGTCGGTCTTGATACTTTTTGCCATGTCGCCCGCACTGTTTATGACAAAGCAACTGACCCCTCAGAAAAAGAAGTATTTAATCTCCCGTCATTTTTGCAGGAAATGCTGGATCATAAACTGCTTGGAGATAAAACAAAACAGGGTTTCTACAAAAAAATCAAGGGCGAGAGCGGTTCGGAAATTATGGCTCTCGATTATGAAAAACTGGAGTATCGACCGAAAGAGAAAGTTCGTTTCGATATTTTGGGTAAAACAAAGCATGCAGAGTTGGCTGAAGGTTTCAAAATGCTGGTTGAGGCAGATGAAAAAGCCGGCCAATTTGCCTGGGAACTAACCAAGAATTTTCTAATTTACAGCGCCTCGTTAATCCCGGAAATTGCCGACGACATATTTAATGTCGACCGAGCTATGCGCTGGGGCTTCAACTGGAAGCTTGGGCCATTTGAAAGCTGGGACTCTATCGGCTTAAAAACTAGCGTTGAAAAAATGAAGACCGAAGGCATGAAAATACCTGCTAACGTAGAAGAAATGCTGGCCAAGGGATTTGAAAGTTTCTACCAGGAAGACGAAAAGGGCAACCTTTCGTATTATGATTTTGCGACTAAAAAGTATAAACCAGTTCCGGTCAGTGCCGAGATTGTCAGTTTGCCCGCTTTAAAAAAGCAGAATAAACTGGTGCTTGGCAACGATGACGGCAGCTTAATAGACATGGGTGACGGAGTTTGCTGCCTGGAAATGCACAGCCCACGCCAGGCTGTCAGCCCCATGTTTGTAGAACTGATCCACCAGGCGATTGAGGAAGCAGAAAAGAATTTCGTCGGCATGGTAATCGGCAATCAGGGTGGAAACTTCTGCGTTGGCGCCAATGTTGCCCTGATCATGATGGCTGCCCAAGGCGGCGAGTTTGAAATGATTAATAGTGCTGTCAAGTCGGGACAGGACGCCCTCATGAAAGTTAAATATTCTCGTATCCCAGTCGTAGGAGCTCCGTTCCAGATGACCCTGGGCGGAGGCATGGAAATCGTTCTGCACTGTGACCGGATTAATGCAGCAGCCGATACTTTTATGGGCCAGGTTGAAATGGGGGTTGGTTTAATCCCCGGGTGGGGCGGAAATAAAGAGTTATTAATTCGCTTTACCGAAGGACTGCGCGACGATACCAAGGTCGATCTGCTGCCTTATGTCCAGAAGGCATTTGAAGCAATCGCCATGGCCACCGTCTCCACAAGTGCCCGCCATGCTCAGGAATTGGGCTTCCTGCGTAAAACCGACAAGATAACTGTTAACCAGGATTACCTGTTGCATGACGCTAAAAAAACCGTCCTGGCCTTGGTGATGGAGGGTTATGAACCACCACAACCCAAACCAATAAAGGTAATTGGTGAATATGGTCTTGCTGCCTTTAAAGCAGGGGTTCAGAATATGCTTTGGGGTGGATATATCAGTGAACACGACATGAAAATAGCCAATGAGATTGCCTTTGTTCTCTGCGGCGGCGATGTAAAACCCAACACGCTTGTCAGTGAACAGTATTTGCTAGACATTGAAAGAGAAGCGTTCCTGCGCCTTTGCCATGAAGAGAAGACCCATGAGCGGATTACCGCAATTCTCACCACCGGCAAGCCTTTGCGGAACTAAAGGAGGAGGAAAACAGGATGAAAGAAGCTGTTATTGTATCAAGTGTACGAACAGCGATAGGCCGAGCACCCAGGGGCAAACTAAAAAAAACCCGTCCTGAATATATGGGTTCGGTAGCTGTCAAAGAAGCAATCAAAAGGGCCAAAGGTCTTGATCTTGCAGAGATCGACGATGTAATTCTTGGCTGCTCCTTTCCGGAAGCTGAACAGGGCATGAACCTGGGTCGAATCGTAGCACTTCAGGCTGGTTTACCAGACAGTGTTCCGGGACAAACGGTTAACCGTTTTTGTTCCTCCGGTCTACAGGCTATCGCCCTTGCCGCTGAAAGGATCATGTGCGGTTTTGCTGATGTGATCATCGGCGGCGGAGTAGAAAGCATGAGTATGGTACCAATGGGCGGCAATAAACTTGCCCCCAGTCCGGAATTGGTTGAAAAACATATTGAAACTTATACCCCAATGGGTATCACTGCTGAAAACGTTGCCCAGCGCTTTAAAATCAGCCGCGAAATGCAGGACAAGTTTGGCTACGAAAGTCAGATGAAAGCAACAGCTGCGATCAAAGAAGGCAGATTTAAGGAAGAAATCGTTCCGCTGACCGTAGTTGATCGCTATGTCGGCCCTGACAACAAAGTGGTTGAAAAAGAATTTATCTTTGACACCGACGAGGGTGTCCGTCCCGAAACAACCATCGAAGCGCTGGCTAAACTTCGTCCGGCTTTCCATGCCAAGGGCAGTGTAACAGCTGGTAACTCATCACAAACTAGTGATGGAGCGGCTGCCTCGGTGGTAATGTCTGCTGAAAAAGCAGCTAAACTCGGCTTAAAGCCATTGGCCATCTTCCGCGGTTATGCTGTTGCCGGTTGCCCGCCGGAGATCATGGGTGTTGGTCCGGCTTATGCCATACCAAAACTGATGAAGTTAACCGGTATGAAGATTGATGACATTGAACTCTTTGAGTTAAATGAGGCTTTCGCCTCACAGGCCCTTTATTGCCTGAACGAATTGGGCCTTGACCCGGCTAAAGTAAATGTTAACGGTGGGGCAATCGCTTTGGGTCACCCCCTGGGCTGCACTGGAGCTAAACTAACGGCTACTCTTTTGCACGAAATGAAACGCCGTGGTTTAAAATTCGGTGTGGTTTCAATGTGTATCGGAGGCGGTATGGGTGCTGCCGGGCTATTTGAAATGGCTTAAAAACGTTTTTAGATAAATCAATAGCGATTAACAACTATGGTGCAACTAGCCTTCTCGCAAATCTGCCGTCTCTTTATGGTATGATCAGTGAGAAGGCTTTTTTATAGCTTATTTTTATTGACAGGAGTTGATCATTGATGGCCTTTTCAACACCGGCCAAAGAAATTAGCCGACGCATTGCAAAACTACAGGATCAGCTGCAGCAGTATTCAATTGCCGGGGCATTGATTGTCCAAAGAGTTGATCTCTTTTATTTCAGCGGCACCGCACAGAATGCCTATCTTTTTATCCCGGCAGAGGGGGATTCAACCCTAATTGTCAAAAGATCTCTGGCAAGGGCCCGGGAAGAAAGCTCCTTAAAACAAATTATCCCTTACGAGGGGCTGGATCAACTGGCAGCATTGATTTCCGACCTGATACCCAAGGGCTCAGCTATTGGGCTGGAAACTGACGTTTTACCGGCCAGTCTCTATTTCCGTTACCAGAAATTACTAGATGACTACAGGATGATTGATACAGCCAAAATAATTCGCCTAATCAGAGCCGTTAAATCAGATTATGAAATTAGCCTAATGAAAAAAGCAGCAAGCGTCGGGAAAGAGGTTTTTCATTATGCCGCACAAATTATCAAGCCCGGTCTTAGAGAAATAGAGTTGGCCGGCGAGCTTGAATTAAAAGCCCGTAAACTTGGACATCAAGGTGCGGTAAGAATGAGGGGTTTTAACCAGGAGCTTTATTTTGGCCATGTAATGAGCGGGAAAAACGCTTCAATCTCCAGTTTTTTTGACGGACCAACAGGAGGATCAGGTTTAAACCCTTCATATCCCCAGGGAGCCGGCCATAATGTGATTAACAAGAATGAGCCGATCCTGGTTGATTTTGTCACCGTGCTTGAAGGCTACATGGTAGACCAAACCAGAATCTTCAGTCTCGGTAGACCCGCACCCCAATTAAAAACCGCCTATGATCTGGCCGTCAGTATTAAAAATACTCTGGCCGAACTTGGAAAACCGGGAGTAAACGGTAGCAGTCTTTATCAAAAAGCCTCAGCAATGGTTAAAAAAGCTGGGTTAGAAAAACATTTTATGGGTTGCCTGGAAAAAGTGAGCTTTGTAGGTCATGGAGTTGGGCTGGAGTTGGATGAACTTCCGGTGATCGCCCATGGTTTGGATATACCGCTTGAAGAAGGGATGGTGTTCGCCCTGGAACCAAAATTTGTTTTCCCGGGCGAAGGCACAGTGGGCATTGAAGATACCTTTGTGGTTGGATCGGAACGTTTAGAGCAGATTACAGTTTTTAGTGATCAGCTGCAAGTGATATGAAATCGACCGAACAGTCATGTTTAAAATGTAAAATGGGGCTGAATAAAGCCCCATTAGTTATATCTACAGATAGTTTGCTGCTTTAACAACAAAAATAATTCTCTACAACATGGGATGAAACCAGACCGGTTTCTCGTTGTAGTTTATCAGCCACCGCTGCTGCAACCGGAAACCAGGAATAAAGATATAATCATCGTTACGAGCAGTAATAAAGAAATGCGCACTTTCTCACCACCCTTCGGCTTATTAAGCTTATTAATAATATTAATATCATATTTACCTATTATTAGCAATCTTAAGCTGACAACCGACGGAAGTGATTATTTATGTTTAAACATTATGTAACCAAAATTTAATGATCATTTTTTTTTGGCCTATGATATAAGGCTTTCAAAAAACAAATACCTGTTCTACTAACAGTATGCACAGACTTATCCACAACCTGAAACCCGGTACCATTATCTGTTAGCCATTATTCACAAAATCAGCAGCCGGTCACCATAATTATTAGCTGCCACTTCACTTAAAGAGCTGGCATAATAATTGATCATAGTGTAGATTGTTCACCTGGTAAGCTCTGGTGCATCATAAATATTATTAATAAAAAAAGGGAAAATGAAATTGTTAGCGAATAAAATATGGTGGAAATAAACACTATCTTTTTGGAGGAGGCATTAGCATGGAGGTTAAAGTAAACGACGATTGCAGCGCATGCGGTATTTGTGAAGACATCTGCCCGGAGGTTTTTGAGCTGGGTGATGAAAAGGCTGAAGTAAAAGTTAATCCGGTACCGGCTGAACATGAAGAAAAAGTTCGTGAGGCGGCCGAGGAATGCCCAACCGAAGCGATCGAAGTTAGCGAGTAAGACTTAACTTTTCAAAAATCGCAATGAAGCCCGTCTACCGACGGGCTTCTTGATTTTCTGATCATTTTAGTTCTGCCATAACTAGTTAACAAAGGTTTTTTTCGATCATCGACGAATATAGTAGGAAAAAGACAAGAAGGAATAAAATAATGGCAACTAATGATCATTTGATGGAAGTAATCCCGATTATTGACCGCACGACGGGCGATACAAAAAAGATTACCAGCCTTGCTTATCATTCCAGCCGGGTTAAACCGGGAACTCTTTTTGTCTGCATTAGAGGTTATCAAACCGACGGGCATCTTTACCTGGCAGAAGCAGCTAAAAACGGGGCTGTAGCCGCTGTAGTAGAGTATTTTCAGGACAATATCCCCATCCCCCAGTATAAAGTGAAAGACAGCCGATTGGCGCTTGCCG
This sequence comes from uncultured Syntrophomonadaceae bacterium, assembly GCA_964485855.1. GTDB lineage: Bacteria > Bacillota > Dethiobacteria > DTU022 > DTU022 > UBA993. The sequence goes on along the minus strand of CAZAKI010000006.1, from coordinate 25,248 downwards.
CCCTGGCCGATCGCTTTTATGACCATCCTTCAAGCAAACTGACTGTTACCGGCGTAACCGCAACCAACGGTAAAACAACTACTACTTATATGATTAATACTATCTTCGAAGAACAGGGATTAAATACCGGTTTAATCGGCACAGTAATCATAAAAACGGGGGCACTAGTTCGCCCGGCAACCCTAACAACACCTGAATCTTTGGATTTACACTTTTATTTCAGCGAAATGGTCAAGAATAAAGTTGGCTATGCCGTAATGGAAGTCTCCTCATCCGGCCTTGAACTGAACAGGGTTGGCTGCGTAGATTTCAATACTGTGGTGGTAAATAATATTAGCCGCGAGCATATTGATCTGCATGGTTCTTTCGAAGCTTATTATCGCGCAAAAAGCCGCCTGGTACGCGAAGCTACTGAAAATCAGTGGGCTGTTCTAAACCTTGATTGTCCCTATACAGCTGCTTTAATCAGTGAAACAAAGGCAAAGACCCTGACTTATGGTTTAAAAAATCAGCAAGCAGATTGTCTCGTCCAGAATCTTGATTTAAGCAGTGGCCGCGCTGAGTTTACAGTAAACTTAACCCGGACAGTACCAGCTGAAATCCTTAGCAGGCAGCCGGATACTTTTATGATCAAATTATCAGTTCTAGGGCTGCACAGTGTTTATAATGCGATGGCGGCAGTTCTGGTTGCCCTGATCCACGGAATACCTGCTTCCACCATTCAAAAAGCCCTGAAAATATTTAAAGGGGTGGAAAGACGTTTTGAATTAATTTTTGAAGACGATTTTATGGTGATCGATGATCATTTTGCCAACAGCGGCAATATTGACGTCACCTTAGAAACTTTAGGCATGATGGACTATAAAAAGCTGCACCTGATTTATGCGATCAGGGGCAGCCGTGGAGTTACTGTCAACCGCGAAAACGCCGAAGCTATAGCCAGATGGGCTCCCAAACTCGGACTGAACCGAATCATAGCCACAACGAGTATCGATCATGTGGATAAAAAAGATGCGGTTACAAAAGCAGAAATCAGTACTTTCCAAGCAGTAATGGATCAAGCCGGCCTGAAGACAATAATCCTTGAATCTCTTTCTGAGGCTATTGCACTTGGTTTAGCCGAAACCGGACTCGGCGATGTCCTTCTCCTGGCTGGCTGCCAGGGAATGGATTATGGGGCCAGGATTTGCCTTGAACAGATCCGCAAGCTAAAACCAGAACTGCCTGATGAAATAGTATTCGCAGCCCTCAAAAACAGAGTTGCCGGCATCTGATTTAACGTCCCTCTTTGATGTCGATCCCGCCCATGATGGCCCTGGCCTGAATGCGCACCACTTTTTCTTCTTTGTCTGTGATCTTTGTTTCAAAGCGCCGTCCGCCGACAATTCCGCCATCTTCTTGACCAAGGAAAGATACACCGCCTAAGATTGCCGATCCATCACAGATAATTGCCAGGTCCTTGGGGACTTTAACTTCAATGCCGCCCATAATTGCAGTAAGGTCAAGCACTGTTTCGCCGGTTTCTATCTCGGCAAAGCTCAGGTCAATTTCGATGCCCCCCATGAAAGCAAAATAGCTGCTGCTTTCCAGCTTCCAGGGTTGGTTACTGCCGATCTTACTACCGCTCATGATCGATACCCGTCCCCTTCCACCGCTACTGATTGATCTTCCCCGGAGCAAGCTGATGCCGATCAAAATCAGAATCAGGGGCCATAGCAAGTTCCAGAATAAAGTCGTGTTAAAATTAAAAAACCCAAGATTGCGCCCCAGATAGATTACACCAATTGCAATAAAGATTAGGGCAGTAACAAATTGTCCCCACGAAAAAAATACTTTGCTGCCGCTTTCTGACTTTTGTGACCCAAACGACAAAAAGAGCCAGTTAATACCTAAAATCAAGGGGATCACCGGCCAGTACCTGAACAGCTCTTTGATGCTAAATTGCACCCCTAGATCCAGATTATTCAATAACAATAAGACTCCGACAACAACAACGACCAAGCCAAAGATTATTCTGCCACTTATTAATCTCACTCTAGCCACTCCTTCATTCTATTCGTTAAGTATAAAGATAAGATTTACTTCGTTTTGAGACAGCACAATCCTGCCTCTCAAAAAAACAGTTGGTGCGATTATTCACGCTTGCTTTTAATTGCAAAGGTCAAAGCCCGGCTGCGTTGACTTTTAAGGTCGGTCATGCTAAAATGAACAACGCAGAAATAGATGGTGGGTGTAGCTCAGCTGGTTAGAGCGCCAGGTTGTGGCCCTGGAGGCCGTGGGTTCGAACCCCATCACTCACCCCATCTTTAAACTATTAATTTAATTTCAGTTAAAATACTTTGTCAATGCTGGGGTGTGGCCAAGCGGTAAGGCACGGGACTTTGGATCCCGCATGCGTAGGTTCGAATCCTACCGCCCCAGCCATTTTTATGCCTCCTTTTAAACCAACACTGTGTATCAAGTTATCAAGTTATTCTCTTCGCCCGCTAGACCCTACTCTGCCAGGGACAATAGTTCCGTAAAATTTAGCTCAATCACATCGCCTGTCTGTAAGCCGAGTTCCGCAGCACGGCCACCTTGCAGTTCAATCGCATACTGGGCCGGAGCATTGCTCGAATAACTAATCAGCTCCCGATCAGGGGTATCCGGCGGTTGCGGTTTCATCTTATGGATTGCTATAATCTTTCCTGCCGGATCGAGAAACAGAAGATCAATCGGCACTAAGCAATCTTTCATCCAGAAATTTAGTTCAGTAGGATAAGGCTCCTGTCCCGGAAAAACAAAAAGCATCCCTTCATTTGCAGCAATTTCTGTCCTGCCCATCAACCCGGTGGCACGATGCTCGGGAGTTAAAGCCAGCTCCAGTTGAAATTCTTTTTGCTTAATAAACACTGGATAGGTGGGAAGACCTGATTCCGAATCCAGGTCTAAACCGCAACCTTCAAGAGTCACCGCTATTATTAGGAACAAAATTAGCAAGACAGGACTGAGAATAATGCCGATTCTGTTTAGATTCTTGCCCATAAAAACCACCTCCACCTGTGCTCGGTTGACAGCACATTACCTGCTGGTAAAATTAATTGATTGCAGCAAATTGATGCTGAAGGAGAATGTTGATCAATGAGACTAAAAACGATCTTTACTACCGGTTTGTTAACGATTTTACCACTGGCTGTAACTGTTTATTTCTTTTACGTTATTTTTAATTTCCTGGACAACCTGGTTGGTGACTTGATCGAGACAATCTTTAATTACCGCCTACCAGGAATTGGCTTTGTTGCCGGATTGCTCCTGATCATGCTCATTGGTTTCATTGCAACGAATATCATCGGCAACCGGCTGATTGGTTTTTTTGACCGCCTATTTCAACGCGTTCCGATATCACGAAGCATCTATACAAGCGCAAAGCAAATCATCGATGCTTTCACGGTACAGGGTAAAAATGCTTTTCAAAAAGTAGTGCTTTTAGAATACCCACGCCATGGTCTTTATGTAATCGGTTTCGTTACCGGGCAGTCCCGGGGTGAAATCCAGGAAAAAACCGCAGAAGAAACTTTAAATATTTTTGTACCGACCACTCCAAATCCAACATCCGGAATGCTGGTTTTAGCTCCAAGGCATGAGGTGATCGAACTTAAAATGACCGTGGAAGAAGGAATGAAAGTGATCATCTCCGGAGGACTTTTTTCACCGGGCAGTTGTGGCGAAGCTGGGACCCAGTTGATGCCGAAAACTAAGACTACCCCGGAAACATAAGGTTATCATTTTTCAGCCCAGCCTAAGGAACGTTTGACTGCAGAGCTCCAGCCTGCATAAAGTTCCTGCCGTTTTTCCTGGCTCATTTGCGGTTCGAAATAGGCACTACCCCGCCATTTTTCACTTAATTCCTCTTTGTCTTTCCAAAGCCCACAAGCCAGACCGGCCAGGTAAGCAGCTCCGAGGGCCGTCGTATCAAAGGTTGCCGAACGGCGTACCGGTGTCGAGGTTATATCCGCCTGGAATTGTAGCAGCAGATCCATAACACTGGCTCCACCGTCAACTCGTAGCTCTTTAACCGGTAGTTTAGCATCACGGTGCATGATCTCAAGAACATCACGGGTCTGATAGGCCATGGCCTCAATAACTGACCTGCCGATATGGGCCCTGGTTGTACCACCAGTAATCCCGATGATTAAACCACGGGCATAGGGATCCCAATGCGGGGCGCCAAGCCCGGCAAAAGCCGGTACCAGGTAAACGCCACCGCTATCTTCAACTTGAGCAGCCAATCCTTCCAGCTCAGCTGCCTGGCTGATCAGACCTAAGCCATCGCGCAACCATTGGACAGCGGCACCGGTAATAAAAATGCTGCCTTCGAGCGCATATTCAACTTTATCACCAAGGCCCCAGGCGATAGTGGTCAGCAAACCATGTTTCGAGATAACCACATTTTCACCGGTATTCATTAGCAGAAAGCAACCAGTACCGTAAGTGTTTTTAGTCATCCCAGGCTCGTAACAGGCCTGTCCGAAGAGCGCTGCCTGTTGATCACCGGCAATGCCGCCAATCGGAATTTTTATGCCGGAAAAGAGTTCCGGAACTGTATTGCCATAGATTGTGCTGTTAGCCATCACCCGGGGTAAGGCTGCCTGTGGAACACTAAAAAGATTTAGCAAATCCTGATCCCACTTAAGATTATGAATATTAAAAAGCAGGGTCCGGGAAGCATTGCTGTAATCGGTAGCAAAAACTTGTCCTCCGGTCAGGCGAAAAAGCAAATAGCTATCAATCGTCCCACAGCAGAGTGTGCCGTCAGCTGCCGCCTTGCTTACTGCGCTAACATTTTCCAGGGCCCAACGAATTTTCGACCCGGAAAAATAAGGATCAAGCAGCAAGCCTGTTTTCTGCCGCACCTGCTCTTCAAAACCATCACCCTTTAGTTGACGACATAAATCAGCAGTGCGTCGGCATTGCCAAACAATGGCTCGAGTCAAAGGAAAACCAGTATTCCGGTCCCAGAAAACAACTGTCTCCCGCTGGTTGGTTATCCCGATTGCCGCAACATCACCGGCCCCGGTTCCGGCCTGAACCAGTACTTCTGAAGCCGAGAGCAGAACATTTCTCCAAATTTCTTCGGCATCGTGCTCTACCCAACCTGGCTGAGGGTAAAATTGTTTATGTTCCCGGTTGATTCGGGCTACAGCGATACCATCCTGATTCCAAAGAATAGCGGTGGTACCGGTTGTGCCTTGGTCAATTGAAAGTATATAGCGGCCGATTTTCATAACCTCCTCTTTGGATAACAAATCGCTATGCTTTATATTAAGCGAGAGAAAATAGCAGTGTTTCGCCAGCCTTGTTCCGTTTTAGCTTGTTCTGCTGTTCCAAATAGTGAATATGAGCCAGAGCCTCTCCGGTGGCAAACCATTTTTGCATTAGAGGAAAATCATCCCAGCTTGCAGCAATAATATCCCAGGTCATCCTGGATGCCACTTCAAAAGCAGAACCTTCGCCGATCCGTCCAAGTATCTGCAATACTTCTTCCAGCCTTTTACAATGATGTTCCTTCAACTGATCTATTCTTTGCCTACAGTTGTGAATAATGCTGCGGTGGCCCGGAAGCACCAAGCTTATGTCCATTTCATAAATTCGGTCAAGGCTGATAAAATATTCCTGCAAGGGATTACCGGCTTCAAGCCAGGTAGAAATATTGGGGGTGATATCACCAAGGATATGGTCACCGGAAAAAAGTATTTTCTGGCAAGGTTCATACAAACAGGTATGACCGCTTGTATGGCCGGGCGTAGCAACCAATTGCAGCTCATAATCTCCATATAACAGGCTGTCACCATCTTTGACTAGCGTGAACTCAACCGAACTTTTCGGGCTGTAGCGCTGGCCAGGGTGAGAATCAATTGCCGCGTTAACCAGGCTTTCCGGAAACCCGTGTTTTCCGGCCAGTGATTGAACCAGTTGCCAGAGATCAGACCGGTTAAGAATTGCAGCATCGGGTTCATTAAAATAGATTACCGCATCCCTGGCAGCAAATACATCCACCAGGCCGACATGATCGGCATGAAGGTGGGTGATAAAAAAATCAGTTCGTTCAAGATCAATCTCAAGCTGACGAAATGCATCGATCAGGGCATTTTTACATTCATCCCTGTTCATCCCAGTGTCAATCACCAGGTTGCGCTTATTACTTTTAATAATATAGGAATTGGTTGCCTTCAGGGGGTTGCGGGGCAGGGGGATCTCGGCTCGAAATAAATCATCACGAATTTTTTCTACAACAGTTTCCGGCATCTGCTCACCTCCTCCAATTACCTATAACTTGATAACTTGATACACAGTGTAGCTGATTAGCTGGTGTCTAGACTGATTGCTGTTCAAATTCAGTTCTGATCTTAAGCTGCAGGGTCTGATCCTTGATCACTTTAAGACCGGTCAGTGCCATGGCTTCTCCTACCTGGAGCATCACTTCATAAGCTTGATCGGAATCACAGAGTGCAGTAAACTCCCGGGTATGACCTGTAACCCACTGGTTAGTAATTGCTACAATCGGGTGAATTGATGGGGTGACTCTACTGACATTACCCATATCAATTGAGCCCCGCCCTTCCTCGTGCGGTGATTCAATGGCATAGCCGGTTTGCCCTAAACTCTCAGCAAAAAGATCAGCCAGTGTATGGTTACTGATCATCGCATCATAAGGATAACCGGATTCAGTAACTTCAAGATTGGTACCGGTCGCAATTGCCGCCCCGCGGGCACAGGCAACCACTTTCTCAATTACTTCACCAAGATAAAGACTGTCGCGCGATCTGATGATAAAGTCTGCCGCTGCCCGATCCGGTACAACATTGGCTGCCAGGCCGCCTTCGGAGACAATGCCGTGAATGCGGACGTCGTCTTTCAAATGCTGGCGCAAGGCATTAATGCTATTAAAAGTCTGAATTACGGCATCAAGGGCGTTCTGTCCTTCCCAGGGCTCGCTGGAAGCATGGGCGCTACGGCCGTGAAAAATAAAACGGTAATCCCGGCAGGCCAGCGATTCGATCAGAAAACTGGTCGAACAACCGGGGTGAAACATCATTGCCGCATCGATATCATCGAATACACCAGCTCTGACCAGATCGACTTTACCGCCATGATCTTCTTCGTCAGGAGTACCAATAATCGAGACCCGACCGGGCTGATCATGTAAGGCAGCAGCCAGCGCCACCCCGGCAGTTACCCCGGCTAGACCGATCAGGTTATGACCGCAGCCATGGCCGATCTCAGGTAAAGCATCATACTCGGAACAGAATCCGACATGGTAACCGGTTTCACCATAGCTGGCCATGAATGCTGTTTTCAAGCCGCCCACTCCTCGCCAGATTTTAAAACCCTGTCCCTCGAGATAAGCAGTAATCTGCTCTACAGCAAAAAATTCCTGACCTCCAAGTTCCGGCCTGCCATGGATTGCGCGGGCAATTTCCACCAGCTTATCTTTTTCCGCTTCGACTTTTTGGTGAACAACACTGTAATCTGTCATGATTTCATCACCAACTCTTTATATTTTTAATTCTTTGTATTTGTTATCACAGGGATTACCGACAGCAATCCATGCATTAAAAGAACCAGGCTCAAAAATAGCAGAAAAAATAGTCCCCTCGTTACCCATTTGTTCACAAGCGTGCTTGCAGATTGATAATGGCCTGTTTCCATGATCGCTTAAATAACTAATCAGCCTTTCCCTGCAGGTTACCCGATTGGTAACTCTCTGATCTATTCGTTCCAGCTCGGTCAATCTCCTGTAACGAGTCAGAGAATGATTTGATCCCATTTTTGCCAGGCGCTGCAAGCGCGGACTAAGATAATGATTGGTATGGTAAATTAGCTTTGCACCCGGCAAATAATCAGACTCGGTAGCTGTAGTTTCTAAGTTGCCAAGTTCTTTCTTGGTACTCACCAGCAGGTGATTGTAACCACCCGCCCTGTTGTGTGGGGTAGCCTTATCAATTGCCTCTCTGATCGTCGTAGCTTCCAGAACTGCTCGCGCAGCAAGCATCCGTGGCACTCCCACTTGATAGTCAGTTGCAGTAACCGAGTTTACTCCCTGGGCCAGACCGGCCTCATTCATGCCCACTGCAGCAAGAAAAGGAGCAGCAGTTATACTGATGAAAGACGGTAGATTATTTGGCTGACCATAAATAGCGATCACTGTATCGGCATCTTCAGCATACCAATCCTCATTGTGCCCTAGCCAAACTTCACCGTTAGCTTCCAAACCAAGAGAGGTGCAGGCTGTCGGGGATTTTAGATCGAGTACTTCTTCCAAGGAGTTAAGAAAAAATAGATCACTAAAACTTTGGCCGGAGCCCTCCGCCATTCCCTGCAGTTCTTCAAGCAGGTGTGGAAACTTCTCTCGAGCCGCCTCCAGACATCCTTCCGGAACCACCCACTTTCCGCTCCATCCTTCTTCCCGGGGAAGGATCTGCCGGTAACTTCTAATCGATCTTTCGATCAAGCTGCTTGCAGCCCTGCCAACTTTATAGCCGATATCATAGTTGCTGCCCTTTGCTTTGATCATCAGAATCTCGTGCATATTATTACCCCTGTCAGCTCTTAACTATCTTCATCCGATAACAGACAGTAATCGCGTTCAAGAATCTGCTGCGGTTCCAGCCTGTATCCCTTTCCGTCATTATCATCATAAATATATTTATACCCTTCCTCTTCCAGAACAATTTGGAAGCGATCCTGGTAACTGACCAAACACTGGTAACTACCGTTGCGATCAACGGGAACCTTGGTCAGAGGAGCTGCACCTTCTATTTTTGGATACCTTTTTAGGGCAACCAGTGGCGGATCCGGAGGTTGGTACCCGACGAAGGTGACCCTGCCCTTAACGATCCCGGCCTGATCAAGAGCATAAATCCGATTGCCTTTCTCTCCATCACGCAGTTTCAAGACCCATTCGGCTGACTTGTAATACCTGTTTTCGGATGCAGCCGCGGCATAAACCAGGTAGCCGCCTGCCGGCAGCTTGATCATAAAATCGCCTTTTTGGCCAGTGACCGCTTCCCCGGCAAATGCTTCAATGAGGAGATCCCCTACCGGGTCATGTTCACCACGAAATACCCTGATCAATACACCGGCCAGCGGCTCTCCACTAATTGAATCATAGATAAAACCCCTGAAGTCAATCAGCTGCGACGCCTTCAACTCGATCGTCACAGGTTTTTCCGCTGCAGGCCGGCAAAATGTTGTTGCAAAAGGTTGATAGTTCTCCAGCAGATGATATAAGGGGAACTGCCCCCGAACAGTGAGCGCCGAACCGGGAGCACAGTCGATGGAAAATGAGCCATCCCTACCGCTGAGGACAGCAGCAGTCATGTTAAAAGGCTGCCCCCGGAAATCTTGCTCAGTTCTATTCTCACCCTGATACCCGGCACACACCAAGTACGAAGAAGCAAGCTCTGCATTAGTAATCTTGCCGCTGAGCTTGACAGCCGGGATAGATTCGATCTGAAAGACAAACTTTTTCAGGGGAAAGGCACTGCGGTTCTGATCGTCGATTAATAAGAGCGGTACCAGCCAGCGCATCCGAACTGCGCCACCCAGATCTTCTGTGCAAAAAGCCCATCCTTCATTCATATTCAGTTCGATAGGGGGTTGCAGAAGGTAAGGTAGTTTAAATTTCTGCATCGCTTCAAGGGGTGGTTGGCACTGGTCAACATCTTCCCCACAGAGCAAACATTCACTCTTCCCGGTCTCGACAGCTATCAAAGTCAGCTTCTGCGGCACCATTCCCGGCGGCAGAAGATGGGTCAGGTGTAAAAAGGTGGACTTTACGGCCCACTCGCTAATATTACGGGCATCAGGTGCCACTCGATAATAGTCGCCCCAGCTGAAGATATCTTCACCGTAGGGAGTAATAACCTCAACATTGCGACAGCGGTAATAGTACTTTGAAGCTTCCAGCTTGTGGACAGCAGCTGCCCCGCGCTGCCAACGATCTTCGGGGATCTCAATGGTAAGGGTTTGCAAAGGTGCTTCTCCGGCCAGTATTACAGGCAAGGCAGCATCAGAATACTGCTTTACAGCCGGAGCAAAAGCCGGGTCACCCAGTAAAACCTGCTGGTGGATAGCATTGGCTGTTCCCCAGCGATATTTGCGGTAGGCCTCGGGATTTTTCTGCAGGAGGGTTGCCGCATAAAGACTGATCACATGGCGCATCTCCCGGACCGCTTCGCCTACGCTTAAGCCCTTTAGCAACAGAGCTTCCATGAATACGCTATAGGTAGAAGTTGTGTACTGTAAATCTTCGATTGTGGCCCCGCCAATAAAACAGATCGCCCCTTTTTCGACAAAAGAAATCCCGATTACCTGGCGCGAATCAACCTTAACTCCTTGCCAGGTTAACCCTTCGTCAGGTGAAAACCAGTGAGGAACCAGGCCAACCGTGGAACAAGCCGAAGCGTAAGCCACCAGGGGCGGCATCAGTGGTAAATCACTTCTGTTTAGCGTCCTGCCGTGAGTATGCAATCCTTCCGGCCCTCCGTGGCCGGTGTAGAGAAAGTAGTCGGCATCTTTAAGCGCCGCAGCCACTTGCCGGTAACCGGCGTCACGATCCCGGAGCTGGTTGATAGCAAAACCGGCGTCTTCCAACAGCGGCACCAGCTGTGTATCAATCAGCGCATCATCGGTGGAAAATATAATCCCTGTTTCAACATGTGGAGTGGCAACGATTAGAACGTCACGTCCCCCGCGCTTTAAATTCTTTTGGATTTGATCATATCTTTTTGTGCTGATTAGTTGGGCTGAAATTCCTCCACTGCTGTTTTGCATCAAACGCCCTTCTGCCAGATCAAAAAAAACATCTGCATTCAGACGCAGGTGAATATCCCTGACCATCTCCTCGGTAACAGCACCAATCGCCTTTTTTTCTTCATAGAAAAAAGGCACTACCGCCGGAGAAGCCAGCACTACCTGAAAACGAGGGTTAAGGCCAACCAGATGAACTGTCCGGTGCAGATTGTCCTCAATTATTACCGGATCCGGCTTTTCACTCTGGACATCAAAGGGAAAGACCGGGCGGTACGAAGCAAGCGATAAAAGATGTAGACTTAAACCTCGAACCCAAAGATCGCGTAAAGCATCGCCTCTTAAGGTTTTATACAGTAGATCCGCGGAATTATAGACAACCAGGTAGTCCGAGGAGAGGCCGGCAGATTCAAAAAATCGAAGCAGCCGGAAATCATCCTGAATAATAGTTAAGTTTTTCCTTTCAGGATTGATCCCTGTTGGCGCTAAGGCCTCTAGTAACCCGTACCAAACCAGGGGTATTTCTTCGTAGTTAAGCAGTTCGATCCGGTTTTCAACAGGCAAGGCTACAAAATAGTAACCGAGGCGAACCGCCAGCATTGCTGCCTTCAGGCAATCAGCCGGTGCATTAGCAGCTGCAGAGCAGATCCCTGCCGGTCTCCCAAAATAGGCCGCGCAACCATCAATAGTGTGGTGACCGGAAAGAGGATCTGCCTCTATTTTCACCTCTGCGGCAGCCGCAATCCGGTCGACTTTTACACTTTCGGTTAAATTGAAAACCCGAAGCGGCAAACGGCTGGCCAGCAGGAGAAGCGCTTCTCGCTCCTCTTCTTCGCTTTCCGGATCCAAAAAGAAAGCGTCCCTCTTCCGATCAGCTAAAACAGCTGCCGCCAGCTCGAGGCTCTGCAGCCAGTTATCAACAGAAAGTAAATACAGTTCGTTCATCAGCACTTATGCTCTTTCTTAAAGGTAATGGCAGGCACCAAAATGGCCGGGCAATATTTCCCTGAAGCAGGGTTCTTCTTCACGGCATCGCGGCTTTACCTGCGGACACCGGGGATGGAAGCGACACCCGACAGGGATATTTACCGGATCCGGAGTTTCTCCCTTGAGCAACTTCTTATCCCTTCGTGAAATACTTTTCGGCACCGGGATTACTGAAACAAGAGCCCGGGTATAGGGATGAAGCGGTTGACGGATCACTGCATCCGCGGAACCGAGCTCCACAATTTTTCCCAAATACATAACGGCTATCCGGTCTGAAACCAGCCAAGCCAGGGATAAATCGTGGGTGATAAAGAGATAGCTAATCCCTTTCAGATCACGCAAATCAACCATCAGTTTCAGGATGCCTGCCCGGATTGACAAATCCAGCATCGATACCGGTTCATCAGCCATAATAAAATCAGGCTTGAGGACCAGAGCACCGGCAATGGCCAGGCGTTGGCGCTGCCCGCCACTTAATTCATGAGGGTAACGCAAGAAAAGCTCCCGTGGGTTGTTCAAGCCCGCATCGCAGAGAGCCTCGATAACCCTTTCTTCTTTCTCGGCGTTACTGTTGCAAATCCGGTTTACTTCCAGCGGCTCGGCAACAGTGGCAAAAACAGTCTGCCGCGGATTTAGCGACTCATAAGGATCTTGAAATATGATCTGTGCATCCTGGCGGAAAAGACGCAGCTTCTGCCTGGTCAAACTGAGCAAATCTTCGCCCTTAAACCATATTTTCCCTCCTGTCGGTTCGATCAGGCGCAGGACAGCTTTACCAGTAGTAGTTTTGCCGCTGCCTGATTCACCGGCCAGGCAAAGTATTTCGCCTTTACCCAGTGAAAAATCAACTCCGTCAACCGCCCTGACCAATGCTTTTTCCCTGCTGAGCAGGGCAGCAAGAAAACCGGTACGGGCAGCAAAGTGAACCTCCAATCCCTCAACCCTAAGCAGCTCGTTCTTAGAGATAACTTGATCCCGGTTGCTCACGATAACACCCTCCTTCCCAGGAGGTGACAGGAAGCAAAATGGCCTGAATCAAGTTTGACCGGTAAGGGTTCCTGACAACTGCAAAGTTTCATGGATTCCGAGCATCGTTCATGAAAACGGCAACCCGATGGGGGATTAAGCAGATTGGGGGGATTCCCTGGAATCGACTGGGCCAGGTAACGCTCACCCTCAATATTGGGAAAGGCGGCAATTAGAGCTCGGGTATAGGGGTGAGCCGGATTTTCAAAAACTCTTTCAGTGGGGCCGCTTTCGACAATCTGTCCAGCATACATAACCGCCACCCGGTCGCAAGTTTCACCAACGACAGAAAGATCGTGGGTGATTAGAATCATCCCCATCCGGCGTTTGCTGCGCAGCTTTTCAAGGAGCTGTAAAACCTGGGCTTGAACCATCACATCGAGCGCAGTAGTCGGTTCATCACCAATCACTACTTTCGGATTACAGGCGATAGCCATGGCGATCATTACGCGCTGGCGCATTCCTCCACTGAATTCATGGGGATAATCCCTAACCCGTGATGGATCAATCTCTACCTGTTCAAATAGATCAATTGTCCGGAGCAAAGCCGCTTTGTCAGTCATCTTCTCGTGAATACGCAGGACCTCGACAATCTGGTCACCGACCCGTCGCACTGGATTCAAAGCGTTCATCGCTCCCTGGAAGATGATCGCAATCTCTTTCCAGCGAATGCGGCGAAGCTCAGCCTCCATTGCCTGGGAAATATCACGCCCCGCAATACTGATTTTACCGGACATCACTTTTGCATTTTCGGGTAAAAGTTTTATCAGTGAAAGGGCGGCCGTAGTTTTTCCCGAGGCTGATTCACCGACCAAACCCAACGCTTCGCCCTGCTCAAGAGATAAGCTGATATTTTCACAGGCGCGTACGAAACCATCCTTGAGCTTGTAATAAGTGGTCATGTTTTCTACTTCCAGCAGCATCGCTAATCGCGCCTCCTCAGCTTCGGATTGAGCACTTCGTCCAGGGCATAGCCGATGAAGGTAAAACTTAAAACAACCAGTACTACGCAGATACCAGGCGGTAGCAGCCACCACCAGGCACCGAAGGATACAGCCCCCATCGAAAAGGCGAAATGCAACATCATCCCCCAGGTAACCCGCGTCGGATCGCCCATCCCGAGAAAACTCAGTGTCGTCTCCGAGAGAATCGCGATCGCCGCTACCAGCACGGTATTGGCAAAGATCAGCGGAAATACGTTGGGTAAAATGTGATAGAACATGATATGCGTGTCGCCACTGCCAATCGCCCGGGCTCTTTCCACGTAAGGCCTTTCCTTGATACTTAAAGTTTGTGAGCGAATAATCCTGGCTGTGCCCGCCCAGCTGGTAATGCCGATCACAAAAATAATATTAGCCAGGCTGGGGCCGAGCAGAGCAGCCATAACCAGCATCAGAGGCAGCCAGGGGATAACCAGGAAGACATCAGTGATCCGCATCAGCAGGGCATCGATCGTCTTGCCGTAGAAACCGGAAACAATACCGATCACGGTGCCGATAATCATTGAAATCGCAGTGGCAGCAACCCCGACCAGCAGGGAAACTCTGGAGCCGATGATCACACCAGCGAAGATATCCTTGCCGAGATCGTCGGTGCCAAGCCAGAAATTGCCGGTTGGCGGATGAAGCACCTGGGTTACGTCGTCTACAGCCATGGTCGTAATTTCCACCAGCAGCGGACCAAAAAGCGCCATCAAAGTAAAGATTATTAAAATTACAAGTCCAATTAAACCCATTTTATTCTGGCTGTAGATCCCCCAGAAGGATACAAGGTTCTTTTTCCAGAGGGCGAAAAGATCTTTTTTCTGTTCGCTGGTGATCATTGGCATGCCCCCTTATGATTTAACCCGCGGATCGAGATAGCGGTAGAGAATATCGGCGCAGAAGTTGGCGCCAACCACAGCGATGGTGACAAAGAGGAAAAGTCCCTGCAGAACAGGATAATCACGATTGGTCAGTGCCGTGTACATGAGCCGGCCCAGACCGGGCCAGGAAAAAACAGTCTCAATCTGAATAGCACCGCCAACGATAAAACCCAAGTTGATGGCAATCAATGTCACCACAGGCAACATAGCGTTGGGCAGGGCATGCCGTCGTAACAGGTTACGGTTACTGACCCCCTTGGCCCGCGCTGTAAGCATGTAATCCTCGCGCATCACTTCAAGTAGAGAACTGCGCATGATCAGCACGTACTCCCCTACCAGGATGAGGGCAAAGGTGATCGTCGGCAAAAAAAGATACCGTCCCTTGGAGGCCAGTTCAGCCCAATAGGAAGTATAAAAGACTCCGGGCAGCCCCATCCCGCCTAGAGGAAATATCTGCCAGTAGACCGCAAAAATCATCACCATGATGATCGCCACCCAAAAAGTAGGCATCGAGTAAAGAATTAACGAAACACTGAGCCCGATGACGTCAAGGCGGGTACCTCTTTTCCAGGCGAGGATCACCCCAAGCAGGACCCCGATGATAATTGAAAGCACAGTCGCCGTGCCAACCAGCAGTACCGTCGCCGGCACACGCTCCATGATTATATCGAGCACCGGCTGCCGATAATTAAAAGAAGAGCCAAAATCACCGGTAAAAAGATCACGCAGATAGATCCAAAACTGGACGAGGCGGCCTTCGTTCAAACCGAATTGCTCGCGCACCCGGGCCAGGGAGTCGGCCGAGATTTTCGGATTGCGGATTAAAACCCTGATCGGATCGCCTGGCATAATCCGGAACAGGAAAAAGTTCATCCCGATGACGATAAAAACGGTGATTAAGGCCTGAATAAATTTTGTAACCAAGTAATTGCGCATATTCATCAGACATTCCTCCCATGCCGGGCGCACCTTGAAAAGGGCCGGAAAGGTACTCCGGCCCCTCCTGACATTAAAACTTAAAACTAGTAACCCACTTTATTCGATGGGTTTCAGCTGTTCATAGCTGTCAATCACGTTGGTATACATAACCGGGCCAGTCCGCGGGTTACGTACCCAGCCGGTATAGCGATCGGTGCGATAAGCCTGCAGTTCGGGGTCATATGACAACATGATGTAGGCGGCATCATCATAAAAAATCCGCTGCATCTCGTAAATCAAGTCCCGCCGCTCCTCCCGATCCATCGTCCGCTGCTGTAACTGGTGCAGGGCATCATATTCAGGGTTCGAATAGAAGCAGTCACTCCAGGACATGATTTCATCAGTTGTGGCAACCTTCAGGATTGATGTCGGATCAATATCGACATACCAACCCCAGATAAACATATCGAAGTCGCCTTCATAAATGCGGTCAGTCAGGGTTCCCTCATCGATCACGCTAACCTCTATCCCGATGCCGACTGCTGACAGCATATCCTTGATCATGGTAGCCATCTTCTGGTTATCAGGCGATTCAGAGCGGATCAACAGGGTATAAGACATCAGCTCACCGTCAGGACCAACTCGAAGCCCATGACCTCCGCGACTGTAACCGGCCTCCTCAAGTATAGCCTCCGCCTGATCAGGATCATAGCTACGGAAATCAGGACCCAGATCCAGGTGCCAGTATTCAAATAGCGGCGGTACCAGGGTTGATGCCACTTCACCGTAACCCATCAGGGCTACATCGATCAGCTCCTGGCGATCGAGAGCATACTCAATTGCCACCCGCACATTTTTATCAAGCAGGTGAGGATTCCCAAGCGAACCAGGATCATCCCAGACATTGAAAGCCAACTCAGTAAAAGAGGGAGAATCAGCATTAAGAGCCAGGATATTAGGATCAGCTGCATCCTCTAGCGCTTTAAACTGGGCGCCGGGTACATCGGAAATAATTTCAAGTTCCCCCTGCTTTAGTGCTTCAACCATTACGTCGGTATTGGCATAGATCATAAAGATCACTTCATCAAGGGCCGGGCGACCCTTGAAATAATCATCGTTGGCAACCATCCTCGTATATTCGCCCTTGCGGTGTTCGACCACTTTAAACGGTCCGGTGCCAACCGGGTTATCGTTGGCAAAATCACCCTCAGCCTCTTCGGGATCAATCTCCGACCAGATATGAGCCGGTAAAATCGGTACCAGGACCTGGGGCATCCAGGCGATCGGCTCATCCGTTTTAACGGTCAGGGTGTAGTCATCAAGCACCTCGATTTCTTCCATGGCCGCGACATAATCATAGAAGTAACCGAGCTCATTATCGCGTATATATTCATATGTGAATTTAACATCATCCGCAGTAAAAGGTTCCCCATCATGCCATTTAACCCCTTCCTGCAGGTAGAAAGTCCAGAGTGTGCCATCCTCATCGACTTCCCACTCCCTGGCCAGTTCGGGAATGACATTCAAATCTTCATCCCAGCTAATCAGGAAGTTGTAGGTCAGATACATCACTTCATATGCCTGCACTGACCAGATAACCATCGGGTTCAGGCTTTCAATTTCACGCATGTATCCGCTTCTAAAAACATGTTGGGATTCCTGGGTCCCTCCCGCACAGCCGGTAAGAGCTACACTGCAGAACAACAGAACAACTAACAACAATGGAAGCCACTTGAATTGTTTCATTATGCTTTAAAGACCTCCTCAAAGTATAATTGTACTGCCTTTCGACAAACCCTTATTCGCGCTATCGCCTCCCCGGTTTAGGCCTGAATCTCTTTTTCAGATCTGGCTTCTTCTAGAATTGCTTCTATTTCAAGGCATACTGATTCTTCGACCAGCACACCTGGATGCCCGGCAAGCAGCTGCTTGATCTTCTCACCAGCCTGCTCCCGGACCGTTATTGATCCGGATGCCCGCCATTCCTCGAAAGGTGCTTCATTACCAAGCTGTCCGGCATAGATTTCACCCCGGCGCATGTAATCCCGGGTGTGTTCCTGGGCCAGGAAATGCCCACCGGACATAACTGCGTCTATTACCTCGGCCCCGATAGCCTCGGCGCTTACCTCAAGCCCATTTTGACGGTGTTTGATCATGGCGTAGATCTCATCGTCAATTATCAACTGTTCGGCACTAGCCAGTAAACCGGCATTCAGGGCACCCATACCGGAAACAAAAGTAGCGCCCGCTAACACCGGGAAAAGACCATTAATAGCCCGTTCGTAACCCGACTGCAGATCCGGTTGGGCTGAGCCGGTATCGAGGCCATATACTCCCGACGGTAGCCCGTAAGAACGAGCCAGTTGGGCGGCGCAGGCCCCGGAAAAACCGATATCGGGATCCCGGCCGCTCACACAACCGGTGCGCATATTGGCACCGGCCAGGCGACAGGTATAAACCAGCGGGGTGGTGCGGTTGACCAGGCGAGCCAGGGTCAGAAAGGCCAGTTGCTCAGCATTCTGCAGCACCAGGCCTCCGGCTAGGGTAATCGGGGCAGTTAAACCGCGGGTCGGGCAGGGTAGCATGGTTACCGGCAAACCGGAGCGAGCGCCTTCAACTATAGCCTCCGATATATCAGCCGGGAAGTTTAGTGGACTGAGTGGTGATATGGACAGGGTTCCCATCGGCTTCTCCACTAAATTCTGGATTCCCCCTCTGACTGCTGCAGCAATCCGAATTAGATAGCCGATCTCCCACCGGTCAGAGGCTGTGCCGATATCAACCGGTTTCCTGGTATACTGCAGAGCATATGCCGTCATGGCCAAAGAGGCAATCTCTTCCGGCAGGTCGGTTGGCCTTAAACTCGGCACAACCATGTCCGGATAGGTCAGGGAATCGCTAATCTTAATAAAATCGATTAGATCCTGGAGCAATGCTTCACGGATCCGGTTATCCTGAGGATCCAGTAAAACAGAAACTGAGCCAAAATTATGGGTATAGGATCGGGTTGCTTCAGTAAGCGGCATCACAATGGTTTCATCGACCCCGTAAAGAATCACCGGGACTCGACAAGCAAGACAATCCTCAACCAGCTGTGGTGGGAAAAGAATCCGCTTGCTTTTTTCTTGGCAACCGGCTGAAAGCAGGATATTTCTGGCCTCTTCACCCTCAACCAATGTTCCGGTTTCCTTTAAGACTTTCAGGGTCATATCATGGATTAGCTGCAGGTCTTTTGCTGACAAAGGTTCAAAGCGCAACAGTTTCTACCCCTTCCTTAGGCCAGGTTTAACAGCGCTTTTATTTTTTTTACTCCCGCTATGGCATCCGCCGCATAAGCATCGGCCCCAATCTTAATGGCCCACTCCTCGGAAAGCGGCGCTCCGCCAACAATTACCTTTACCTTGTTACGTATGTTTTTTTCAGACAGAAGATCGATAATCTTTTTCTGTTCCTGAATAGTCGTTGTCATCAGGGCAGATATGCCGAGCACTGCTGCCTCTTTTTCCACTACCGAGTTTACAAAGTCAGCAGCGGAGACATCAACCCCCAAATCGATGATTTCCATGCCCGCTGCTTTCAGCATCATGATCACAATGTCTTTGCCGATTGAATGCAGATCACCTTTTACCGTGCCGATCACCACTTTAACCACCTGTTCAGAAGCGGTTCGCTCTTTTTCCAGGTGCGGAGCAAGCATCTCCAAAACCGCATTCATTGCTTCGGCAGCCAACATCATATCCGGTAGATAATATTCACCGCATTCAAACTTATCACCGACTTCATTTAAGCCGACAGTTAAGCCGTTACTAATTAGATCCAGGGGATTGACACCGGATTGCAGCCCCCGTTCAGCCCATTCTAAAGCTGAATTTCGGTTCCCACTGAGGATTGATGCAGCAAGATTTTG
Organism: uncultured Syntrophomonadaceae bacterium; assembly: GCA_964485855.1. GTDB lineage: Bacteria > Bacillota > Dethiobacteria > DTU022 > DTU022 > UBA993. The sequence goes on along the minus strand of CAZAKI010000006.1, from coordinate 5,755 downwards.
CAATAGTTCTTTCAAAACACTATCCTCCACGTTCGATAGAATAATTAGACCATTATTTAATCATTTTTTAAGGGAATTGATGACATTCCGACATAAACCCTGCCTCTGATAAAAGTTGCAATCATTCTTCAGAACAACCAGAACAGCTAGATAGGTTTACCTCAGCACCAAGACAGGAAAAGCTTTTTACAATTTAAACCATTAATTACATAAATTAATTTTAACTATTATATCATAAATATATTCCCTGCAACCAGCTAAAAATCACGTTTCAGCAAAATTTTTTTCTAATTTTTTTCTAAGACCAGGAAAAAATCGAGGGAGATTCAGAGAGTCATTACACCATGTGATATGCTATAATTATTATTGAGAGTTTTCGGAAAGTACCGCAGGAGGTATGAGTGATGAATAAATTAATCAAATCTCTGCTTTCAGCCGCAATTGTTTGTTTCTGTCTCGCTTTTTTAGGCTGTTCAATCCCCACAACATCTGAAGAACCGGCCGCAGACGAACCAGAAGCGCCTGAAGAACCCGCATTGACAGATGAAGAGCTGACAGAAGAGGAGGAAGAAGAACCGGAAGAAGAGGAAGAAGTCACAAAATCAAGCAAACAAAGCACCACCTCAGGCAGCGGTTTTCAACACACTGTAAAAATGGAAATTGATGGAGTAGTTGAAACAGATAAAAACGAAGGCTGGTGGGATCTTGATTAGCCGGCAAGTTTAACCGGCTACAATTGATCCATACTGCCGGTCCTGTATCCCTCAAGGTCGATTGTGGTTGCCTTGAAGCCTAACTTCCTAAAGTAATCACCAATTTTTTTTCTTTTCTCAAGTAGGATCGGCAGCTGATCCGGATCAGCTTCGATCCGGGCCAGCCGGTCGTGCACTCTTAAACGCAAGTTTCCCGCAATCATATTTTTTCGCAGGTAGGCTTCTCCTTCTTCAATTATTTTAAGCATATCAATTGTTATCTTTTGACCAGAGGGGAAGCGAGTTGCCAGGCAGGGTTCAGCAGGTTTGTCCCAGGTTGGCAACTTGGCCTGTTTGGACATGATTCTAATCTCCGCTTTGGTTAAACCGGCTTCAAGCAAAGGACTACGAACACCAAGCTCCGCCAGGGCCTTTAAACCCGGCCGATTCAATCCTAAATCATCAGCATTCGTTCCATCAAGAACAGTTTTAAGTTCCAGATCTGCAGCCCGGTCGTTTAAAGCCTCAAATATTGCTTTCTTACAGTAATAACAGCGTTCACTTGGATTAAAGGCGATTTCCGGTCTTCCCAACAAACTAAGGGGCAGGATCATCAGCTTCACCCCAAGCTGTTTAGCCAGTATTTTGGCGTCTGCTACAGTGGCTGCCGTCGTAAATTCAAACTTAGCGAAAACAGTGGTTACGTTGGCATCGCCTAAAATATCGACGGTTTTGGATAAAAGGTAGGTGCTGTCTACTCCCCCGGAAAAGGCAAGCATTACCTTGTTTAAAGAACCGAGTGTTTTCTCCAGCCGCCGCTCTTTTTTAGCAATGATGTTCTGCTCCATCTTGTAAATCCTTTGTCCTATAATATTTTTTTCCGATTAAGCTCTGCAGCCAGATAGCCGATAAATTCTTCGGCCTTCTTTTCCGGAGCTTTTGTAAAAAGACTGACTACAATAAAAAGCACAACCGCAACGAGACCGCTCCAAACTCCCGGCCAGAGGCCAAGAGGCCTGATAGCTCCATACTGAAAAACGGTAGCAACCAACCCACCGATAATGATGCTGGTTAGTACTCCGGCCGCTGTCCCTTTTTTCCAGTAAAAACAGCCAATCAGGGCCGGGACCATGACCAGCAGTCCGGCCGATGAGGCTACCGAAAGCGCAGCGATCAAACCAAGGCGCAAAGTAGCAAAAGCAACAATGATCGCAGTAAACAGAGGCACAAAAATCTTGCCAATCAACAGTTCCTTCTCCTCAATAACCTCTGCCGCAACATTTTTGTAAACATCGCGGCAAACCATCGATGATAGTGTTAAAATAATCGAGTTAACGGTAGAAACGGCAGCAGCGCTGATTCCGAGCATCACCAGCAGGGCCAGAGCAGATGGAACAATTGAAAGGCCAAGCAATGAAGGAGTCGCGCTATCGGCGATAGCCAAATCAGGAAGTAGCAGACGGGCAGAAAAACCCCATAGGATTGATACCAGGGTATAGATAAAACCAAAAATGAGAAAACCCATGACCATGATGCGCATCTGGCCCAATGAGCGCGGTACAAACAGGCGTTGGCTGACCTGAGGGTTAGAAAGTGAAAAGAAAAACCAGGGCAGAGTTAAACCAATAAAGGCTTTGATATTAAAAAATCCCGGACCGGGAACAGTCAACCAAGCTGAGTATTGTGTCTCCAGCAAGTTAAACATTCCGCCGAAACCGCCAAAACCACGGTAGGCAATAAAAATAACCGATAAAATTGCTACAATCAGCATCACGGCAGCCTGTAGCGAATCAGTCCAGGCAACCGCCTTTAAACCACCGGTCCAGGTCCAGTAAACAGCGATAAATGCGGCAACAGCCACCCCGGCAAGATAGGGAATCGCACCACCGGAAAGCCCTTCGAGCAAAGCGCCAATTCCGATCAGCTGTACCGCACTATAGGGAATGAGAAAAATAACCGCAGCGACTGCCGATACTACTGCTACAGCCTTACTCTGGTAACGATCACCAAGCATCTCAGTCGGAGTGAGATAGTTATAGCGCTTACCAACCAGCCAAAAACGGGGTCCAAAAAAGGCAACCAGTACCAGACCGGAGAGGTAAATCAGTTCGAAACCAAGAGCGCCAACTCCGCCGATATAGGTAAAACCGGCCAGCCCGACCAGCATGAATGCAGAGTAAGTCGTTGCACTGTAGGTTAATGCCGCAATAACGCCACCTAAGGAACGTCCGGCAAGGAAGAAATCCTGCACCCCCTGGCCCGGGGTTCTGCCTGCCCACCTGGCGATAATACTGCCAACGATAAAGTAGAAAAAAAGCGCAGCATAGATCAGGTTAGCGTTCATGATCATCCCTCCAGCGGGCAGTAATAAAACCAAGACAAACAATCACAACCAGTGCAAAAAGGCTCCAAAAAAGAAATGCCCCCTGAAATTTGGCCAACCTTTGCAGCAAAGGTGTAAACGGGACAATAAAGGCTGCTAAAACCATAATGAAAAACAGAAGAATCCAGAAGATACGCTGTCTTTCCAGTGACATAATCTGTCCCCCGTTTCTTAAATCAGCTTGTTGGGTTTGTATTATCGGCATTATAACATAGATAGTAACTGATCTGTTTGCAAATAAGGGTAAACAGCTTGCTTTTATGTTTGAATATTGCTATATTTTTACCATGTTTTTATTTACCCACACCGCCTGCCAGCGAGGGATTCTTTATGCCGAGTACTGTCAAAAAACATCTTAGGTTGACCACCAAACCGTTAATAAAATTAGCGGCCCTGGTTATTCTTTGGTTACTATTTTTCTCTGTTCCGGTTGCCGCCCGAGAGGATCAATCGCTTGAAGAAAAGCAGGAATATCACCTAATAATGCAGATTATCGATGGAAAGCTATACAAATGGCTGGAGTTAGCTGCGGATGACAATAATATTTTAAATATCTGCCTGCTTGAGCCGGAGAATAGGATCCTTAATCGCGCTGAAACTGAAGCACTGCTGCATGCCTCGCAAAAATGGCAAAACCGTTTCACTTTAAACAACCACTCGGGACAGACGGTTCAACTGGACAACCAGGTTGACAACCGGATAGCCATCGAGAACAGTATAAGCTTAACTTATCCTTATAACACTATCGGCGTCCTGCTGATTGATTTTGGTTCAGATTTTATTCGCGGCAGCGGTTTTTTAGTTAGCCCCTATACCGTCTTGACCAACGCTCACAACCTCTATTCTTCAAATATGGGAGGCTGGCATCAAAACGCCCGCTTTTCACCGGGCCAGTGCGAAACTACCTGGCCCGAAAGTTTTCGGCCCTTTTCTAGTTTACAGGCAGTTAAAGCTGAGGTTAATCAAACATTTTTACGCTATGAAAGTTATGATGACCGGGAAAACTTAATCAGATATGACTATGCAGCTTTATTCTTCGAACAGCCCTTTGAGGGCTTAAACACTTACATGCCCTTGCAGTTTGACTATATTCCCAGCGAAGTATCGGTAGTTGGTTATCCCGGTTATGTCAGGAGCAAACCAAGCCAGGGACAATGGTTGGCTGAGGGCAAAATCTTATCGCATGACAGCCATTGTCTTTTTTATGATGCCCTCACCAGTGGCGGCAGTAGTGGGAGCCCTGTATTTGAGTACAACAATGCAGCCGGGACATACCGGGTTGTAGCCATCCATTCTTTTGCCTATGAGAATCAACAGATTAGCGGGGGACCTCATTTGAATAGTCTTAATGCGAAGCAAATTGAAAGCTGGCTCCGCTGGACACCTGAATCGACCGAGAATCAATCAGAATTGATGATCTCTCTGGATAAAACAGCACTGACCTTGGAAATTGGCGCGATTGAAGCTCTGATCGCCTCGGTAACTCCAGCCGAATACTCCACGGCACAGTTAACCTGGTCCAGCAGTAACAGCACGGTTGCTACGGTTGATTCAGTTGGATTGGTCACTGCAATTAACCGCGGCAAGGCAATCATTACCGTTAAAACCGGAGATGAAAAAGCTACCGCTACTTGTATTGTAAACGTCACAACCCAGTCCGGACAAATTGAGCAGACTGGCACTGAAATCAAAGGAGATCTGAACGGAGACCAGATTATTAACATCCAGGATGTAATCATCGCTTACCAGCACGTTCTCGAACTCAGGCAGTTACCGGTAAACCTGATCTTTCAGGCTGACGTAAATAGCGACAGTTTAGTAGATGTTAGAGACGTAAGTCTAATCATGCAGCGTGCCTTAGGACTAATCAGCAGCTTTGGATTCGGCTAAAAATTTAACAGACGAATTGACTGCAATGCTCTTTACCTTACCACTAAAACACAACAATTATTGACTTCCTGCACTACTGCATTGCTGACGCTTCCAAGAAGAATTTTTTTCAGGCCGCTTAAGCCCCTGCTACCCAGGACAATGATATCGTAACCCTGCTCTTCGGCTACAGCAACAATGACATGAGCCGGATGCCCTTCTTCCATAATTGTTTTTACCTTGATGTTTTTAGCCATAAACGGTTTCTTCGCATCAGTTAAAACCTTCTCTTTCATTTCTTTCTGTTCTTCGTACATCTTCTTCAAGCGGTCTAAATCTTCTTCTGTAACCGAATAACCCTCTGCTCCAAAAGCGGATGCTGAATATTCCAAGTGACTCTCAAAAACATGAATTAAGGCGACTTCTTCAACTTGAGGGTTTTCGGCAAAAATCAAAGCTTTCTCCAATGCTTTTTTACTGTGGTCAGAACCATCAACACAAACCAGCATTTTCATTCAGCTCACTTCCTTTCCCTCTTAATGCTATTTATTTTCAGAGTGCTGACTACCAAATCAAAAAAGCGATTTTGAGCAGTTGGCAACTCCTATTTAAATTGTATCACAAAAGATTTTTTTAATAAACTAATTTTGCTTTACTTTCAGCATAATAGACATGCCATCCTTCTTATCTTTTTACCTCAGGATTACTACAAATAAAAAGGGCTACCAGCGTTTAGAAAACCGGCAAACCCCTTATTTTCTGGTGCGCCTGGGAGGATTTGAACCCCCGACTAACGGATTAGAAGTCCGCT
>CAZAKI010000005.1:37001-90392 GCA_964485855.1 uncultured Syntrophomonadaceae bacterium | reverse complement strand
GTTAATAATTAGCCTAAAAGCAAATATAGCCTCTCGACGAGAAGGTTTTCGCCTTAGTTGGTCGAAGATCAGCAGTGCAGGATTGTGCTTGAAAAACAGTTGCCTTCAGCGCAACAAGCCAGGGAGAAAAATGGAGCCTCAAAATAAAGTTGATCGAAAATTGCTCACTACTCCGGAACCGGTAGCTGCGGGCATTGACTTTTACCCGACCGGGAACGAATACGTTTCACTGCCCGAGATCGACAATAATGGAATGATCTACTCTGTCAACTTGTTGCGACTTGACCATCATGGCTTATTTGAATTTAGCGGTAATCATGAGCATCCCCTGCTGACTCCTGTGGTAAAAATCGACGGCAACCCTATAAATCTTCGTGCCCTAAATTTCCGCTGGCATTATAAGCTGGGCTGGCTGCCTGTTTTTTCTTGTGAAGTGGAAAAACAACTTTGTTTGAAAGGAATAATTGCTGCCCCACCGGGCTTTAAAGGTTTCTTCTATCAACTTTCCATTGAAAACAGGTCCGCGCGTCAGGTTTCGATCGAACTCGGCTGGATTGGCTGTTGGGATGCTTTTAGTTTTTGCGTTTTTTCCCGTCGAAAACTTTCCGTAGAAAAGACAATTAAACTAAACAAGTGGACAGACAGCCTGGTTCTCGAAGCTTCATCCGGCTCTCCACTTGCCGCGCTAGCCCTGGCTGATTCATCCGACTCCAAATGGCATCTTGACCCGGAAAAAGGTCAGTTTGAAAAAGGAGAAATGTTTTCCCTACTCCCGGGAGCAGAAAAAGAAACAACTCTCTACGGATCAATTAATCTGGAAGAAGACGGAGCGGCAACGACAAACATCGATCTGCGCCGACATGGGGCAAAATACTTATTAGATCATACGAAAAAGTGGCTCAGCATTCGCTACCTAAAAGTAGCTGAACCAGCTTTTGAAGCGATGATTAATCAAAATCTTTTTTTCTCCTACTTTTATTCAACTGCACGTTCGCTGGAAGACGACCAGCTTGTTTCCCTGACTTCGCGCAGTCCGCGTTACTATGTCAGTGCCGCTTTCTGGGGCCGTGACGCCCTTCTCTGGAGTTTTCCGGCAATTATGCTTGTTGATTCCAACTATGCCCGTAAACTGCTGCTAGCCATTTATAACCGCCATATCAGGCATGCCGGTGAACATGCTCATTATCTAAGTGGAGCAGTTCTTTACCCCGGTTTCGAACTTGATCAACTGGCTGCCTACGTGATAGCCCTGCAGCATTACCTGGATTTTACCGGTGAAACCAACCTGATCAAGGAAAAGTTGATCAGGGAAGGGCTGACAGTGATCGCCGATCGGGCTTTGGATAGGTTCGATCCAGAATGCGGTCTCTACAGCTCTTTTCTTGACCCCTCAGACGATCCGGTTGAATATCCCTATTTAACCTTTAGTAATGCCTTATTGCAAACGGCTTTTGTCACGCTGGGCAAACTGCAATCCTTAAATCTGTTTGAACACCGCAGCGATTTTTCCGTGCTGGCCCAGGCACTGGAAAAAGCCATTTACGAGCACTGCACAGTTCAGGGGCCTGATGGGCTGATTTTTACCTGGTCCGTTGACGGGAAGGGCAAGTTTTCTCTTTATGATAATCCCCCCGGCAGTTTACAACTGCTGGCTTATTACCGCTTTTGCACCGCCAATAATCGGATATTCTTGAACACGATTCGTTGGATTCGTTCGACTAACAACCCTTATTACCGATTGGGAGGCAACTTCGAGGAAGCCGGATCAGTGCACTGTATTAATCCCTGGCCTCTCGGTGCAGTAAACGATCTTTGGGCCTGTAACGTCGGAGCACTTGATTTCCTAAAAAGGGTAAAGATGGATAACGGTTTTTTCTGTGAAACTATCGATCCGGAAAGTGGAGAAGTTTCAACCGGGGCTGCCTTCGCCTCGGCGGCAGGATTTCTGGCTTTTTCCTTGTATCATAATCTTACGACAGACAACAGGGGAGGCAATAGTAAATGCAGTCCATAAAAAAATTGCCATTATGGGGGAAAATTGCCTATGGAGCAGGGGCCGGTGGGTTCAGTCTGATCGACAGAATTCTAATTACCTGGCTCTTTTACTACTACATTACCAGTCCACTTGAAGGGGTCGATGCCTTGATCCCACCTTTTGTCTTTGGTTTAATTATGTTTTTTGGCCGGGCAATCGACGCTGTGGCGGATCCCATTATCGCCCGCTGGTCTGATAACTATAGCGGGCGCCTGGGCAGACGTATTCCTTTTATGCTTTACAGCGGTGTTGCCTATACAGCCGTATTTGTGCTGCTCTTCTATCCTCCTGTTGCTGAAAAGTCAGCACTAAATGGCTTATACGTTGCGGCTCTGCTTGGTCTTTACTTTATTCTCTTTACTGCTTATGTCTGCCCGTATTTAGCCCTGCTTCCCGAGTTGGCTCGCACAAACCGTGACCGGGTTGATCTGGCCACTTTTAAGGCAATCTTTAGCTTGCTCGGAGTCGGTATAGCCCTAATCGGCGCCGGGATTCTAATCGGCGTACTCGGCTTTCACGGTATGATCTGGGCAATGGCAATTATCGGCTTGATTCTGCTCTATCTACCTTTGGGGATCAACGAACGCCGCTATGCCGAAGCAAAACCGGCCACGTTGGGACTGGTTGAAGCGGTAACCACTACTTTTAAAAATCGAGCTTTTCTGATCTATTTAATTGGCAATGTGACCTTCTGGCTGGGTTTTAATATTGTTACCCTCAATATTCCCCTATACGTTACGGTGTTGCTTAGGGGCACTGAAAATGATACTTCAATCTACTTTGGGCTGGCTTTTGTTGTTGCCCTGCTTTTCTTCCCGGCAGTCAACATTCTTGCGAAGAAACTGGGACTAAAAGTAATGATGATGTTCTCCCTGGTGGCCTTTTTGCTTCTATTACCGATCTATTTCTTTCTCGGTAAACCGCTCTTCGGCCTGAGTCCGGAAATTATCGCATACGGCTTAATGGCTCTGACCGGCTTACCATTGGCCGTAATTTTTATTGTCCCTGATGCCATCGTTGCCGCTGTTTCCGACCTTGAAGATCAATTATCCGGTCAACGAAGGGAAGCAATGTATTTTGGAGCCCAGGGTTTTATCCTGAAATTAGCAATGGGCCTTTCTACGGTCATCACTGGTGGTCTGTTACAGCTATTTGGCAGTTCCATTGCCATGCCGCTGGGTATCCAGTTAACCGGGCCGGTTTCGGCAGTTTTTATCCTCATAGGGGTGATTGTTTTTGCCCGCTACCCGGAAAAAGAGGTAATTGCTTACCAGGCGAAGGAATCCGGATCTTTAGAATAATTTACATGAAAAGGAGCAGATCAGATGACAGAAAACCCGGCTCTTGCACGAGCCTGCCGTTACCTCGAACAGTTTAACCTAAACCTGCAACCACAGGAACACGAAAAAACAACAAAAACTTCAAGTGAAGCCGCAGCAGCGCTTGGGGTGGAAGTCGGTCAAATCGCTAAGACTATTCTCTTTAGGGCCGGTGAACAATTCGGCTTGTTCGTTGCCGCCGGGGATATTACGATCGACAGTAAAAAAGTAAAAGCTCTACTCGGTGGCGGTAAAGTCCGCATCGCCAAACCGGATGAGGTGGAGCAGATCACCGGCTACCGGGTTGGTGGAGTCTGCCCATTCGATATAGACCGGGCAATCCCCATTTTTCTTGACAATTCGATGGAACGCTTTGAAATCGTCTACAGTGCTGCCGGTTCAAGCCACTCCTTCCTGCCAATTACCTTAGAACAACTAAAGCAGGTAACCAAAGGCTCCATTGTCGATATGCAAAAAAAGCCGGAATAGTTTTAGAAGTGAGCAACATGTATAGTCATAACCAGGCTCGATCTCGAGAACTAACGCCGGTAAATCTGCGGGAAGTAACGGTCGTATAAACAGGAATTACTGTCTCGCCAAGAGTGATTACGTCGTAATGCCTGCAACGCCTTAAGATCAAGATCGGCAATAGCCATTCCCTCGCGATCATAGTGATCCACCTCGGCCAAAACCCCATCGCGGTTAGAGGTTAGTTCGAGAGGCGCAAAAATCCCCGCTCTGCCGGTAAAAGTCAACCCGGCAATCCTGCCAACCAGGGCACTCTTAACTCCGAAGAGGAGGCTTTCCTGCACCCTTGGCCAGATACCACGCAGGGCAAGCCAATAATTGTAAGTCTCGAGATTGGCAATCGGCAGTAGGACAATTTCTGCACCCAATTGTTCCAAAACCCTAAAGGTTTCAAAGTAAGTGGCATCCATGCAGACCGGCATGGCCAGACGGCCGGCAGCGGTTTTAAAAACTGCAAAATTTCTACCCGGCTTCAGCTTCCAATCTTTTTCAACCGGCAGCAGATGCACTTTATCCTGGCTTCCCTCCAGTTCACCTTTCGGGTTAAAGAGAAAGGCACGGTTTACAACCGATCCTTTTGTTTCCAGCGTATAACTTCCGGCCATAATAAAAAGACGGTACGCTACAGCCAGGGCGGAAAAAAGGGTTTTGATCAGGGGTAAAACGGCTGGAGTCATCAAGCAAAATATCTCTCGAAGACTAATCCCTTCAACTTGCCCCTCTCCTCTGTGTTGATCTTTGGCGGTTATCCGGGCATCATAATCTTTCTCGAGATCTTCAATACCGGGGAGCATGCCGAACAATAACAGGTTGAGGTATTCCGGGAAGACGACCAACCTTGCTCCTGCTTCATAAGCTTCTTTAACCAGTCGGTGAACCAGATCCATAAAGACGAACGGACTGTTACAGAGTTCTAGTTTAACCTGCAACGCTGCCACCCTCAACGGGTACTGCTCAAAAGATGGCGAAACCGGTGGCGATGGAATCCTGGTCTCCAGGTACCGTCGCATCCGGGAGGGACGACAGAGCCAAATCAGGTAGCGCTGGTAAAGACATTCTTTCCAGCCTTTTAGACTCACCTGTCGGCACCCCCCCAAAGCGGATTATAAGCAGCAGGATTAAGTAGGTTCAGTAACGGATAGCTCTTTCTGATTTGATCCAAAGCACTGAAGTTCAATTCGGCAGATATTACCGGTGAACCTGGGTTTCCCCAGGCAAGGAACCCTGTGCCATCGATGGTCAGCTCACAGGGGGCAATGATCGCAGATGCAGCACTGAAGATTGAACCGGTAATCGTCGATGAGAGTTGAGCTTCGACAGCGAAAAACTGATTCTGTTGAACCTGGGCCCATATTCCTGCTGTTTGTTGCCAGCAGGAATAACTCCCTTCTAAGGCGTGACTGCAAAGCAATAGATCCGCCCCCAGTAAGGCCATAATCCTCCCGACTTCTGGATGACGGGCGTCATTGCCAACAATTAGCCCCGCTTTAATATCCCCAAGCTGAAATAGCTTGATACTTTCTCCGCGGCTTAACGACAGCTCTCGTTCAAAGCGGGTGAGATGGGTCTGCCGCTGGGTGCCGCAGACCGAACCTTCGGGGTTAAAACAATATGCAGTCTGGTAAATGAAATCTTCTCGTTTTTCGATCACAGTACCACTGGCGAGATAGATTTGCAATTCTTTTGCCAGATGCCCGTGAAGATCAAGATATTCGCTATTCCACTCTGCCCCTTGAACAATATAGGATGCGAAGGTATCTTTGAAAGTTTTTTCGCTATTCAGCTTACCTAGCCCCAGGCCGAGGGCAAGAGCGTTGTGGGCAGGAAGAGTTGCCACCAGTGGTTTCGGCTTTGCAAGCAGTTTTTTCAAAGCGGCAACATAGCCTTTAGTTGAACTTATATCGATTCCCGCCAGGGAAAGGGCCGCGACCCGCATCTAAGTGATCCTCCCACCGGTCTGTTAATCGGTTCTTTTCTGCTTAATTTTTCTTTTTTGCAGGTTCAAGTTCAGACCAAAAGTTTTCGACCTGCCGTTCTGTTTCTTCAAGGGTCCCACTGTTGTCAATAATCCGATGGGCATATCGCTTTTTTTGCTCGATCGGCATCTGCGCTGCTAGACGCTGCACTGCCTCTTCGGGGTTCAAGCCGTCACGCGCTCTGAGCCGCTTCAGCTGTAGCTCCCGCGGTGCATAAACCAGAAGGATTAGATCAACCATCTCCTGCATCCCGGCCTCAATAAGCAGGGGGATATCGTAAATAACAACCGCACCAGGATCTACCTGTTCGATCTCTCTTGTCAATTCCAGGATCCGGGTTCCTACCCGGGGGTGGATCATACCGTTTAAAATTTTCAGTTTTTGTGGATCACTAAAAACCAACTCGGCTATTTTCACCCGATCCAGATTCTGGTCCGTCCGCAAAACAGAATCTCCAAGCCAGCTGATAATCTCCTGCCAGGCCGGTTGGCCCGGTGCAACCACTTCCCTGGCCAGTTGATCAGCATCGATCACATAGGTTCCTTTACGGCGGAGCATCTCTACCACGGTGCTTTTACCGGTAGCGATACCGCCGGTTAAGCCAATGATGAACATCAGAAATTATCTACCTCTTTAAACTTTCGTTATTATTTCCGTTACATCTTTTAATCTGACAACAGGGACAATAATAGGTGCCCCGACCGGCAACCACCGTTTTCTCGATCAATGCTCCGCAGGAACAACGCTCTCCCTTGCGTCCGTAAACACTAAGCTTATTTTGAAAATCCCCCAGGGCACCACTGGCATTACGGTAATCACGAAAACTGGTGCCGCCGCATTCGATGCCCATTTTCAATACCTCTTGTATGGTTTGATAGAGTTTTTCGGTTTCATGCTCAGTCAGAATTGAAGCCTGCTGCTCGGGATGCAGGTGACAAAGATGAAGACATTCATCGGTATAGATGTTACCCATTCCGGAAAAACAGCTCTGATCAAGAAGCAGGGCTTTTAAATTTTTCTTACCCTTCTGCTTAAGCAGCGTTTTGAACTGCTCTGCTTTAAGCTCAGTATAAATATCGGGGCCTACATTTTTAAGAACCAGGGTTTCAAGTTCTTTAGAGTCTTTCACCAACCATAACCGGCCAAACCTGCGCATGTCGGAATAATGCAGGGCACTGCCATCTATAAACGGTAGCTCAATGCGCAGAAAGCGTTCAACCCGGGGCAGATCATCCTGACCGATAAAAATCAGATTGCCGGTCATCCGCAAATGGACAACCAGGATGTCCCGGTTTAGGTAGAACAGTAAATATTTGCCCCTGCGCCCAAGTGCTTGGATGGTCTGTCCTTCCAAGTTTAAAGCAAATAGATCCGGGCTTGGGTGCTGAATGGTAGTTGGTATATGTAGAAGGGGATAAGCAAATGTTTTTCCCCTGATCAGCGGATTTAGTTCAAGACGGATCACTTCTACTTCCGGGAGTTCAGGCATTGGACCTCCTAAAACTTTTTCAGTTCTTCCCAATTATTGCCCCATTTCAAATCTACTTTTAGCGGGACATTAAGAGTAAATGCTTCTTCCATCTCGCGCTTAATGAGAGGAGCAAAAAAATCTAATTCATCAGAATCAATTTCAAAAAGCAGTTCGTCATGGATCTGCAGCAGCATCCGGGCTGAAAACCCACCTTCGTTGATGATCCGATCGATTCTCAGCATGGCCAGTTTGATAATATCGGCGGCACTGCCCTGGATTGGCGTGTTTAAAGCCATTCGTTCTGCAAAACCGCGGATATTGTGGTTGGATGAATTGATTTCCGGTAGGTAACGCCTACGATTAAGCAATGTTGTTACATAACCCTGCTGCCGGGTCTGTTCGGTAATCTGATTCATATAATTTTTTACTCCCTGGTAGCGTGCAAAGTAACCATCAATATAGTCCTTCGCTTCAGCCCGGGGAATCCGTAAACCCTGGGAGAGACCGTAATCACTGGAGCCGTAAATAATCCCAAAATTAACTGCTTTCGCTTGATCCCGCATCAGGGGAGTTACTTCTTCCAAGCTAACCCCATTCACCTCGGCGGCTGTACGGCGATGAATATCCTGGCCGGTCTGGAAAGCTTCAATGAGGATTGGATCTTTTGAAAGGTGAGCCAGTACACGAAGTTCAACCTGGGAATAGTCGGCAGCAAAAAATATTTTTCCAGCTGCTGACGGAATAAAAGCGCGCCTTATTTTACGACCTTCATCCAGGCGAATCGGAATGTTCTGCAAGTTGGGGTCACTGCTGCTTAACCGGCCGGTGGCTGTTGAAACCTGGTTGAGAACAGTATAAATTTTCTGCTCCTGCGGATCAACCATTTCAACCAGACCAGTCAGATATGTCCCTTCCAGTTTCGCAAGTTGTCGGTAATTGATCAGAAGATCGGCTATTTCATGCTGATCAGCCAATTCCTCAAGAACCCGGGCATCGGTAGACCGGCCGGTCTTGGTCTTGCGTTTTACCGGTAAGCCTAGCCGGTCAAATAAAACTGTCGCCAACTGCTGGGGAGAATTGATGTTGAAGCTCTCGCCGGCAAGTTCATAAATTTTAGTCTCGAGCTCTGAAAGACGGTTTTTAATCTCCGCGGAAAGAGAATGTAAAAAAGCGCTGTCAACCTTTAAACCTCTTCTTTCCATCCTGGCCAGGACTGCAGCCAGGGGCTGTTCAAGATCGTAGAGTAAAGGCTTAAGCTGCTGTTCAAAAAGGGCAGCAGCAAGCTCATCTTGAAGCAAAAAAAGATTGCGGGCAATTTCCGCTGTCAGTTCATTAAAATGGTGTTGATCAAAATCTTTTTTACGGGGATCAAGAACAAAATGATCAGAAAAACCGAGGTAGCGTTGTAAACTAGTTTTAACATCGGAATCATTAGCTGCAGGATCAATCAAGTAAGCAGCAAGCTGGGTATCAAAGGCCACTGCAGGCAGCGGCAGATCATGCTCTAAAAAAAGATGATCAATATATTTCTTATTGTGAGTAATTAACTTGATCCCTCTTTCGCCAAGCTTAGAGAGTAGTTTCATCACTTCTGCTTTGTTTTCTGAAGTCAGAACCGGAGACAAATAATAGCCCTTGCTCCGATCAACCGCCAGGGTCATAATACTTAGCGGCTGTTGCCAGTAGGGGCGGCCGGCAGATGGTTCACAGTAGAGGGAAATATTTGACTGTTCTTTTACAGCAGCAAACAGCTCTTTTAATGATTTAAGATCAGGTATCGCTTGAACATCGTAACAAGCATTTTCTTCTTGATTATCCTGACGATGATCTTTGACCGCTGCATTAAGTCGGTTGATCAGACTTTTAAATTCAAGCCGTTCAAAAAGCGGCAGCAAACGATCATAATCAGGTTCATGAAAACGGCACTCTTCGGGTTTAAAATTCAACGGAACATCGCGCCTGATCGTTACCAGGTCACGACTAATAAAAAGCTGATCACGATAATTTTTAAGATTTTCCGCGATCCTGCCCTTCAGCTGATCCAGATTGGCATAGAGAGCATTAATCGTACCATATTCCTCGAGTAAGCTGCGGGCAGTCTTATCACCGATCCCCGGAACACCGGTTATATTATCGGAAGGATCGCCTTTTAAAGCTTTAAAATCAATAATCTGATCAGGGTTTAACCCATAGTCTTTTTTTAACTGCACACAATCATAACGTTCCATCCGACTGATCCCTTTTTTTGTAAGCAACACCGTAATCTGTTTGCTGATCAACTGCAGAAGGTCGGCATCACCTGAAACAACGGTCACATCTTTTCCTGCAGCAGCAAAATAATCAGCAATAGTTCCAATAACATCATCAGCTTCAAAATCATCGATTTCAAAAATAGCAATATTCATGGCTTTTAAAATTGAGCGTACTTGTTCAACCTGCTCACTCAGTTCTGCCGGAGTTTTCTCACGCTGGGCCTTGTAGCTTTGATCAATACGGGCTCTAAAGGAAGGTTTGGGAGGGTCAAAAGCAACGGCCAGATAATCTGGCCGTTCTTCTTCCAACAATTTATAGAGCATGGTGGTGAAACCATAGATGGCATTTGTCTGCTCTCCACGCCTGTTTTGCAGTAAAGGAAGTGCATAAAAAGCCCGGTAAAGCAAACTATGGCCGTCAATAACAACAAATTTTTCCGGGGCAGACTTACTCAACTGAACGGCTCCTTTATAAGCAGTTTACAATTGACGGCTAAGATCAGCCATCTCGATTGCCGATGCTGCGGCCTGCCATCCTTTATTGCCGGCTTTACTGCCTGCCCTTTCGATCGCCTGCTCCAGAGTATCACTGGTGATAATCCCGAAAATTACTGGAGTGCCACTTTCGAGTCCAACCTGGGCCACACCCTTGGCAACCTCTGAAGCTACATAATCAAAATGAGGAGTTGAACCACGAATAACTGCTCCCAGGCAGATTACAGCATCATAACGCTTACTGAGAACCGCCTTCTTGGCAGCAAGTGGAACTTCGAAGGCTCCGGGCACCCAGATAATATCAATTTTTTCGTCTTCAGCTTCATGTCTTTTCAGACAGTCAAGCGCTCCGCTTAACAAGTGACCTGAAATGAACTCGTTAAACCGGCTGACAACAAGCGCAAAGCGATAATCCCTCGCAATCAGTTTACCTTCAATTGTTCTCAAAATAATCCCTCCATCCCCTATTTTGACATGTTCAAGATATGACCAAGCTTATTTTTTTTAGTCGTAAGATAGTTACAGTTGTATTCACATGGTTCAATTTCCAGCGGTACCCGTTCGACAATATTCAGGTCGTAACCTTCTAAACCTTTTATTTTCCTGGGATTGTTGGTCAATAACCTGATTTTTTTCAGACCCAGATCGACCATGATCTGGGCACCTACTCCATAATCTCTCAGATCGGCAGCAAAACCCAGTTCTTCGTTGGCTTCCACTGTATCTTTACCACTGTCCTGCAGTTCATAAGCACGAATCTTGTTAAGAAGTCCTATGCCACGTCCCTCTTGACGCATATAAATCAAGGCTCCAGCGCCTTCATCGGCGATCTGCTTCATTGCCTGATGCAGTTGATTGCCACAGTCGCAGCGTAGCGAAGCAAACACATCGCCAGTCAGGCATTCGGAATGAACCCGGACCAGGGTCGGTTTGTCTACGGTAATATCACCGAACACCAGGGCCAGGTGAGTCTGGTTGTCTATATTATTTTCATAGGCAATCAGCTTAAAAGTACCAAATACCGTTGGCAATTCTGCTGTTGCTCCCCGCCAGACCAGTTTTTCTTTTTTCATCCGATAGTTAATTAAATCGGCGATCGATATTAGCTTGAGATTATATTCTTTACAAAATGTAACTAATTGAGGTAAACGGGCCATGCTTCCGTCTTCATTGATAATCTCGCAGATAACACCTGCCGGTTCAAAACCAGAAAGTGTTGCGAGATCAACCGCTGCTTCAGTATGACCGGCACGCCGCAAAACCCCGCCATCCATCGCTTCGAGTGGAAAAATATGACCAGGACGTTTTAGGTCTAAAGGTTTAGTAGACGGATCGATCAGGGCTTTGATCGTTTTTGCTCTTTCAAAAGCTGAAATCCCAGTACTGCAAGATCCGGAATCGACAGAAACCGTAAATGCTGTGCAATGCGTGTCAGTATTTTTGCTAACCATCTGAGGCAGATCAAGTTCCTGTAGCCGTTGAGAAGTCAATGGAGTACAAACCAGGCCACGAGCGTAGCGGATCATAAAGTTTATCGCTTCCGGAGTTACCTGGGCAGCTGCCATGATCAGATCTCCCTCGTTTTCACGGTCTTCATCATCGACAACTACTACCATCCGACCTGCTTTAAGATCCTCGAGGGCTTCTTCAATCGTATTAAAAGGCATTGATGGGCGCTCCTTTACTCTATAAATACCCTTTTTCTGCTAAAAGGTCCATCGTCAGCAACCCGGTTTCATTATCCTGGCTGGCTAACCGGCCTTTAAGCATTTTTTCCACATATTTACCGATTAAATCTACTTCAAGATTAACAGAGGAATGCACTTCTATCAAGCCAATGGTTGTTTCCTGCCCGGTATGTGGGATAATGCCGACAGAAAAGCGGGTCTTGTTTACATCGATCACAGTTAAACTAACCCCATCAAGGGCAACCGAACCCTTTGGCACTAAATAGGGTAGTAAATAATCAGGGACATCAAAAGTTAATTGAACAGCCGCTCCCTCCGGTTTTCGCTCCACAAGTTTGATGACAGTATCGATATGGCCGCTAACCAGGTGGCCGCCCAGACGCCCGCCAAGCGTCATAGCTCTTTCAAGGTTAACCTTCTGGCCTGGTTTTAAATCTTTCAGAGTGGTTTTTTTCAAGGTCTCCGGCATTACATAGGCGGTAATGCTTTCACGATTAAAGGACGTTATGGTTAAACATGGTCCGCTGACGGCAATACTGTCGCCAATATTAAGGTCGGCAGTAACCTTAGTCGCTGCAATAACCAGCGAAGCGCCGGCAGTACTTTTTTCCAGGCGGCGAACCGTGCCTAATTCTTCAATAATTCCTGTAAACAATGATTACACCATCCGGCCATTTATTTTATAGATCGGGTAACCGATTAAGAGCAGATCACGATCAAACTGTTTCATTTCTATTTCTTCTACCGGCCAGGCTTTATCCAAAACACCAATGCCTGAGCCGGAAAAAGCGGTAGGGCTCTCTCGTCCACCGATAATCAGAGGTGCAATAAAAATAAAGAGCTTATCAATTAAGTTCTGTTCAAGCAGGCTGAAATTCAGAGTTCCCCCACCTTCAACCAGCACAGCCGATAGCTCCCTAGATGCCAGTTCTTTCATTAACGCTTTTAAATTTACCCTTTCCTGATCGGAAGGAAGAACAAGAATTTCAACTCCCCTACTCTGTAGGGCCCGGCATTTATCCTCTGCGGCTTTTTCCGTAACCGCCAGGATAACTTTAGCAGATGCACTGCTTTCAATGACTTTGGCATCAAGCGGTAATCGCGCTGAACTATCAACGATAACCCGAACCGGGTCTTTTCCGCCCCCTCCCTCAACTCTTGTAGTCAGGCGGGGATTATCTTTCAGTACTGTTTCAATTCCAACCATGATTACATCAGTGTGATCCCGCAGACGATGAACAAACTGACGAGCTTTCTCACCAGTGATCCAATGTGACTCGCCGGAAGTTGTGGCAATCTTGCCGTCAAGGCTCATTGCCACTTTGACGGAAACAAAAGGCAAGTTGGTGGTTATGTATTTAACAAAGGTTTCATTCAATTTCCTGGCCTTCGGCTCAAGCACACCTGCTTTAACCTTAATGCCGGCCTCGCTAAGTCTGGCCACCCCCCGGCCTGAAACCAGGGGATTGGGATCCTGCATAGCAATAACTACTCTTCCGATCCCGGCTTTAATAATTTTTTCAGTGCAAGGGCCAGTTCGGCCATGATGGTTACAAGGCTCCAGGTTGACATACAAAGTGGCTCCTTTTGCTTTGTCTCCAGCCTTTTCCAGAGCGATGATCTCAGCATGCGGCGCGCCAACATTATGATGGTAGCCGCTTCCGACGACTTCCGTACCCTGAACAATTACCGCCCCCACCATCGGGTTAGGATTGGTTCTACCGCGACCCTGGCGAGCCAGGTCAAGAGCCATCCACATATAGCGATCGTCGGCATCCATCTGCCTTTCACCTCATTTTCCGCTATATATTATTATTGATTCTAAAGGTAATTATATCTTCATCTATTCTTAAGGTAAAGCAGCCGGCATCAAACTAAAATATCACCGTTCTTTTTTTGCTTAAAGCTTTTTTAGTTCACCAATCAATGACATCCCATCGTCCGCTTCAAAAATAGCTGATCCGGCAACCAGCACTGTTGCTCCGGCCTTGACGATCTCCGGAGCCGTTATCCGGTTTACGCCACCATCAACCTGGATCTCTGTCTTTAGCTTCCTTTTACGAACCTGCTCGCTGCAGGAGACAATTTTAGGTATAATTTCAGGAATAAAAGCCTGCCCGCCTGCACCGGGGTTAACGCTCATCACCAGCACCAAGTCAAGCAAAGGCCAAACATATTCTAAAACGGTTTCCGAGGTTGCCGGATTTAAGGCCACCCCGGCCTGAGCACCGACACTTTTTATCCTACGCAAAACACGATCGAGATGGGCTGTCGTTTCAGCCTGGATTGTAAGCAGATTTATACCGGCTTCAACAAATTGGTCGATCTGACTCTCCGGATCACTGATCATCAGGTGTGCATCCATGAAAAGTTTAGTATGAGGACGCAGCCATTTGGCCACAATCGGTCCAACAGTAATTGCCGGAACAAAATTACCATCCATTACATCAAAGTGGATCCAGTCGGCACCATATTTTTCAACCCTGCTGACTTCTTCCCGCAGCTTACTAAAATCAGCTGATAACAGAGAAGGGGCAACTTTAACGGTCATTATCAGTAAACCTCCTGTCGGCTGTTTAATTCTTCCATAAAATATCTGTAATGTTTATAGCGCTGGCGGTTAATTGAGATTCCCAAGTTCTCCTGAACTGCACAATTTGGTTCTGACAGGTGTCGACAATTGCGAAATGCACATTGGCCTTGATAAGATGCATATTCTGGAAAGAGAGAGGGAAGTTCCTCTGCCTTAATGTCAGAAAAATCCAGGCGGGTGAAACCGGGAGTATCGACAACTGAACCGCCCTGGTCCAGAGGTAGAAGCTTGGCCTGACGGGTGGTATGCCGTCCTCTTTTTATTTTGCTGCTAACCTGGCCTGTCTGCAACTTAAGACCGGGTTGCAGGGCATTTAAAAGCGAAGATTTCCCCACGCCCGAGGGACCGGCAAAAACTGAACATTTATTGTCGAGGGCGGCGGCCAATGCTTCTAATCCTTTACGACTTAAAGCACTGCTGTATAGATAATGATAAGGAAAAGGAATAAGCTCTGAATTTAGCTGTTCGATTTCTTGATCAGTGACCAGGTCAACTTTGTTCAGGCAAAGTAAGGCCTTAATTTTCTCTTTTTCTGCTAACACCAGGAGACGATTGGCCCACTGCCAATCCAGGGAAGGTTCACGAAGCGACATAATCACTACCAGCTGATCAACATTGGCGACTGCCGGACGTTTTAAACAATTTGAACGTGGAAGCAGCTTTTCGATTATCCCTTCATCCGGTGCCGTTCCCAGCGCTGAGCGCTGAATGATAAACATAACCCGATCACCGACCAAAAGTGATAAATTGTTTTTTTTCAAATTGCCCCGAGCTCTACAGCGAAAAAGCTTTCCTTCAGTGGAAAGCACTGTAAAAAAACCGCCGGTTGCCTTGATTACTTTACCCTGCTCCAATGAAGGCATCCTTACTCACCGACCACTAAGTCGACAAACTGCCCAGGAAGAACTTCTTCCCCTGCGGCGGGAAAATGTTCAACTACATGTCCGGACGAACCAACGGTAAATTTATAGCGTACTCGAGGACGCAACTCATTTTCTTCAAGATAAGCTATCGCCCCTTCTTCCGAATAACCGAGCAGGTCAGCTAAAGCAAAGGGACCACGACCCTGACTGACGTATACGACTACTTCATCTCCACGCGATATACGGAATGATTCACCCGGCACCTGACGGTAAATAACCCCTTCCGGGATCTCTTCGTTATATTCTCTCACTACGCTCATGTTGAGCTCAAGATCACTTAAAATTACAGACGCTTCCATCTCTGTTCGGCCAAAAAGATCCGGTGTAACAATAAATTCCGGACCTTTGCTTACATACAAATCAATGATCCGGTTTTCGCGAACCACCCGGCCCGCCGGAGGTTCTGTCTTGACCACATTACCTACCTGTATTGCTTCATCGTAGATATAAAATACTTCTTCATTGGGAATTAAACTGTTATCCCTTAAAAGCTGCGTTGCATCACCCTGGGTCAAGTCCCGTAAATCGGGGACGGTTACTTCCGGAACAAAAACATAACTGCTAAGCACAAATCCACCACCGGCAATAATCAGGATCATTATTAGAAGAGTTAACAGCGGCTTAATCCAGTTACGTTTTATTTTTGGAGGAAAAATGATTCTGCTGCGTTTCGTGTTCAGATGAACAGGCCGCAGGACCCGATCATTACTACCGGTTTCGTCCTGCACCGGTCGCCCTTGTTCCGCCTCCCTACCGGGTAGGGTCTTGCCATTGGCATAAATTAAATCTTCCAATACCTCTGCAGCATCTGCATAACGTTCGGCCGGTTCTTTTTTAACTGCTTTCAAAATAATCTGTTCAAGAGCCTCTGGCAGGTTATCAATGATCTGCCGTGGTGGAACGATCTGCTCCTGAATGTGTTTCATCGCCACTGCTACCGGACTCTCACCACTAAAAGGCACCTTGCCGGTTACCATTTCATATAAAACTATGCCCAGAGAATAAAGGTCGGACTGTTTGTCGGCCAATTCACCTCTGGCCTGTTCGGGGGATATATATTGAACTGTGCCGATGATGTCATCGCCAACGGTGACCGTAACCCCGTCGCCGGCAATAGCAATTCCAAAATCAGTCACCTTGATTGTTCCGTCTCGTGAAAATAAAATGTTTTGGGGCTTGATATCGCGATGGACAACCCCGGCACGATGCGCTTTTTCCAGCGCCTCTGCAATCTGCCGGGCGATGCTTATCGCTTCGGAAACAGGCAGCCTGCCACTCTGCCTGATATAGTCTTTCAGATTGTAGCCTTCAACGTATTCCATAATCATAAAATAGGTGCCTTCTTCTTCCCCAACATCATAAATGTTCACAATGTGCGGATGGGAAAGAGCTGCTGCCGACTGCGCTTCCCGCTCAAAACGGCGGATAAAGGCAGCATCGCCGGTCATCTGATCTTTTAGAATTTTTACCGCCACAACTCTTTTAAGTAACAAATCCCTTCCACGGTAAACCCGGGCCATCCCGCCCTCAGCAATTTTTTCGATTATTTCATAACGTTCAGCAAGGATCTTACCAATCATTAATTCTGCCGACCTCCAATCCCTTTAGCCACAACTACAGTGATGTTGTCATAACCGCCACGTTCGTTTGCCATTGCGACAAGCGCTTCAGCCGTGTGCCGAGGATCATTATTAATGTTACTCTCGACAATCGCCAGAATTTCATGATCCCGAACCATATTGGTCAGCCCATCTGTACAAAGGATCAGAATTGATTCCTCTTTAATTTGTCTGGTGGTGATATCTATTTCGATCTCGGCCTCTATTCCGAGAGCACGAGTTAAAATATGGCGCTGCGGATGGCTGCAAGCCTCTTCGGCTTTAACCTGGCCGGTTTCAATTAATTTTTCAACCAAAGAATGATCCTTTGTTAACAGGATGATTGAACTATCACTAACCTGGTATGCGCGGCTGTCTCCAACATGTCCGATGGTCAAGGATTGATCACAAAGCAATCCTGCTGTAACAGTAGTACCCATCCCCTGCAGTGAGGGGTCAGTGCGGGCTTTGTCTAGAATCTGTTGGTTGGCTGTGCCAATTAATTTATTGATTATATTCCGGCTAGAGGCATCCGAATCCGGATCTTCTTTACTAATCTCCATCCAGCTCTTTTCAGCTTCCGCTACCACTATTGCGCTGGCAACATTTCCTGCTCGATGCCCGCCCATGCCATCAGCAACTACAAGCAGCGCTTTAGTGCCGCTACTTACAGCATAGCAGCTGTCTTCATTCCTGGCTCGTGCGAGACCACGGTTGGTAACACAGGTTACCTGCAAATTAGGACCTCCATCAGAAAAATTGGCCGGTATATTGTCAGTATAGCAAAGTGACTGTCTGCAGGCAACAAAACCATTGAATTCCGCTTTTAATCTAAGGTTTAAGCAGCAAATTCTCGTTTATTCGTTTATTTTTGTTTAACCCAGAGAGCGACAAAAAAACCATCGAGATTATGCCGGTGCGGTAACAGGTCCAAAGTTACTGAATGTCTAAACAGGGGCTGCAATGCCTCCGGCAGCAATGACGAAAGCGGCTGGAGCAAAAAATGGGGATGGTCTTGACTGAAAGCTTTTACTACCTGGGTGGTTTCCTCCGGTTCGTTAGTGCATACCGAATATAGCAACCTGCCACCGGGACGAAGCTGACTGGCGCCTGCTGCCAGCAACTTTTGCTGAAGCTGCTGGAAACCAGGCAGGTCTTTTTCACTGCGACGCCACTTAATCTCGGGCAGGCGTCTAATTACCCCTAATCCCGAGCAGGGAGCATCAACCAAAACAGCATCGGCAGCCGGCAGTTTTAGGCTCTCGATCTCTCGCCCGTCTGCCTGAACAATCTTTATACTTTTCAAACCGAGTCTGGTGATTGCTTTTTGGATCAGATTGATCCGGCTTTGATGAAGTTCTACCGCGAATATTTGACCTTGATCCTGCTGAAGTTCCGCCAGCTGGGTGGTTTTTCCTCCAGGAGCACTACAGAGATCGACTATGATCTCCTTTGGTTGCGGATTGAGTAAAGGAGCAATCAGGGCAGCACTTTGCCCCTGGATTGTGATCAATCCTTCCTTAAAAGCATTGCTTTCAGCTAGCTTTCCCGCACCAGATTTGACAAACAGCAAACTACTATTCTCTTTACACTGTACGGTAATAATATTTTCATTTTGCAGTTTGACCATCAGTTCATCGGGTTTTGCCCGCAAACTATTGACACGAATCGTTAACGGTGGTTTATTGCTATTAGCCTGACACCATTTCTCAGCATCGGCGTAGCCAAGGATCTTTAATTTTCTTTTTACCAGCCATTGCGGATAGCTGTAACACAGGGCAAGATACTTCAGTGGTTCGCAGCGCGGATCAGGCCATGGCAGGCAATTTTTTTCAGCCGCCAGCTTACGCAGCAAGGCGTTAGTTAACCCGGCTGTGCCCCGATGACCATAGCGGCGAGCCAGGTTAACCGCCTCATTGACAATAGCATAAACCGGCACACGATCTAAATAGAGAAGTTGAAAACCACCGATCCTGAGCAGATTACGAATCCAGGGCGTAAGCGTCTCCAGATTGTAATCTAAATGGCACTGCAGGGCCCAATCAATGGAGTTAAGATGCTGAACTGTACCAACAGCCATAATTCTGGCCAGCGCTTTTTCTTTTTCCGGCAGTGATTGAAGTAAGGGGGGGAGAACCAGATTGAGATAAGCTTTGTCTTGCTCAAACCTGACCAGAGCTTTCATTGCCGCTTCGCGGGCTAATCCGCCTTTAAATTTATCCCTTGTCAAAAACCTGTTCATCTCCCAGGCGGTCTCCCGGTTGAAGCCTGTAACCACAACAAAAGGCAGCAGCATCCATCGGATTTTTACCAGCCGGCTGAAGATCAATGATGGTAAGCGGTCCTTTTCCAGTAACAACTTCAATTGAGTCCATGCCAACCTTTGAGACAGTTCCGGGGGGAACAGCCTTCGCTTCCTGCAGATCTGCTTTCAGAAGTTTACTTGTCCATATCTTGATGCGTCTGCCCTTAAAGGTAGTATAGGCCCCGGGCCAGGGGTTAAGCCCACGAATGTGGTTATGAATTTGCTCTGCGTTAAGATTCCAGTCGATAATTTCATCTGAAGGGGTTAAGGGATGAGCATAGGTTGCGAGGTCAGCATTCTGAGGTTTCTTCACCGCTGAACCGACTGCCAGGGCGTTAACTGTTTTCAGCAGGAGGTTGGCACCGCTCGTCGCAAGCCGATCATGCAACAAACCGGCGGTATCATCATGATAAATCGGTTCTTGAGCCTGATCATATAGATCCCCGCCATCAAGCTCTTCAGTAAGATCAATAATTGATACCCCGCTGTAAAGAGAACCTTCCATGATTGCCCTATGGATTGGAGCTGCTCCGCGATATGCAGGCAAATAAGAAGCATGCAGATTGATGCAGCCAAGAGGGGGAATCTGGAGCAGGAAACGATTAAGAAGTCGGCCGAAAGCAACTGTGACTATCAAATCAGGCTGTTTTTCCGCCAACCAGATTAAAAAGTTTTCATCACTTAACTTTTCAGGCTGGTAGATTTCCAGATCGTTGTCAAGAGCCCAATTTTTTACTGCTGAAAAATTAACTGCCTGACAACCCCGACCGGAAACCCGATCAGGTTGGGTGATCACAGCTAAGAGATTATGCTTTGAACGATACAGCAGCTCCAGTGCGGGGACAGCAAAAGCCGGCGTGCCCATAAATAAAAGTTTTAGACCGGACATAATTAATCCTCGCTTTTCAATTCTTCAGGATCAACCATCCGGATCGCTTTATCGGTAAATAATATTCCCTCTAAATGATCCATCTCATGTTGCAGAATTCTGGCCAACAATCCCTCTGCAGTCAGGCGAATTTTTTGACCATGGCGATTAATTGCCGAAACTACTATTTTTTCTGCACGAGGCACTTCACCGTACTGGCCTGGGACACTAAGACACCCCTCTACACCTACTTCTTCACCGGTTTTAAGATCACATTCAGGGTTAATCAATTCATAGACAGTTTCTTCACCATCAGCAGCGATTAATATTCTTTTGGGAACACCAACCTGGTTGGCAGCCAACCCTACTCCGTCAGCTTCGCGCATCGTCTCGAGCATATCGTCTAAAAGCCTGATTACCCCGCTGTTTATTTTTATTACTTCAGCTGTTTTTTGGCGTAAAACCGGATGATCGTCATGCAATATTCTTCTGATTGCCAACAAAACCACCTCTTACAGTGATTATAGCACTACCAGTGGATTAAAATCCACCGTGAGACGCACAGAAAAAGGAGGTTTAAGTTCATGAAAAGATCTGATTTCTTTTTTGATCCCGGAACTGATCGCTGTTAAATTTTTACCCTTAATTATTGTTTGAACCCGGAATTGATCCTTGATTCGGTATAATGAAGCAGGGGCCGGCCCAAGGATCTCTGCAGAACCGGCAACCTCTCGCAACCTTTCAGTTAACCAGGAAGCGGCTTCAAATACTTGTTTTTCGTCACTGCAGCTGAAAAGAAACCTCAGCAGATCGCTGAAAGGCGGATAGTCCAATTGTCTCCTGTTCTCGATTTCCGCCTCATAAAAAGAGCGGTAATCATGCTTGGCAGCAG
Organism: uncultured Syntrophomonadaceae bacterium; assembly: GCA_964485855.1. GTDB lineage: Bacteria > Bacillota > Dethiobacteria > DTU022 > DTU022 > UBA993. Next base: position 69,449 of record CAZAKI010000005.1, on the reverse strand, counting down.
TCTGGATGGCATAATGGCCGGGATGATAAGTTTGGATAATTACTCTACCCCCAAGTGTACCCCGGGCAGTCCTGCCTGCTACCTGGGTTAACAGTTGGAAAGTCCGCTCAGGAGCCCTAAAATCAGGCAGGTTTAGAGTAGTATCTGCTGCAACTACTCCTACAAGGGTGACTTTAGGAAAATCAAAACCTTTGGCAATCATCTGGGTACCGATCAAAATCTTAGCTTTTCCATCGCGGAAACGCCTGTAGTAATCACCGTGTGCTTGGCGGCTTCTTGTTGTATCGCTATCCATCCGGATTAGTTCTAATCCGGGATAAAGTTTCCTGATCTCATCTTCAACCTTCTGGGTTCCCGCACTAAAATAACGGATCTTAATCCCACCGCATTCCGGGCAAACATGGGGCACAGGGGCCTCCAGGCCGCAATAGTGGCAGCACATCAACTGCCTATCCAGATGCAGGGTAAGTGATACATCGCAGGAAGGACAGCGAACAACAAAGCCGCACTCGCGGCAGAGGACAAACCCGGCAAATCCACGCCGATTGATGAATAGTATTGCCTGTTCATCTCGCTCTATCACCCCCTGCAGTTCAGCGAGCAAGGGACGACTAAAGATCTGGCGATGATTGTCTTTCAGCTCTTGGCACATATCGACAATCTTAACCGGAGGAAGCTGGGTGGGAGTAATCCTGTCATTCATCGTTAAAAGCCGGCCGCTACCCTGCACGGCGCAGTAATAGCTTTCCAGCGAAGGTGTAGCACTGCCCAGGACAAGTACCGCCTGATGGTATCTTGAACGCCACCAAGCCACTTCACGGGCATGATAACGAGGGGCTTCCTCCTGTTTATAGGTTGTCTCATGTTCTTCATCGATTACAATCAAGCCAAGATCAGTTAATGGAGCAAATACAGCTGAGCGGGCTCCTAAAATAACGGAAAATTCATTTTCGATTATTTTTTGCCAGGCAGAGGTTTTTTCGGTTGCGGTAAGCCTGCTGTGCAATGCAACTACTCTTCCGGGAAAGCGTCCTTCAAAATGTTCAATCATTTGCGGGGTTAGGGCAATTTCAGGGACCAGAACAAGGGCCTTCCGGCCAAGCGAGAGACAGTGCGCAATCGTTTGCATATAAAGCTCGGTTTTCCCGCTGGCAGTCACCCCGTGTAATACAAAACGTTGGGGGATCTTTTTTTCAAGAGCCTCGACTATCTGCTGGTAACAAAAGGCTTGCTCTGAACCAAGCTTTAAAGGCGAGGTTGGAAATATCGTCGGCAGTGACTGTTTAATGAATTCATCTGCAGGTGTAATTTCTACCAGACCTCTTGCCTCAAGGGCGCGGATGGTCGGCCATTTAATATTAAGCCGGTTAAGATTTTCTCTGACTTGCGGCCCTTTCTCCAGCAGTTGGCACAATGCTTTTTTCTGGGCCGGCGCTCTCGATAAGGCACTTGCCGACGCTTCCTGTTTAGCCCTAATTAATATTTTTTCCGGTGGCCTTCTACCCTGACGGTATGCTAATGGAATCATGGCATGCAGGGCATCAATCGTTCGGCAATAATAGCGGAATGAAAGCCAGCTGATTAGTGCCAGCTGCTCTTTATTAAGCAGCGGCTCATCCACACTAATCGACAAAATATCGCGCAACTTAGAATGGTCTAGATCGGTGCTTTCTAAAAGTCGAAGCACATAACCTTCATAGCGTTTAGGCCCAAGTGGGACCCGCACTTTCATCCCCGGTTGTAAATCTTTGTTTAAGGCTGGGGGGACACGGTAATGAAAAGGTCGATCAACCGCATTACTGATTAGATCGACGATTATCTCGGCGTAACCAGACATATATTTACCTGCCTCAGTTATTTTATTTTAAGGGTTACAGAAGCGGAGCGATGCGGTTTAAAAGTTCATGGGCCAGCTGCTCTTTTGCCATTAGTGGCAGATGCTCTTTTGAACCGTTGCGGTCGATAATCGTAACCCGGTTGGTCGTGGACGCAAACCCCGCTCCCTCTTCAACGAGGTTATTTAAAACAATCAGGTCAAGATTTTTACTGATCAACTTTTTAGCGGCATTCTCTTCAACATTTTCAGTTTCAGCGGCAAAACCGACTAAAACCTGCTCTTTTTTACGTTTGCCCAGCTCCAACAATATATCCGGTGTTGGAATAAATTCCAGGGTTAAGCCTGCTTCTATTTTTTTAACTTTTTGCTCGTGATAACAGTGTGGTTTAAAATCGGAAACAGCAGCTGTTTTAATGATCAGCTTGCATTGATCATAATGTTCTAAAACTGCATTGTACATCTGCTCAGCCGTAGTGATAGAAATCAATTCCACACCCATCGGGGGAGCAAGGGAAGTAGGCCCGCTGATCAGGATAACTTCGGCGCCACGCAGTTGCAGCGCCCGGGCAAGAGCATAGCCCATTAATCCTGTTGATGGGTTGCTGATATAGCGAACCGGATCAAGCGGTTCCCGGGTAGGGCCGGCAGTTACCAGAGTCTTAACCCCAAAAAAATCAGATGGATAAGTGGTGTTCCTGATAAAATGAAGAATATCGGCGGGTTCAGGCATTCTTCCTTTTCCGTATACGCCACAGGCCAATTCGCCTTCATCAGGGTCCATGACCCGACATCCCCTCAATGTAAGTCTTTCGATATTTTCTTTGACTGCCTGATGTTCATACATATTAACATTCATCGAGGGAATAATCACGACCGGGCATCGAGCAGCCAGGTACAAGGTAGTAAGCAGGTTATCGGCAAGCCCAACAGCCATCTTGGCAATGGTATTAGCGGTTGCCGGGGCTAAAACAAAAAGGTCGACCTGATCAAGCAGTTCAATATGTGGCATACCAGTGTCACGGGGAGTAGCAAACATATCGCTATAAACCGGGCGGCCAGTTAAGGTTTGAAAAGTAAGTGGCGCAATGAAACGGAGCGCCGAGCGGGTCATGACAACCTGCAGATCGTAGCCTTCCTTGATTAATAACCGGGCCAGTTCTATCGACTTATAGGCGGCAATTCCGCCTGTCACACCAAGAAGAATTTTCTTCACAGGCAACACTCCTACTTAATACCGTCTCGAACTCGTTCGTAGAGAATTTTTCCCTGTTCAATTTCATGTAAAGCTGTGGTAACCTCTTTACGAAAATTACCATCAATTGTTTTTTTACTACCATTTCTAAGCTGTCTGCCTCTTTTAGCTGCTTCGATCACCAGCGTATACTTACTATCGACTTTTTCCAGTAATTTATCAATTGAAGGATAAATCATTTATCTTCACCTCCCCAGCCCGGAGGGCGTAATCCCCTGCTAACCCGGCATTTTTCTGCATCAATGATTGCGCCAATCAGGTTTGCAGCAGCATCAACCTGATTATTAACAACCAGGTAATGATAAAGGTGGTAAGCCTCCATCTCTTCACGGGCAGTTAATAAGCGCTGCTTAATCTTCAGGCTATCCTCAGTCCCTCTTCCGGTAATCCTTTCTTCCAAAGCTTCAAGCGAAGGGGGAGCCATAAATACCAGCACGGCTGCCGGCATTTTTTTTCTGACCTGGGCTGCACCCTGGACATCAATCTCTAAAATTAAATCTTCACCTTTGGCCAAAGCATTGTTGACCGTAGCTAAGAGAGTCCCGTAATAATGGCCATGAACAAGCGCCCATTCTAGGAATTCTCCTGCGTTAATCATCTTTTTAAATGTTTCTATTGAGGTAAAATGATACTCTCGACCTTCCTCTTCGCCCTGGCGAGGTGGCCTGGTCGTCGTTGAAACTGAAAGGTTGATTGAAGGACGGAAAGACATCAAGCGACGGCAAACAGTACCCTTTCCGACTCCCGATGGTCCGGATATGATTAGTAATACCCCAGCGCCCATTATTGATAACCTTTCCTATTCAGCTTCTTCATGATCAAGGCCACTTTCCTTATTTTGTAAGCGATGTTTTACAGTTTCCGGTTGGACAGCCGATAAGATAATATGACCGCTGTCAGCAAAGATTACCGCCCTGGTTCGTCTTCCATAAGTGGCATCAATTAGAATACCTCTTTCACGGGCCTCCGAAATAACTCTCTTAATCGGTGCAGATTCGGGACTGACAATCGCTACGATCCGACTTGCAGAAACAATATTACCGAAACCAATGTTAATTAATTTGATGGCCATGACAAACCTCTCTCTCCTACTCCAGGTTCTGGATCTGTTCGCGCATCTTTTCCAATTCAGCTTTCATTTCCACAACCAAACTCGTTAAATGATAATCTCCGGCTTTCGACCCTATGGTATTTACTTCGCGAAACATTTCCTGAGCAATAAAATCCAGCTTTCGTCCACCTGCTTCATTGTTTTCAATGATCGCCCGGAATGCATCAAGATGGCTGCGCAGGCGAACCAGCTCTTCGTCAACACCCATTCGCTCAACGAGTAATGAACATTCCATTATTAACCTTGTTTCTTCAAACTTGCCAGCCAGAAGATCCGTAACTTTTTCCTCAATTCTTTGCCGACACTCTTCTTTTGCCTCTTCCGCCCTGACCGCAGCCTGTTCAATCAGTATTTTTTGCTTTTCACAACGTTCCAGCAGATCGTTGCATAGATTCTCTCCTTCTGTCCGTCGTTGGCTGATTAATCTCTGCAGGGCTTCCCTTAAAGCAACTGAAACGGCAGGCCAAACATCTTCATCTGAGAAGATCGTCGCTGTTGATTTAAAAAGATCAGGCACCATAAGCAGGTGTTTTAATTTCACTTTTTGCTCAATACCAAGTTTAGCAGTCAGATTTTGCAGTGATCGGTAATAGTCTTTCGCTAGATCATCGTTAATCTTCACCTGACGCAGAGCTACCGGGATCTCATCCAAGGTCAGGTTTACTTCGACCCGACCGCGTAGAATTGATTCTTGCAGCAGTCTTCGAATGCGATCTTCGAGAGAATAGAGCTCTCGCGGCAAGCGAATGGAAAAATCAGCATAGCGGTGATTTACTGAGCGCAGCTCGGCAGAAAAAATAAAACCGTTTTCTTCTCCACTGCCCCGCCCATAACCGGTCATACTGTTGATCATCTGTAATTCTCCCTTGGGCAAATCTGAAGCTGCGTTAATATTAACATCAAAATGAAGCAAGCTCAAGCAGCTGAAAAACTCTATTTGCGATTACGATTAATAAGAATTATACTGATTGCCGGGAGTTGATATCAATATGCCTTTAGACACTTTAATCCTGGATGCCGTTGCTAAAGAGCTTCAAACAGTCATTACCGGCTCTTCCGTTCAAAAAGTTTACGAACCATCCAGAAAAGTAATTATTTTAAATTTATACAGTCAGGGGCAACAACATTACCTGCTGCTATCTTTTGACGCTCATTATGGCCGGGTCCACCTGACCGAAACTAGGTTAAAAATGAAACCGTCAAAAGAACAACCTTCACCTTTTTGTATGCTGCTGCGTAAATACCTGATCGGCGGCAAGGTGTCGTCCATCGTTACCCCTCCCCTGGAACGGATTATTGAAATAACCTTTGATCCGCCAGACGGTTTTCCAGCCGTCAAATTGATTGCTGAATTAATGGGTCGTCGCAGTAATTTAATTTTAATCAACAATTCCAAGACTATTCTAGGAGCGGCCCGCACCGTGTCTATTGATAATAACCCGTACCGCGCTATTCTTCCCGGAGAAATATACAGGGAAGCCCCCGGGCAAAACAAACTCAATCCTTTAGAAATGGAACAAGTGGATTTTAAAGAACAGTTCCGCGCCCATTTTAGCACAGAGGGGAAAACCCCGGAAGAAAGTTTACTCAAAACTGTAGGCGGAATTAGTCCCCTAATCGCCCGTGAGATGATTTATCGCATTAGCGGGACTGATCAGTTTGCGTTGGATAAACTTGACCCATTATACAAAGCATTGAAAGAATTGTTTTATAACACCGAACAGGGGCTGCATAAACCTCTCTGGTATGCAAAAATGGGTGTTTGCAGCAGTATACGTCTAAGCTTTCAACAGCAGGAACAACCGGTTTTATTCCCCGATTTTAACTCAATGCTTGACCAGTGTTATACAGAGCTGATCGGAGCCGCCAATGAAGATGCTGAAAAAAAGATGCTCAGCAATGCGGTTCAAAAAAGAATCAACAGTTTAAAACGGAAAAAGGATGCCCTGGGAAAAGATCTGCAAAAAGCGGAAAAAGCTCCCCAGTATAGGATTTTTGGCGAATTGCTCCTGACATTCGGAGAAAGGGTACCCCGTGGTGCAAAATCTGTAGAACTACCCAATTTATACGATCCGGATACAACCGTTTCGGTGCCTTTAAAACCGGCCGAAACCGCTGCGGCAAATGCGAAGCGATACTTCAACCTATACCGGAAGGCTAAAACAGGACGGGAAAAAGTACAGAAACAACTCAGACTGGTTGATCATGAAATCAACTATTGTCAAAGTATACTTTATTCGATTGAAACCGGAAATATGAGTTCTCTGACCGAAATACGCCAGGAACTGGTAAAGGCCGGTTATCTAAAAAATAAGCAGAAAAATAAAATTAAAACTGACAGCTTGCCACAGCCTCTGTCTTTTAAAACATCAGCTGGACGAACGATCCTGGTGGGCAGAAATAACCGTCAAAACGACTATGTTACATTTAAAGCCGCCGTGCGCCGGGACATCTGGTTTCATATCCGTCAGCTTCCGGGCAGCCATGTTTTACTTAAAGAAACAAACTGGCCGCCCCTTGAACAAGACCTGCAGGAAGCCGCTTTTTTAGCAGCCTTCTTCAGTCGGGGTTGTGATAAAAGCGCTGTAGATATCGATTACACGGAAATCAGGCATGTAAGACGTCAGCCGGGTGGTAAACCAGGCTTGGTTTATTACGATCATTACAAAACAATTAATGCCAATCCACTTGACCCATCTATGCGTAAACTCTTCAACCTTGATAAGCCGCTATGATCTGTCGATATTTTAACGTTCCTTAATTCCGGCCGGCCAAATAATGAATAACGGCACGGAATGAGGAATGCAACGGCGCGATAAAATCCAGCTGCTCCTCGCTGCGCGGATGTTTAAAAGCAAGCCTGTAAGCATGGAGGGCGTGTTGAAAAAGCAATTCATCGGGTAACCCGGCACAATTGCCGGAACCATAAACATAATCGCCGATTACCGGATAACCGAGGTGAGAAAGGTGCACACGTATCTGGTGAGTTCTACCTGTTTCAAGCTTTAACTTCAACAAGCTGCAATAATGATAATCTTTGATCACTTTATAGCTGCTCACTGCATGACGCCCACCGGCAACAATGGCCATTTTTTTTCGATTCCGCGGATCCCTGCCAACCGGAGCTTCAATCCGTCCCAGTCGGGGAAGAACCTTGCCACAAACAAGGGCAAGATAGTAGCGCTGAATCAAACGCGCTTTCAATTGTGCTGCCAGATCATTGTGGGCATAATCGTTTTTTGCCACAATCAGCAAGCCGCTGGTATCTTTATCAAGCCGGTGAACAATACCCGGCCTGTTCACCCCGCCGATACCGGAAAGATCCCTGCAGTGGTGCAATAACGCATTAACCAGGGTTCCACCACGATGCCCGGGGGCGGGATGAACAACCATGCCAGGCGGTTTATCGATCACCAGCAAATCCTGGTCCTCAAAAATGATCTTCAGGGGAATAACTTCCGGGTCGGCTTTCATTTGTTGCGCTAGTGGTATTTGACAGGAAATTAGATCTTCTGCCTGCACCTGGTAATGTTTATTATGGCAGGGACGGTCATTGACCAGGACCTCTCCTGCTTCGATCAATTTTTGAATCCGATTACGGGATAGATCTGCAGCCGCTTCAGCAAGAAAAAGATCAAGTCTTTTTCCCCCAACATCAGCTCTGAAACGGAGTACCCGCTCTAATTGATGCTTATTCATTTTATTTGGCTCTGCTCTTTTTTTTCTCCACTTGGGCATTAGGCCGCAGATAGCAGATCAGGGCTATCATTGCCAATGCCAGCAAGCTAAGAGCAAGACTAAAGATCTGCGCCGTGGTAAGACCAAATGATGTTTCATAGCCATGCCGGAAGAATTCGGTAATAAACCTGAGTATTCCGTAAAGCGCCAAGAGAGCCAGCGTACTAAAACCAACAAATGGCCTCTTGGGACGCAATATTTTAAGGAGCACAAAGATGATCAACCCACCGAGGACAGCATAAAGCTGGACTGGATGGCGCAGGATGGGATCGGACATGTTAATCGGCAGAGCCCAGGGCACGCTTGACTCTTTTCCATAACAACAGCCATTAAGAAAACAGCCGATCCTACCGAAAGCGTAACCGAGAGCCAAGTAGGGGGCTAGCAGATCTGCCATTTTGAGAAAACTGATCTTTCGCCAATAGCTCCAGATTAATAGCGCCAAAATTCCGCCGAAAAGAGCCCCGTAAAATGTTAGTCCTTCAAACTGAGTAAAGATCAATTTAAGAGGCTGACTGGCATAATATTGCCAATGCAGCAGAATGTAGAGAATTCTTGATCCGATCAGACCAAAAAAAGCAGCCACAATTACCGCTTCAAGAAGATGATCGGGATTGATCCCTTCCCGAGGCGCTTCCCGCTGAAGAGCCAGGGTAGCAATCAGGATACCCAGGGCCATCATCAAGCCGTATGAATGAACGGTAAGACTGCCAATTTGAAAAAGTTCCGGGTACATCAGTTCACCTCCTGAGAGCCTTTGAATAAATCATCTTGCCAGTATGCGATCACAAACAAGCCGATACCGATTACGATCGCCGAATCGGCCAAGTTAAAAACAGGAGGCCAGATCTTAAAATCAATAAAATCGATCACATAACCTGTTCTTAACCTGTCAATCAGGTTGCCAATTGCCCCTCCCAGTTGTAAGGCAAGCGCCAGACGGAGCAACCGGTGATCAGAGGATAAAATTCGGTAATAATAAACGATAAAAATAATGACAAAAACAGTTATAATCACAAAAAACAGGGTTTGGTAGGGTAACATACCGAAAGCTGCCCCGGGATTAAGCACGTAGGTCAAATGCAAGAAGTCTCTGATCAGGACAATGGAGTCTCCGACCTCCATCTGCATAACAACCAAATATTTACTAACCTGATCGGCTAATACAACCAGGACTGCGGTGATTAATAGGCGCAACTGAACCACATCTTTCCTCAAAAAATATCATGCTGATCTTCAGGTTTTACCGACATATAAATCATCTGTTGAGCCGTAAAACACTCTGGTTAACTTAATCGTTTAAAGTATCAGCTTTTTTATCTGCAGCAACTAAAGTTCAGCCACCACCCGGTGGCAACGCGGACATAACTCATCCTCTACCGTTGTAAAAATCCAGCAACGGGGACATTTATGACCGTCGGATTTTTCGATCAGGATATTAAGTGGCATCTTTTGTCCTTTCAAGGCATTACCGGGTGCACTGTCATTTCCCTTTTTCAGTATGGCAGAAGACACTATGAAGTAAGCAGAAAGTTGATCAGTAAAATACTGCAACTGATCGTAAAGCTTCCCGTCTGCCCAGACAGTGACTTTTGCTTCCAATGAACCGCCGATCACTTTATCTTTTCTGGCCTGCTCGAGAGCCCAGGTTACTTCTTCCCGCACTTCAAGCAGCTGTTGCCATCGTTGTCCAAGTTGACTGTCATTCCAGGCCGGATCAGGTACCGGCCAGTTAACCAGTTGAATACTGGTCCCTTTCTTACCGGGCAAGTGCTGCCATAGTTCTTCAGCCGTGAAGGTCAGTATTGGGGCCATCAGCACAACCAGCTGCTCAAGAATAGTAAGCATAACCTTCTGGGCTGAGCGGCGTGAAGGATCATTTGGAGCTGAGCAGTAAAGGCGATCTTTAATAATATCCAAATAAAAACTGCTCATATCAACAACGCAGAAATTATGCAGGGCATGAAAAAATTGATGATATTCATATCGTTCATAGGCACCGGTAATCTTTTCTATCAGGCTGTTCAGGCGATATAAGGCCCAACGATCAAGCTCCTCCAGATCCTGATAACGCAATTCTTCTTCAGCAGGATTAAAATCGTAACAATTCCCCAGTAAAAAACGGGTTGTGTTGCGGATTTTCCGGTAAACCTCTATTAACTGTTTGAGAATATCAGCTGAAAGATGAATATCGCTGGTAAAATCAGCTGAAGAAACCCACAATCTTAAAATATCTGCGCCATATTGCTTGATGATCTGTTCAGGGGCAATAACATTGCCCAATGACTTAGACATTTTCTTCCCTTCACCATCAACAACCCATCCGTGACTCAGCACCTCCCGATATGGAGGTTCACCTCTCGTCGCTACAGCCGTTAAGAGCGAAGAATGAAACCAACCACGATACTGGTCACTACCTTCCAAGTAAAGATCAGCCGGCCAGCTAAGCTCTGAACGAGTCTCGAGAACAGCTTCGTGACTGGATCCCGAATCAAACCAGACATCCATAATATCTTTTTCCTTATAGAATTCAGTCCCCGAGCATTGCGGACAGCTAAAACCGGAAGGCAGAATTTCGGAGGCCTCGCGTGCAAACCAAGCATCCGAACCTTCCCGGCTAAAGAGATCGCTGACCACATCAATTGTTTCTTGATTGATGATTGAATGATTACAGTTGTTACAATAGAAGATCGGGATCGGCACACCCCAGACCCGCTGGCGGGAAATACACCAATCCTGCCGTTCTGCAATCATGTTATAGATCCGTTCTTCACCCCAGGAAGGAGTCCATTTTACTTTTTTTATTGCTTCCAACGCATCCTTGCGAAAACCGTCAATTGAAGCAAACCATTGTTCCGTAGCGCGGTAAAGAACCGGCTGTTTGCAACGCCAACAATTGGGATACTGATGTTCGAAGGGACCAGAATGTAACAAAGCTCCTTCCTTTTGCAGGTCTTCTATCACCATCTGTCCGCCTCTGTCGTAGCGCATCCCCGAATATGGCCCGGCTTCATCGGTAAAAACGCCTGTATCATCAAGAGGACTGAGCATTGGGAGATCATTGGCCTGGCCAATGGCAAAGTCTTCATGTCCATGTCCCGGAGCAATGTGCACACAGCCAGTGCCCTGCTCAAGGGTGACATGTTCACCGACCAGAAGGACTGATTCCCGGTCAAACAGGGGATGACGACAGCGGATACCAACCAGCTCGGCCCCCTTAAATTTTTTAATTACCGGCCAGGGTTGCTTAGCGCCTGCCAGGCGGGAAACTTCTTCGAGCAAGCCTTCCGCTAAGAGATACTGCTCCTTACCGGCATCAGCAAGGACATAGTCAAAATCGGCATGAACAGCAATAGCCAGGTTGGCCGGGATGGTCCAGGCTGTAGTGGTCCAAATTAAACAATACTTATTATCTATTCCGTCGAGCAATCCATGATCATCAAGCAAAGCAAATTTGACATAGATCGACTCGGATGTTTTCATGCCATATTCAATTTCAGCTTCAGCCAGCGCCGTTTCACAACTGGCACACCAGTAAACCGGTCTCATTCCCTTGTAAATATAACCTTTGTCGGCCATCGTGCCAAAAATCTTGATCTGCCGGCCTTCGTAAGCCGGGATCAGGGTCATATAAGGATTTTCCCAATCACCGCGCACCCCCAACCGCTTAAATTGTTCACGCTGAATATTCACATACTGAAGAGCATATTCGCGACACATTTTTCGAAATTCAAGGTCAGATATTTCCTTGCGGTTAACTTTTTTTGTCTTGATAATCTGATGCTCAATCGGCAAACCATGGGTGTCCCACCCTGGGACATAAGGTGTATTAAAGCCACGCATAGTTTTATATTTGTTAATAATATCTTTCAATACTTTGTTCAGGGCAGTTCCCATGTGGATATCCCCGTTAGCATAGGGAGGGCCGTCGTGTAAGATATAGAGAGGCGCCTCTTTTCTTTCCTCCAGAACCTGCTTATTTAGATCAACTGCTTTCCAGAATTCTAAAATCTCCGGCTCGCGAACCGGCAAGTTAGCCCGCATCGGAAATTCGGTTTGCGGCAGGTTTAGTGTTTCGCGGTAGTCCATCTGATCATACCTCCTGTTTCTGTTGCGACGATCTCTTTTTTAAAATTAGTCTCTAGAGCCTAATTGATTACAGAAATCGTTCAAACCGGGATCATCGGTTACCGTGGACCCATAACAAAAAACGCCCCTTGAAGGGGCGAGATTGGCTCCCGCGGTACCACCCTAATAACACTGTATTACACAGGTTTTAATGCTTTAAGCCCTTAACGGCGGCAACCGCCCGCATCTACTTTTCCAAAACGGAATTTGGAGCGGAAACTCCCGGGGGATGAATCACACTGCCGCTTAACCGGACTTTCACCTGGCACCGGCTCTCTTCATAAGCTGTCACAATGGATTGATGTCCCGTTCATCGCACTTGACGTAAATTTTAGCATGACCGGATGATAAAAGCAATAAACCGGATTAACTTTCTTTAGGACTGATCATCTTGTCCCCGTTAAAAGAAACAGGGTCACTAGGCTGATCTTTGCCGTTCAATCCGCCCAATTTTTCATTGTCCTGATTACTCGGCACGATATGTTGATGCGGTTTTTGTTCTTCCAACCAGGATTCACTATCAAGGGCAACCAGTTGAGATTCCATGAAGGAGCGAAAGCGCATTTTAAAAACCCGTGCTCTTTTCAGCAGCTCTTCGTGCTCAACCAGCAATTTGCTGATCCTGCAGCGGGAATCCTCTAAAACTTGTTTTGCATCCCGTTCGGCTTCTTTTTTGATTAGCTCTGCTTCCCGTTTAGCATTTTGCTTAACTTCTTCAGCCGTTTCCTGGGCTACAACAATTGCATTATGCATTGTTTCTTCCATCTTTTGATAACTTTTATTTTTCTCTTTCAGCTGTTCCACTTGATCCTTTAAATCGGTATTCTCGCGCATCAGCTGTTCTAAGTCCCTGGCAATCTGATCGAGAAAGTCATCAACATCTTCGATTTCATATCCCCTGAACGCTCTTTCAAACTGTTTTTTCTGGATATCATTCGGGGTAATGGTCATTTTTAGCACTCCCTATCTAAAAATGTTATCTGGCCTAGTCTATGTCTCTACTCACCATTTAAAAATCTATTTCGTTAAGCTTTAAAGATATCTCTTCAGTTTCAGGTGAATCCTCCCTTTGCGCGTCTCTCCCTCAATAGTATCAACAACTAAACGGCCCCGCCCCCTAAGTGAAATTTGATCGCCTTCGTTAAGCTGCAGGGATGGCGAATTGACAGGACGCCAATTTACCCTGGCTAATCCTGCTTTTACGAGCAAGACCACCCGCGAACGCGGCAGCTTAAACCCCATTGAAACAATGGCATCGAGTCGTAAGCTGGCTACTGTTCCCCTGATTTCCCGGCTATCATCTCGCGGGAGCGGCAGTTGTCCAATCTCGATTGGCTCACAGCTAACCTTACTTTTATTAACCTCGGACATGTTGGTGCATATGTATTTACCTTTTCCTGATACCAGGAATAAGTAGGCCTGTCCTTCTTCTGTTAAAACAATATCGCCAACCTGGTCACGCTTCAATCCAAGAGAAAGGACTGCTCCTAAAAGATCGCGATGGCTAATCCGATTGTACTGGTTGTCCCAGCTTACCTGAACAACATCTAATTCCGGTAAGCGCGCTTTTTGCTGAGCAGGATAAATGAACAACAAATTCCGCTCTGCATCAGGATATCCACCATAAACGGTGTAGGAAAAACTCTTTGCTTCATTCAGCTTTGCTTCAGCAAGCTCGAGCTGGCGGGGATCAAGGAAAGATGAAGTCAATGGCCTCTTTCCATTGATTTCATGCAGTTTACGTTCGAAGTGCTGCAGCCATTTTTTTTCCGCATCCAATAGCGGCGCCTTTTCAACCATGGATTTACTCCCGTTGAATCATATTTATAGTTTAAAAAAAGAGGAAACGATAAACCATCTGCCTGGCCAGGCTGATCAAGACCAATAAAATAAGTGGCGAAAGATCAAGATAACCCATACCCACTCTAATCGGCGGAATTAATTTCCTGATCGGAGCCAATAGAGGCTCGGTTAATCCATAAACCACACGGTAAAGCGAAGAGACTGTTGGGTTAACGGTTCCTCCAACCACAAACCAGGACAGAATAATCCGCGCAAAGATCACGATGTTATAAATCTGGAAAAAAAAGAGAATGCCTTCTGCAGCGTATCTGATGTCTATCACCTGCCAATATTAATAATTATAGTGATGCTTAAGAGCAGCCTCAATTAAGAGAAAATTGCACTGCCAATCCTGACAATAGTTGCGCCTTCTTCCACTGCCACCTGATAATCATTGGTCATCCCCATTGAGAGTTCTCTGAGACCGGGTAGATCTTCACTGTGTAAATCACGAAGCTGCCGTAAATGCCGGAAAAAAGGTCTTACTTGTTCAGCGTGATCAACATAGGGTGCCATCGTCATTAACCCGCACGGTTTGATCCGATCTAAAGTGCAGAGATACTTTAGATACTCCGGCAGTTCCTGAGGGGCCAGACCGAATTTGCTCTTTTCTCCGGATACATTGACTTGAATTAATACACTTACCTCCAGATTCATTTTTTTGGCCCATTTCTGCAAAGCAACAGCCAGGGATCGCCGATCAAGTGAGTGGATCAATTTGAAAGAGGGCAGTACATCTTTTACCTTGTTCGACTGCAAATGACCAATAAAGTGCCAGTTAGCTTCAGGCAGGGCTGTTACTTTTTCAACAGCATCCTGAACCCTGTTTTCGCCAAAATCAGCCATCCCCAGGGAAAATGCCGCCTGAACTGTTTCGATCCCCACCGTTTTCGTTACGGCTACCAACTGGACGGAAAGGGGATCTCGCCCCACCCGCTCGGCAGCTGAGGCAATAGCTGACTTAACTTTTTGATAATTGCTTTCTAAATTTAACATCTAACCCTCCGGGTGAACCCCTTAATTTAATCTTTGACCTTCAGTAACCAAATCCGGCCGGGTTATAATCAGGCTGTGCGGTTCAATCCCTTCGATCATTAAATATTCATCTTGCTTCTCCACAACCGTAACCGGAACAAAAACAATCCTTCCATGTTGACTGACATAAACACCTGTGCTGTGATCGCGGTTAATAACTGCTTCTTCAGGCACAATTATACCGCTCTTCTGCTCATAGAGCAAAGTCGCCACGGCGATCCGGGCTAAATCGAAACCGGGAAGCTGCCTTTCTATCTGGTAAGTTAATCGAACCTCCTGTAAATCTTCATCAACTTCAGAATTAATCAGGCTCCCCTGAATAATTTCGCCAGGGGATAAATCAAATTCCAGAGCAATTTCAGGCATTGCCCTAATCGTCTTTCCCGGATGTAAAGGTAGAACTAGATTAAAATACCATCGCCAGTTATCTACAATTTTTAAAATCGGCTGTCCCTGCTCGACCAACTCACCCTCGACCGTATATCTTCCGGTTGGTGGTTCTGTTTCCAACTCTTTAGCAGTCAAATAGAGCGGACCGTTAAATTTCTCCCACGAATCAAGATAATACGAAACAAAGCCAGCCTCTGGACTGGTCACTATTTTAACAGCGCTGAAAATCCAATCTTCTCCTGCTTCCTCCGTCATTTCTGGTTCTTTTTCAGCGTCGAATGCTTGCTGCCAGTACTGCTGAATGGATCCCCACAGTTTCCTGCTAACTTCGTTTTCTTCAGTTTCTTTAAGCAGCTCAAACTCTGCCGAACTGAGCTGCCCGATTCTGGCCAGCTCAAAACCGACCGGCGCTCGCTCTCCTAAAGCGGCAAGCCTGAGTATTACGCCATTGACCGGAGCATTAACCACTGTTTCGTTACGAGTAATCACTCCGGTTACTGCAATTTGCTGTTGCATTAAACCGGGTTCTGCTTCTATAATACCCAATCTCCAAGTCTGGAATTGATCGCCAAGCCAATGGTAAGCTATCTGTGCCAGAACAACCAAGACAAGAAGTAGAAAAGCATAAAAAATCAAAGCTTCTTTAAGGCTGCTGAAACTAAATCTCTTTCCCTCACCGGGTAAAACTTCAAATCGCCTTCTATCTTGTCGCAGTTGCTTTTTATCCACTACAAATCACCTGTTTCTTTACCATTAATGGCTATAAAACCGATCATTCTGCCGGTTTTGCCCCGATCGCGCCGGTATGAATAGAACAAATCCTGTCGGCATGCAGTGCACCAGTGATTAATTGCAATATGCTCTTTCCTCACCCCGGATGATATCAACTGCGCTTTGTTAATTGCCGTTAGATCGAGACTCCAGAGATCTTGATCATATTTTTCTAGATATTGCTTATCCCCCCAGCCTTCACGACTGAAAAGTTCCATTTCCGGTTTACTGATTCGATAACATTTGCGGCAGATTGCCGGGCCCATCCCGACAAGCAAGCGGTCGGACGGGACATTGTAATGCTGATTTAAATATCTGATCACCTTTGGACCAACAGCACCGAGAGTACCAGCCTTGCCCGCATGTGCCAGGCCGATCAAGGGTCTGTCTATTGCCTTGAAAAAGAGTAGTTGACAATCTGCTGCATAGGCAGTTAAAGTTACTTCCGGTTCGGCTGTAACCAGGGCATCACAGTGTTTTTTCATGCTTCCAGGAGTAGCTCCTTCACCCCTGTTGTGTAAGCCAAATTCCTCCAGGTTAGTGCCGTGAACTTGAATAGCTGAAACAATCTGCAGATGGTCGATCTTGAAAATCCTAAAAAAACGGAACCTGTTCTCAAGAACTTTTTCAGCTTGATCTTCAGTGTGAAAGGCAGTGTTAAGCGATCTAACAGCGCCGATACTACAGCCGCCGGTCCTGGTGGAAAAAGCATGCTTGGTTAATTCATCTTCAGCCAAAAGCGGCGCCTGGAGGTAAACCAGGTGACCTGTCCGCTTGAGGATAAAACCTTTTTTATCATTCACTTAACGACGGCTCCCACTCAACTACTTTCTTTTGCCACACTGATTGCTCTAAATCAATAATTCTTTGGTTGGTCGAACCCCGAAAAGGAAGATTATTATTCTGCCTCTCAATGATAAAAGGACCATCAATCAGCAGCCAGGCGGATGAAAGTAACTGTTCATAATTTCGATCCTGCCTACTTCTTTCAATCAACTGTTCAAAGGTATAACCGCTATACAAAACCAGGTTTAAACCGCTTTTCTTCACTATTTCCGCCAGCTTAGCTGCGGCTGCAACCTGCTCAAAAGGCTCACCACCCGAAAACGTTACTCCGCTGATTCCGGGGCAGGCGTCAAGTAAGGCTAGAACTTCATTAACCGTAAATGTAAAACCACCATCAGGATCATGGGTCTCAGGATTATGGCATCCCGGACAGTCGTGAGGACAACCCTGGAAAAAAACCGTAGCCCTAATCCCTGGCCCGTCAACAATACTTTCCTTTTTAAATCCGGCCAGCTTAAGCTTCAACCGTTTCCACCTGATTTATAATGGACCCGGCGATCTTTTAATTCGCTTAGTTTTGCATCATTAAAACGATCGTCGGTAGATAGATAACCGGTAATTCTGCGTATTCTCCGCACATCGGAGCTTCCGCACTGAGGACAGTTTCCACTGAAAACTCCGCTGTGTGAACAATCGCGGCATTCATCGATCGGAAAATTAATCCCTCCATACCCAAAATCGGAATCAGCCATCTTACGGATGATGTTGTCAAGCGCATCGATATTATTCGCCGGAGGTGCCTCCAGTTCAGTGTAACTGATATGACCGGCATTGCAGAGGCAGTGGAACTGTCCCTCACCAGCAATTTTATCAAACATCGACAGCGTGTAATAAACCGGAATATGAAAAGAGTTGCTGTAATATTCTTTATCGGTTACACCAGGAATTGTGCCGAATCTCTCCCGGTCCATCTGTAAAAAACGACCAGCCAGTCCTTCGGCCGGGGTTGCTACGAGCACAATGTTCAAATCGTATTCTTCAGCATAGCCATCGGTTCGTCTACGCATATGATCAACTATGCTTATTCCCAGTTTAAGCGCTTCTGCATCCTCTCCATGGTGTTTGCCGATTAACAGATTGAGGGTTTCTGCCAAACCGATGAAACCGATTGCCAGGGTGCCATGTTTTATTACTTCTCTGATCGTATCCTTTAAGCTGAGTTTTTCAGAATCTAAATACAGTTTCTGTCCCATCAGAAAAGGTAGGTCACTTACTTTTAGTCTGGATAAAACTTCAAAACGATGCAGCAGTTGGCGAGCAGCAATGCGAAGCTGGCGATCAAGCTGGACGAAAAAAAGTTCCTGCTGACCTTTGCTTTCTAAAGCAATGCGCGGCAGATTCAGAGTAACGGGTGCAATATTCCCCCGACCAGCCGATATTTCTGGTCCATGTCGGTTCGCAATAACCCTGGTCCGACAACCCATATAGGAGACCTCTTCTCCATAATCTTTATTGAAACTACTGTCCATAAAACTGAAGGTCGGGTTCATCCGTCGCGCTGCCACCTGCAGGGCCAGACGATAAAGATCATAGTTAGGATCGCCGGGATGGAAATTTATCCCTTTCTTAATGCGAAAAACCAGGTTTGGAAAGATCGGTGTTTCCCCGGTACCTAATCCACGTCGAAATGCTTCCAGGACAGCCTTGCTTACCATGCGCCCCTCTGCACTGAGATCGGTCCCAAAATTTAAAGAGCTGAAAGGAACCTGCGCTCCAGCCCTTGAATGCATGGTGTTTAAATTATAGATTAACCCCTCCATCGCCTGGTAGATTTCCTCGTAAGAAGGCATTGTTTTGAAACTGCGAATTACTTCCCCCATGCTGTGGTCGAAATGGGGAAAACTCTGACCGCCAAACATATCATTTTGGTTACTCTGCAGGATTATGGCAGCCTGGGCGGCTGCTGAAGCAATCCTTTTAGGAGGGCGAATGTAACCGTAACCTGTATTAAAACCATTCTGCAGCAATTGGAGCAAATCAATCTGGAGACAGTTCAAGGTTTTACTGTAATAATCAAGGTCATGGATATGCATAGCCCCTTCTTCATGAGCTCTGGCATATTCATCGGGAATCAAGTTACTCAGGTAATACTGCTTACTTGCCGCAGAAGCGATCTGCAACATTTTAGCTGATGGCGAATTATTAATATTTGCGTTTTCGCGGCTTGTTTCAACCAGGATATCTTTAACCACATCCATCAGTTCAGATTTCCCGTCACGAATCCTTGTCCGACGATCACGGTATAGAATATAAGCCTTTGCAGTCCGGGCATGTCCATTCTCAATGAGGACTCGCTCTACCTCATCCTGAACTTCTTCAACTGAAGGAATAATGGCATTGTGAGCTTTTTCCAAGAGGCTCTTTATCACCTGCCCGGTTAAATTTTCTGCGATGCTGCGATCGCTGCCTCCTACAGCTTTAGCTGCCATAAATATGGCCTCTGTAATCTTTTCTGCATCGAAAGGCAAGATCCGCCCATCACGCTTGCGTATTTCCTTGAAAACATGATCCTCCTGCAGTTGCTGTCCGTAGTGATTTGATGCAGAATTGTTATCCAAAATTTTTACCTCCCGAAGACTAGGCTTCATCAAGTTGCAGTTATTGATTAATAGAATTAAGTTGTCCGCTTCTTTTCAGCAAGCATTTTTTCCAATTCTGATTTAAAAGTTTCAACATCAGGAAACTGCCTGAATACCGATGCAAAACGGACATAGGCAACTTCGTCTATCTCTCGGAGTCGATCTAGAAGCAGATCGCCGATTTGATCAGCAGTAACCTCACGCACGTAGTTTGCACGCAACTCCTGTTCAAGACTTTCGACTACTTTTTCCCATCGGGAAAGAGATATATCTCTTTTCTGGCCGGCTAGTAACAAACCTTTCAGTATTTTACCTGGATCAAAAAGCTCGCGCCGACCATCACGTTTGATTACTACAAGCGGTTCTTCTTCCATTTTTTCCATCGTTGTAAAGCGATTAGCACATGATGAACACTGCCGCCTGCGCCTGATTGCCGCATGGTCCTGGGTTGCCCGGGAATCTAAAACCCGGGTATCGGTTTCACCACAGAAAGGGCATTTCATATAACCTCTCCTATCAATATATTGCCTTTGTATTATTATAAAACACAATATATTGTGTGTAAAGTAAATAATTTTTCACAAAAAGAACGGCTTTCTCCTAAAAGGAGAAAGCCTGTTCTAAAAATAAGCTGATCAGTGTTTCTTTTTATTCATTTACAATTTTTTCCTGTTGCTGCCAGCGTGACCAGGTAGGAGAATCAAGATTTTCACCACGATTAAACGCACTGCCTCCAACCGCTGCCAGCTTGGGTCTAAAATTCTGCTGGGGAACCCTAAAACCGGTTGCAATAACAGTGACCCTCACCTGATCTTTAAAATTATCATCGATCACCGAACCAAAGATGATATTGGCATCGGGATCCGCATAGTTGGAAACAATCTTGGCTGCTTCTTCTATTTCGTAAAGACTGATATCCGAACCGCCGGTGATATTGATTAAAACACCCTTAGCCCCTTCTATCGATAATTCCAGCAGGGGACTGCTGGTCGCAGCCCTGGCTGCCTCAGCAGCACGGTTTTCACCGCTGCCCTGCCCCACGCCCATTAAAGCCGGTCCGGTCTCGGCCATGATTGTTCTAACATCAGCAAAGTCAAGGTTAATCAAACCGGGAACAGCAATCAGATCGGAAATGCCCTGCACGCCCTGCCTTAAAACATCATCGGCCACCCTGAACGCTTCCAGGAGCGGTGTTTTCTTTTCGACAACCTGAAGAAGGCGATCATTCGGGATGGTAATCAAAGTATCGACTTTTTCTTTTAAAACAGCCATCCCTTCTTCCGCTTGTTGCTTGCGCTTGTTGCCTTCAAAACTGAACGGTTTGGTTACTACTCCAACAGTCAGAGCCCCAAGCTTATGGGCAATTTCGGCGACAATCGGTGCAGCTCCGGTGCCGGTGCCGCCTCCCATTCCGGCGGTAACAAAAACCATATCGGCACCTTTAAGGGTTGACTCTATGGTATCACGGCTCTCTTCAGCGGCTTTGCGTCCAATTTCCGGATTTGCTCCGGCACCAAGACCTTTTGTTAACTGTTCGCCTATTTGTATCTTGGTAGCTGCATTCGCCAGATACAAAGCCTGGGCATCGGTATTAACAGCACAAAAATCGACTCCCTGGAGACCGGCGGCAATCATCCTGTTGACTGCATTACTACCACCGCCACCGATCCCAACAACTTTAATTGATGCGAACTGTTCCATTTCAATATCAAACTCGATCATATTAAGCACCTCCATTAAATGGTTTGCTTTTTTCAGTCAATAATATCGGTCATCCAGTCTTTAATCCGCTGCCAAAGCCCAGGTCCGTGGCGCTTGGCAGTTCTGCCTTTTTCAGGAGTAAACATCCGGGGTTGATAGCGTTGGGCGTAATAAAGCAAGCCGATCACTGTCGAATAGATGGGATTCTGGATGCCAACTACGTCAAAGTTTGCAAGCCTGACCTGGTCGCTTTCAAAATAATGACGGGCCATCTCGATGATTCCATTCATCGAAGACACTCCACCGCGTAAAACAACACCTGCGGGCGGTAGATAAGGCAACCCCAGTTTAACCATCTCTTCTTTGGTGATCTGAAAAATTTCCTGGATCCTCGGCTCGATAAATCCAGCGAGCTCTCTAGCTGATACCAGCCTGAGCTCATTGCTGCCTACGGTTTTTATTTCAATTTTTGGTTCACTTTCAGCATTGGTTAGCAATGCCGAGCCATGCTCTCTTTTAAGTTCTTCAGCTTTGAAATGATTGATTCTCAAACCTGCTGCCAGATCGGTTGTGATATGATCACCACCGATGGGCATAACCGCCATTTTTTGCAGTTTTCCATGTTGGAAAAGTGATATTTCGGTAGTTCCGGCGCCAATATCAATAAGAAATACCCCAAGGTCCTTCTCATCAGGAGAAAGTGATATTTCTGCATTTGCCAGAGCCTGAAGGATTAAACCTCTGATCGTGATCCCTGCCTTGTTGATACAGCGCAAGAGATTATGCAGAGAAGTTATCAGGCTGGTCACAACCAGGGCATCGACTTCCAGTCTCACTCCAAGCATGCCCAGCGGATCCCGAATCCCGTCAAAACCATCAACAATAAATTCACGGGGGATAATATCAACTATTTCCCGGTCCATGGTCAGGGCAATAACCCTGGCGGCTTGCATTACTCGTTCAATATCGTCTTCACGAATTTCCCGATCTTCATTAGCAACCGCCACAACACCGCGATTGCTGATTAGCTCGATATTTAACCCTTTAAGGCCGACATAGGCTGAGTCTATTTTCAGACCAGCCATTCGTTCTGCTTCTTCAACTGCTGTGATGATTGATTCTACTGTTTTATCAAGATCTACAATGACCCCTTTGCGTACTCCATCGGAAGGGCTAAGGCCTAAGCCTATGATGTTAACAGTGCCGTCAGGCCTGGGCTCACCGAGTCCAACCCGGACTTCGGCAGTCCCGACATCAATTCCAACCACATAATTTCTTTTAATCACTTAACTACCTCCTTACCCTTCCCTCCATGGAACCATCTTACCCATTTACAAAATAATTCAACACATCTCAACAATTTCCTTTTTTTAGTTACGGATCCACCTCCTTTTCATTTACTGCCATACTGCCGGCAACTACCAGTCGGCTTCCTGAGCGAACATCTAGTTTGAGCAGACTTGAAGTATCAAGATGAGGCATGCTTTTTTCAATCAGGATCAATTTTTGTTCCATCTTCTGATCATCACCAAGCCAAATTTCAACTTGCGGCGTGCCATACAGGATCAGATTATAAGAGTTCCTCAGATCAATTTGTTTTAAATCAATGTAGTCACTACCTTGCCAACATTCAAAAAAGGTGGTTAAAAGCTTAACCTCAGTGGGGCAATCCAGGATTGAACCGGGAATTATACTATGATCATCAAGACCGGAAATTAGCGGGTAGTCCGTAATTTCTTCCTCTGAAAATTGGTAACATACGGCATTGCGATCCATTAGCCAGTAACCGCCGCTAGTCATCACTGCTGCAACGGGATTTCGCTCACTGATTTTAATCTTGACTGTCCCCGGTAAAGAACGAGTAACCTGAACGGTTTCCAGCAGCGGATATTCATTTTTCAAGGCTGTGATCACTTGTTTTTCACGTACTAAAAATATATTTCCCGTTTCCGAGACACCAGAAATCCTGACAATTTCAGCCTCAGGAATATCACTGTTACCTTCAACCAGAACACTCGTAATCCTAAAATAGGATTCACCATAGTAAAATGATAAAGCTAAAAAAGCCAGCAGCATTACCCTGACGAGTAGATAAACTAATTTTTTCCAGCGTGGTATTACCCGCCGTTTACCGGCCAGGGCAAGATTGTCTGTGATCACCTTTCTGCTCAATATTTCAAGTCCTCTCCGACAATTCTTACTTCCGGAACAAGTTCCAAATCATATTTTTCTTTAACCAGATCCTTGACCGCATCAATCAAGCTTAAAACATCAGCTGCTTTTGCCCCTCCCTTATTAACAATAAAATTAGCATGCTGGGTTGAAACTTCAGCCCCGCCAATACACATCCCCTTACCACCGGCCTGCTCAATTATTTTTCCAGCCGGTTGGTCAGGAAGATTGCGAAATACCGATCCGGCACTGGGCAAATTGGGATGTCTTCGACGCCTTTCAGCTAAGAAGTATTCAATCATTCTTTTTGACTCTGCCTGGTTGCCAAATTCAAGATCCAGCCTGATCTCAATAATTACTCCTTTACCGATCAGGTTGCTTGTCCGGTAACCAAAACTAAGTTGATCTCCTTCCAAAGTAAACGGGTTACCTGTACAATCGATCAATTTTACCGAACCAACTCGTGAACCGATATTACCGCCGAAAGCACCGGCATTCATAATAACAGCTCCACCAAGTGAACCGGGAATGCCGACAGCAAATTCCAGACCGGTAAGCTTCTCTTCAGCAGCCGTAAATGCAAGCAGAGTCATCGGGGTTCCTGCTCCGGCATATAATTTTTCACCGTCGGGCTTGACGTAGGAAAAAGCCGGTCCGATATTGATTACCATCCCCCGGATGCCCCCGTCTAAAACGAGCAAGTTTGTTCCATTCCCGAGAATGTAGAATGGTAGATTATGCTGACAGCAGTAATTGACAATTTCAATTAATTCTTCAAGGTTAACCGGACATACATAGTAGTCAGCCGGACCGCCAACCTGCCATGATGTGTGTTCAGCCATTGGTTCATTTAACCTGACACTGTTTAGCAGCTTGGACCCGAGATCCTCGATTATATTCATGAGGCAACCTCCTCAAGCAGGCGGTAGACCTTTTCTGCCGCATCAGTTACGCCGATGGCCCTGCTGTTAGTACTCATCTTTATCCTGAGCTCCTGATCATTAACCAGCCGCTGAATCTCCTCCTCCAAACATTCCCTGGTAAAATCCTTTTCTTCGATTAATACTGCCGCCCCGACATCAGACAGGAGTCTGGCATTGTAATGTTGATGATTGTTGACTACATTCGGTGAAGGGATCAACAACGCCGGAATGCCAAGTGCAGTGAGCTCGGCCAGGGTAGTAGCCCCACTGCGTGTAACAGCAAGGTTAGCCGCAGCCAGGGCTAGCGGCATCTGTTCAAGATAGGGATAAATACTAACCTGTCTCGGCGGGGGATTCAGCAATACAGCTACTTTTTGGTAATATCTTTCCCCGGTAACAAAAATGAGGGCGACTGATTCGGGAAGCGCTGAATGCAATAGATAGTCAATTACGACTTCATTGATTTTCAATGCTCCCCTGCTTCCACCATAGACAAGCACAATGAATTGATCCGGTGCAAGGCCTAAGGCATCAGCGCTTTCTTTTTTATCCAGAAGTGAAACCTCAGTCGATCTTGGATTTCCAGTGTGAACAACATGGCTTAACCTGGAAAGTCGTTTACCGGTATCAACAAACGATATACAGACCCTGCTTACCAATGGAGCCAGCAGGCGGTTGGTCAGTCCTGGAATGGCATTTTGCTCATGGATTACTGTCGGTTTTCTTTTTGTTAATGCTGCAATAACCACGGGTGCAGCAACATAACCACCGGTCCCGACAACTACATCCGGTTCAAAATCATTAATAATCTGCAGGGATTGTTTGATCCCACCAAATAGACTCCCAAGAAATAAGCCAAACTGCTTGAAACTCCTCTGGAACCCTCTGGCTTGAATCGTCTTCAATCTAAACCCGGCAGAGGGAACGATTATCTTCTCCAATCCGGTATCACTACCCACGAAAAGCACCTGGTTTTTGCTGTCAACCTGCAAAGCGTGGCGGGCCAGGGCCAACCCGGGATAAATATGACCGCCTGTACCTCCTCCGCCGATCAATATTTTCATCGCAGCCCCCCCCCTTCGGTAGAGCTTTCTACACGGGCATGCTTAGATATATTCAACAAAACACCGATCGAGATCAAGGTAAAAAAAACTGAACTGCCTCCGGCGCTGATCAGGGGCAGGTTAATACCCGTAACTGGAAGCGAAGCCGTAACAACTGCAATATTAATCAGCGCCTGAAATCCAAAAACAAAGATGATTCCAGCTGCTAATAGACTGCCAAAAAGATCCGGCGCTCGCAGTGAGATCTGCACGCCCCGCCAAATGAGGACAAGATAGAGTAATAAAACGGTAACCGTTCCGATAAAGCCAAGTTCTTCCCCGATTACAGCAAATATAAAATCGTTATGAGGTTCTGGCAGGTAGAAAAGCTTTTGCCTGCTCCGCCCCAGTCCACTACCAAAAATATGACCCGGACCGAGAGCATAAAGTGACTGGATAATCTGGTAGCCGGATCCGGAAGGATCAGCCCAGGGATCGATAAATGTAAAGATCCGCTTCATCCTGTATTCTTCAAGCATTGTCATCCAGGCTACAGGAATCATCGTTAACAGGGAAAGACTGGCCGCTTTGATTACCGGAACACCGGCACAGAAAACAATCAGAAGCGAACCGGAAAGAACTACTATCGCCGTTCCCAGATCGGGTTGAAGCTGGATCAGTACGAAAGCAGCAAAAGCAATGAATAAAGGCAAAATCGTCGCAGTCCAAGTGTGTCTAATATTCAATCTGCGGCTGCTCATATAAGCAGCAGTGAAAATAACAAACGCCAGCTTACTAAATTCTGCAGGTTGAAGAACCACTGGTCCCATTGCGATCCACCGGCTGGCTTCTGTTCCAAGATTAGTGCCAAGGGGTGTGAATACAAGACTTAAGAGGATAAAATTAGCCAGCAGGATTACCAGTGACAATCTTTTTAAGACCAGGTAGTGGATATTGGAAAAAATTACTAGGCCAATAATGCCAAGAATGGACCAGACAACCTGCCGCTTAAGAAAATAGTAGGGATCACCCATCTCTTCGGCGGCTACCACAAAACTGGCGCTGAAGATCATCACCAACCCAATGGCTAGAAGCAAGCATGTCGTTAGAAACAGAATTCGATCATGATCATGAGCACCCTGTTTAGCAGTCATGCTTCATCACCCCACTGATTTTTCTTCTTCCCGGCAATTGAGAGACGATCTCTTTAAAACGATTACCCCTTTCTTCATAACTTGAAAACATATCCCAACTGGCACACGCCGGTGACAGGAGGACTATCTCACCTGACTCTGCTTCAACCGCGGCACTGAGTACGGCTTCACGTAGTGTATCGGTTGAGCTAAATGCAGTAAACCCGATCGCAGTCAGGGCTTCGGCCAGCTTTACTTTTGTTTCTCCAAGCAAAACTACAAACCGCACTTGATCTTTAATCCTCTTAGCCAGCTCTAAGAAGTCGGCATGCTTATCTTTTCCCCCGGCAATAAGAATTATTCCCCTGCCGGGATAGGATTTCAAAGCCTTCATAGTCGCCCCCGGATTTGTTCCCTTGGAATCATTAATGTATTCAACTCCATCAATGATGCGAACCTGCTCCAACCTGTGCTCAATAGCCTGAAAACTTTTCAGCACTGCAGCGATTGACTGAAGATCCGCACCGGCAACCCAGGCTGCTGTTCCTGCTGCCAGGCAATTCTCCAGATTATGTTCGCCGGGTAAAACAATTTCATCAATCGAGCAAACTTTGAAGGTTGGAATTTCATCCCGAAAAAGATAAATCAAGTTATCCTTAATCCCCAACCCATTGGGTACTGGTCTTCGTCCAAACCAGGTCACGGTAGATCGGCAAATTTTCTCCATTGAAACAGCATAGTGATCTTCTAAGTTTAAAACGGCATAATCACTAATCGCCTGGTTTGCGAAAATCCTTGATTTAGCTTGCAGATAGCGGTCTAGAGTCTGATGGTAATCAAGGTGATCCGCGGCAAAATTTAAAAATACAGCAATCGTCGCTCTAAAATCAATAATGTTTTCAAGCTGAAAGCTGCTTAATTCGGCAACAATCATGCCCTGGGCACTGATTTTCCCAGCCAGACCACTCAGGGGATTCCCGATATTCCCTGCAGCAACGACCGGATCGAAACGGGATTTTCTTAAAATCGCGGCAATCAGGGAAGTTGTTGTTGTTTTACCATTGGTTCCAGTTACCCCAATTATTGGTGTCCGCAGAAAGTGATAGGCAAGTTCGATCTCGGAAATAACCGGAACTGAAAGCTGATCGGCCTTCTGGAATAGTTCTAATGACGGAGATACTCCGGGACTTTTAATGATCATGGATAGCCCGGGATAAACCATTTCGGGAGAGTTCGTTCCGGTTATAACTTCAACCTGTGCGATTTTTTCCAGACTGGCGATTGCTTCAGTAAGCTGATCCGGTTCCTTGCTGTCTATGACGGTGATTTTGGCCGCACCGCTTCCTGCCAACAGTTTTGCTGCGGCTAGGCCACTCCTGGCCATTCCGACTACCAGGATTTCTTTTCCTTTAACCCGGTCGATCAAATCATAGTTCCTCCACAAATCAAATTTTTCTTTGCACTCCCTGATTAAACCATTTTTGGCATCAAGCTATACTGCCAGAAACCGATTAGGCCAAAGATTAAAGCAGCGAGCCAAAATAAGCTAACCACCTTCCACTCTGACCACCCTTTTAATTCAAAATGATGATGTAATGGACTCATCAACAGAATGCGTTTTCCAAATAATTGAAAAAATATGACTTGAAGGGTTACCGAAAATGCTTCCAAAACAAAAACCGCACCAATAATCAGCAGCAGTAGTTCCATTTTTGTAAGCACTGCAACCGCAGCCAGTGTTC
Source organism: uncultured Syntrophomonadaceae bacterium (assembly GCA_964485855.1). GTDB lineage: Bacteria > Bacillota > Dethiobacteria > DTU022 > DTU022 > UBA993. Next base: position 41,206 of record CAZAKI010000005.1, on the reverse strand, counting down.
CGCCGATTGCCAATGAACCAACATCACCCATAAAGATCTTTGCCGGGTAGCGGTTAAAGGCCAGGAAACCGAGAGCTGCTCCTACCAGTGCGAAACAAAATAAGGCAATCGAATTTGCATTACTCATTAATCCAATTGCGGCAAAAACCATCAGCGCTAAGATCGAAGTTCCGGCGGCAAGACCGTCCAGGCCATCAGTTAAATTTACGCTATTGCTAAAACCGGTTATCAGCAAAAGAACTAACAGCGGGTAAGAATAGCCCAAATTAAAACTTTGATTAATCAAGGGGAGGCTGATTGTTGCTGAATAAAAACCGGCAATCTTTAAGAGCACTAAAAAAATAACAGTAATAATCACCATTCCGGCTAATTTTGACCTGGCTTTTAAACCCAGCGACTGCTTTTTTATTATTTTCTGGTAATCGTCGATAAAACCGAGCAGTCCGCAACCAAGTAAGACAGGAAGGATTAAAAGATAGGGTAGCGCCAAAGATGTTACAAATAACGAGACAAGAACGGCAGAAAAAATTATTATTAGGCCACCCATGGTCGGTGTCCCCGCTTTTACAGAATGATGCTCTGGACCTTCTCCCCTGATCTGTTGACCAAACTGCAGTTTCTTCATTTGTTGAATAAATAGAGGGTAGGCAATAATTGAGAATAAGAATGCAGAAAAAAAGGTGATCATGATTTTCGCAAGCATTATCCGCCAGCCCCCTCCCGGTTTTGTCCAAGTAGGAAAGATGCAATAATATCCATCTTCATCCCCCGCGAGCCTTTAATCAGGATGTGCCACCCCCTATTTAGTGGCAGTCTGTACAGCCGGGCAAGTGCATCCTGATGATTGTTATAGCTATAGACGGTCATCCCGCAAGCCAGGGCTTCCCTGGCTGCATAGCGCATCATTTCTCCGACTGTTATCAGGTAAGTAACTCCTGATTCGGCCAGGTAACGGCCAACATCCTGATGAGCCTGCTCTGCGGTAAAACCCAGTTCCAGCATGTCACCAAGAACTGCTACTGTATTTCTACCTCCCAAGGCATAGAGAACATCGACAGCAGCTTTTACGGAACTGGGATTCGCGTTATAACTATCATCAATCACAACAAATTCATCTTGATTATGATAAACCTGAAGTCGACCGGATGTTGTCTGGCTCATATCAAGCCCTCCTTGCATTTCCGGCATATTTAACCCCAGAATGTAACCGACGGAAAGAGCCGCCAGGGCATCGCTAACCGACTCCCGTCCAGGTAAGGGTGCTTTAAACCACCCTTCCGATTTATCTGGAAAACGCACCCGGAAAAAGCTGTTTTCTCCCCTTTGAGACAACTCTAAGCCTTGTATATCGCCCTGGTTAAAGCCGTAGTAGTACACTTTTCCCGGGTAGCGTTCCCCAAGCTTTAGGAGGCGGGGATCATCGCCGTTCAAAACGGCTACCCCGCCTGAGCCGAGGTAATCTAGTAATTCTCCTTTCGCCTTTGTGATCGCTTCGATCGAACCTAAAAGTTCAATATGCGCTTCACCAATATTGGTGATCACTCCTATTGATGGATCAGCTAGACTGCATAAATGTTCAATTTCTCCACTGGCACTCATCCCCATCTCCAGAACAGCCACCTGGTGATTCGGCTTCATTTTTAACAAAGTCAGGGGCAGACCGATTTCATTATTCAGGTTGCCTTCAGTTTTTAAAACAGAATATTTTGCGCTCAGCACACCGGCCACGTAATCTTTAGTCGTTGTTTTACCGCTACTGCCGGTTATCCCAACCACTGTCAGCCTAAACTGTTTCCGGTACCAGGAAGACAACCGCTGCAAAGCTAACAGTGACTGATCGACTTCAATCAGGACAAAAGAGCTTTCAACCTGTGGTTTGAAATCAACACTTTTCTCGATAAAAGCCCCCACTGCTCCCCCTTTAAACGCATCGTTCAAATATAGATGGCCATCAGTATGTTCACCTTTAAAGGGGATAAAAAAATCTCCCGGTACTATTTGCCTCGAATCGATGGCAAAACCGGTTACCAACTGCCCGGGGTCGCCCTGCAGTATTCTCCCCTTGCTGGCTAGAGCAATTTCACTGCCCCTGATGTTCATTTTCCGCTCCTCGATCAGATTTATCCTCCAACCATAAAGCTGAATCGGTCGGTGTCACCTGATAATAATTGAGGGTATCTTCCATAATTCTTTTAAAAAGCGGCGCACTCGTAGCCGATCCATAGCGTGGCCCTTTCGTAACCCCGTCAACAGCGACGAAGAGCACTAACCGCGGTTCTTCAATCGGGGCGAAACCGACAAAAGAGTAAATAAAAGAATCACTGGAATAATTTTGATCAGAATCTAATTTTTCTGCTGTTCCGGTTTTTCCTGCTGCCCGATAACCCTCCAAAGCAGCCTGTTTTCCAGTTCCTTCCAGAATAACGGTTTCCATTAATTCAACTAGCCGGGTCGACGTCTCCGCTGAAATTACCTGGCGGACTAGAATCGGTTCGCGTCTAAAAACGGTTTCGCCATCCTTATTTCTAATCTCTGCTACCAGGAAGGGTTTGTATAGATATCCTCCGTTAATCATTGCCGATACAGCCATGACCTGCTGCACCGGGGTAACTGATATCCCCTGTCCGAAAGAACTAGTCGCCAGCTCCAGAGGACCCATCTGGGAAGAATTAAAAATTAATCCGCTACTTTCCCCGGGATAATCCACCCCGGTTCGTTGCCCATAGCCAAAAGCTTCCATGTACTGCAACATCTTATCGGCACCCAGTCGCTGACCAAGGGCGATAAATGCCGTATTACATGAAGATCCAAGGGCCTGGTAAAAACTGATCTGGCCACAACCTCCCCGATCAGCCGTCCAGCAGTTAATGCGCCTGCCGTTTACTACTGTATATCCTTGACAATAGTGAACTTCATCCGGTTCAAAAAGCCCTTCTTCCAATACTGCCGCCATGGTGACCAGTTTAAAGGTCGATCCCGGTTCGAAAGATGAAGTAAAGGGTGCAAGGCTCCAACTTTCAGGATCATAATGATCGAATTTTAGCGGATCATAGTCAGGTTTTGCCGCGGCAGCCAGTACTGCTCCGCTATAAGGGTCAACAGCAATCGCCACCGCCTTTTCAGGGGCAGCATCGATCATGATCTGCTCCAGTTCCCGTTCAACAATATGCTGGATAGTTTCATCAATACTCAGGTAGAGATCACAATTTGGCTCGGGCAAAAGGTTATCGTAAAAGATGTGGGGCAGCTGCCGGCCATGGGCATCGGCCGGATATTGCAGTCTACCCTCGCTGCTGCCCAGATACTGCTCATAAAAAAACTCCAGACCGGACCAACCCTGGTCCATACCCACAAAACCAAGCAGCTGAGAGGATAGACTACCACCGGGATAATAGCGTTTCTCTTCTTTGAACAGAACAATCCCCGGCAAATTCATTTCCTGCACCGCCTCTGATACCTCTTGCTCAACTTTTCTTTTCAGGTATACTGCACTAAGATCAAGTGAGACTAAATCTAAAATGGTCTCTTCATCCTGCTTCAAGACCGGGGCAAGAGCACCGGCTATCATCCGCGGATCTTCGATCTTCGGCGGAATAGCCACCACGGTTTGGACATCGGTACTTCCGGCCAACAAGCGACCATGCCGGTCATAGATTGATCCACGCTCCGTCCGGACCAAGATCCTGTGATTCCACTGATTCCAGGCCTGATCATAAAGTTCATCGGCCTTCACTATTTGAATCCAAGCCAGCCTGCCAATCAAGCAAAGCGAAAAGAATACGGTCATCACAAAAACGGCAACGACTCTATTTCTAACCGTATTATGGCTGACAGTAAAACCAGGCATCTAATCACTCTCCAAAACTGACGCTTAAAACCCGTCCAGTCGAAATTATCCTCAACTGATTTAATTCAGGTTCGATCATCCCCAACTCACTTTTTGCGATCTCTTCAATCAAGCCTACGGCGCTAAGCTTGGAAACTTCCAGTTCAAGTTCCCGTGTCGTTTCATGCATCGCGGCAAGTTCAGCCCGGGCAGCACTAATCCGGTAATTGGTTAAAACCAGTGAAGAATATTGGGCAACCACTATCAGGCTGAGCAGAAAAGAGGCCAAAACTAGTGAAACCAGTTTTACTTTTTTGACTCTCCGACGGGGATCCGGATAACTGGATGGTTGCCTGGCCGGATATTTACTATAACCATA
>CAZAKI010000005.1:33393-36901 GCA_964485855.1 uncultured Syntrophomonadaceae bacterium | reverse complement strand
GACGGGGATCCGGATAACTGGATGGTTGCCTGGCCGGATATTTACTATAACCATAGTTTTTTTGAACAGCTAATTTCCTTGCCGGCTGCATACTTTCACCTTCTTTCGATCATGCTTACTTATAGCTTTTCTGCAACCCTCAGCCTGGCACTGCGAGACCGGGGATTGCGTTCGATCTCCTCCGGAGATGGCTTAACTGCCCTGGCTGTAAGAATCTTCAGATCTGCTTTTCGTTCACAAATACAGGGCCGATCTGGTGGACAACTGCATAGCATTGCTTTTTCCCGAAAGTATTTTTTTATCAAACGATCTTCGAGAGAGTGGTAAGAAATGATACAAATCCGCCCCCTCGGGGCTAGTGCTCCAACCGCTTGCGGCAATAGTTTGCCAATGTTTTCCAATTCGCTATTAACTTCCAATCGCAGTGCTTGAAATGTTTTTCGTGCCGGGTGGCCGCCACGTCTCCTCAGTCTGGCTGGAATTGCTTCCTTGATCAGCTCTGCCAGCTGCCTGCTGTCGGTGATCGGCCCATTTTGCTCCCTGGCCCGGATAATGCGGGCGGCAATCTTTTTCGACCACCGCTCTTCACCGTAACGAAAAAATATTGTGGTCAGCTCTTCCTCTGAATAGTGGTTTACTATGTCTCTGGCTGTCAAAGATCTGCGGCGATCCATTCTCATATCTAAATCGCTTTCATGATGAAACGAGAAACCCCGTTCCGGATCCAGCAGCTGGATAGTTGAAGCTCCAAGGTCGATAAGGATCCCGTCAATTGCGGATAACCTTAAATCGGATAACACTTTTCCCAGGTTGGTATAACTATCGTGGACCAGGGTTAACCGGTCAGTAAATGCTTTAAGCTGTTCGCCAGCCCTTGCCAGAGCTGCTTTGTCCCAGTCCAGGCCAATCAACTTACCGGGATATTTTAAGTTACTGCAGATTAATGCGGCATGCCCTCCATCGCCCAACGTAGCATCGATATAAGTTCCATCAGGCCGCCAGACCAAATGCTGCAGCACTTCCCTTGCCATCACAGGTCGATGTAGTTCAACCATCGCTCAGCTTCATCTCATTCACTCCGGGGTTATTCTATTTTTTCAAGCATGGCTGACAGATTATCACTGACTTCGGCATAGTAGGTTTTCCAATGATCCTCGCTCCAGATCTCCACCCGGTCACCAACTCCAACGATCATGACATTTCGATCGATTGATGCATGCTCCCGTAAATACTGGGGCACCAGGGCTCTCCCCTGCTTGTCAAGCTCTACCTCCATCGCTCCGGAAAACATAAGCCGGTTTAACGCCCGGAAGTCTTTCTTGGTTATCGGGTTACTAATCAGCTTCTCCTCTGTCCGATTCCACTCATCAAGCGGATAAACCGAAACACAGGGATCAATCCCGCGTGTCATCACAAAACGCTCGCCTAGACCTTCACGCAGCTTGGAGGGAATAATGACCCTGCCCTTAGTGTCCAGCGTATGCTGAAATTCCCCGATAAACATATGTTCGCCTCCACCTGGAGCAATTACAACCACTTTTCACCACTTTACACCACTTTACTCTATTTTTCAACCCCTTTTTACCATTTACCTGCAAAAAAACAAAAAAAATATAAAAAAAAGAGGAAATTGCGTCTATTTTCCTCTCTCCGTTTACATTAATTTCTATCTGCTGTTAATTTAGTTTATCCCTGAAATACGATGCTCACGGATGTAAATGTAACAGTAAAAACTAAAAAGAAACCTCTGCTGATTGTAATTAACTGAGATACTGAATAAAAGTAGAGGCGATCAAAAAATAAATCAAAAGCCCGGTTACATCTTTTATCGTCGTCACAAAAGGTCCGGCGGTGATTGCCGGGTCTATATTGATCCTGTTGCAAAACATTGGCACTAAAGTGCCAATAATGGCTGCAACACAGATCGTTGAAAACATCGAAATACCAACAACTACTCCGAGGTAAGGATTCCCCTGCCAAAAATAAGCAATGAATGCAATGATCACGCTGCATATTAATCCCATGACAGCTCCAATTTGTACTTCCCGGAAGAAATAGAGCCATTCCTCGCTACTCTCAATTTCGCCGGTTGCCAGCCCGCGCACGTAAATTGTCGAAGACTGGGTTCCAACATTACCACCCATATCCATTACAACCGGGATAAACACGGCGAGCACAACAATCGCTTTGAGGGCACTTTCGTAAGCACCGATCACCGTACCGGAAATAATTCCGCCAATCAGGCTGATCAACAACCACGGTAACCTCGTCCGAACGATCAGGCCAACCCTGGCTTCGGTTAATTCACCCTTCTCAATTTCTCCGGCGCCGGCTAACCGGTAAATATCCTCTGTGGCTTCCTGCTCAAGAACATCAATGATATCATCAACCGTGATAATCCCCAACAGGTGTTGATCATCGTCGACTACCGGAACAGCCAGCAGATCATATTTTGATACCACTTTTGCCACATCTTCCTGATCGAGATTGGCATTGACACTGATCACGCTGTGGTGCATGAAGTTCTTTAACCAGGTACCATCGGAAGCCGATATCAGGTCTCGCAGCGATAATACCCCGATCAGCCGGCCCTCTTGATCGACAACATATAGATAGTAGATTGTTTCCGCCTCGGGAGCAATCTCCCTTAACCTTTCAATCGCTTCTTCAACCGGGATATCAGCTGGAAGGGCAATAAATTCGGTAGTCATGATACCGCCGGCCGTATCTTCAGGATACTTTAGGAGACCGTCAAATTCAGCTTTATCTTCATCATCGATCAGTTCGAGAACTTCCCTGGCTTCTGATGGCGACAACTCGCCAATCAGGTCGGCAGCATCATCGGAAGACATCTTGGCAAGCAGACCCTTAGCCCGGTCGTCGCTCAGCAACCTGATTATTTCAGCCTGCTCATAATCTTCCATTTCCTCAAAAATTAAGGCAGATTCTTCCTCAGGAAGCATCTGGATAACCTGTGATTTTTCTATGAGGCTCAAAGCTTCAAGCAGCTCAAGAAGGTCGCCCGGATGAACACCGGCCTTCAACTCACGACTGATGATCATCAGAATATGGTCATCTGCCATCAAGGGCTCCTCCTTTCAGCTTAGAAAACCTGAAGCAACAATCAGCCCAGGAACTTTAAAAATAAAGACGCAATACCAAAATAGATCAGCAGGCCGGTTACATCCTTGATCGTGGTCACAAAAGGACCGGCTGTAATGGCAGGGTCAATGTGAGCCATGTTTAAGAGTAAAGGGACCAGCGTTCCAATCAAGGTTGCCACGCAGATCGTGATAAACATCGATGTACCGACAACCAATCCCAGGTAGGGATTGCCCTGCCAGAAAAAGGCAGTGAGAGAAATCAGGCTTCCACATACGAACCCCATGGAGATACCAACCTTGATTTCGCGAAAAAAATAATCCCAGACGTCCGACTTATCAATTTCACCTGTGGCCAGACCCCTGACAAATATTGTTGAGGATTGAGTGCCGACATTACCGCCCAT
>CAZAKI010000005.1:0-33293 GCA_964485855.1 uncultured Syntrophomonadaceae bacterium | reverse complement strand
CTTTCTTCGGGGTAACCGAGCAGATCGCCAAAATCAGCCTGATCCTCTTCATCGACCAACTGCAGCATTTCCTGCGCCTCTTCCGGTGTAAGCTCACCGATCAGGTCGACAGCATCATCAGTTGCCATGCTGCTTAGAATTGCTTTGGTCCGTTCATCATCTAAAAGCCGCAGGATATCTGCCTGCTCAAAATCCTTCATTTCCTGGAAAATCAGGGCAGCTTCGGTTACAGGTAAATGCTGCATCAGATCTGCGATCTGCTCAACACTAAGTTCTTCCAGCAGATCCAGTAAATCACTGGGATGAGTTCCGGCTTTTAATTCCCGGCTGATCAACAGATAAATATGCTCAACTGTCACCCTAAATCACCACCCGCAAAAAATATCGTTATTGATCATCAAAAACCATAAACAAGCACCAAAAAACCCCGCCATGCCGTGGGCCGTTGTTTTGAACTGTTCCCCGAAAGGTGGGTACCCTCTCTGCTGTTTTGCAGGTCCTCTTTACAAAGGCTGCTGCGCTGCAGCAGAAGTCCAGGTTCCCATAAAAAAAGTGTTAGCTCAAAACTTTATCGGTTGTCACGAACACAGCAGGGCATGCTCGTAAATATCAAACTATTTCCATAAAAATGATAGCATAAAAGAATTAGTGGTGCAACAAATAACTTAGTCTTCGCTTTCCTCATCTTCATCATACCGTAAATCAATTTTCAGATCATCCAGCTGACTAGCATCAACCAAAGCAGGGGCACCGGTCATCAGACACGAAGCTGCGGCGGTTTTTGGAAAGGGAATTACCTGTCGGATCGAATCATCGCCGACCAATAACGCTACAACCCGGTCTAAACCAAGAGCTAAACCGCCATGCGGAGGGGCACCAAAAGAAAGAGCTTCGAGTAGAAAACCAAATTTCTCCTGACTTTCCTGTTCCGAAAGACCAAGCAGTTTAAAAATTTTCTGCTGGATCTCTTGTTCATGAATTCTCGTACTGCCGCCACCGATCTCTACCCCGTTTAGAACCAGGTCATAGGCCTGAGCGCGAACATTAAGTGGCTCAGCCTCCAATAAATCCAGATCATCGGGATTGGGGGCGGTAAATGGATGGTGATCCGAATCATAACGCTCCTGCTCAGAGTCATAATGAAAGAGGGGAAAATCTACCACCCAGAGAAAAATGGGTTTTTCCGGCAAATTATTAGGAGCAAGATGTCGGCGTAACATGCCAAGCACCTGGCAGCAAAGTTCCCAACGATCTGCCACGAATAGTAAAACATCTCCTTTCTGCGCTGCCATCTGCTCATTGAATTCGATAATCAACCCGGAAGTAAAAAATTTGGCGATCGGCGAACGCCATCCTTCCTCTTCAACAAAGGTCCAGGCCAGACCCTTAGCCCCCATTTGACGGGCCAGAATAGTTAAATCATCCAGGTCTTTACGGCTCATACTACTGCCACCCGGTATACGCAAACCCTTGACCGATCCGCCATTTTCAAGAGCGGTTTTAAAAACTTTGAAATCGCTTTTACCCGCCAATGCGTCAAGCCCTACCAATTCCATGTTGAAACGCAGATCAGGTTTGTCTGAACCAAAACGATTCATTGCTTCCTGGTAAGAGAGTCTGGGAAATGGGAGCGTTAAGACTTCTCCCCTGATTTTTTCCCAGAGTAAAGCCATCATACCTTCCAGCAGGGAAAAGAGGTTTTCGGGACCAAAAAATGATGTTTCAATGTCAATCTGGGTAAATTCCGGCTGGCGGTCAGCCCTTAAATCCTCATCACGGAAACAGCGGACAATTTGGTAATATCTTTCCAGACCGCTAACCATTAATAGCTGCTTAAAAAGCTGTGGAGATTGTGGGAGGGCATAGAAAGAACCGGGATGCATCCGGCTGGGAACCAGGAAATCCCTTGCGCCTTCAGGAGTACTGCGGGTTAGCATTGGGGTTTCCACTTCCAAAAAATCATAACGATCCAGATAATCACGAACTAATTTAACCGCCCGGTGACGGACTTGCAAACGCCGGTACATTTCAGGGCGCCGTAGATCAAGGTAACGGTATCGCAACCGTAGATTTTCATCAACACTTAAGTCATCTTCGATATAAAACGGTGGGGTTTTCGAACGGTTAAGTATTTCGATCTTCTCGACATGAACCTCGATCTCACCTGTTGGTAGGGAAGGGTTCACTGTATCGTCCGAACGACGCACAACCGGTCCTTCAACCGCCACAACATACTCAGAACGTAGACTCTCGGCCACATTAAAAAGATCCAACCCATTTTGTTGGTCAAAAACAAGCTGCATCAGACCACTGCGATCTCGCAGGTCGATAAAAATCAGCCCCCCGTGGTCACGACGACGGCCAATCCATCCGGCTAGTTTTACTTTGGTTCCAATCTGATCAGTGGTCAGTGAACCACAGTTATGGGTTTTATCAGCTGTAAAACCGGACCCGGGGAAGGTAACTTCAGGACTCAGTTTATCGTTTCCGTTGTGAATCTTTCCGCGCTCCGATTGATCCAGAGCCGCTTTAAGCTCAGTGCGGGGCATTGGGATTTGCTCTCCACCGTTCATATCCCGCAAGCTTACCATTCCCTTTTCAATTTCACTTTCACCGATAATCGCAACCTGTTCGAATCCAAGTTTACCGGCATATTTCATTTGTGCTTTGAGGCTTCTTTCCAGCAAATCTGTTTCTGCGGCAATATTTTGATTGCGCAGTTCCTGAGCCAGGAACAAGGCGTCACCTTCGAGCCCATTTCCAGCAGTCGCAATAAAAATCTTTTTAGGCAAAGAGTATTGTGCTTTTTCCCAGTCCATGGTCAGCAAGATCCGTTCCTTACCAAAGGCAACACCGACCCCGGGAGTTGGTGGTCCTCCAAGGTGCTCAACCAGGTGATCGTAGCGGCCACCGCCACAAACTGATGCCTGGGCCCCAAGAGACCCGGTAGTGATTTCAAACGCAGAGCGGGTATAATAATCTAAACCGCGAACCAGTTTTGGGTTTAAACTGAATGGTATCTGCAGCTTGTTAAGCAGTGCTTTCAGCGTTGAAAAATGTTGATCACAACCAGCACATAAATGATCAATCATCTGCGGAGCATCATTGATCAATGCCTGGCAGCTCTCTTCCTTGCAGTCCAAAACCCGCATCGGATTGGTTTTATAACGTCTGCGACAATCTGAACAAAGATTGCTTTCCAGTTGATCAAGGTATGGAATAAGATTATCACGGTAAACCGGCCGGCAAACAGGACAACCAACGCTGTTCAGTTCTAACACTAAATTATGCAGTTTGAGAGCTTTAAAAAAATGATAACAGAAAGAGATTATTTCGCAGTCTGCCGCAGGATGTGCTGCACCAAATATTTCCAGACCAAACTGATGGAACTGGCGGTATCGCCCTGCCTGGGGACGATCATAACGAAACATCGGCCCGCTATAAAATAATTTGATCGGTTGTTGTTTTTCACCAAGATTATGTTCCAGGTAGGCCCTTGCTACCGAAGCAGTCAGCTCCGGTCGCAGGGTGAGCTCACGTCCGCTGCGATCTTTAAAAGAATACATCTCTTTCGATACTATATCGCTTTCTTCGCCGACACTGCGGGCAAAGAGTTCTGTCTGTTCAAAAATTGGTGTCCTTATTTCTCCAAAACCATAAAGCGAGCAAAATTCTCTGTATTTTGCTTCAATGTACTGCCATTTTACTGCTTCGTCCGGCAGAATATCGCGAGTTCCGCGCGGTGCTTTATATTTCATATTTTACCTCCTGTATTTAACGATACCGAGCTCAGATCAATCGGCTCTTTTTCTGCCTGAACAATATTTAAAAATGATTATTAGTCTGGTTCATGCTTAGAGAAACAGATAAAATATAATAGCTAAAAGAGTTTCCTGCTGTCAAGCAGGATTGTAACCGGCCCATCATTATCAACGTTGATTTTCATGTCTGCCTGGAACTGTCCGGTTGCCGTTTTTAATCCTTCTTGGTGCAGCTGGGCGCAGAAATAATCGTAAAGTTTTTCAGCCTCTTCAGGCCCAGCGGCAGCAGAAAATCCCGGTCTGCGGCCTTTCCGGCAATCGGCGTATAGGGTAAACTGCGATATTGCCAAAACCGCCCCGCCAATGTCGAGGACGGAAAGATTCATCAACCCCGAGGAATCCTCAAAAATTCTTAGTCCGGATATTTTCGAAGCCAGATATTTTGCGTCATCTTCACTGTCATCCTTCCCGACTCCCAGAAAAACCACCAGTCCGATCCCGATTTCACCTTTAGTTTGATTACCAACGGAAACCTTGGCCTTCGATACCCTTTGGACAACGGCTCGCATTGGACCCCTCCTTATGCAATCTAGCACATCTTTTTAATGGTTATGAGCACCATAAACATAGCGACGTACAGAGTAAACTTCCTTGACTTTTTTTATTTTCGCCATGATCTGCTCCAGGTGAACTTGGTCACGCACAACCAGGGTCATGTGGATGGTTACATTGCGGCTTTTATCAGCTCTTGCTGAAACCGCAGTAATTTCAATTTTGCTTTCATTAATTTGAGCCATTATATCAGCCAGCAGATGCTTTCGATCCGTGGCAATAACCTCTACTTCTACCGGATAGGAAGCTGCAGCCTGGTAATCCCAGGCAGCATCAATAAACCGGCCGCTATCTGTGCTGTAATGGGCTAAGTTTGGACAATCCCGCCGATGAACAGTAATACCCCTGCCCCTGGTAATAAATCCGACAATATCATCTCCCGGGACAGGATTGCAACAGCGGGCAACTCTCATCAAAAGATTGTCCATCCCTGATATCGATACACCGGTTACAGCATTTTTCCGAGGTTTAACCGGTTTTAATTCCGGCAGCGCATCCTCTGCGCCCTGATCACCCTGCCGACGATGATACTCTTCACGCATTCTGCTGACCACCTGGTGAACCGATACACCGCCATAACCAACTGCAGCATGGATATCCTCTACTGAGAGGAGATTAAAATAACGACCGACTTCTTGCAACAGATCATTTTTGATGCCCAAACGCTGCTCCACGTTAATCCGGCGGATCTCGCGTTCGAGCATTTCCTTGCCTTTTTCTATGTTTTCTTCCCGCCGCTCTTTTTTGAACCAACTGCGGATTTTACTTTTAGCGTGATTAGTTTTAACCAGGTTTAACCAGTCCCGGCTTGGCGAACCGTTTTTGGCAGTAATCACCTCGACCATATCACCGGTTTTCAGTTGATAGTCCAACGGTACCAGCCTACCGTTAACCCGGGCCCCGGTGCAATGATTACCAACATCAGTATGAATTTTGTAGGCAAAATCAATAGTTACCGAGCCGGCCGGCAGATCAAAAACATCACCCTTGGGGGTAAAAACAAAAACTTCATCGGTAAAAAGGTCGCCTTTTAAATCCTTGATAAAATCGCGGGCATCCCGGTAATCATGCTGCCATTCCAAAAGTTGCCGCAGCCAGGTCAGCTTTTGATCAAGTTCATCTGAGTCCTTTACTTTTTCCTTGTACCGCCAGTGAGCAGCAATACCATATTCAGCTGTCCGGTGCATATCCCAGGTTCTAATTTGAATCTCAGCCAGTTCATTTTCCGCGGCAAAAACGGTAGTATGCAGAGACTGATACATATTGGGTTTTGGCATAGCGATAAAATCTTTAAAGCGCCCGGGAATCGGCTTCCAGATTGTGTGAACAATACCAAGCGTGTGGTAACAATCTTTAACTGAATCAACAATAATTCTAACCGCTGTCAGGTCATAAATCTCGTTTAGATCTTTGCCTTGAGTTTTCATTTTATTATGGATACTGTAAAGGTGCTTTGGCCTGCCTTGAATTTCTGCCGTAATTGCAGCTTCTGAAAGTTTATCCTGGAGAACCCAGATAATCCTGTTTATAAAATGCTCTCTTTCCCGCCTCTTTTTGGCCAGTTTCTCAACGAGCTGAAAATATTCTTCCGGCTGCATGTAACGAAAAGCAAGGTCTTCAAGCTCCCACTTGATCATATAAATCCCTAACCGATGGGCCAGGGGAGCATAAATCTCCAGTGTTTCCTTAGCAATCTCCTTTTGCTTACTTGTATTCAGATAACGTAGGGTGCGCAAATTATGAGTACGGTCAGCCAGTTTGATTAACACCACCCTGATATCCTGGGCCATGGCAATAAACATTTTTCGGAGGGTCTCGGCCTGTTGCTCCTCCTTTGATGAGAAATCAAGGCGGCTCAACTTGGTTACTCCATCGACAAGGGAAGCAACTTCTTCGCCAAATTCTTTACGGATCTGTTCAAGAGTAATATCAGTATCTTCGACAACATCGTGAAGCAATCCGGCAATAACGGTTACCAGATCCAGCTCCAACTCAGCTAGAATCATTACTACCCCCAGGGGATGAGTTATGTAGGATTCACCTGATTCGCGCTTCTGGCCGGAATGGGCCTGCTGGGAATATTTATAGGCTTTTTCGACCAGGGTCCAGTCTTCCAACTTGGGGTAGTAACGCTGGATAATTCGTTTCAGATCGCTTAGTTTTTTTTCTTTGACAGCCATAAATTCAAGTCCCAAAATAGATAGATTTAATTATATGATACTAAATAACGAATTCGAATACTATAGCATAGGCTTCTCTGCGATCAGATCGATGAAGGTTTTCGCTACATCTTCCAATTGCGCAGTTCCAATCTTCACTTTAATAGTTTCACTTTCCTCGCGCAAATTCTTTACCGCCGAAAATGTTGGTGAGAGCTTCAACTGTTCGGTTAAATTCAGCTCTGGCCAATCCGATCCCCGGGAAATCTTATCCGCTAAGATCAGGCCCATTTCTCTTAAAATGGCATCTATTTTTTCCCAAAATATGGGGAAAGGTTCCCATTCAAACAAACTCTTTTTCCTCAATAATTTTAAGGGGTTTTCTGTTGTTTCAGTGATTGAGCGTAAAGCACTGAGCAGCAATTCAAGCTGTTCGAATGAAGGCAGGGTCTTATCGAGTAATACCCGGTTAAGCTCAAACGCCTCAGGATTAAAAAGTAGGTATACTTTTAGCGGTTTTCCTTTTTTCAGTCCGGTAAAAAATGGTTTCAACGTATCAATTTTTAGCGGCAAGTCATATAAAATAACCAGCCCTGGCTCTTCGAGAGACTTTATCCCCTGATGCAAGTCACCTCCGGTAAAAAAACGGGGCCGTGACTTCGCATCGAGGGAGACCTTGATCTTCTTAATTTCGGAGCGCAACGCACAGAATACAGCTGTGTGTTTCAGGTGTTCAGCATTCGCTGTCAGAACCCGCTGCAGGCATTCGAGTCGATCGGACCGATATCGTCGGTCATGCAGTTCCATATTGTCAATTTCGTAAGTATCACTGTATTTTATGGCCTCAACCAGCATATCCATCTTTTTCGTCCCGTTAAAAAACCCTTCCCTGATCCGGAAGGCCACATCGATTAGGCGTCCGCTTTCCAGCTTTGAGTCGTACTCAGCCGCTGAGAAAAAAACCGGCTCTAAAATCTTTTCGTTTTTCTTAATTCTGAGTTTCAAATGTTTCTGATCCTTCCCGACCAGGCGCCATGAGATAACTGACCAGCTTTTGCTGCCCAATAAAGGTTCCGGGTTACTCTGACCAAAAGGTTGCAGCAGTTTAAGCTTTTCGGCCAGGTTAAGATTGATCTCTTTAGCATCCAGCTCCGTTTCGATCCGGAGCTGCGGTTTAGATGAATAACAATCGCTGTTATCCAGAGCATAGCTGTTTAACCCATCCCTGAGAGCGTTAACCTTTATTCGCTTGACGGTAAAACCGGCTGCCTGTTCGTGTCCGCCATACTTTTCAAGCAATTCTTTGTTGGCTGCCAAGGCTTCGGTTATATCAAAACCGGGAATACTGCGTGCCGACCCCCTGCCCTCATCACCATCTAGGGCAATTAAAACAACCGGCCGATTGTAAATCTCAAGAAGACGAGAAGCAACTATTCCGATTACTCCATGATGCCAATGATCAGCTGCAAGCGTAATGACCGGCGGATCTGATTGCTGATACAACTCCGCCGCCGACACCAGGGCCGCCTTTAAAATATCCTGTTCCGTCGATCGTCTTTTCTGATTGATTGCATACAGTCGATCGGCGAGCAAAACAGCTTCATCTTTTTCTCTGGCCAGCAAAAGTTGTGCCGCCGGCAGTGCCTCCCCCATGCGGCCGGCGGCATTAATCGAGGGGGCGATAATATAAGTAAGGGCAGTACTACCAATATCGCTTTCGGCCAGGCCAGATAACTCGATCAGGGCTTTTAATCCAATTCTTGCTTGTTTGTTCAAAATCTTTAAACCGCTGGAAACAATAATCCTGTTTTCACCAAGCAGGGGAACTACATCTGCAGCAGTCCCGAGGGCAGCCAAGTCGAGCAAATCTGTCGGATCGGGTTTTTCCAATTTATCGTAAATGGCAGTCGCCAACTTAAAAGCAATTCCTGAACCGGAAAGATCCTTGAAAGGATAGGGACAGTTAGTTTGCAAGGGATTGATTGCCAAGATGGATTTGGGAAGTTTAATTAAAGGTTGGTGATGATCAGTAATAATCATATCCAGACCGATTTCTTGGGCATATTCAATCTCCCGGAGAGCATTAATGCCGCAGTCGACAGTAATTACCAGGTCAATTTTATCCTCTCTGAATTTCCGCAAAGGCTCACTGTGCAATCCATAACCTTCATTAAACCGGCTGGGCAAATAAAAATCTACTTGTCCGCCAAGGTGGCGCAGTGCTTCGACCAGGATAACCGTTGCAGCGATACCGTCGGCATCATAATCACCGTGGACCATTATTTTTTGACCTGATTCAAGGGCGCTAATCATTCTTTGGACTGCTTCTTTCATTCCAAGCATTAACCATGGAGAATGCATGTTTTTCGGCTGAGGGCATAAATACGCCCGGATCTGTTCGGCAGTTACTAATCCGCGGTTGATCAGGATCCGGGCCAAAACCGGGAGAAGATTAAACTCCCGGGCGACGCTCGAAACCTGACCCTGATCTTCATGGGGCCAGGTCCAGAGCTTTTTATTAAAATTCATCAATTATCCTCGTCTACTCCGGTTTCCGGGGAAGATTCAGGCCGGTAAACTTCATTTTCCTGGTTGACCAGATCATCTTCGATCTCCTCCGGAACCGAGACATACTTGTTCAGTTCCGCTTCTAAGAATACTTTTTCTTCTTCCAATTTTTTAATCCTTTTTTGCATGGCATCCTGCCTTTGGCGGCTTTCACGAAAAGCAAGCGCACTGCGAATAGACTTGAACAAACTGAAAAGTCCCGTTACAAGCGCTCCGGCAAAAGCTGCCCCCAGGATAAGCAGAATCAGTGAAACCTCGATCCGACCAAAAATGTAGTTTACAGCTACAACCTCGTTGTTAGCCAGGGCTATAATGGCAATTAACAGACTGAAAATAAAGCCCAGGATCAGGTAAAATGAACTCATTTTTTCCCCTCCTCCAGTTTATTTCCTTCAGGTTGAACCGATCACTAAAACGGATAACGGTTATCCTTTTTTAGCTCGCTTTCCTCCCAGTTCCTGTAAATTAAGCCACAGGGGACTGGCAACAAAGATCGATGAATAAGTTCCAACAAAAACCCCCAAAATCAAGGCTACAACAAAAACAATCAGATCAACGCTGCCGATATAGTAGAAAAAGCCAAAAAGCAAAGCCAGGAGCACAAATAGAGTGGTCAGAGAAGTATTGATCGAACGCATTAGGTTCTGATTAATACTATCATTAACAATTTGCGCATAATCGCTTTTCCGCTTATGCCGGATATTCTCTCGAATCCGGTCGATAATGACAATGGTATCATTGACAGAATAACCAAAAACAGTAAGAATCGCAGCAACAAAGGGTACATTTATCTCCATACGCAGAATTGAAAAGATCCCGATAACTATAATTACATTGTGAAGCAATGAAACAATCGTGGCAATGGCAAATTTAAATTCAAACCGGAACGTGATATAGATAACCATCAATATGATCGCTACGATTAAAGATAGCAAGGCCTGCTGGGTTAGCTCCCCGCCAACAACTGCGCCAACGCTTTCAATTCTCAGATCAGCCGGATCAAGGTTCGGCCAATTGCTTCTTAGAGTGTCCATCAACTCGTTACGCCGGTTTTCCTCGATGTATGGAGCCTTGATTACTAAACCTTCATCGGTCGGTTCGCCGCTGATATCACGCCCCTGAACTACTTGTAAAGTAGCGCCACTTAACTCTTCAAAATCAGCAAGTACCGCTTCGACCTCCTCCAGGGAAAAATCATCACCTAAGTTCAAGTGAAGAACAGTTCCCCCGGTAAAGTCAATCCCTAAATTCAGGCCGAAAAGAAGCAGTGAAACGATACTGGCAATTACTAAAATCGATGAGAGAAGATACGCTTTGCGTCGGTTACCAATAAAATCGAATCTCATATTTTCACCCCCACGTAAGCACCATTGCGGATTAATCCTGCCTGAAACGCAAGGCGCATCAACAGACGGGTAAGAACTATTGCGGTGAACATGCTGCAGATGATCCCGATAAAGAGCGTTACCGCAAATCCCCTCACCGGACCACTTGCCAGGCTGAATAAAACAACAGTGACAATTAGGGTAGTCACGTTGGCATCGATAATTGCCCGGAAAGCACGTTGGAAACCGCTTTCCATGGCACTACGCGGGGTCCGGCCTGCAAGCAGTTCATCCTTAATCCTTTCAAAAATAATCACATTGGCATCTACTGCCATTCCTATTGAGAGGATCAATCCAGCAATACCCGGCAGGGTAAGGGTGGTTGGCAGATAAGTTAAAGCCCACAGCACCAGGGACAGATAAAAGATCAGGGCGATCCCGGCAATTGCTCCAGCCAGCCTGTAATAAATAGTCATAAAGATTAAAACCACAAGCAACCCGATTCCGGCCGCGTATACAGCGACCCCTTCTGTTCTTTGACCAAGAGTCGGTCCAATTAGCCTCGATTCAAGCTCAACCAGCTCAACCGGCAGTGAACCGCTGCGCAGCAGTAAAGCCAGGTTCGCTGCTTCTTCAATCCCAAAGTTGCCCTCGATCACTGCTTTTCCATCAGTAATGACCGCCCTGACAACCGGAGCAGAAATTACTTCATCATCAAGGACGATTGCGATCGGTTGGTTGAGGAACTTGGCAGTAGCTTCACCAAATAGTTGTGTTCCTTCCCGGTCAAACTCGATTGACACAAAAGGATAAGGTGTCGTTTCGGGATTGCGCTCCGCCATGGCCCGGATTAGGTTGGCACCGGTGACGATCTCTACCCCATCGGGTCCGACAAATTTTAATAAGGCAGTCCGACCGATGATATCTCTCGCCTGTTCAACATCATCCAAATCCGGCAACTCAATGCGAATCCGGTTTTCACCCTGGGCAGCAATAATTGGCTCAGCAACTCCCAGTTCATCAACCCGCATGCGGATAACCGTAATCGCTCTTTCAATGGCATCCTGATCAAGCTCCTGGTCCCCGGTCTCGGTGGCTTCCAGTAAAACATAAAGCCCCCCGGCAATATCAAGGCCGCGCTTAATACCAGTTTCCCTGTCTGAAGCAGTTCTGAAAGCCCAGTAGCCGGCGGCTACAATCAGCAAACAGAATAGCAGCAGAAGGATCAGGCGGCCAGGTTTTAACGCTGGCTTCATTCGCTCACCACTCTCCATTTCTTTCTGCAATTAAAGCAGATCAACTTCATTTATTTTTAGCGCAAAGCGCGCTTCTAAAAAAGAAGCCGCTCGGCGACACATAACCATCCTTGTTAAGAATATTTCAAAATATTCCATAACCTGACTGATGCTGGTATCGATCCGCAGATCAAGGCTAATAATCTTTTCTGCCGGAACAATGTTGAGGCGTGATTCCTCAACTGCGTAATTTACACGGTCGTGAATATCAAAAGTGCTGATATCCCTGTTGCGAACCCTACTGCGGTGCACATCAGATTTATCAGCCAGGATCAGGGCTGCAGTAATTCGGCTGACAACCTGTCCTTCGCCCTCATCATGATTGCCGATTGCTGCGGCTATATCTGCTGCTTCTTCAAGGGGCATGCCCATTTCCTGTAAAATTTTTAAGGCCATGATCGCACCGGCAACATCATGTTCCCGTCGACCCATCACGTTACCAATATCGTGCAAATAACCGGCAATACCAGCCAGTTCTGCTTCACGTTGATCAAAGTCAAGTTCAAGAAGCAGGCGCCGGGCCGCTTTGGCAGTCAATCGGCAATGACGAAAACCATGCTCAGTATAACCTAAAATACCGAGGTTATCATCGGCTTTATTAATTAAAGTTTTTATTTGCTCATTACTTTGGATATCGCTCAGGTTAACCCTGTTCATGGTTCATGCCTTTCTTTTCTCAGATCATAAAATAGTATTTACCGCTTCCAGGATTTTTGCCTGATCGCTAACCGCTTCAATACTGACAGCTCCCACCGTCCGTGGCAAAACAAAAAACATCTCGCTGTCACGGCGCTTTTTATCCTGCCTAAGTTTATCGACTACCTCCGGTGCAGTCAAGCCTGGCGGAGCAGTTTTCAGGGATAGCCGCATCAATAGATTTAAGATGCGTTCCCGGGCCACACTATCCAAAATGCCCATCGCGCCGGCCATCTTTGTTACGGCAATCATACCGGCATGCACTGCCTCCCCGTGCAGGTAGTGACGATAATCGGTCGCCGCTTCCAGGGCATGGCCGATTGTATGACCAAAATTTAAAATCCGGCGGTAATCAGTTTCATACTCATCTGCTTCAACAACTTTTGCCTTGTTCATCACGGCCAGGGTAATGGCATCGGTCAAAGCAGCGCTATGAAGGTTGATCAGCTTGTCAACATTGTTTTCCAACCAATCGAAATAAGCACTGTCGGCAATAATACCATATTTAATAACTTCGGCCAAGCCGGCTTTGAGCTGACGTTTGGGCAGAGTTTTTAGAACCTGGGGATCGATTAGCACCAGCCGGGGTGGATAGATGGAGCCGATCAGGTTCTTTCCACCAGGATGGTTGACGGCAACTTTACCCCCTACACTGCTGTCTACCTGGGCCAATAGAGATGTTGGCACCATCACCAGGGGAATCCCGCGCAGGTAAGTGGCGGCAACAAAACCAGCCAGGTCGCCAATCACACCGCCGCCTAAAGCCACAATCGGTGTATTGCGATCCAGTCCGGCTGCCAAAGCCTGATCATATAAATATGAAGCTTTACGAAGATTTTTTGTTTTTTCTCCCGCATTCAGGACAACCGGATAGACTTGCCATTTTTCAGCTGCCAGCGAATCGACAACCTGTTGACCGTAGATCTTAAAAACATTCTTGTCGCTAACCAGCATGACCTTCACCGAAGGAAAAAGCAGACGCATTGCCTTGCCAATCGATTCAAGCCCAGAATTTTCGATAATTACCCTGTATATGAAATTAACTGCTTTGATCTTGACTTCACGTTGCATTTTTTTCTCCCGGCATATATCGATCAATTATTAGTCTTTTGCCAGTCGCGACCTGACATCTTTCATGTAAAAACTAAAAGCGGCTTCAACCTCGTCGAGATAATCCCCGGAAAATTTCTCCCGGAATGCAACTGCCAGTTCCCAGGCAACCACAGCCTCGGCCACCACTGCCGCCGCCGGTACAGCACAGACATCAGACCTCTCCACGGCAGCGGTTATCACCTCACCTGTAATCCAGTCAACACTGGGCAGAGCACTGAACATTGTCGGAATTGGTTTCATCGCTACTTTTATGCTCAGGGGCTTTCCATTCGATATTCCACCCTCGATACCACCGGCATAATTGGTCAAACGGTCAATCAATCCTTCTCTTTTGACAATCGGATCATGAACCTCGGAACCGCACAATCCCGCAGCGGTAAAGCCGAGTCCAAATTCAACCCCCTTGATAGCCGGCACAGCAACCAGGGCCCGGGCCAGGCGTCCATCCAATCGGCGATCCCAGTGAACATGGCTGCCGAGGCCGGGTGGAACTCCGGTGACCAAAAGTTCGATTATCCCACCTAAGGTATCTCCGGCTGCAGCTGCCTGATCAATCTCACTGATCATCGCTTTGGAAGCAGACTGATCTGCACAATGAACCGGTGAACTTTCAATTGACTCTGCAATTTCCGGTTGGTTTTGCAAGCTCTTTCCGGTTTTTGCTCTTCCGATCTGGCAAACCTGGCTGTAAATTTCTATTCCAAAGTGACTGAGTAAAATACGGCCGACAGTGCCGACTGCCACCCTGATTGCAGTTTCACGGGCGCTGGAACGCTCCAGCGCTAATCGCAAATCATCATACTTATATTTCAGACCGCCGGCCAAATCGGCATGCCCGGGCCGGGGTCCGGTGATTTTTTTTAAATCTGCTGGTTCTTCCCCTTCAGGGCTCATCACATCATGCCAGTTTTGCCAATCGCGGTTTTCGATTTGTAAAGTAAGGGGGCTCCCGCTGGTACGGTTAAAACGAAGTCCGGATAGGAATTTAATTCGGTCTTTTTCAATCTTCATCCTGGCCCCACGGCCATAGCCTTTCTGGCGTCTCTTTAGCTGAAGATTAATGTCGGCAGAATAAATAGCCATTCCTGCAGGCAAACCTTCAATAATTGCAGTTAGGCAAGGTCCGTGAGATTCTCCTCCAGACAGGTAACGCATTTTTTTCACCTCGTGTCAAACCAATTCAGAGTGCTCCTTCGAGCTTGAGCAACATTTCCTTCCAACCCTGAGGACCACTGAATCCACCGAGTTTACCGTTACTGCCAACAACCCGGTGGCAGGGAACAATGATCGGGTGGCGATTTTTTGCCAAAGCTTGGCCCGCTGCTCTCCAGGCCAGGGGAAAACCTGCTCTTTCAGCAATCTGGCGGTAAGAGCATTTCTGGCCTCGGGGAATAGTCCTAACCGCTTTTAGCAGCGTGGCAGTAAAATATTTGTAGTCACTGGTATCAAGCGGGTAATGCTCCCAGGATACGGGCTTTCCTTCCAGGTATTGCCTGAGATCAACAGCCAAATCAAACCAGGGTAAATCCCTTTGTTGATAATCATCATCCGGTTTTGAACCGGGGAAAAACAGCTCATAAATGCCTGCATTGCTGAAAAGAACAACAAATTCACCCCTTTCAGTCCTGAGCAGGCACTTAAATAACTCTTTCAATCCCTTTTTCCCTCACCGTGAAATGTAATAACTGCTTCGAATCTTATCAGTTGAAACAACAAGCTTGCATCGTTATAATATCCCTTAAAGCGATCTAAAACTTTTGCACCTTTTCTGGAAAGAAACTGTTTCCCGGAAACCTGTCTCTAAAAGCAAGGCTCTCGCATCATCAAAATAGCGCCCCACCTGATCAGGGCTGTGGGCATCGGAACCGGTGACCACCCTAACACCTTCGGCCGCTGCAAGCTCCAACAACCTTCGATCTGGGTAAAAATCACCAACCGGAGCATCACGCCCGGCCGTGTTAAGCTCAAAACAGGTCTCACTCTCAGCCAGTATTTTGCTCGTTTTCTGCCAGTAATATTCCAAAGAACCAGCAGGGCGAAATCCAAATTTTTTGATAACATCGATATGTCCGATGATATCAAAGAGGCCGGTGTTGATGGCCGCCCAGACCAGTTTAAAATATTGATCATAAAGAGCATCCAGATCACGATCCTGGTAAGTATCAGCATATACAGGATGAGTAAAATCCCAGCCCTCCATAAAATGAATCGAACCGATCACGTAATCGAATTGATAAAGTTCTAAAAGTTTCTCCAGTTTCTTTTCGGTTCCGGGTAGGTAATCGATCTCGATACCGGTTTTTATGATTAATGATTCCGAGTATCCTTTGAGAATTTCAACTTGTGCCAGGTATTCTTCGAGCTCCTCCGGCAGCATGGTTACTTGAACTCGCGGCTCATAATCAAGCATTCCCAATGGAAAGTGGTCAGCAAAACCGAGCTCTGCTAAACCCAACCGTTTTGCCTCAGCAACATATTCTTCCGGAGAACCGGTAGCATGACAACAGCGGTAAGTATGAACGTGATAATCAATCATCGGCCATCCCTTTTGCTTCAGCTAAATCTTGGAAAAAACATGAATAACTGCCGGTATGACAGGCAACGCCGTCCCCCTGAGGATCTACCCGCACTAAAAGAGCATCGGCATCACAATCAGCCTTGATCGATCTTAAGGAAAACAGGTTGCCGGATGTTTCGCCTTTTACCCAATATTCCTGCCTGCTACGACTCCAGAAACAAACCTGACCTTTCAGTATAGTTCTCCTGAGCGCCTCTTTGTTCATATAGCCAACCATTAATACAGCATCGGTCCGATCATCCTGGATTACCGCCGCTATTAAGTTATTTTGATCATATTTCAATTCATCAATTTTTAAAGGTCCTGCTTTTAGTTTGCTGTCTTTTTTGCTCATCATAATCCTCTCTGTTTCAATTAAATACAGCCATCGCATCGGGTAATGTTAACTGGTTAGAGTATAACGCCTTGCCAATAATTATCCCTTTGATTCTGTCTCCATAGGGTTTAAGGGCTGCCAGATCGGCTAACGAAGATATTCCACCCGACACGACAACCTGTAGCGAAGTACCTTCAATAATTGTCTCCAATCCCTTCAAGTCTGGCCCTTTTAATGTACCGTCCCGTTGGATGTCGGTATAGACTACCTCCTGAATCCCCCATTCCTCAATGCGCGAGGCAAGCTCAAGGACACTCAGCATCGAGGACTCCTGCCAGCCCTTAACCGCCACCATGCCCTCTCGGGCATCGATACCAATTAAGACTGACTCGCCATATTCTGTCGCAAGATCTGCAGCCGTTTCAGGATCTTCTACAGCCATTGTCCCAAGGATGATCCTGCTAATGCCGATCGAAAAAGCCTTCTCTGCCGCTTCCTTGGTTCGGATCCCTCCGCCGAGCTGCAGCGGAACCTGAACCGAATCGCCAATCGCCCTGATAATCTCTGCATGTTTAGAAAAACCGGTAAAGGCGCCATCAAGATCGACCAGATGAAGCATTTTTGCCCCCAGTTGGACCCATTGTCGGGCAACATCAACCGGGTTTTCTCCGTATACCGTTTCACGCTCCGGATCGCCCTGGTATAGGCGGACACAACGCCCGCGGTGTAAGTCGATAGCCGGAATAATCAGCATTTTGCTCACCTCAATCCAATTCGCCCTTGGTAGAGAGAACTCCCTTCAGACCATCCATCATTCCTGTTGCTTCCTGTAGTGCCCTGGCTGCCGCTTTAAAAGTTGCTTCAATGATGTGATGTTTATTGCTGCCGTGGTTCATAACCAGATGCAAGTTGAAGCGACCCTCATTAACAAAAGCCTGCCAAAACTCACGGAAAAGTTCTCCGTCCATCCCTCCCACTTCTCCGGAAGGGATGGTAAATTGATAATGAAGCCAAGGACGTCCGGAAAGATCAACCGCGGCGGTAACCAAAGTTTCATCCATCGGCACGGCAGTAAAACCATAACGCTTAATACCCTCTTTGGAACCTAAGGCATCTTTCAACGCCCGGCCTAAACAAATCCCGATATCCTCAACCAGGTGGTGGGCATCAACCTCAATATCCCCTTCGGCTTTGATTTCCAAGTCAAATTGACCGTGACGGCTAAAGAGGGCCAGCATGTGTTCAAAGAAGGGTAACCCGGTTATTAGTTTACTCCTGCCGGTTCCATCTAATTCGAAATCAAGACTAATTTTTGTTTCAGTGGTATCCCGTTTAATCCTGGAGCTCCGACTCATCGCTTTTCCCCCTTATCAATACTGAACGGGCATGGGCTTCGAGGCCTTCCGCCCTGGCCAGGGCTGCTATTTTTGTAGCTGAAAGTTGCAGCGTTTCTTCCCGGCAAAAGATAACCTGCGATCTTCTGATAAAATCATCAGTTCCCAATGCAGAAGCATAACGGGCAGCCTGTCCGGTAGGTAAAACATGGTTGGTGCCGGCCCAATAATCACCCAGCGCTTCGGGAGTATGGGAACCGATAAAGACTGCTCCGGCACTGGTAACTTGATCTAAATAACGCCAGGCTTCGCTGATCTGCAGCTCCAGGTGTTCGGGGGCCAGGTCATTGACTAGCGGCCAAACATCTTCAAGAGTCTCGACCAGAATAATCGCTCCCTGATTAGCGAGTGAGGTCCTGGCAATTTCCCGACGCGGTAAATTCAGCAGCTGCTTTTCAATCTCCTGCAGAACCAGATTGGCCAGTGCTTCGGAAGTAGAAATCAGGATCGGTTTGGATAAGGGATCATGTTCGGCTTGTGAAAGCAGATCTGCCGCTATAAATGATGGTTTAGCCTGATCATCGGCAACAATAACTATCTCACTCGGACCGGCCAGCATATCAATCCCAACCTGGCCATACACTTCCTTTTTGGCCAGGGTAACATACATATTACCGGGGCCGACAATCTTCTGAACCTGAGGAACTGTTTCAGTGCCATAAGCCATTGCCGCGATAGCCTGTGCTCCGCCAATCCGGTAAACAGCCGTGGCTCCGGCTTCATAAGCAGCAGCAAGGGTTAAGGGATTTACCTGGCCGTTTATATCAGGAGGAGTACAGACAATAATCTCTTCTACCCCGGCTACTTTTGCTGGAATAACTGTCATCAATACCGATGAAGGATAGGCTGCAGTCCCCCCCGGAACATATGCTCCCACTGCTTGAAGCGGTAAGTAGCGCTGGCCGACAAGCAGGCCTGAATTTTCTTCCCACCATTCATCTCTCAACTGACGCCGGTGAAACTTTTCGATCTGATCTGCGGCTTGGTGCATCACTGTCAATAAACCGTTTTCGACCTGCTGATGGGCTGTCTGAAGCTCGGCAACACTGATTTGAAGCTGATCAAGAACTGCGCCATCAAACTGCTCTGTATATTCGAACAGTGCACGATCACCGTTTTTGCGCACTTTGTTGATAATCTCCAGAACCTGCGCGCGAATTTCTTCATTGTATACCGGGTTGGTTCCTCTACTTGTCTGCCGGTATTGTTCGTATGAATAGATGGGTATTGGCATCATCAGTCTCCTGACTGCTCAGGATAATTAAATATGGGGACCGCTGGAAATAACAACCATATACTAACATACAGCAGTCTAAGCGTCAATCAGGGCTCCGCTGCTGCGATCGATCAATCATTAAATAATTAAAGAACGGAGAGTAGTCATGAAGCCTGGGAATGAAATGGCAATTGCTTCGGCCCCGTGAATGATTGTATCACCTTTTGCTGTCAGGCCGGCGACAGCCAAGGACATGGCGATGCGATGGTCCCCGCCGCTTACCACTCTTGTCCCGGTAAGCGGTGCTCCACCATCGATAATCATTCCATCGTCGGTTTGGTTGATGATCACTCCCATTTTTTGCAGCTCAGTAGCCAGAACGGCAATCCGATCGGATTCTTTAACCCGTAACTCGGCGGCATCACTAATCACTGTCTTGCCATCAGCAACTGCAGCGGCTACCGCTAGAACCGGGAGCTCATCGATCACTCGCGGAATTATCTTACCGCCAATTTTTATCCCATGCAGCTTTTGTCCACCACGGATTAGAAGATCGGCAACTGGCTCCAGGCCCCAATTAACCTGATTGCTGATCTCAATATCAGCTCCCATTTGGCGCAACAGATCAATGACCCCACTCCGGGTTTCGTTAATACCGACATTTCTTAGGAGGACCTTCGCTTGCGGTACAATTGCAGCTGCAACCATCAGGTAAGCGGCTGCTGAAATATCGCCTGGAACCCGGAGTGATTTTGCTTTAAGCTGCGGCTGTCCTTCAATGATTACCTTTTCCTCAACACTGGACAGTTTCGCCCCAAAATAGGCCAGCATCAATTCACTGTGATTGCGGCTGACAGCTGGCTCAATGACTGTAGTCGCTCCATCTGCATAAAGAGCGGCAAATAAGATCGCCGATTTTACCTGGGCACTGGAATAAGGGCTGTTGTAAGTAATCGGTTTGACCGGCCCGCCGCTGATCGTTAATGGTAAAGTATCACGTTCATCTTCAAATGATGCACCCATCAAACTTAGGGGCTCAATTATTCTCTTCATCGGACGCCGACTGAGTGATTGATCGCCGATTATTTTAACCTTATAAGGTTGACCAGCCAGAATTCCGAGCAGCAACCGAGCCGTTGTGCCTGAATTTCCGGCATATAAAGGTTCTTGCGGCTCTCTCAATTTTAGAGCACTTCCTCCTACTAATAATCCATTGCTACCAGTGGTAATGGAAACTCCCAGTGACTTTAAACAGTTAATTGTTGAGCGGCAATCCCCAGCATCCAGATAACCTTTTATTTCCGTTGTTCCCTGGGCCAAGGCCCCGATCATTAAAGCCCGGTGGGTTATCGATTTATCACCCGGCAGCAGCAGCTCTCCGCTGAGCTTTTTCGGTTTCGAGACAATGATTATCATCGGCATCTCCTGTCTGTCAGCTTGTGCTATAATAATAGAGCAGCTTAACCTCCTGGCGCAAGTGCCAGTTATTTTATCATACGGAGTGATCAATTGGATATATACGCCCTTATTGGACACAGCGGAACCGGTAAAAGCCATCAGGCTCCGGTGATGGCAAAAAAACACGACATTGACTATATTATTGATGATGGTTTACTGATCAAGGGCAATGTTATTCTGGCCGGGCGCTCTGCAAAGCGGGAAAATACCCGGTACGGTGCCATAAAGCGAGCTTTGTTCAAGGATCCGGAACATGCTCAGCAGCTGAAAGATAAATTGGCCGAGATAAAACCGGGACGGCTGCTCATCCTCTCAACATCAAGAAAAATGGCCGATTTAATTGCCCAGAACCTTGACCTGGATAATCCACGTTACTATTTCACCATTGAAGAAGTTTCCGATCCGGAATCGATCAAAGCTGCTCTAGACATCCGCATTCGTGAAAACCGCCACGTTATCCCCTTGCCTACCTTTGCCATTAAGAAAGATTTTCCCGGTTATATTATTGATCCGCTGCGTTCCTTCTTCAGCCGCCCCCCCCAACATTCCGGCTCGCCCTTTGAACGATCGGTCGTGCGTCCAATATACAGCCCCCTGGGCAGTTTTTTCATTGCCGAACATGTGATTCTTGAACTTATTGAATATATTGTTCAGCAGTTTAAGGGTGTTTATAAGGTGCTTTATGTTGATATTGAAAACGGCGGTAGCAAGGTTTACCTGCAGATCGATATCAGTATCGATCTGAAAAAGGTGCCCGATCAGAAAATAGATCGCCTGCTTCGTGATATTCAAAAAACAGTAAAAAATGAGATAGAACATCAAACCGGTTTTTACCTTGACCAGGTCAACATCAATGCTAAAAAACTTCACTTAGGGTTTGATCGGCATGACCTGGAAGAGCAATAATAACCTCGATCCGCAACCAGCTCTTCACTTAGAACCGCAAGCGATTCGCCGGCTAGATATTTGGTAATCAGAGAACCCTCCAGGGATGACTGTAGATATTCATGCGCCGGCCGCGAACGAAGCCGATCAAGGTCATGTTAAGTGCTTCGGCCAGTTCAATGCAGAGTGAAGTGGGCGCCGCCCTTGAAACAATTAGCTGAATTTTTAGCTTGGCTGCTTTAAGCAAGATTTCAGAACTCAAACGCCCGCTGGAGAAAAGGGCCTTATCATCAGTTGGAAGATCATTTATCAGGCACTCCCCGATTATTTTGTCAACCGCATTATGACGTCCGATATCCTCATGCCAAAAAATGATCTTTTCACTGTCGGTCAAAGCTGCGCTATGGACTCCACCCGTTGCTTTAAACAGAAGAGCATTCTTTTGCAAATCGCCGTTCAATTCCCATATTTTAGCGGCACTGAACTTCAGATCGCCGGTCAGTGGAGAACTGCGCAGTGAGTCAAGAACATTGTAGAAGATGGTACCCTTTCCACAGCCGGAAGTAATCGTCCGCCGGCCGAAAAACTTTTCAGGAAGAAACTTGCCCTCTTCAACTTCTACTTCAACCAAGCCTTCTTCTTTTCTAACCCTAATAGTCTTGACTTCTGACCAGCTGGAAATGAAACCTTCACTCCGTAAAAAACCGAGAGCCAGGCAATCGGTTTTCTCCGGCGTGCATAGCAAGGTTACCAGCTCTGATCCATTAAGGTAAATTGTAACCGGAGCTTCAACCACTACCTGATCATCTAATTCTGATTGCTGATTACCTTCGATTCGGATAACCTTTGTTACTAATGTACGATCGAATGTCAAGTTATTTTTTCCTGCCTTTAGCTATTTTAGGAGACCATTACGGGCTATTACCTCTTTATACCAATGCGCACTTTTTTTCAGATAGCGCTTCTGAGTCTGATAATCGATATAAATTAAGCCAAACCGCTTGCTGTAACCAAAAGCCCATTCAAAATTATCCATTAGAGTCCAAACATAATAACCTTTCAGCGGAACTCCTGCTTCGATTGCTCTCCAGGCTGCTTGTAAGTATGACTGCAGGTAATTTATGCGTCGAGGATCCTCCACTTCTCCAGCTGTTGTCAGCTGATCCGGAAATGCCGCACCATTTTCAGTCACATAAAGCGGCAGAGGTCCGTAATCATGATGAACCCTGGTCAATAATTGGTATAGCCCTTCAGGATATACTTCCCACCCCATCTCCGTGTATTCCTGATCAGGAGGATTGACCGGATTACCCATAAAATCATCTTGAGAACCGCTTGATTCAACCAGTACCCGGGTATAGTTATTAATGCCTAGAAAATCAACTGGTTGAGAGATGATGGCAGCATCGCCCTCTTCCTGGTCAGGCAATTTCAAGCGGCGGGAAAAAATCTCTACCATCTCGGGAGGATAGTAGCCTCTGAACAGCGGATCGAGAAACCAACGGTTCATAAAACCATCAGAGCGTTTTGCTGCTTCAATATCTTCCGGTGAATCGGTGTTGGGTTGAACCGGAGCCAAGTTAAGAGTAATCCCGATCGGTTCTTCTCCGCGATCTGCTTCCCGGAAAACCCTGACCGCCAGTCCGTGAGCCAGCAACAGATGATGCCCGACCTGAAGAGCCGTCGAAAAGTCAGAAATTCCCGGAGCATGGATTCCAAAAGCATGACCCAGGTAAGCCACCACCCACGGCTCATTCAGGGTGATCCAAAGTTCAACCGGTAGATCCAGGCTTTCAAAAACTGCAGCGGCATAATCGGCAAAATAGTATGCCGTATCACGGTTGTTCCACCCACCCTGATCCTGGAGGGGCTGAGGCAAGTCCCAATGATAAAGAGTTACTGCCGGTTTAATCTTGTGTTTATGCAATTCGTCAATCAGGCGACGGTAAAAATCGAGCCCTTTTTCATTAAGGATCCCTTTACCGTTAGGAAAAATACGGGGCCAGGAAATCGAAAAACGGTAAGTATTCAGCCCCAGATCAGCCATCATTTTCACATCTTCCCTGTAACGTCGATAATGATCACAGGCTAGATCACCCGTTTCATTATTCCAGATCTGCCCCGGGGTATGAGTAAAACGATCCCAGATTGACTCTCCTTTTCCATCAGCCTCAATCGAACCTTCAATTTGATAAGATGCAGTCGCCGCACCCCACTGAAAATCACTGGGAAATAAATAACCAGCCATATAAACCACCCTCCTGCTAATAATCGCGTTTTTTTACTGCAGTTTTTGTCTGCATAGATGATAGTATTAACCCTTACAGTAGCTAATCCTGCCTTCGATCTCTGTCAACCTAGTTTTTCTTTTAGCCACGGCAATTATTGAACCAGCAGTTTCGGACAGAAATCAATACCGTCGGCGGCAACAAAATAATACTCAACATTGTTGCGGAGACCCTGGAAAATATCATCACGGCCGCTATCATGGATATGACCGAAAACGCATTTCTTCACTCCATAGGATTCAAGCATTTCAGTAAAAGCGTTTGGCTGGTTTTTCCGGTTAAAAGGCGGAAAATGCAAGGCAACGATGATCTTTCCCGATCCATTTTCTGCAGCATTTTTTAAGGACATTTCCAGCCTCTTGATTTCACGGAGATATATTCTTTGATCATACTCGTTATCAAAACCTTCGTCACCCGGGCAAATCCAACCCCGGGTACCGCATATAGACCAATCGCTCCAGTTTAAACTGTCATTTTGCAAGACACTGATTGATGAAGGCAGGACAGCCCTTACTTTTCCGACGGAAGACCACCAGTAGTCGTGATTTCCCCTGATCAGTATTTTACTGCCCGGCATCTTATCCAACCAGTTCAAATCATCAAGGGCCTCGGGAAGATGCATCGCCCAGGAAATATCCCCGGCAACAATCACCAAATCGCTTTCCTTGACTAGCGAAAGCCAGTTTTTTTCAAGACGTTCTGGATGATCAACCCATTGGGGACCAAAAATATCCATCGGTTTTGACTGGTTCTGGGAAAGATGTAGATCACCAATTGCATAGATCGCCACCAGATCAACTCCATCAATAAAAATACCTTACCTGTAAAGGGAAACCCGTTAAATACTTTTTTTCATACTACTAAAATAGCGACAGGAATGCAAAAGGTGTTTTTGTCTGCTGATTGAAACGAATTATTTTAAAAATTAAGCTTTGCAAATATTTTAATAAAATGATATAATGTCGCAGCATGATCTTGTTTCCTGAACCAATTTTGAGGAGGTTGATCAACCCGTGGAACCAAACAAACAAAAGCGACCCCGCCGTTACCTGCGTAGCCGTATAACTCGCAAGCTGATCTTAGATACTGCCCTTGATGTCTTCTTAAAAGAAGGTTATGCGAAAACGACCATTGCCAAGATCAGCCAACAGGCAAAAGTTGGCTACGGAACTGTTTACAG
The DNA here is from genome assembly GCA_964485855.1 of uncultured Syntrophomonadaceae bacterium. GTDB lineage: Bacteria > Bacillota > Dethiobacteria > DTU022 > DTU022 > UBA993. The sequence continues at coordinate 8,449 of CAZAKI010000005.1, read as the reverse complement.
CCATTTTAAGGGTAAAGATGATATCTTGAACAAGGTAGTTGATAATGTTCTTACTGAATTTTACAACCTGTTGGAAGTACCCTTTGCCCCGACAACTTTAGCCGATGCCCGGGAGGCATACTATGAACTGGTGCTAACTTCGTTCCGCCTTTCAGAACAGCACCGCCCGATTATGAGGGTTTACCAGGAAGCCCTTGGTCAATCCGAATCGATCGAAGCTCATTGGCAAAGTATTATCGGTCAGTTTATCAAAAGCTCCGCCCACTCTTTTGCTTACTCCCAGGAGAAAAAACTGGCAGCCAAATTTGATATTCAGGTGGTGGCCAAAGCTTATATCCTGTTGGTTGATAGCTTCATCTGGGAGGTTGTTAATGAACAAGAAAATAACCTGGAACATATTGCTAATATCATTATCGATATGCTCTTCCACGGTTTCTTTGATACATCTGGTAAATCATCAAAGAAGGGTTAAAGAAAAAATTTAACCGTTAATCGTGATCACTCTTTTTTCAGTGATGATACAGTCTACCCTTTGATCCCATTCCTCGGTCGGGACTTCCGGAACAATTTGCAGATCAAAGACAATGGCAATCAAGGGAGTCCGGGGTTTAAGCAGTTGGAAAAAGCGATCATAATAACCGCCTCCATAACCGAGGCGGTTTCCTTTTAAATCAAAAGCAACCCCGGGAACAACCAATAAGTCAATCTGTTCCGGGGCAAAAGGACGTAAAGCACCGGCTCTTGGCTCGGGAATATTATAATATCCGGGTAGCAAATCACTTTCCCAATCGAGAATCTGCGATGGAATTAATTCGCGACTTTGCGGTACCGCTTTTGGCGCAAGAGCAGTCTTACCTCGACGAATGGTCTCTTCAACCAGCGGCCTGGTATTGACTTCACTGCCAAAGGAAACAAAATACATCACTGCTTCCGCCTGATTAAAAACCGCCAGGCTGAAAAACTGATTGGCAATCAGCGCACTTTTTGTATCGATTTCTTCATCCGTCAAAAGATCGCGTTCAGCAATAATTTCTTTGCGCAGCGCTCTTTTATCCTTCTTCATCCTTTTCCTCCAATATTATTTCGTCGATTAGCGCATCATGAGCTTCTTTTCTTATACTGGCCGATCGTCCGTCAAAAGCTAAAGTTCTGACAAACAAAAAAACTACGCAGGAAAATCCGGGAAACTAATAAGCACGGGCGAAGCAAGCCGCTTCAGTGGCTTGCTTGCCACAGGCAAAGCAGTGATCTTGTTCCGGTTTCAGACCAAAGGGCAGGCAGCGAATTGTAGCCTTGGTATCAATCTTGATCTGTTCCTCGCAATGATCATCACCGCACCAGGGAGCAATAAAGAAACCGCGTTGCTCTTCCATGATCTTTTTAAACTCTTCGTAGTCCGATCCTTTGCGGGTATTGGCTTCGCGGAAATCAAGCGCTTTCTTCAGCAGATCATTTTGAATCTTTTCGAGCAGGTTGGGCAGCTGTGCAGCAAGCTCATTACGTGCAATAAACTCTTTTTCTCCACTGTCGCGGCGGACTGTCACCACCTGGTCTTTATCTAAATCCCGGGGGCCTACCTCAATGCGAACCGGCACTCCTCGCATTTCCCACTCGTTGTATTTCCAACCCGGGGAATATTCTTCACGATCATCGAGTTTCACCCTGATCTTTTGTTCCTTTAACTGATCGGCCAGAGACCGCACCGCTTCTAAAACTCTCTCTCCATCTTTCTTACTCAAAATCGGAACAATCACAACCTGAACCGGTGCCATTCTCGGCGGTAATACCAGGCCACGATCATCTCCATGAACCATGATCAGGGCACCGATAGTCCTGGTCGATAAACCCCAGGAAGTCTGCCAGACATATTTTAACTGATCATCCTGATCAAGGAATTTTATATCAAATACTTTTGCAAAATGTTGTCCCAGGTTATGAGAGGTGCCGGCCTGAAGGGCGCGACCATCGCTCATCAGGGCTTCAACCGAATAAGTGCGCAGAGCTCCGGCAAATTTCTCACGTTCCGTCTTGCGGCCGGCCAAGACAGGTATGGCCATCTCAGTCTCCAAAAATTCACGGTATACCTCAAGCATCTGCAGGGTTTCTGCCTCAGCCTCTTCTTCGGTTCGGTGGCAGGTATGACCTTCCTGCCAGAGGAATTCGGAGGTGCGTAAAAATGGACGAGTAGATTTTTCCCAGCGGACTACGCTGCACCACTGGTTAATCAAAATAGGCAAATCACGCCAGGACTGAACCCAACGTGAATAGAAATCACAAATAATCGCCTCAGATGTCGGACGTACCAACAAAGGTTCGGCTAGTATTTCACTTCCGCCCCTGGTAACCCAGGCCACTTCAGGAGCGAAACCTTCAACATGTTCAGCTTCTTTCTGTAAAAGACTCTGGGGAATAAACAAAGGGAAATATGCATTCTGGTGGCCTGTTTCCTTGAATCTTTTATCCAGAAGCTCCTGTACTTTTTCCCAAAGAGCAAAACCGGCAGGTCGAAAAGCCATAAAACCCTTGATTGGGGCATAGTCCATCAGTTGTGCTTTCAAAATTACGTCGATGTACCACTGTGAAAAATCTACTGACTTAGGGGTAATTTCTCTGACAAATTCTTTTTCTCCGGCTGGACCGTCAAGGTTATTACGCTGCTCCAACTAATTCACCCTTTCCGCAACTCGATCATAACGGCATTTTCTGATCATTCTACCACAGTTTATTTGCTGTTGCTATCTAGCTTTCGCATTCTTTACTTTAGCGAATCGCTTTTATCCGGTTGCGGTTTTTCACCAGCCTCTGCCAGTTTTCTTCACTCAACGGTCGGTTGAAACTGCGAAAATTAGCCAGTTTGAAACCATGTTCGGCAGCCCAGTACCTGGTTTGCAGTATTGATTCTAAATTAACCCCTGAAGAACCGAGACTATAGTGTTTGTACTGATGTTCAAGAGCCAACATCATGGTCTCAGCCATGCAGGCATAAGCCAATCCTTCCTCAAAACCAAAATCCCAACCAAGCGAAGGCTGACCGGGAACTTCGATTACCCCACCGTCAATGACCAACACGTCAGACCTGGCGGCGTCTACTTCCTCACTAACATTGGCCGGCCGGGAAATGTCACAGACAATAGCTCCTTCTTTTAGGTTTCCGGCATGGATAACTTTTTCAGTAGCACTGGTAGCACTGATCACGATATCCGCCCGGGCTAAGACAGCATCAATATCAGTCGAAAAGCTGATCAGACCCTGACGACGGCCTTCGATCTCGGCAAAAGCTTCGAAAGCGCTCATCGGAGCATCAGGCTTGGGTAGATCGCTGACCTTAGCCAGTAAATGTCCCATGCTGCCTGGTTTCAGAGTTCGACCCTGTTCAAGCAGGGCCGACTGGTAACGATAGATTTCAGCAGCCACCAGCTTCAACCGTTCACTGGCCGATTGATTATTTGGATTCCCAATCAAAATCAAACGGGGAACTGTCTCTGAAAGCAACAATGATATTCCCCGTCCGATTGAACCGGCAGCGCCGACGATCGCAGCTGTTGTTTGAGCCCGATCAATGTTTAGTCTTTCAGTAGCTGTATTAACTGCATCTACTGCCGCGACTACAGTATAGCTGTTGCCGGTAGTAATCGGCACGCCTTCGTTTTTCAGGTACAACCCGCCCATCGAAGCCACAGCAGTAAAAGCACCCAGACCGACAATCCTGGCTCCGCGTTCTCGGGCCAGCTTTACGGCGGCTTTAAGTTCAGCCAGCGCCTGGCTGCGGGGCATCGCTACAAATTCATCAGTAGTCCGTGAAAGAGCAATGAATTCCCCGTATGCTGTGCTGCCCTTGGCTGAAATAATCTTCGTTTTACCAGCCACAAAAGGCTCAACCAAATCATTAAAACGGCCGGTCAAATCAGCCAGTTCTTCTGCAGTAAAAGAAAGTAGGCTGTTATCAAACTGGTGGTAGCTTTGCAGATCAAGGGCATGAATTAAAAAGGCGAACCTTCCTTCATCATCATTGGCCGAAGGGCTGACCTGCGGTGCCGGATAGGGGATAAATTGGCTGTAGTGATTATCCTTGCTTCCGAGATCACGCACCAGGTAAGAGAGAAAACGGGCTGTATTTCCCTCATTTAATACCGCAAGCATCGCCTCTATCCCTCTAAGTGCTTCCGAGATCTGTTCGTTAGTAATAATCAGTGGTGGTTCAATGCGGATTACAGCATTTCCGTTCAAAGTTGGGGCAACACGAATTTTCTCAACATTGAGCAGGTAAGAAGAGATTGCCGGAGTAAGCAGTTCCTGCTCCGCCATTACTCCAAGCAGACTACCAGGAAAATAGTTGCGGGCCATGTTGAATTCTAAGCCAAGCATTAATCCCCTTCCACGGACTGAGCGCACCAAATCAGGGTAACGCTGTTGCAGCTCACTGAGACCGGTTTTTAATAACTCGCCTTTACGCCGCACTTCCCTGATTAGCGATCCCTGATTGGCAGTTAATAGATCGAGCACTTTGATCCCAATCCGGCAGGCCAGCGAATTGCCGGCAAAGGTTGACGAATGTTTCAAGGCAAAATCTTCGTTGTAGGCTGAAGAAACACTCAGGCAGGCTCCAATTGGCATAATCCCACCACCAAGAGCCTTTGCCAAAACCAGGACATCGGGTTTTACCTTATCTTTCTCGCAAGCGAAAAGGCGTCCGGTGCGCCCAAGCCCGGTCTGCACTTCATCGAAAACCAGTAAAACCCCAAAACGATCACAGATCTCCCTTACTGCTGCAAGATAGCCTTCAGGCGGTTCAATAATCCCACCTTCGCCCTGGATCGGCTCGACTAGAAAAGCCGCATAGTGATCTGGCTTTTCTTGCAAAACACTTTCCAGCATCGCACTGTTACCATAAGGAATGTGCTTAAAACTCTCCGCCGGCGCGAAAAAGACTTTCTGGTAAGCCGGGTTGCCGGTAGCCGACAGGGCACCGAATGTTTTTCCGTGAAAACTGTTATCAGTAGCCAAAATTCCCGGACGTCCGGTTGCCGAGCGGCATTGTTTTATCGCTGCTTCAATCGCTTCTGCCCCACTATTAGCAAAAGTAACGTAAGCGAAGCCTTCCGGTGCCAAATCCAACAGGCGTTTAGCCAACTCTCCCGCCGCTTCAAGCGCTGAGGGTTGGATGAAGCTGGGTTCTCCTGATTGGTGAAAAGATTCAATAGCCGCCCAGATATCAGCTGGATTATGACCAAAAGGCAGGGCACCGTAGGCTGCTATACAATCCAAGTAACGGTTACCCCGGTCGTCAAACAGGTAGCAACCCTCACCCCTGGTGTATTTTTGGTCTAACTTGATGCTTTCAAGCATTTCTCCCAGATGGGGATTAACATACCGCGTAAATTTGTGCAAAAAAAATCCTCCCTTCTGATGTGCACAATAGTGTGCACGCCAATAAGAACATTCTACCCTTCATCGCTTAAAAAATCAAATCATAGCACTAAAAGCGATCAGCTGCCGGCTGGTGGAGCTATTATTGAGACGGCATGGCGAGTCTCTTCAAGATTTTCTTCTAGCAGAGCCAGAGCTTCATCGATCTGGACTTCCTGAAGAATCGAAGGTAGCATAAAAAGATCGGCTTCCCTAAACCGATAAGCCAAATAGTTATTGGCAATAAATTCCAGAGAATCGAACCGCCGGATATAACCGCCGAGAATTTTACGGCGATGTCTTTCAAACTGCTCGGTATCGATCCCCGTTTTTTTCATCGCCTTAATCGCATTCATTATTCTTTGATACAACTGCTCAGGGTCTTTTGTTTCCCCGCCAATCATGGTATGACCGTGGTTCAATTCCGCGGTATATTCGGAACCAAAACTCTCATCAATCAAATCTTCCCGGTAGAGATCGTTATAAAGCTTCTCGCTGGTGCCGAAAAGAATGTCCAGGATCAGTCCCATCAGAATTTCCCGGCGCATTAACTCACTTCCCTGTAATTTGCCGACATTAACATCCTTAAAACCGATGTAAAAAAGCGGTTCAGAAACTAACAGCTCCTGAATAACCCTTTTTTTAGCCACCTGAGTCGGTTCATCGGGAAAACTTCGCACAATCGCTCCCAAAGGTTCGAAACAGCGGGCTGAAAAATTAGCTTCTACCAGTTTGTTCACGGCAAAGGGATCTAAATCACCAGTAACAAATACGGCCATATTGTTTGGGTGGTAAAAAGTTTGGTAACATTTGTAAAGCAATTCAGGGGTGATCTGGGCAATACTTTCTATCGTTCCGGCAATATCATTGCGCACCGGGTGAACCTGGTATAAAGACTCCAGCAGGTTAAAATAAACCCTCCAGTGCGGATGATCTTCATACATCTTAATTTCCTGACCAATAATCCCCTGTTCTTTTAAAACAGTTTGTTCTGTAAAATAAGGTTCCTGGACAAAATCAAGCAAAATATTAATGTTATCTTCAAAATTGGTTGTACAGGAAAAGAGATAACTGGTCTGGGTAAACGAGGTATAGGCATTGGCTGAGGCTCCCTTAGCGGCAAAACGGTCAAAGACATTGCCGCGCTCATCCTCAAAAAGCTTGTGCTCTAAGAAATGAGCCACTCCATCCGGCAGCTGGGTGAAATCTTGCTCCGGCTCGCTCTTAAACTTATTGTCGATTGAACCAAAACGTGTAGAAAAAACAGCATACTTTTTTTGGTAACCGGAACGCGGCAGTACATATAGATCCAATCCCGGTTCTACCCGAAAGCAGTATAACTTTTCCTGCAGGTATTTATTATCAACCAACTTATAGTTTTTCATCATTAGTTTTATCTCCTCCATGTTCCGGGCGAAGCATGTAAATTGTGTCAAGTTTAATTCTTTCCGCCACGGTCATTATATTCTCACGCTCTACAGCTTCGATTTTTTCTTTTACCTCGGCAACGGTGTAATTACGCCCACCAATCGTCCCGTCCAGGTGAAAGCTGATTAATTGGCTCGGACTATCCTGGCGCGAGAGAAGATTGTTAAGCAGACCTTGTTTAGTATTATCAAGTTCATCTTTGCTTATTTTACCCTGCACCAGATCATCCAGCTGCTGATCAATAATCATCTTGGCCTGTTCGAAATTTTCGTAATTGATCCCGGCGGAAATCAGCAACAGGCCTTTGTGCCGCTCCAGACGGCTGTTGATATAGTAAGCAAGACCGGCCTCTTCACGCACTTTCAAAAAAAGTTTCGAATGTGGAAAACCACCCAAAATACCGCTAGACACCATCAGGGCGAAGAACAGCTCATCCCTGAATCCGGTTAGGGTCCGGTAACCGAGAACCAGTTTAGATTGATTTACCCGCATCTTCTCTTCAAAATACCGAGGCTGGCCAGACACCTCATTAATTGTGGTCTGGGGCAAAATAACCTCCTTACTAGCACGGGTGAAATTAAAATACCTCAGTATTTCTTCCAATAATTTTTCCTCAGTCAGATCACCGACAACATACAGATCAATGGGGTTACCGGCTAAAACATGCTGATAATAGCGGTAGAGCGCTTCCGGGCTAATGGCCTCATAATCTTCTATCCGGCCTAACTTATAGACGCCGAATCTTTCACTGGCGCACATTAGAGCTGCGCAGCGTTCAGCAGCATAGGTAACTTTATCGTTCAACAAAGCCCTGATATCTTTAACCAACTGGTTTTTTTCCTGCTGGACATATGCCGCTCGAAACGCTTGATGATCTAAGAGAGGATCAGTAATCAACGAGCTGAGAATCGAAAGGCCGTCTTCCAGGATATTGCCATTTTGCCCGGTGAACCGATCGTGTGCCATTTCCATTGTGAAAGCAAGGGTATGCCTTTCCCCACTCTTGATAATATCGGTAGAAAGATCAGCTCCATAAAGTTGTTCCAACCGGCGTTGAAGGGTTAGATAATCGGGGTAAAGACGGCAGCCTTTTTCAAGGACTGAAGGCAGAAGAGCACTTAAAGCTGCCCGGTCACTATTTAACTCCTGGTGAATAAATAACCCGATAGAGATTGTCTTGAACTTGCTGGTTGGCAAAAAAAACAACCTGATCCCGTTTGGCATAGTATGCATAATATATTCCCTTTGCACTTTTTAACCTCCCTCAATTAATACCCGGCAGTCAATCCATAGTCAATCCACGGGCAGACCCCGGCAATCAATATTACTCTGTCCCTGCAATGCATCATCATCAATCTGCCATTTTCACTTTCAGTTACGTAGTTACTTTACATCCAATTTATTATTATACATCAACCGGTCCTTGCTGTTCGGGAAATACCATTCTAAGCCAGTTAATGATCATTGCCAATCGCTAAAACACCTTGTTTGACTTGCCGAAGGGCTGATGGTATTATGGCTATGGATATAATCAGCCAGGCGCCCGTGGTGAAAGGGATATCACGCAGGCCTCCGGAGCCTGAAGTCGGGGTTCGAATCCCTGCGGGCGCACCAT
>CAZAKI010000004.1:73132-94316 GCA_964485855.1 uncultured Syntrophomonadaceae bacterium | reverse complement strand
AAAAGATCTTAGTTAAAGGTTTTTGTATGCAACCCTGATTATCATTTTTCTGGTTGCTAAATACCCCAAGACTTAAAATAAATCTTATAATATTGTCTAAAAATTAGATTTCTCGGTATAACTATATATAGAAGATAATAATATAGCTTACTCATATTAGTAAAATCATTCTAATCAAAGAACCTGTCGATAAAGGCAAACCTTCTGAAAAGAGGGGGCGCAAAGCAATGGGTCTAAGCCTTAAGTAAGGTATGACTGCCAGGCTACCGAAGCAGGGTTTTTGTACCTTAATCAGTATTTGCGGCAATAAATTATTATGAATAATTTCGGGGTGTCATTGAGATGAAAGCTATGTTGCATACTAGTTCAGAAAGAAGTATTAGAAAAAACAACCAGGGTTTCACTTTGGTCGAATTAATGGTTGTTGTTGCCGTTATTGGCTTACTCTCAGCAATTGCTGTCCCGATTTATACAAGTAATACTGAATCAGCTAAAACAGCAACCGACCAAGCAAATTTAAAAATCCTGAATTCAATGACCAGTATCTACAGAGCAAGTAATCCAGAACCTGATCCTTTCCTCGATGAAAACAATAACAGTAACGACCTGATGTTAACATTAATAAATCATGGATATTTGAATTTTCCCATTGAATCACAAATTGACGGTAAAAACTTTCAGTGGAACTTTAAAATATTGCAATGGAGCTATGTAGATCATTTTGAAGAAGAAGAATCAGAAGATCCATATATTTTACTAATAGATGATGTCACTTTTAATGCAGGAAGAATTTCTGACTATACCGGTGATAATAAAGATATCTTCTTCCCAACTACTTTAGAAGGGAGGCTGATAAAAGAGATTTACCAAGATGTTTTTAAAGAAAAAGGATTAAAGTCGATTAGCTTCGCTGATCATAGTTCGTTGGAAAGAATTCATGCCAGAGCCTTTAGGACTAATGAGCTAACAGAAATAGTATTCCCTGATAGCTTGAAGAATATAGACACATATTCTTTTGAGAATAACAAACTTCAAAATATTACCTTACCGGCTAACCTTGAAAAAATTGAATCACATGCATTTAAAAACAATGAATTACAGAGTATTGCATTGCCAGATAACCTAAAAATCATTAAGCAGTATGCTTTTGAAAAAAATAATATCACGCAAATAATAATCGGCCCTAATGTTACAGAAATTGGGGTAAAAGTCTTTGACAACAACAATGATGGGTTCATAGCTTTATACAACTCAGAAGATGGGGGAGCAGGAACCTATTTGTATAGTGATGGTCAATGGGTAAAACAATAAAAGTATGAAATTGTATTGCGCAAGAAATATCAAATCAGATCAGAAAGGTTATAGAAGAGTGCCCGAAATAAAAGCAACACAAAAAAATAGTATCAAGAAGAGTCTGTACGGCTTCTCTTTGATCGAACTGATAGTTGTTGTTGCCGTAATTGGCGTATTAGTAGCTATCGCTATACCGGTATATACAAGTAATACTGAAGCGGCTAAAATTGCCACCGATCAAGTAAATCTGGATACCCTGAACTCAGTAACCGGCATGTATAAATTTTCATCTGCCATAGTTAATGTTGATATTTTTCAGGGTATTAATAACGATGAAGAAAGAATGCAAAGATTAGTTGAAGCTGGCTTTATTGCTGATGTTCTTAAGCCAATTCAGGATGAAGGTGATTTTTCATGGGATATTGGAATGCAAATCTGGAAACTCGAAGTCCAGGGTATCAGTACGCCATTAAGCCCCCTTGGCAGTACCTTTACCGAAATATCGACGAATATGATCGCTCTAATGCAAAAGAAATATACTGATACAGGTGCATATGGTCGATCTTGGGGCGACTATAAATATACCGATCTTGGCTTGAACCCTGAAGATTGGCAGGATCCGGTTGGTCACATCGTGTATAAACCAAGCGGTAAAGACCTGCTTATTACACCGGAACACGGTTACACTTTTCTGGTAAATGATTATAATGGCAATTTGCAAATAATGCCTTCAACTTATAATTGGAATTTAGTGTATAATGCTAATACGCAATATTGGTATTATCATTCGATTAATGAGGAAAATTTAATTGATATTGCGACCTTGAAGATTGAACCATCGAATTAATATTTCATATTGATACTGTGACCGGCAGTCATTTATTATGTCCGGGGAGTTGAAAGTAATGATTAAGAACGAAAAGGGATATGCTCTTTTACTAGTGTTGGTTACGATGTTGGTCATGGCAGTATTAGGCACAGTTCTGATTTCAGTCAGTACTTCGCAAGTTAAAGAAGCAATCAAGCAACAAGACAGAATCCAGGCTCATTACCTTGCCTATTATGGGGCACTAGCTACTGTTGATTGGATTTTGTCTGGAAACACAGTGCCTGAAGGTTCATCCAATACCGTAACCCTTGATCACGGTTCATTTACTATTAATGTTGATACGAGCAATCAGGATCAACTTCTGATTACGGCACAAGGAACTGTTAATAACTATTCAGAAACTGTTAATGTGTTATTGACTAAACAAGGTGGTGGCTCGTCTGGTGAGTTTCCCTTTCCAACCGATATGGCTATTTTCGCTATAGGACAGGGCAGCCAAAGCAACCCGGCAATACAACTAACAGGTAGCTCGACCATCATAAACGGAGCTGCAGGGACTAATTCTATTGGTTCTAATTCAGTTCAGTTTGCGTGGTCGACATCACTATCAGGCGGTGATCTGTACATTGGTCCTGGTGGAGATCCTAACACTGTAGTTCAACAAAGTAATAATCAATCGGGAAATATTAGTGGGGGCGATATTATCCCTCTGCAAGCGGAAAGATTATATCCTACACCGACTTTTCCGGAATTCCCAAATAACTTGATAAATAGAGGTGACTTTTCAACGCCTTGGGTTAGTGGCGAATACTATCTTATTGATAACGATGGTCAATATGGAACCATTTCAGCTACAAGTAACCGAACAATAACTATTGATATGGATGGTGGGGACAGAATAATTCGGGTAGGCACCTTGAATGTCAGCCAGGGTCATATCAATCTGATTAATTTAGGCGAGAACAGCAGATTGACATTGTATGTAGAAGACGCTTTTATATTAGGCGGCAGTAGCACAATCAATAATGCCGGCGCTGTAAAAAATCTGATGATGTACTACAAAGGACTTGCTGAACCGAGCATTGGTGGCAATACTAGATATGTTGGTAATTATTTTGCTGAAAGCGCTGGCATTAGTATCGCTGGCAGCAATGGTATAACCGGGCATATAATTACACTAGGTACTGCTGTCAATATTACCGGTGATGCCAGCCTACTGACCAGAGTTCTATATGCACCCAATGCTCACGTTGCAATCGGTGGTAGCGGTTCTATTACTGGCTCAATAATCGCCAACAGTTTAAGAATAGATGGTGCCGGTGTATTAAGTTATGCTCAGCCGGACTTGGGTCTCTTTCCAATTGAGATATTCCCTTCAAATGGAAACGGTAACAATGGCGGTGGTAATGGCAGTAATAACAGCACCTGGGGTAATCCGCAGTGGAGCGGAGGTAATAACTAATGAAGACGCTATTAGACAATGAAAAGGGTTTTTCTCTAATCGAAGTATTCATAGCAATTTTTATTTTACTGATGGTAGTAATTGTTTTTATGACCCTTTTCAATTTCAGTATTAGCGAAATTGTGAGCAGTCGTGACCGAAGCGATACTTTATTTGATATACAAAAGGAATTAGAGGCTGATAATCCTACACCTGAAGTCGATAATCAAGCAATTAGCATTGTTTTTAATAACGGGGTATCAATTGCAGGGAAACAGGGTACTTTTAAACAAGCTATGGCTGATGGAAAAGAGGTTACTATCAATGTTTTCATCCCTGATTAAAAAATATTTATGGTACTCAGGCTTGCCTGGTGTAAAAATAAGTGCTTTGAAACTTTTTTTTAATCAAAGCGGGATGACGGTTGTGGAACTATTAATTGGTTTAACTGTGATGTCGATTGTTTTGATTTCAGGTTACATGTTTTTTAGTTTTGGATGGCGCGTTTTTGATTTGGGAACAGAAAGTTCTATAGTAAATAATAACCTCAGGATGGCCGCTGAAGTAGTATCAAATGAGATTAGATATGCAGGGGTATTAAATGTTATTAATACGGCAGATGTACCCGTTAATGTAGATGATGATAAAGTATATATATATCTTAATGCAAATAACCGGATTGAGAAAAAAGATAATTCTGGAAGCATTATATTACCCCATGATCTGGACAATGAGATTTCTTTTAATGTTTTATTTACTCAAATTGCTCCAAACACAGTGAGAATGAATTTTACTGAAAATACCAGCGGTAATAGTTTGGAAACGGAAGTGCGCTTACTAAATTTATCTGCAGGTAACCCTATCGGAGGCTCAACAAGCGGCCAGGCTTTGGAATATGAAATGGGTGTCATCGATAACAATAACGGCAATACTGCTATTCCAGTTACAAATATTACTGTTGACCCGACAGAAATAGATTTAGATATCGGTGAAACGGAAAATATTACTTACTTGATAACACCAGCCGATGCAACAAATCAAAATGTCTCCTGGAGCTCTGCTAATCAGGCTATAGCGACTGTAAGCAACGATGGAGTTGTTACCGGGGTAGGTGCCGGAAGTACAACGGTTACGGTTACAACTGAAGATGGGGGAATAACTGCCTCAGTAAATGTTACCGTAAACAATCAAGTGATAAGTGTTACGGGAGTAAATCTCAATCAATCTTCTGGTAACCTTCTTATTGGAGATACTATAGAGTTAGACGCTACGATAACTCCTGTCGATGCGACAAACCAAGATCTTACATGGACCACCAGTAACCCTAGTATAGCCAGTGTTAATGAAGGAATGGTCAGCGCTATTTCTGCTGGATCTGTAATAATTACTGTTATTACTCAAGATGGCAATTATACAGATACTTGTAACATTAGTGTTATGGAAATACCAATAGAATTAAATTCTTTTTCAGGCAATCGAGATAGCCTTTCTTTAAACTATAACCAAGAAGTAACTATATCATCTTTCAATATTTCTGGAAATCAAAATAACAAAATGCCTGATAACCCAACACCAGATCCAGTTCAATCGTTTACTTTGTCTTTTAGTTCTAGACTAAACAATAATACTGTTGTTACTTTAACAGTACAGAATACTTCAAATCAAACAGAAACCTATAATCTAAAGGTGACTGGTCAAAGTTGGAGCCTACTCCCTTAGTAGATTGATGTGATGAGATATTATTAATTTATTATCTGAAAGATAAAAGGTAAGATATGGATGAATATCAACACCTTCCTCGCCAACGCTGTTAAGAAAAAGGCATCGGATGTCCATCTGGTTACCGGTGTTGTTCCGGTGATCCGGTACAATCAGCGCTTGGTTTTTTTGGATTTGCCCGTGCTTAAAAGTGAAGAAGTAATGGCGATGGCCCGGCAGGTTCTTGATGGTCATGGCGATAAACTCAAAGTGTTCGAGCAAAAAGGCGAGATTGATTTATCATATCGTATAGCAGATATTGGCTATTTTAGGATTAACTGCTACCGGCAGCGTGGGGTTATCGGTATTGCCGCAAGGATCATCAATAATGCTATCCCGACAATCGATGCCCTTGAATTACCAGAAATAATCAAGCATCTAGCTAGGCAGAATAAGGGTTTGATCCTGGTTACCGGACCAACCGGTAGCGGTAAATCAACAACGCTAGCTGCCATGATCGAGCAGATCAACCGGGAGAAAGCCTGTCACATTGTGACTTTGGAAGATCCTATTGAATATAATCACGAAAACCATAAATGTATTATCACCCAACGGGAAATTGGCCGGGACAGTAATTCTTTTCCAGAAGCCCTGCGGGCTGCCCTGCGACAGGATCCCGACGTGATCATGATTGGTGAAATGCGCGATTTGGAAACAATTTCAATCGCCATAACCGCTGCTGAAACCGGCCATCTGGTTATGGCCACCCTGCATACCATTAATGCTGCGCAGACTATCGAGAGAATCATTGACTCTTTCCAGCCCACTCATCAACAGCAAATCAGAATCCAGCTGGCTAACACTTTGGTTGGGATTATCTCCCAGCGCTTAATCCCCCGCAAAGATGACAGCGGTTTAATTGCAACCATTGAGTGTCTTACATCGAATGCAGCAGTGCGCAATTTAATTCGTGAAGGCAAGGCGCATCAGTTATACTCAGTAATCGAAACCGGCTCTCGCTATGGGATGATCACCATGGATAAACATTTGCAGAGTCTATATGACAATGGAATAATCACTAGCGAAGCTTTGAAGGAAAATGCCAACGACTTAGAACGGATTAATGAATATCTCGAAAGAAATAATGGGTCTGATTCACAACTGAATAAAAAGAAGTCATTAAAATGAACTTCGAACGATTAAGGCGTCACTTAGAATAATAAATAACATTTCCGCTTCCAGTTTCAGCACTTTTAATGTTATTAAGCAGTACTTCAGATTCGAGCTGGTAATTGTTGTTTAGACCCGGATCGCTACCGATGACTGAATAACTGACAACATAGCTTGAACCTGATTGTAGTAGGATAAAAGAAGCTGCAGATACTTTAGGATACTTTGCACTTAGTTCGTTAAGATCAATATGGCTGGTTAAAGTGTCATCGGTCAGACTGATTTCCTCGACATTGCGCAGCTCAAAAGTTATATAGTCAGAAGCCATGCGAGTATCAAATTGAACTTGTGC
Source organism: uncultured Syntrophomonadaceae bacterium (assembly GCA_964485855.1). Lineage (GTDB taxonomy): Bacteria > Bacillota > Dethiobacteria > DTU022 > DTU022 > UBA993. The sequence goes on along the minus strand of CAZAKI010000004.1, from coordinate 87,533 downwards.
AAGTAAATCGCCGGTTTGGTATGCCCTATAATTAAGGAAGAAAAAATTATATCCTAAGGCCAAAACGATTAACATCAGCACGAGAGCAATAATCAGCTCAATTAAGTTAAATCCTTGAATATTATTGAGAATGAACTTTAGATGATAGTTTTTATTCATATTAGTATAAACCACCTAATTATTTTCCAGTGACAGCTTTGAAATTTCCGTTTACCGTGCCGCTATAAGATGTCCAGCTAACAGCATCAGTTGCTTTTAGAATTGTGCTGTTGTCTCCTACGGCAACAAATGAGCCACCGCTTCCATAAACACCATTCAGGTTTGCCGTCCCGACCGATGTGTAAGTCCAGGAATCACTTAATACATCGTAAATGATAATCCGACCAGAATCGCCGACAATAACAAATTTGTTATTATTATGGAAGACGCTGTTTAAATTTTCATTACCGTCAAAACCGGAAAAAATTGACCAGCTGCTGCCGTCAATCGAAGTAAGAATAGAACCGCCGTCACCAACAGCTATAAATAGATTGTTTAAACCTTCTAGATCATAATTGGTAGCTACGCTGTTCAGGTTATTTTCAACTATGTTGGGTTGATAGGTCCAGCTTGTGCCTCCATTTGAAGTGATGATGGACCCGTTGTCACCGACTAAAGTAATAAAACCCCCACCGCTAATGGCAATACCATTCAGCGCGCTTAAGGTATCAAGACTGATAGAAGTCCACGTAGTTCCATTGGTTGAATAATAAAGAGACCCGTTATCTCCTGCTGCATAATATTTACTCAAACTGCCGGACCAGGCAATATCGTTTAAAGTAAAGACCCCGGCGGTTGTGGTAGTCCAGCTGTTCTGATCGGCTGAAATTAAGATTTGTCCGTTGTTTCCAACTGCGACATATCTATTGTTGCCGAAACAAGCACCGTTAAGTATAGTAAAAATGGGAAAAGAATCCAGGGTTGAGGCTGGTCGATTAAGCCAGTATGATCCATTTTCTGACACGTATAGGCAACCATCGCCAATGGCGATCAGTCCAGGTTGTTCAACAACATACTTGGCTCTTGATAATTCATCTGCTTCCCCGCTTAGCGTTGTTGTGGTGCGTACAATGTAGTAGCCGGTTGCATTAATCAGGTTTTCAGGCATAGTAAAAGTTGCTTCGGTTGCAGAAATTACTGATGGAGTAATTGGGCCGAACAGCTTAACTGCACCTTCTTTATCGTAGATATCGACAATAGTGTTGGCGCTTTGAAAACTTGTATTGAATCCGGTAATAGTGACGGTTGTCGGTTCTTCATAACCTTCAAGTTTTACGGAAGGTTGGAGAAGAATCGTTGGTACCAAGGGGATGAAGGTTTCTAAAGTTGAACTACGATCACCTTCACTTTGATATGATTCAACCAGTCCACCCTGGATACTGTGACTTTCTCCATCAAAAACAAGCACCAGATCATCTGAAGCCAAAGCTTCCTTGGTGCCAATTCTGCTTTCAACATCTGCCTGGGCTTCATTGTAGGCAACCCCCTTGTCACCGGCAGCAAAAACACCAAGCAGCCCAGCTGTAAATAAGCTAAGGAAAGCGACGATAATAATGGTGAGGATGGCTAGGGAAAGAATAACCTCTATCAAGGTAAATCCTGAACTATTATTTGTTTTCATTAGCAATCTCCAAAAAGATTTACTCGTACCAGCTGTAGCCGGTATATTCAATACCAATATTTGTTTTATCGAGATCGATAAAATTATACATTTCCGGATTGTGTTTGATTGTTAGATGATTAGCCAAATATATATTGTTCGCAATGATTGCACCCTCATATTCGAATTGTTTTGAGGCATTGTTAAAATCTATGTCAGATTCCGGAGCATAGATCATCAGATTTTTACAATAGTTGGCATTTTGAACACCTCTTAAACTAATGGTTCTGCTCCCGGTTACATAAACATAAAGTTTTGCTGTATCGGCAATCCAAAAACCGGAATCGGCTCCAAAATCGATATCACCATCAATATACATGTGAACTATACCATCACCGGTAATGCGGATTACTCTATTATTGTTGCTGAAATCAATGCTTCCCACACTTATATACAAAGGGTTATCCGCGCTCGATTCTATAGTGATGGAATTATCGATTGTTGTATAACTATAATCAAAAGAATCAGGAGTAACGATCGCCGGAAATATTAGTGTTGGGTCAATATCCTGTAGAATTGAAGTATTTTTACTACCGAGAAAGATAGGGCCTTCTTTTGCTCCAACGCTGCCGACGATAGTGAGCCCGGTGCCTGCGCTGTTGTTCATTTCAATTTCAGATTTAGATACTATGGCATACTGGAAAATACCACCTACCCCGCTGCCAGATGTGGAAATACGGATTTTTGCTGTCTGAGTGGTTCCATTGTATTCGCCGGTAGAAATAATGTTGTAAACATTGTTCTCTTCATCTTCTTCAACGGTAACAGTAAATGAGCCTCCACCAACCTGGGTGTTGGGTTCAGATGTTTTTCCGATAAGGTCTGAAGCTTCTCCGTGTATTATGTACTCTGCAACAGCCTGGGCACCTGTCCTGGCGATATAGTAGGCTTGGATTCGATCTTCGTTTTTTGTGGCAAACCGGTTATCAGCCACACTGGTGCTCATTAAAGCCGTGCCCAGAATTAATAAAACAACCATTACCATTAAAACCATAATCATGGTTGAACCATGGTTGTCGGATAAAGATAAATATTTTCCTTTATACATAGCGCACCACCATCGTAAGAGGTTAAAAAAACCTACCGGTTGCTGTCTAGAGCGGCAGGTAGGTTAATTACATAACCCTAACATGCAATCTCTCTGCAACCTGGCTGTCTGCGACTTTAATTACTCGAGACCCTTGGCTTTGCGTCTCCGAATTGCTCCGGATTTGCCCTTTAAAGATTGCTACATATTGATTAACATAATATTATTTAGCATCTTTAGAATAACTGATAATTGACTGAATGTCAAACAAAATCGAATCGGTCACCTTTTACATGTAAACAATATACCGTAAAAAATTCATAACGCTTAAATCATCTGAAAAACCTGGTACATCGGCGAAAGGACGGAATAGACAATCAGGCCGATGAAAAGGCCGACGAGGATCAGCAGGATCGGTTCAAGCACAGAACCAAGCCTTTCTACCAGGTAGGAGGTTTCTTTTTCATAAAACATTGCTGTGCGTTCAAGGGTGTAATCGAGATTGCCGCTTTCTTCACCGACCCTGACCATTTCCACTAAAAGAGGAGGGAAACAACTGTTAGCCTGCATCTGACTGGATATTGTTTCTCCACGACTAAGCGCCTGCTTCAATTCACCAATCGAGTTAGAGATTATTTGGTTACTGATCACTTTATCGACCAGAGTGAGAGCTTGGTACAGAGTGACGCCACTGCCGAGAAGCGTGCTTAACGACCGGGCAAAGCGGGCGGCGGCTGTTTGCATGTAGATTTTACCGTAAAGGGGTAGTTTTAATTTCAGCCGGTCTACGGCGATCCGGCCCCGGTTAGTTTTGGTCAACCGGTAAATGCCTAAGTAGAGAAATAGAGGAAAAACTAAAAATAGCAGCCAAAATCGAGCTGCAAATTTTCCGGCTGCCAGCATGAGACGGCTAAAAAGAGGCATCGCCATGCCGTAAGCTTCAAAGATACCGGCAAAGCGTGGCAATACAAAGGTGATCATGATCAGGATTACGACAAAAGAGACTGCCAAAATGAAAAGGGGGTAGGCGGTTGCAGAACGCAGTTTTTCTTCCAGGTCATATTGTTTTTCATAATGCTCGGCCATTTTCTCCATGATTGCATCGAGAACCCCGGCAGTTTCGCCGGTTTCAGCCATGCCGATCAGTAGGGGAGGAAAGAAATCCTTTTCCTGTTTTAAAGCTTCTGAGAAACTTGCTCCCTCTTCAATCGAGTTGACAATAGACTGCAAATGGTTCCGAAATACTTTGTTTCCCAAGCGATCAGCTAATATAGAAAGGGCTTGCAACAGTGATACCCCAGCTTGCAGCATTGTTGCCAGTTGACGGCAGAAGAGCATTAAATCACGGCAGCTGTATACTTTTAAACCGATTGTTTCAAGAGCTTTAGGCAAGAAATCAGTTAGCAAAGCAGTTCGAAATTGTGTTTCTCGCAATTCAAGAATTAGCAGGTCATTAGATCCTAAATAGTCAAAAACCTCTTTCCGGTTTTCAGCCACAAAATGGCCTTTTAACTTAACACCTGATGGATCAACAGCCTTGTAGCGGTAATTTTTGGTCACCTGTTCAGCCTCTATTTCGTTATTTATTGTTTAGAAGCAGTCTTATCAGCAGCATTAACAGAAACCGCTTTTAAAAGATTGCCAGGTCAGCGACTTCAAAATGATCACTTTAAGCAGTCGGTAGTTTGTTCGGGTTTCAGGGCTCTGCCGGTTGATGATAAAGCTTAAGCTAACCACCCCCTGAGGGCTAAACCGCATGCTGTGACAAAGAGACTTTGAGTGGTAGCAGAACAAAGGTTTTTCTGGCCATCTTTTTTATGATTGCTTAGCGGAAGCTGATGATAGAAGAGCCGGGCATTAAGGTTTTTGCTTAAATAATAACCAAGCTGCGGGATTGTCGCCCCGCCACCACTAAGCATCAAGCCAAGCGGTGCGCTTTGATCAAGACCGATTTTTTCAAACCAGTAAAGCTTATTGCGGACAATTTGTCCGGCCAGCCGGTTGTAAGCAGCTTCCAAATGAGAGAAAGACGCAGGGGAGTCGCGAAAAAGAAACCGTAAAGCTTGGTCGGTGCTGCAGACTTTATTGCTGACGCATAAATCTATTAGATTAGCCACCCCAAAATTTAGAGTCTGTTGAAATTGATAAGCCCGCTTGTGAACGATTAACAAAGTTGACTGCCTGTAACCGATATCCAGGATTAAAAGCGTTTTAGGAATTTCATTTCCTGATTGATCCGCCAAGAAGAGATTCGCACGCAGTAAGGATAAAGGTAGGGCTTCCAGCGCAGCTAAGGTAAAACCAGCCTCAGCCATTACTTCACTGTAGGTATCGGCAGTATCCTTTGCTGCCACAGCCAGGATATAAACTCTCTGATCATTACCTGCGGCATTAAACCAGGCCGGATAGTAATCATAGATTGTATCGGCAGGATTCAGCGAAAAGCGCTTTTCAACTTCCCAATACATTACTTTTTGCTTTTCCCTAGCGGTCAGGGGCGGTAACTTAACGAGCTGGATGTTACAGACAGAAGGGCATAGAGCTAGATTAACTGTTTTTTCACCGAGATTTAGCTTAGTTCTGACCAGCTTTAATTTGGCAATCAGTGCTTCTGCTTTAACTATCTGTCCGTCAACAATTGTCCCGGGCGGAGTCAGCGTATTAATGCTAAGCCTGGTTGTAACAGTGCCCCGGTGATGCTGAAGCTGGACCATTTTAATCTGATTGCTGCCCAGATCGAGGCCGATCGGCGAGTAACGACTCCTGAATTGCCGCTTCTGCCTTCGTATACTGAAACCATTATTATTTGTTTCTTTTTTAGTCACTAATCTGCCCTGTGTCTTCTCCCGGTAAGATGCTAAAGCCTTTGCCACTTGCCGATAGTTATTGTGCCGTCAGGGTTCAACTCAACATATACTTCCAGCTCTAAGGTGAAATCGTCGATGGTGCCGGCCGATCGGATGATCCTGCCAGTGGCACTTAAATCTTCGAAACTGACCCGGTAACTGCCGTCCATCAGATTTCCGGTTAATACCTGTTCGCAATAGAAATCATGCCGGATGAGAGCCAGGCCTGCTTCCAACCCCGCTTCAGCCAAATAGTATTTGCGAATATCCTGACCCTGGTAAGCAGCAATCAGGTTTTCGCTGGCAGCGGTGCTAATTAAAGCGGTACCCAGCAGCAGCAGGGCGGCGGTAAAAACTAAAACCAGCACCAGAACAAGGCCGGCTTCGCGACTATCTGCAGATCCTTTTTGCCTATTCGTCATCAGCAGTTTCTTCTATCCCGGGTTGGATCGCCGTTATTGTTTTATTGAATGGCAAGTTGCGAGGGAAAACCGCGCTGCTTAAATATAAAGCGGTGTGGATCGTTTTGCCGCTATTGGGATCAAAGCTGCCTGCCCCAACCCTGATCTTAATCAGGCCGCTGGGTTCTGCAGTAAAGATTAGATCAGTAATGCCCAACGCGACTACCGTGTAGTAGTGATCAGTGGGCGCAGGGGCATCCAGTACCAACTGGGGACCATTTAGCCGAAACCGGTAAATTCGCAGATCGCCCGGTACACTAAAGTGGATTTCCTTTCCCTGGTTGCGAATAGTAATCTCTTTTGCCTCAGCCAGCTCGTAAACAATTTTATCGAGGGCGATCCGGGCGCTTTGCTGGTATTCAACCTGGTCGCTTGAGCGTCTCCAACTATTTAAGCCTGAAAAGTAAAAGCTGTAGATGGCGGTGATGATCAGCCCAATCATGCTCAAGGTAATTAGGATTTCAATCAGGGTAAAGCCTTTTTCTGCTGTAGTCATCATGAACCCCTTAACGTTCTGCCAGGTAAGTGATCAGGTTTTCACTGAGTTCTTGGCCATCTTGCTGCCAGAAGACACTAACCGTGATCATCAGGAGACTGATATTTGGCGTTGCGGTTTCCGTGTCCGGCAGAAAAAATTGACTGACTGTAGTTTCTCGCCTGAAACCAGTGTAACCATCCGGATTGATTTCGATTAGTGGCGTATTATGTTCGATTAGATAATAATTATTTAGATCTGCGTAGCCGGTTGCTTTTGTTCTTTCCAGTTGCAAGCGGCAGAGATTGACCGCTGTTGTCTGACGGGAAGCAGTATTGACAGCAAGGGAACTAAAGGCAAAAAGATTAAGGAAAGGAGTGACCACAAGGCCTAAGATGGCAAGGGCAACCAGTAGTTCAATAAAGGTTGAACCATGAGTATTGCAGAAGATTGTTTTAATCAAGACTGCTGCTCCTTGAACATTAATAACGGTTGACTAGTTAGATCAATAGCTGCAATAAGGACTAGAAATCAGATTAAAAGCTTTAGATACCAGGACCAGAGTGCCTGGCCCCAAAAAACTTCTACGACCGTAGCCAGGGCCAGGTACGGAGCAAAAGGTAAAGCATCCTTACGCTTGGCCCGGCCGATAATCATCAGGAAGATCCCAACCAGGGCACCGAAGATAAAACCGGCCAGCATTACTACCGCTACTCCGCGCAGTCCGACAAAGAGGCCGATCATTCCTAATAGTTTCATATCGCCGGCGCCCATTCCACCCCGGCTGGCCAGGATGATCATCAGCATCAGACCGGCGCCGACTAACATGCCGGCTAAAGCATCCAGGGGCGTTGTTGTTAACAATAGGGACCCCGGAATCTGAATAAAATAATTAACAATTGCAGGCAGATGAAATATAACAGCGCAGATTATACCAGCGGCGACCAGTGAGTTAGGGACGATCCGATGTTCGAAGTCAATTAAGGTGATCGCAAAAAGAATATAGAGTAGAATCAAGAAAAAGAGGGCCTGAAAGCTAAAACCAAAGTGGTAGAAGACAATAAGGAATAACAGCGCCGTCAGCAATTCAACCAGGGGGTAGCGAACACTAATCTTAACACCACAGTGCCGGCAGCGCCCCCTGAGCAGGAAAAACCCAAGAAGCGGGATCAGCTCAAAAAAGCCGAGCCTGTTTTTACAGGCCGGGCAGCTGGAAGGTGGAGTAACAACTGACATTTTTAGCGGCAGGCGGTAGACGATAACATTAAGAAAGCTGCCGAAGCAGAGGCCGAAGGCAAAGGCTACTGTTAACAAAGCTGTTTTAGCGGAAAACATTAAAAGTTTAAGCCCTCCCGGATTGACCTGGTTTAGTTGTTGTGAAGCCGGGCTTTGTATATTTCGACGGCCTGAGCATAATTCCTGCTTGTTTATGATCAGCAGACAGGTATTAAGCTAGATCTATAACTTACCTTTTCCCTGTTTTCCGGGCGTGCTATAATACTTTATATTTAAGGACTGAAAGACGGTGCGTGTAAATGATCATTGATGCAAAAACCTGTTTTTATTTCCTGCTGGGTAACCCGGTCAGTCATTCCTTATCCCCTGCGATCCAGAATGCCGGTTTTAAAGCCCTGTCCATCAATGCCGTCTACCTGGCTGCCCCGGTTGAACCTGACCAGGTTGGAACCGCAGTTTCAGCCCTGAAGGCTCTTGCTGCCGGCGGGGGAAACGTTACCAGTCCTTACAAAGAAGCGGTGATCCCTTATTTGGATCAACTAGCAACAGAGGCGCGGATAATTAATTCGGTTAATACCATCGTATGCCGGGAAGGAAAGCTCCTTGGTTATTCGACAGACGGAGAAGGTTTTTACCAGGCTCTGGCTAAAACCGCAGCCGGATTTAACCCCGAACAGCCGGCGTTGATTGTCGGGGCCGGTGGCGCAGCGAGGGCGATCGCCTTTAGCCTGGCCTGTCACGGTCTGAAGGAACTCTATATTGCAAACCGCAGCCCCGCTAAAGCCGAGCAGCTGGCGATGATCCTAAAGCAAAAAACACCCATCCAAAAATGTTGGGCCCTTTTGCTTGACCAGAACGAAATAACTGCGGCTTTAAAAAAATGTTTTCTCATTATCTATACTTTGCCCCTTGATGTGGCCGAAATGATGGGGGCCATGAGTTCGATCTCACTTGGTGGTTCCGGGCATCTATTTTTTGATCTACGCTATAGTCCGGCTGAATCAGAACTGCTGAAAGCAGCCCGGAAAGCAGGGGCAGATACTGCTAACGGTTTAGGAATGCTTCTCGGCCAGGCTTTACTTGCTTTTAAGCTCTTTACCGGCAGAGAGGCGCCACAATCAGCGATGGAAGAAGCCCTTAACCAGGCCATGAAAGGAAAAAGGGCATGATCAAGGAAAATCACCGGCGACTGGAAAAAGCGCTGCTTAAAAAAGGACTGGTTAAACGCGAAGATCTAATCAGGGTTATGACGGCAGGCAGGGAAAGTGGCCAGAAAGTGGCCAGTTTGTTGATAGAGAATAAGCTGATCAGCGAAGAGCAGTTGATCCAGATCTTTACGACAGAGCTGGGCATCAGGCAGGTTAATCCCTTTGATTACAAGATAAATCAAGGGTTGATCAATGAGTTGCCGGCTGACTTGGCTCGTCGGCACAGGGTAGTACCTCTTGCCCGGGATAATGGCCGGATTTTATTAGCGATGAGCGATCCCCTGGATCGGGAAGCGATTGAAGGCGTGGCGATGGTAACCGGTGCCGAAATCATACCGGTAGTGGTAAAGAACAGCGCAATCCGGCAGCTGCTTGATCGTTTTTACCGGCTGGCTGAAATAAACCCGGACACCGCGATATTGCCGGTTCTTAATCAAGATACTCAGGACAGTTTTATTGATCAGGGTACCGGTCGAGCTCCGCAGGTTATTCAAATGGTTAACGCTCTAATCGAACAGGCCATCGAAAAGGGGGCCAGCGATATTCATCTTGAACCGGACGGGGAAGAGTTGCGGATTAGGATGAGGTTGGATGGTATTTTGCATGATCTGGTAAAACCACCAAACCAGCTTAGGGCCAACTTTATTTCCAGGGTTAAGCTAATGGCCAATCTTGACATCGCTGAACGGAGATTGTCCCAGGATGGCAATATTAACTGGAAAGACGGCCAGGCCGGCATCAACTTAAGGGTTTCAACTTTGCCGACGATCAATGGCGAGAAAGTGGTCATTCGCCTGCTGGAAAAGGAAAGAATTGTTCTACCCCTCGATAAGTTGGGTTTTTCTGCGATAAACTACCGATTGCTGCAGCGGTTGATTTTAAACCAGTATGGTTTGCTGCTGGTAACCGGACCGACAGGTTGTGGAAAAACAACAACTCTTTATTCGGCCATCCACCACCTGAATCAACCGCGGGATAATATTATCACTGTTGAAGATCCGGTTGAATACCGTCTCAGAGGGGTTAATCAGGTTCAGGTCAACCGCAAGATCAACCGGACCTTTGCCAATGCCCTGCGCTCCATTTTGCGCCAGGATCCGAATATCATTATGGTTGGGGAGATCAGGGATCTGGAAACAGCTAAAATTACTGTTCAGGCTGCGCTAACCGGTCATTTGGTGCTCAGCACCCTGCACACCAACAATGCGGCCGGGGCTGTAACCAGGTTGATTGATATGGGTCTGGAAAACTATATGGTTACGGCTTCCCTCCTTGGAGTGATTGCCCAACGCCTGGTAAGGCAGATTTGTCCCGCCTGTGCTGTAGAATATGTTTTAAGCGAGCGGGAAAAGATCTTTTTCGAACGTTACTTTGGCCAGGAACCACCCTCAAAGTTGTTCCGCGGTGCCAGGTGTAGCTTATGCAACCAGACCGGCTATCGGGGGCGACTGTCAATCCAGGAAATATTGCTTGTAAACCGCGAACTGCAGGAGTTGATCATCGGTGGGGCAACTGCCGAAGTGATTCACAATAAGGCGGTTGAGCAGGGGATGCTTTCGTTGGTCAAAGATGGAATGCGCCTGATCCTGGAAGGAAAAACTACGATCAGTGAAATTGTGCGCTCCACTTTTAATACCATTGTTGATCAGGAAGCAGCCTTGAATGAAGAAAGTATCAAATATCTATCTAACCTAAAACACGGCGAAGGTTAACAAGCAGGTTGACGATAATCCTAAAGTCCGGGAGTTTGATCACAATCGGCCGAGCAAAAAATGAGAACGGTTTTACCCTGATCGAGATGGTTTGCGTGATCTCGCTATTGACGATTCTAATGCTGATTGCCGTTCCGGCCATGGCTGATTTTGGTAAAAACCAGACCCTGGAGGTCGCCGCCCGGACCCTGGCTATCGATTTGCGGAAATCGCAACAGTTGGCGATTACTTCAGGCTGGACGCAATTGGTTGAGTTTCGGGGTGATCCTCATTACCATCCTCAATATTGCTTAAAAGACGGAAAAACGAATGAAAGTAACCTGGTAAAACTGCCGGAAGGAATCAACTATTATTATAATAATTTTCCAAAGATCGATTCGGTCCGGACCTTAAAATTCATGCGTAGCGGAGCACCAAATTCCGGGGGAACCGTAGCTTTGCAAAATAAAACCGGCAAAATTCTTTATATCATCGTTGCCCCGGCTACCGGGCGGATCAGGGTTTCGAACCTGCCACCGGCAAGCTGGGAACAGTGAGGAATAAAATGAATCGACTAGACGACTCAAAGGGGAAACAGATCATCCTGGCCGGTTTCATGGGCAGTGGAAAAACAACAGTAGGCGAGCATTTAGCCCTGATTCTTGGCCGAAAATTTGTCGATACTGATCATGAAGTCGAAAAAAAAGCGGGGATGAAGGTAGCCGATATTTTTTCCCTGCGTGGCGAAGCGTATTTTAGAGAACTTGAGGCTGAAGTTGTTGAAAGTTTAAGTGCATATCCATTAGGGACCATAGTGGTGGCTACCGGGGGAGGAATTTTAATTAGGGTTAAAAACAGGGAAATTTTAAAGAGCTGTGGTCTATTGGTTCTATTGACTGCTTCACCGCGGGTCATATTATCAAGAACTAAAAGGCAGGGGGGGCGCCCGCTGCTTGAGGGGCAAGCAAAGCCGCTGCAAAAAATTGAACAACTGCTGGCGGAAAGAGCACCCTATTATGAAATCTGTGATCTGGAAGTAAATACTACCGGGAAAAACAAAGATCAGGTGGCCTGGGATATTATTAATAAACTTAATTTGAAACCGCTATGATTATTTTCTTTTTCGGAAGGATTTTTATGACCTGATCAGAAAACTATGAAACAGGGGATTAAAAGGAGGCTGCGGACTAACCTTGAGAAATATCTTGGTTCTGCACGGACCGAACTTGAACCTGCTCGGAAATCGCGATCCCGAGCACTATGGCGATCAAACCTTGGAACAAATCAACCTGGCTCTGGCAGAGAAAGCTGATAAGCTGGGCCTTTATGTTGACTGTTTTCAATCAAATCATGAGGGAGAGTTAATTGATACTATCCAGCAAGCGCATTCAAGATATCAGGGAATTTTGTTTAATCCGGCAGCCTTCACTCATTACAGTTACGCTTTGCGTGATGTCCTTGAAGCTGTGAAAATTCCAGTGATTGAAGTTCATCTAAGTAATATTTATCAGCGCGAAGCTTTCAGGCAGCACTCGGTTATATCTCCGGTTGCCGCGGGAGTGATCTGTGGTCTGGGGCTGAACAGCTATCTGCTTGGCTTGGATGCGCTGGCAGCGATTCTCGAGAAGGAATAGCATGAGCAGAGAAAAGCTTAAGGCCATCAGGAGAGAGATCAGTGCCCATGATATTGATGCTTTGCTGGTTACAAATCCTATCAATCGGTGTTACTTAAGCGGGTTTAGCGGCAGCAGTGGTCTTTTATTGATCAGTGCGGAAAAAGCCTTTTTACTGGTTGATTTTCGCTATCTGGAGCAGGCTGCCGACCAGGCTCCTGATTTTGAAACAGTCAGGCGGCAGGAAGATCTTTATCCTACCCTGCTGGAGCTAATCGACAATAACAGATTTAAAAGAATCGGTTTTGAAGCAAAAGACCTGGTTTATCAAGATTACCAAAAGCTGGCCGAAAAACTTCCGGTTCAACTGATCCCTCTTGAAGAATCAGTTGAAAGGCTGAGAGTGATCAAGAGTGCTGAAGAATTAAACATCCTCCGGCAGGGAGCGGCCTTATTGGACCGGGCTTTTGAGTTTCTGAAAAAGGAAATCAAAGCGGGCATGCAGGAAAAAGAGCTTGCCCGTGAATTGGAGATCTACCTTCTGCGGCAGGGTGCACAAGAGCGCTCTTTTAAATTTATAGTTGCTTCAGGTCCGCGTGGTGCCATGCCCCACGGAACAGCAACAGAAAAAATACTGCAGCGAAACGAAATGGTCACCATCGATTTCGGCATGATCTTTAATGGCTATGCCACCGATATGACCCGGACCTTTAGCATTGGTAAACCCGATCAGGAGATGCTAACAGTCTATGAAACTGTTTTTAGGGCCCAGCAAGAAGCGGCTGCTGCAGTCAAGCCGGGACGTAAAGCGAAGGAGATCGATGCAGTTGCCCGTGATATAATAGAAGAAGCAGGGTACGGCGATTATTTTGGACACGGCCTGGGTCATGGGGTTGGCCTTGAAGTTCATGAAGCTCCGACCCTTAATGCACGCAGTGAAACTGTATTGAAGCCGGGGATGATTATTACCGTTGAACCTGGAATTTACCTGCCCGGTCAGGGCGGGGTCAGGATTGAAGATATGGTTCATGTAACCGCAAACGGAATGGAACTGCTAACCGGCAGTGAACGGAAACTGGTCATTATTTAGTTAAAAAGCAGATGAAGGGTAGGGGGTTCAGATGATATCCACCAATGATTTTCATACCGGTGTGACCATTGAATACGAAGGCGATATCTATAATGTCCTTGAATTTCAACATGTTAAACCTGGTAAAGGCAACGCATTCGTCCGTTCTAAACTAAAAAATTTAAGGAGCGGAGCGATTATTGATAAGACCTTTCGCGCTGGTGAGAAAGTAGCGAGAGCGCACCTGGAACGTAAAGAAATGGAATACCTTTACCGCGAAGATGATATTTTTCATGTTATGGATTTGGAAAGCTACGAGCAGATAACCCTGAGTGAAGAACAGCTTGGTGAGGGAATTAAGTTTATTAAAGAAAACGATAAACTTAGTATTGTTCTTTATAAGGAAGAGATTGTCGGGGTCGATATTCCTTTAACGGTCACACTGGCAGTGGCGGAAACCGAGCCTGGGGTGAAAGGAGATACTGCTTCGGGAGCTTCCAAACCGGCGAAACTGGAAACCGGATTGGTAGTTCAAGTGCCGCTTTTTATTAACGAAGGCGATTTAATTCGGGTTGATACCCGAAGCGGTAATTATATTGAAAGAGCCTAATTCATGGAACATTAAACTCAAGGAGGGAATGAAATGACAGAAGATCTGAAAGCGCGTGTATCCTATATCAGGGGCCTGGCGGAAGGGCTAGGGCTCGGTGAAGAGAGTAAAGAACAGAAGATCATGCAGAAGATGATTGATCTGCTGGAAGGTATGGCGGAGGAGATTGAAGAGTTACAAGTGGATTATGAGGAGCTTTTTGAATATACTGAAGCAATTGACGATGACCTGACAGAACTCGAAGAAGATTTTTATGAAGATGTAGATGAAGATGATGATGAGGATTATGAATACGACTTCGATGAATATGAGGGCGGGTTTTCAATCGAGTGTCCGAATTGTCGCGAAATTGTAGTCGTTGATGATGAACTTCTGGATCAGGATTCGGCAATTGAAGTGACCTGTCCGGGTTGTGGTGAAGTTGTTCTGGTTGATGATGAGGAGTGGGAAGAAGCGGAAGCGGAAG
>CAZAKI010000004.1:0-73032 GCA_964485855.1 uncultured Syntrophomonadaceae bacterium | reverse complement strand
TGTGGTGAAGTTGTTCTGGTTGATGATGAGGAGTGGGAAGAAGCGGAAGCGGAAGCGGAAGAAGAAGAAGAATAATAATAATAATAAAAGAGACCGGGATTCCCGGTAAATTGAAGCTAAATCGCTATTTTGTTATAATAGCATTAAGTGAAAAGAGCTTTAATATCAGTGCAAAGGAGGTTTTAGCATGACTGAAAAAGAAAACCGGACCTTGCCGTCAGAACTTGGTGTTGTAAAAATTGCCGATGAAGTAGTATCGATTATTGCCGGTATGGCAGCCAATGAAGTTGAAGGTGTTGCTTCGATGAGCGGTGGCATCGGTGGTGGCATCGCCGAAGCTTTAGGCCGCAAAAATGTTACCAGGGGAGTAAAGGTTGAGGTAGGGATTGAAGATGCAAAGATTGATATTTTTATCGTAGCGAAATATGGTGAGCGGATTCCGGATGTTGCCTGGGATATCCAGGAAAATGTAAAAAAAGCAGTAGAAACCATGACCGGTCTAACCGTGACCACTGTCAATATTCACGTTCAGGGAATTCAATTTCCCCAGAAAGAAAAAGAAGAAAAAGTTGAGGCTGAAAGCGAAATCGCAACTGAAACCGAAACTGAGTAATAATTTCGCTTGCGTAATGTAAAGCTTTAAGCCTGCCTTCAGCAGGCTTAAAAAGGATTGACCGGAAGGGGATAAACAATGAAAATATTTTTCAAGATTCTCCTGGTATTTTTAGGGTGTTTGTTCATCGGGGCTGCTCTTTTTCTTGCAGCAATTAACTTTAACTTATTACCGGGGTTAACTTTACCATTGCCGAACTGGGTTGATGAAACAGTATTGTTGGCTACAGCCTCGGTTCTGATGCTGATTGCCTTGATTCTGCTCTCTTTTGGCCTGCGTTCCGGCAAAAAAATGAGCAATGCCGTCCTAAAAGGCAGTGAGTTCGGGGAGGTTTTGATCTCGATCCCTGCCATCGAAAACATGGTGCTGCGGATTGTGCAGCAAACCCAGGGGATTAAAGATGTCAGCAGGCAGGTGTCACATACGGCTGACGGACTGGTTGTAAGAATCAAGATTAAGGTAATGCCTGATGTCAGCTTGCCCGGATTAATCAGCGATCTGCAATCAAAAACGAAAGAACACCTGGAGAAGATAACCGGGATTTCTGTCCATGAGGTAAAAGTAATGATCGAAAATGTAGTAATGGATCAAGCCGCATCAAGATAATAGGTTGATTAAAGAAAAAGGTTAGCAAGTAAACTGGAGGTGATCACTAAATGTCAGAACTTAACTGGTGGGTAATATTCAGTAAGCACTGGGGAAAAATATTGGGTGGACTGCTCGGGCTGATATTTGCGATCCTGGTAGTAAGTTACGGTTTTTGGGTAAGTGTATTTATCTTTTTATGCATCGCGGTAGGGATCATTATTGGTTGGCGACTTGATGTTGGTCCGGGAATTAGCCGCTATCTGAATCGGTTTTTTTCTCCCAAAGAAAAAGAATAAATATACTCAACAAAAAAGATTTACGCAAGACAAGACTAATGCGGTTGATCGTAAATCCGGTGCAGTGGAGGTTAGCATTAATTGTCCCGACGTTTGGCGCGAGAAGTAATTTTCAGGGCTTTGTTTCAGGTTGATATTGGTAAATGTCGGGCCGAACAGGCGATCAAAAGTTCATTGGAAGGTTTTAGGTTCAGTGATGAAGAGGAACAGTTCATCACTGAACTGGTAATTGCTACTACCGAAAAACAGAAAGAACTTGATCAGTTGATTGAAAAACATCTGGTTAAGTGGGAATTGAGCCGTATTTCGGCAGTGGATCGCAACCTGCTGAGGCTTGCCCTCTATGAAATCCTATACCGGCCTGATATTCCCCCGGCAGTATCGATAAATGAAGCCCTTGAACTAGCCAAAAAATATGGCAGTACAGGGGAAGCAGTAGGTTTTATCAATGGAGTTCTTGATCGCTCTGCAGGTGAAGCACTTGAAAGGGAACCTTAAAGAAAAATTGTTCCTGGGCCTTGATACGTCGGCTTATACCACTTCAATGGCCCTGGTTAACCAGGACGAGAGCCTGGTTTATGAACAAAAGATCCCGCTGGCGGTAAACAATAATCAGCTTGGTTTACGCCAATCAGATGCGGTTTTTGCACATATCAAGAATATGCACAACCTCTGTCTGTCGGGATTGCCGTTAAGCTTGCCGGAAAAACTGGCAGCTGTCGCTTCCGCCGATAAACCCCGCAACCAGGAAAATTCATATATGCCGGTTTTCAAAGTCAGCGAGGCCTTTGGTTTGTTTACTGCACAGATCATGGGCCTTCAATATTTTTCAGCATCTCACCAGGAAGGACATATCATGGCTGGTCTGTGGTCGGCACAATTAGCTGCCGGTCGTTACCTGGTGCTTCATCTTTCAGGAGGAACAACTGAAATCTTAGCGGTTGCAGAACATAACCCCGGCGAATTGAGGATAGAACTGTTAGGGGGCACTACTGATCTAAATGCCGGCCAGTTTATTGATCGGATTGGCAAACAGCTAAACTTAAGATTTCCTGCCGGGCCGGAACTTGAGAAACTGGCTCTAAACGCTGAAAGAGATATCCCCCGGTTATCATGTTCGGTTAAAAATACTGCAGTAAGTTTCTCGGGACCGGCTAGTCAGGCGGAACGATTATTAGCTACCGGGGCTTGCCGGGAAAATCTGGCGAGATCTGTCGAATGCTGTATTGCCGATTCAATTGGATCGGCCATCAATAATATATTAAAAATCGACTGCTGTTATGACGGTGTGCTGGCAGTAGGCGGGGTTGTAGCCAATTACTACATCCGGGAAAGATTAAAAACAGGAATCAGGCTAGTCCCTGTTTATTTTGCCGAGCCCCGTCACTCTGCCGATAATGCGGTTGGTCTGGCACTTATAGCCGCACGGCGGTGGCAGCATCTGAATAGGCATTAGATCGTAAATCCATTGATTGATATTTAGAGGGTTTTTAAACGAAGATGCAGAAACTATGAAAGTCTTATTGATTAAAGTTTTGATTGCAGCTGAAATGCACTGCTAAAACCGAAAGAAAATTTGAACCGGTAGACAGGTAACTGGTAGGATGCAAAAAACAGAGATCATCAGAGTTTCAGAACTAAACCGTTATCTTAAGAATCTGATCAGCAGTGATCCCCGGCTGCAGGACATCAGGGTTGGCGGTGAACTTTCTAATTTCAAGCATCACCGATCGGGGCATATGTACTTTACCTTGAAAGATAGCCAATCTTCGCTGCGCTGCGTTTTTTTTCGCGGTAAAAATACCCGCTGCCTCTTTCAACCGGCAGATGGTATGGAAGTGGTGATTAGCGGGAACCTTTCTGTTTATGAACCCGATGGAGTTTATCAACTTTATGTTAATGAAATGGAACCGGCTGGGGTAGGGTCACTTTACCTGGCTTTCGAACAACTGAAAGAGAAATTGGCAGCTGAAGGTCTTTTTGTGCCTGAAAACAAGCAGAAACTACCTTTTGCCCCGCGTAAAATTGGGTTAATCACTTCACCGACCGGGGCAGCCCTGCAAGATATGCTCACTGTATTCAAAAAGCGTTTTCCGGCATTGCATCTAGTCGTTGTCGAAAGCCTGGTCCAGGGTTTAGGTGCGTCTGCCGATCTAGTCAGGGCTTTGGATTTATTGAATAAGTTACCCGGTATTGAACTGATCATTTTAGCCAGGGGCGGAGGCTCGCTGGAAGACTTGTGGCCATTTAATGAAGAGCAGGTCGCCCGGGCGATCCATCGTTCCCGGCTGCCGGTAATATCGGCGGTTGGCCATGAAACTGATTTTACCATAGCTGACTTTGTCGCGGATTTAAGAGCCCCCACTCCGACTGCGGCAGCTCAGTATGCGGTTCCTGATTCCCAGGAACTCCTTACTGCTATCGTTCAGCTGCGCCGCAGGGCGGTTGTTTCCCTGCAAAGCAGAATTAAACAGGAAAAGCAAAAACTGGATCAAATTACTGGTGAACGTTTTTATACCATTCCAGTCAGAAGATTGGGATCACTCCAGGAAAATCTGTTTAACCTTAATACTGCTCTCAGTAAAAACATTGCACGATTATTGCAATATAAAGGAATACAGCTTGCTTCGAAGACTGATAAGCTGGAAGGATTTAGTCCTTTTAAAGTAATGAACCGCGGTTATAGCTTTTGCCGCAACGAACAAGGCGAAATAGTCCGTTCTGTTAAGAAAATTAAGGTTGGAAGCCAGTTGAATTTAAATTTTACCGATGGCCAGGCGCAATGCCGGACCGAGGTGATTGAGGAGGGCAACATCTTTGAAGGAGAAGAAACCGGTCGGGAAACTGGATAAGCTGACCTATGAAGAAGCACTGGAGCGACTGGAATCGCTGGTAGAGAAGTTAGAGGATCCGGAGATTCCACTGGAGGAGTCCCTGGTGGCTTTTCAGGAAGGGATTGCCCTTTCCCGTTATTGTCGGGAAAAATTGGCTGAGATTGAGTTTAAAGTTGAATACCTGATGAAGGAAGAACAACAGGAATTAAAGACGGATGCTGAAGAATCGTTTCCTGACAAGGATAGTCTTTAATGATGAATAATAGTATTGATGCATATCTGGATGAAAAAAAAGAAATTATAGATCAGGCTTTAGCAAGATTTCTTCCTGATTCGGAAACTTCACAGGTTGCCTCCGCAATGCACTATAGCGTTAAAGCTGGCGGTAAAAGACTAAGACCGATTTTAACCCTGACTGCCGCAGAAATATATGGCGTAAAAGCAGATTCAATCCTGGAGATTGCTGTTGCCATTGAATTGGTCCACAGTTACTCCCTGATCCATGACGATCTGCCGGCGATGGATGATAGTGATCTAAGAAGAGGCAGACCTGCTTGCCATATTGTTTTCGGTGAAGCAGTTGCTATCTTAGCCGGTGACGCATTATTAACCCTGGCTTTTGAATTGGTAGCTGCTTTTGGTTTGCGTGAAAAAAAAGAAAAAGATGCTCTGAAAATCTGTATATCCCTGGCCAAGGCAGCAGGCTCTGAAGGTCTAATCGGCGGACAGGAGCTTGATCTGCGGGCAGAGGGTAAAAATCTTTCAATGGAAGAGATTGAAATCATTGCTGAACTGAAAACAGGAGCGCTTTTTAGGGCAGCTTTAAACTGTGGGGCATTGGCTGTTCCAGCACCGGCCAACGAACTAGAAATCCTGGATCGTTATGCCCTAAAAATCGGCAAAGCTTTCCAGATCATTGACGATCTGCTTGACGAGGAAGCTACCGCCACAGAGCTGGGTAAGCCGTCAGGTGCCGATCGGAAGAGCGCCAAGGCTACCCATACAGCATTGATGGGCAATGCGGCGGCCAGGGGCAGAGCCGAGAGTCTTTATCTTGAAGCGGTTGAAAAACTTCGGGAACTGGAAAGGGATACAGAGGTTTTGGCGGCGCTTGCTGCTAAGCTTGTTTATAGAAAAAAGTAGATCTAAAGGAGGCAGGTAAGATGAAAATGGTTGAAAAGAGTTGCGCGCATTTTATTGAGATTTTAGCCTCAAAAGCACCGGTTCCCGGCGGTGGCGGCGCAGCGGCGATGGGCGGTGCACTAGGCATGGCGCTCTCCAACATGGTAGGTAACCTGACAGTGGGGAAAAAAAAATATGCTCCAGTAGAAGATGAGGTGAAAAAGCTCCTGAGTGAAGGCAGCGCGATTATTGAAGCTTTAAAAGATTTGGTAGATCGGGATGCCGAAGTATTTGAACCCCTTTCAAAAGCGTACGGTCTACCCAAAGAAACCCCTGAACAGATTGCGCAGAAGGAAAAAATAATGGAAGAATGTTCAATTGAGGCCTGCTCAGTGCCTTTGGAAATAATGCGAAAATCTTTTGCCGGGATAAAAATCCATGAAAGAATGGGACAGATCGGTTCGCGCCTCGCCATTTCTGATGTTGGCTGTGGGGTGGTATTTTTAAAAGCGGCATTGCTTAGCGGACAGCTAAATGTCATGATTAACCTGGGAGCAATAAAAAATGAAAAATTTCTGGCCGATACCAAGGCAGAGATGGCTCAGTTGATTGAGGATGGTTGCCGGATCGCAGACCAGACTCTGGCTGCTGTTATCGATCAGCTTTCTTGAAATTGACGCTGAGGGCCGAATTTGCTATAATTACCGCGGTTTAACTGTTATTGCTGAATAATTAATAATAAGCTGAAAGGGGTAAAAGAAGTGACAAAGGTAATTGATTGTGTAGCCATCGGCGAAGAGCTGATGAAGGAAATCATTAAAGAAACTGAAGCATTAAAAGCAAAAGGGATTACACCCGGTATTGCCACTCTCTTGGTTGGAGACGACTTCGGAGCGAAAATGTACAGGGGGCAGGTAGAGAAATTCTGTGAAGAGGCCGGCTTCACCTATATTAATGAAAATCCTTCTGCCGATGTCAGTGAAGAAGAAGTGATTAATATCGTCAAGCGATTGAATGCTGACAAAACGGTTAGCGGAATTCTACCTCTGCGTCCTTTTCCTGAGCAGATTTCAGATAGCGCAGTAATCAATTCGATTGATGTCAATAAAGATATCGACTGTTTCCATCCTTTTAACATGGGTAAACTTGCTTTGGGAGAAGTTACATTTCCACCGGCAACCCCGGCAGCTGTGATTGAAATCCTTGAGCGTTATGCAGCTGAAGAAGGAGTAGACCCGAAAGATTTCTTTGAAGGAGCAGAAATTGTAGTCGTCGGTCATTCAAATATTGTTGGCAAACCGGTAGCTTACTTGGCTGTTAATCGTAATGCAACAACTTCAATCACCCACGTATTTACCAGCATGAAGGGGAACTTGGTTAAGCATACCACGGGAGCTGATATCTTGATTGTCGCTGCCGGCAAAGCTGATTTGATTGGTCCTGATCTAATAAAGGACGGGGCTGTAGTAATTGATGTCGGGATCAACCGGGTCAAGGTGTTAGATGGAAAAGGTGAGCCGGTCCTTAATGATAAAGGTAAACCGAAAACGAAAACAGTCGGGGATGTATCCTTTGATGCAGTTAAAGATAAAACTAAAGCAATTACCCCGGTTCCGGGCGGCGTTGGTTCGGTTACTAACCGGATGCTAATGAAGAATGCTCTGAAAGCCTGTAAAATGGCCCACGGGCTTCTTTAGCGAAAATGTTAAGCTGCAGACTGAAATTGTGATTAACCGCGTCATATGCTATAATTGGTCTTGAGCATGGACATAAGTGGTGCAGTATTCTAGTTGGTGTCCCTCTCCGAAAGCGGGCCTAAAAATCCGTTAAGGGCACATCGATGAAGTTCCTGGTGGTGGCTGCCGACGCCCAGTTGGGGGCTGCTGCTGGGAGTTAAGGAGGATGGGGCGATCTACAATGGCATGTAGGCGTTGACCCTGCCTCCGCGGAGACCCAGTACGGTGGCCAGATGCCTGAAAGCAAAAGTTACTGGCTGGGTATGAACCTGCATGCGGTAAATAGCTGTGTGCAGTGTAGCCTGCCTTGAGTGGAATTGGTGGAGGAGGGAGTTAGTGCTTCTTAAACCCTTTCTGCAAAAGGGGCTAGGGGAGATTAGGCACCAGTGAGGAAATCTCCTAGACTGCTCTCTAAGGAGAAGTAATCCAGGGATTAAAGTGTGAGCTAAGTGGTAATCCAGCTCTGCAGATGGTGACACTGCCGGGATGGTCTGAAAAGGGAACTGCCTGTTCGGTAACGACAGGTGATTATCCGGGAAATCCTGCTGGACCTAAGCCGCAAAGTTTACCTGGCTTGCTACCACTTATGTTTTTATGTACATCAAGGTGATGAAGTTTGGCTGATTATTTAAAAAAACGTCGTAAAACCCGCTGGGTATATATGTCGATTATTTGGACTTTCTTTTTGGCAATATTGTTCGGTTTTATTTCTCACTACATGATAAGCAAAGTCGGATCAATTTTTATATCGTTCTTGATTTTGCTTTTTATTGTTTCATTAGGGATTATTTTTGACTTGGTTGGAACGGCGGCAGCAGCAGCCAAGGTGGCACCGCTTAATGCCAAGGCTGCTCGAAGGGTGTACGGAGCAAAAAAAGGAGTTTACCTGGTTAAGAATGCAGATCAGGTGGCAAATTTTTGCAATGATGTGATTGGCGATATTAGTGGTATCGTCAGCGGAACAATTGCAGCGATTATTGTTTACAGGCTAGTGACTTTATTTACAACCCACCAGGCCGAATTTTATATCGGTATTTTCTTAACGGCGATTGTTGCTGCAATCACTGTTGGTGGAAAAGCCTTGGGGAAAGCGCTCGCTATTAAATACTCTACAGAAATTATATTGTTTGTGGCAAAAATTATGACCAGAATCGAGAATCCCTTTGGTCGAATCAAAAGAAGTAACGAATAAAGAGATTAAAGGTTTTGTTCGGGATTGAGGAATAATATGGAAAACTATATCGGTAAACTGTCATTGCCGGAAGATTTAAAGAAGCTCTCTGATCAACAGTTGCAAGAGGTTGCATCAGCACTGAGGCAGCATATGATTAAAACAGTTGCTGACAATGGGGGGCACCTGGCTGCCAGCCTGGGTGTAGTTGAGCTTGCCGTAGCCTTACATCGTTTTTATGAAAGCCCGCGCGATAAAATCATCTGGGATGTGGGACACCAAAGTTATGCTCATAAACTATTAACCGGTCGTTGGAAAGAATTTCATACCCTGCGTCTCCAGGGAGGTCTTTGCGGCTTCCCGAAGCCTTCAGAAAGCGAGCATGATCCTTTCTTAACCGGACATAGCAGTACTTCAATCTCTGCTGCTCTCGGCCTGGCGCTGGCCCGTGATCAACAGCATGAAAATTTTCGGGTTGTTGCTGTAATCGGCGATGGAGCCCTGACCGGGGGAATGTCATTTGAAGCTTTAAATCATGCCGGTCATATCAAAGCTGACATCACAGTAATTTTGAATGACAATAAAATGTCGATTAGCTCAAATGTAGGCAGCCTTTCTGCTTACCTTAGTCGAATCAGGTCGGATCCAAAGTATTCAAGACTAAAAAAAGACTTTGAAAATTATGTAACCCGGATTCCCCATATCGGTAAAAAATTGGTTGAAACTGCGGAAAGAATCAAGGGAGGATTAAAGTACCTAATCGTGCCCGGAATGCTTTTTGAAGAACTCGGTTTTACCTATTTCGGTCCTGTCGACGGGCATGACCTGATTGCAATCGATAATGTGCTGAAGCAAGCAGACAAAATGCGCGGACCGGTATTGGTCCATGTTGTGACAGAAAAGGGAAAGGGTTACCACTTTGCAGAAATTGAACCGGAAGTTTTTCACGGCGTCGGGCCCTTTGATCTCAGCAATGGATTGCCATTGAAAAAGAAAAAAATAAAATCTTACACTGATCATTTTGGCCACACCATGGTTGAACTTGCCCGTTTAGATCCGAAGATCGTGGCAATAACGGCAGCAATGTCAACCGGAACGGGATTAAAAAACTTCAGTAAAGAATTTCCCGATCGCTTTTATGATGTTGGTATTGCTGAACAACACGCCGTGACAATGGCTGCCGCTCTTGCTGCCGGTGGTTTGCGCCCAGTATTTGCCGTCTACAGCACATTCCTTCAGCGCGCATACGATCAACTGATTCACGACACCTGCTTACAGAATCTACCTGTTGTTTTTGCTGTTGATCGGGCCGGGATTGTTGGGGAAGATGGGGAAACACATCAAGGTCTGTTTGATCTTTCATATTTACGCACTATGCCAAATATGACAATAATGGCCCCGGCTAATGAACGGGAGCAGCAAAACCTGCTCTTCACCGCCCTGCAATTAGCTTCAGGACCGGTTGCCATCCGTTACCCGCGTGACAAGGTAACCGGTATTGAAACGGGACCGCTTAACCTTCTGCCCTGGGGTAAAGGTGAGCTGGTTCGGCAGGGGTCTGATCTGCTAATCGTTTCTGCCGGGACAGTACTGCAATCAGTGCTTGCGGCTGCCGAAAGATTATCCTGGCAAAATTTAAAAGCCACAGTGATCAACGCCAGGTTTGTCAAACCCCTGGATGAAAAGTTAATTATTAAATGGGCTCGACAGTGCCGGATGGTCGTAACGGTTGAGGAAAATATTCTCTCCGGTGGATTTGGCAGCGGGATCGCTGATCTGCTTGCAAAAAATGATCTTTTTATCCCAATCCGGCGGCTTGGCATTGATGATCATTTTGTTGGTCACGGTACACGGAGCCAGATGTTAACATGTCAGGGCTTAGATGCAGAAGGGATTTATGAATCGATTATTGATTTTACCAAACTTAAAAGGGCAAATAGGATCAATTGAAGAAAAGTCAGAAAATAAGGTTGGATCTTCTCTTACAAAAAAAATACCCGGAACTAAGCCGTAATCGTATCCAGTCGCTGATCATGACCGGTGCAGTACGGGTTAATGGTCATCATGTAGATAAAGCTGGGACTAGTATTGATTGTGAGGCTGATGTTGAGTTCAGTGATCCTGGTAATTCCTATGTCAGTCGGGGCGGATTAAAGCTGGCTGGAGCGATCAGCGATTTTAAGCTGGATGTCCGACGACTTACAATTGTTGACATTGGTGCCTCGACCGGTGGTTTTACCGATTGTCTTTTGCAAAACGGTGCTGAAAAAGTATATGCCGTTGATGTCGGTTATGGACAACTGGCATACAAGCTAAGAAACGACCCCCGGGTAGTTTTTTTAGAACGGTTCAATGTTCGTAATTTAAAACCGGAAAACTTTTCAGAGAAACCAGATCTGGCAGTCGTTGATGTCTCGTTTATTTCGTTAAAGATGGTATTTCCGGCTCTTAATCAATGCGAGATATCGAGAGTAGTCTCCTTAGTAAAACCGCAATTTGAAGTGGGACGAATTGAAGCGACCAGAGGCAGAGGTGTGATCCGTAATCCACGGCTTCATGAAAAAGTGCTTGGCGATCTAATGCTTGCGGCTGCTGATAATGGTTATCGATGTCGGCAATTGACTTACTCACACCTGGTTGGTCCGAAAGGCAATATTGAATATTTTTTGTACTTAGAGCTTGATGCTGAAAAACAGTTGGTTGATGCTGAAAATAGTGAGGAAAAAATAAAAAAAGTAGTGCAAGATGCACATTTAAATTTATTGTCAGGTGATCGCTAATTTCCTGAAGGATTTAAAAACGATCGGGAAGAAGTTATGTTAAGCTCGAATTAAGGGGAGGACTTTAATGAAATCCATCGGGCTTATTCCGAATTGGCGAAAGAAGAATGCCAGGCTGGTCGTTGGTGAAATCTCCAGGTTCCTGGAACAGCGCCATATAGATCTGCAGATCGCCGGTTCTGAATTGGTTGATTTTTACAGTGAAACCTCGTTGGCGGATCAACTTAAATCATGGAATGGTCGTTTGGAAATGATCATTGTGATCGGTGGCGATGGCACAATCCTAAGAGTGGCACGCGATCTTGCCTGTTGGCATAAACCGGTGCTTGGAATCAATTTAGGCCACAAAGGTTTCTTAGCAGAAATCGAGGTAGACCAGATGGAACGGTTTTTAGAATATGTCACAACCGGCCGTTATGGTTACCAGGAAAGAATGATGTTGGAAGCAAAGCTTTATCGGAATGCGAAAGAACTTGCTTCTTACCTTAGCCTGAATGACATTGTCGTCTCTCGTGGACCTTTTTCCCGGATTATCAAAGTCGAAGCATATATAAATAGTGAGTTCATGGAAAGTTATTATGGAGACGGCATTATAGTTGCTACGCCTACCGGCTCAACCGGTTATTCCCTTTCGGCCGGCGGGCCGATAGTTAATCCGACCATGCAGCTTTTTATCGTGACCCCAATTTGTCCGCACAGTCTTTATAATCGTTCGGTAGTGATTAACGGGAGCGACCAGGTAAGGCTGCATATCGATTCACGCCAGGTTGACGTAATGTTAACCGTTGATGGCCAGGTCAGATATACCCTGGAAGATGAAGATCAAATCATTGTCAACCGAGCCGAACAATCAGTAAAACTGGTATCATTTAAGGATTATTCATTTTACCGCATGCTACATCAAAAACTTAAAGCATGAGGTACTGGGAGGTTGAGGCATGCTCGCAGAACTCAAAGTAGCCAATTATGCCCTAATTGAAGATCTTGCCATCAGTTTTAGCCCGGGATTGAACGTCTTAAGTGGAGAAACCGGTGCCGGTAAATCGATTATCATTGGTGCAATTAATCTGTTGCTCGGTGAGCGAGCGACTGTAGAACAGATCCGCCAGGGTAGTACGGAGGCATATATTGAGGGGATCGTTAATGCTGAGCCGGCGGTGCAAAAGCAAGTCAACACCCTGCTGGCAGAGGCAGGCATTGATTACGAAAACGAGCTGATTATTGCCCGGGAGGTTTATAGAAATGGACGCAGTGTTGCCAGGGTTAATGGCAGGGCCGTTCCAATCTCTTTTTTAAAGGACCTTGGACAGCTTTTGGTCGACTTGCATGGACAGCACCAGCATCAATCATTGCTGCGGCAGGATCAGCATATCGAGCTACTAGACGCCTTCGGAGGAGACTCGATTGGACAGTCACGCAAGAAAATTGGCGAACTGTGGCGGCGTAAAGGTGATTTAAAAAAAGAGCTATCAGGATATGGTGATGATGAAGCTGAAAGAGCTAGACGCCTGGACCTTTATAATTTTCAGCTGAAAGAGATTCAGGGCGCTGCGTTAAAAACTGGTGAAGACGAAGAGCTTGCTGAACGGGAACGGATATTGTCCAATGCTGAGAAGTTATCGATGCTTGTTTCCCGTCTTTATTGCAACCTATATCGTGGAGATGAGTCTCAGGAGATCGAATCACTGGTTGATCGTCTTAGCCACAATTCTGCACTGTTGAGCGAAGCGGCCGGAATCGATCATAAACTTGAACCGCTGCTGGAGCTAGTTGCTTCGGCTGCAGCCCAACTGGAAGAGGTATCGCACGAACTGCGTACTTACCAGTCAGGATTTGAGTTTGATCCTGCAGAATTGCAGATGATTCAAGAACGGTTTAACTTGATCAATAATTTAAAACGCAAATACGGAGGGTCATTGGAAGCAGTTATTTCTTTTGCTACTAAGACCGAAAACGAGATTGAAAGATTGGTGAACAGTGAGGCGATGATTGAAAAGATCGAAGCGGAATTGGTTCTGCTTAACGATCAATTAATTGCTGAAAGCACAGAGTTAAGCAAAAAAAGATGTGAAAGCGCGAAAAATCTCGAGCAACTGATTGAAGAGTGTCTTAAGGAGCTGGCACTGCCTAATGCCAGCTTCAAAGTAAACATCGGCCGCCGGGAAGAAGTTGGGCCACTTGGTATGGATACCGTAGAATTCCTTTTTTCAGCCAACCAGGGTGAAGCAGTAAAACCATTGGCGAAGATTATCTCGGGCGGTGAAGTTGCCAGGGTGATGCTGGCGCTAAAAACTGCGCTTGCCCGTCAGGATTTAATCCCAACGCTTATTTTCGATGAAGTTGATTCAGGTATAGGCGGGGCAACAATTCAGGCCGTTGCTGAAAAGTTAGCCGGTCTGGCGAAACACCACCAGGTGATGTGTGTAACTCACAGCCCACAAATTGCTTCAATGGCTGATTCTCATATCTGCTTATATAAAGAAGTCAGTGGTGAAAGAACAATGACCAGGGCATCATTACTCAGCGCTAATGAGCGTCGCAATGAACTGGCCCGTATGCTTGACGGGGCCAGTATTGACCAGGTTAGTTTGCAGCATGTTGACAGTTTAATGGAAAGAGCTTTGCGATTTAAGCAGGCACGAGAACCGATCATTTAAACTGGAGGGCTTCACTTGCGACTGGAAGATATGATGACCCGTGATTTTGCAACACTGCGCCCGGAGGATAGCCTGCAAAAGGCTGTTAATCTTTTACGTAATAGCCAGCGTGACGGTCTGCCTGTACTCAATAAAGACGGTGTACTGGCCGGTATATTTACTAAAACGAATCTCTACGATGCTTTAATCAAGGGAACATCTCTTCAGGAGACAGTTAATAATTATTATAACCACAACGTGGTCAAGATTAAAAAAGATCTTGATTATCAGGAAGTTATTGATTTGGTTAGAAAGATTCCCGTCGGAACTGGTGTGGTGGTTGATGGCGATGAGCGAGTGGTTGGCCTTTTTACAAAGGTTGAATTGATTACCGCTTTATTTAAGGAAGAGCAACTGCTTAACAGCCGTCTGCAGGTAATCTGCAAGGCAATGCACAATGCCCTGGTGTCCGTTGATTATTCTGGTACGATTACCTATATAAACCGTGCCGCAGAGCAATTGTTTAATTTGCTTCCGGCCAAGGTCGAGGGGAGAATGGTTGAAGCAGTCTTGCCGGGACTCGATCTGCAACCGGTACTCACCTGTGGGCAGATCAGCATAGGCAGTAAATATCAAGTTGGTGAAATAACAGCGATGGTCAATAAAACTCCTTTAATTGATGGGGGTGAAATTGTAGGAGCTATTGCTTTTTTCCAGGACGTTACCGAGTTGGAAACGATCGCCGAGGAAATGGGAACCGTGAAGCGGTTAAACCAAACTTTA
Organism: uncultured Syntrophomonadaceae bacterium; assembly: GCA_964485855.1. Classification (GTDB taxonomy): domain Bacteria; phylum Bacillota; class Dethiobacteria; order DTU022; family DTU022; genus UBA993. The sequence goes on along the minus strand of CAZAKI010000004.1, from coordinate 58,473 downwards.
GAAACAGTGCTTGATATCGGTTATGACGCACTGGTTGTTGTTGATGAGAGCGCTTCAGTGGTTCTGGTTAACCGGATTTTTCTCGATTTTATAAAACGGGAAGAAAATATTGTAATAAACCAGCCGATCAATAAAATATTGGAAAATAGCCGCTTGCATATTGTTGTAAAAACTGGCATTCCCGAATTAAATGACATCCAGTTTATAGACGGCAAACCATATGTTGTTTCAAGGCTACCCATAGTCAGAGATGGACAGGTGATCGGGGCGGTTGGCAAGATTAGCTTTAGACGGGTAGACGAACTGCGTGAGTTGGCTTCCAGGCTGGAGACGATGAATAACCGGCTAGCCCACTTTCAGGAAGAACTGAAAAAAGAACGTTTCCGAGAAAAACCCTATGTTTTTAAAGATATAATAACCGTTAATTCCGTGATGCTGGATTTAATTAATGAGGCGAAGCAGGCAGCAAGGGGACTTTCTACTGTCTTAATCAGCGGAGAAAGCGGAGTGGGGAAAGAACTGCTTGCCCAGGCTATCCACCAGGAGGGGCCGCGTCGTAATCAAGCCTTCCTAAGAGTTAATTGTGCTGCTATTCCCGAAAACTTGCTTGAATCGGAATTTTTTGGTTATGAAGAGGGCGCTTTTACTGGCGCCCGCCGGGAAGGGAAACGAGGCCGACTGGATCTGGCTGACGGTGGAACCCTATTCTTAGATGAGATTGGTGATCTGCCGATTGCCCTACAAGGTAAGCTGCTCAGGGCTCTCGAAGAACAAACTTTTGAAAGAATTGGTGGGACTAAGACCGAAAAAGTGGATGTCCGCTTCCTGGCTGCCACCAATCAAGATCTGGAAAAAAAGGTTAGAGAAGGCACCTTTCGTAAAGATCTATATTTCAGGCTAAACGTAATTCACCTGATTATCCCTCCGCTGAGGGAGAGGATCGATGACATTTTACCACTGGTTTATGCTTTTCTGAGAAAATATAATCTTATATTTAACATGCAGGTCACCGAGATTGATTCCCTGGCGCTTTTATCTTTGCAAAAATATCATTGGCCCGGTAATGTCCGGGAACTGGAAAATATTATTGAGAGGGCTTTGAATTTTGCTTCTGACCATCTAATCGGGATTGAACATTTACCACCACATTTGAGGCAGAGCAGTTCGCCTGAAAAAAACAATACTCAGCTGGTAGAAAATTACAATAGAGTTTCTCATGCCTATCGTGATTCACGCACAGAACAAGAAAGAGCGGCGATCTTAGGTTCATTAAGGAAGGCCGGCGGCAATCGAAGTGAAGCAGCCCGTCTTTTAGGGATCAGTCGCTCCTGGCTTTATGAAAAAATGAAACGGTTTAACTTGAATTAAGTAAATTGGGAGGTTATAGCTCATTAACGACCGACTGAAGGAAGAGACACTTTCATCCAACTATATTTATCGCGGTAGGATCTTTAATATTCGCCAGGATCGGGTTAAGGTAAAAAATGATCTAGTCGCTTACCGTGAAATTGTTGAACATCCAGGAGCTGTTGCCATTCTCGCCCTGTCCGACTCGGGAGAAGTTTATCTTGTTCAGCAACATCGCCAGGCCGTCGGTGATCTTTTGCTGGAAATACCGGCCGGCAAACTTGAAGCGGGAGAAAAACCACTTGATTGCGCTAAACGCGAACTGGCTGAAGAGACCGGCTTCGAGGCCGAAATATGGAAAGAAATGCTTGATTTTTATCCCTCTCCCGGTTTCTGCAATGAGCAGATTTTCCTCTTTAAAGCGGAGAAATTGAGCCACACAAAATTTTCTGTTTGCGATCCCGATGAAAATTTAGCGTTGCTTAGTTATCCTCTTTCCGAAGCCCTGGAATTAATCAAACAGGGTAAGATCAGGGACGGTAAAACGATCATCGCTTTGCTCAACTATACCTGTAAATAAACATGGCTCGCGGATAAATTTAAAGATAATTTTAATCTAGTCGATTGATAGGAAGGTATTTTCTTTCCCACCGTTGAATAAATAAATACTTATTTGCTGTGAGGGCCTCATTATTTATGCAAACTCAGATCAACAATTACTCTCATTATCTGGCCGTTGAAAAAGGGCTGTCAAAAAATACTCTCGAATCATATCGTCGTGATTTGAACACTTTTATTTCTTTTATGAAGAAACAGCAGATCAGTAAACCGGAGGAAGTTGATCGGGAGGCGCTGACTCTTTTTTTAGCGGAATTGAAGAAGAATGGCCGGGCTACAGCGACAATATCCCGCTGTGTAGCCTCAATCCGTTCTTTTTTTACGTATTTACTGCAGGAGGGTTTAATCGAAAACAATCCGGCACTGGAACTGGAATCTCCGCGAATCGAAAAGAAATTACCGAGGGTCTTGACTACTTCTGAAATTGATCAGCTTTTAAATCAGCCTGTGCCTGGAGAACACAATGGTTTGAGAGATAAAGCAATGCTGGAGCTTTTATATGCTTCGGGAATCAGAGTTTCGGAGTTAGTTTCTCTAAATATCAGTGATTTTGATCCTCAGGTCGGGTTTTTACGCTGTTCGGGAAAAGGGATGAAAGAGCGTATTGTCCCCATCGGTTCCGTGGCGATTAACTATGTTAATGAGTATGTCGGCAAATCACGGCCACGTCTCTTAAAGACCAACGGCGAATCGGCGCTCTTCGTCAACCAGCTCGGCAATCGGATGACCAGACAAGGTTTTTGGAAGATATTAAAAAAGTATGCCCGTAAATCAAAAATCCAGGGTGAAATTACACCCCATACCCTAAGACATTCTTTTGCCACTCATCTATTAGAAAATGGTGCTGATTTACGCTCGGTCCAGGAAATGCTTGGTCATTCCGATATTTCAACTACCCAGATTTATACCCAGATTACCAGAAGAAAAATTAGGGAGATTTATGACAAAACTCACCCCCGAGCCTGATGTTCCTTTAAAACGAGTTATTGTAATTGTTTTGGATGGCGCCGGTGTTGGCGCACTTCCTGATGCCGATGTATATGGAGATCAGGGTGCTAACACCCTGAAACATGTCATCGAGAAACATCAACCGCTTAAACTGCAAAATCTCTTCAGTCTTGGTTTGGCTGCGGTGCTCAAGCTGAAAGAAGCTGATCGTATTAAGTTAATCGACGGTAGTGCCTATGGTCGAATGCAACCTTTGTCACCCGGGAAGGATACTACCAGTGGGCATTGGGAATTAGCTGGTTTGGTTCTTGAGCACCCCTTCCCCCTGTTTCCACAGGGTTTCCCGTCAGCAGTAATCGATCAGTTTGAAAAAGCAATCGGGCGACGAACGCTGGGTAATGTTGCGGCCTCTGGCACTGAGATTATTAAGGAACTCGGCGCTGAACATCTAAAAACAGGGTTTCCGATTGTTTATACTTCTGCTGATTCAGTTTTTCAGATTGCGGCCCATGAGAAGGTTGTTTCCAGGGAAATGCTCTACCAGTGGTGCGAAAAAGCGCGCGCTATCCTAACCGGAAGTTATGCTGTTGGTAGGGTGATAGCCAGGCCTTTTATTGGCGATGACGGCGCTTACCAGCGAACAGCGGGAAGACATGATTATTCGCTTGAGCCCCCTGGTGAAACCCTGCTTGATCAAGCGAAAGCAGCTGGTTATCCTGTGGCTGTTGTCGGTAAGGTTGCAGATATCTTTACCCATCGCGGGATTACTGAAAAGCGTCCTGGTGGCAATAATCAGTTAATCAATGCAGATCTTGAATTACTGATCGATCATTGCCCCACTGGGCTTTTGTGGGCAACCTATGGTGATTTTGATACTGTTTACGGGCACCGGAATGATAGTGCCGGATTTGCGAGAGCACTTGAAGAATTTGATCTTAATCTTGGTAGCATCCTCAAAAAACTAAAGAACGAAGATCTTTTATTAATTACGGCCGATCATGGTTGCGACCCCACTTTCCCGACCACGGATCATACCAGGGAATTTGTACCGATCATTACCTGGAGTCCAGCTTTGGCCAGTAAAGAGTTTGAACCAAACTTAGGTTTAAGAAAAAGTTATGCCGACTTGGCGGCAACTGCTGCCGCCTGGTTGAAAATAGAGCGCTCGGGCGAGGGTAAACCGTTCAACTGGTTTTCAAAAACCTGATGGGCCGGCAAGTTACTAATATTGCCGGGTTAATTAAAGAAAAAATGCCGGCAGATTGCCTGAATATACTTGATTTGGCAGGGACGCTTGCTGCGTCCGTAGGAATGGAAGTATACCTGGTTGGAGGAGTAATCCGGGACTTATTAATTGAACATCCACCTGAAAATGATTTCGACTTGGTTGTCGTTGGTAATGCGCTTTCGATAGCTGAACTGCTCCACAAAAAACTTTCCGGAAAGCTAACAGTCTATAAAAAATATGCTACAGCATCTCTGCAGCTCGGGAATAAAACTAAATTGGATTTGATTACTGCCCGCAAAGAATGCTATAAGGCTCCGGCAACTCAACCCATTATCAAACCTTCCGATCTAAAGGATGATCTAAGCAGGCGTGACTTTACGGTCAATGCCCTGGCCTGTTCCCTGATGCCCGGTCAAACCGGGCTGATTATTGATTATCATCACGGTTTGGAAGATATTAACCATCAGTTAATCAGAATAATACATAAGGCCAGTTTTGAAGATGATCCGCTGAGGATAATCAGGGCAATACGCTTTGAGCAGCGTTGTAATTTTAATTTGGAACAAAACACTGCTGGCTTGCTTAAAACAGCAATCGCAGAACAACTGCTCAGCCTGGTTGATCGCAAACGCTTGTTAAAAGAGTTGATGTTAATTGATCAGGAACCCTGTGCTGATCAAATATGGCATAGGCTGCGACTGCTTGGTTTGAATATCCGGAAGGAAGAATAGTAATCGAATTTTGAAGTAATAGTTTTTCTCATGACTGGTTTGGAATCTGTTGGGAGGTTTGCTATAATTAAAAGGTTAAAAATGAGTCAATACTTTAGGAAAACAATTTTTCACTTGGCAAAGCTGAAGAATTGGGATGAAGGAGGTTACAACGGATGCTCGGATTAGATCCTGTTGTTATAGCACTGCGTATTCCTGCATTACTGATTGCCATTACCGTTCATGAATTTGCCCATGCCCGCATGGCCTACTATTTTGGTGATGCGACTGCAAAAATGCAGGGTAGGATGAATCTTAATCCACTTAACCATCTCGATCCGATCGGGACGATAATGATCCTTCTGGTCGGTTTTGGCTGGGCTAAACCGGTACCGATTAACCCGAATAATTTTAATCAATATCGCCGGGGTTTACGCTGGGTATCCTTTGCCGGACCGCTGGTCAATTTTGTCCTCGGCTTCATTAGTTTATTGATTATTACCCTATTTTATCAATCCGGTTTAACCGGAGGACTGATATTCCAATTTATGCTTGTTATGATGCAGCTGAATATTTTGCTTGCAATTTTTAACCTGATTCCAATTCCGCCACTTGACGGTTCAAAAATACTGATGTCTGTACTTCCTAATTCCTACCTTGGTTTATACCGTCAACTTGAACAGTATGCCCCACTGATTTTACTGGGACTGATTATTACAAGGGTTCTGGGTCTGATTATCTATCCGCTTTACAATTTGGTAGTAAATCTATTTTCGACCATCATCGGATTTATTCCCGGACTCTAGCCTAAAAATAGATCGTTAATGGCTAATACGCAGTAGAAGGAGGATCAGCCGTTTTGACAAAAAAAACAGTATTTTCAGGAATCCAGGCATCGGGACATCTTCATTTGGGCAATTATTTAGGTGCGATTCGTAACTGGAAAGCAATGCAGGATCTTTATGATAATTATTTTTGTGTAGTTGACCTGCATACCATAACCGTTCCCCAGGATCCGGTAGAGCTAAGAGCCAATATCCGCGAGGTAGCCGGTCTGCTGATTGCTTCCGGCCTGGATGAAGAGCATTCGGTGATTTTTATCCAGTCTCATGTCCGGGCTCATTCCGAACTGGCCTGGTTATTAAACTGCATTACCCCTATGGGTTGGCTTCATCGGATGACTCAGTTTAAAGAAAAATCTGAAAAACAAAAAGACGAAGTCAGCGTAGGCCTTTTTGATTATCCCGTTTTGCAGGCAGCGGATATTTTACTCTATGATGCCCACCTGGTGCCGGTCGGTGAAGATCAAAAACAGCATGTTGAACTCTGCCGTGATATTGCCCAGCGTTTTAACCACCGCTATGGCGAGACCTTTATTCTGCCCGAGGCCTTGATCCCTCCTGTTGGCGGACGAGTTATGGGATTGATCAACCCGGAGAAAAAAATGAGTAAGAGTGAGGAAAGAAAAGATGATTCAATATTTCTGTTGGACAGCCCTGATGAGATCCGCAATAAGATCAAAAGGGCAACCACAGACTCCCTGCGTGAAATCTGTTTTGATGATAGCAGGCCGGGTATTAATAACCTGTTGACCATGTACCAGCTCTTAACAGCAAAGAAACCACAGGATATCGAACATCACTTTTCAGGGAAGAGCTACAAGGATTTAAAAGAAGAATTGGCCGAAGTGGTTATCGATCATTTAAAACCGCTTAGAGATCGATATTTAGAGCTTATCGCTACACCAAGTGATCTAGACGATTTATTACAACGCGGTGCTGAAAAAGCCGATCTCCAGGCAAAAAAAAGGCTTAAGTGCGTTATGGAGGCTATCGGTTTAAAGTAGCCTGATCCGTTTGGCGGGAGTGAGACTAGTTTGCTGCAGGTAGAATATAAGATTAAGCTTCCTGTTTTTGAAGGTCCATTTGACCTTTTGTTTCACTTGATCAAGAGAGCTGAAGTTGATATCTGGTCAATTTCAATAGCAGAAATAACCGACCAGTATTTAGATTATCTCCATTCGATGAAAGAGCTGAACCTTGATATTGCCAGTGAGTTTTTGGTTATGGCAGCAACCTTGCTGCGCCTTAAATCAAAGCTGCTGCTGCCAAGACCGGCCAAGACAGAAGAAATCGATGAGGAAGATGAACTATTTGAGATCCATTCCGCGGAAGAACTATTTCTGCGCCTTGAGGAATATCGTTTTTATAAAGAGATCGCTCAACAACTGCAACGCTATGAAGAAGAGCAGCAGAAAATTTATCTTCGCTCAACCGGCGGCCAGAAAGTCATGGTCTTTACCCAGCAGGACTCAGTTTATACAATTTGGGAAGGTGCCAACCACCTTAGTGATATTATGAACCGCTTTGCTGAAGCTACAAATTCTGAACAGTACGCACCCCTTTTTAATGCGGTAGAAGATTTTATCATCGCAGACAAGATGAATGATATTGAAAACATCCTGGTTAAATTTAATAGACCGCTTCCGATGGATAAGTTTGTTAGCGGTTGTGGACTCTGGCCGATTATTATTACCTTTATTGCCCTGCTTGAAATGGCCAGGCAGAAGAGAATAACTTTGTTACAGGAAAGCCTTTTTGGTCCCATCTTTGCCAGCTTGAATGAAATGAAGGGTTTAGAGGATTCCGTACATGCATAAGACTGAACAGAAGAAAATCCTTGAAGCGATTCTTTTTTTAAGTGAAGAGCCGGTTAAAGCTGGTAAAATTGCGAATATCCTAGCGGTATCACCGGAAGAAATTAGTAAGCTATTTCTTGAGCTGGCTGAAGATCTCAAAAAAACAGCCCGGGGAATCCAGGTGATTGAAACTGCAGCCGGTTTCCAGATGGGAACAGTACCGGAACTTGCACCTTACCTGGAGAAAGCATTCAGCGAAGATGTTTCTAGTAATCTTTCAACTGCCGCCCTGGAGGCGTTGGCAATTATAGCCTATAAACAGCCGGTGACCAGGATTGAAATTGAATCGATTCGTGGGGTGCGCAGCGAGCATGTTTTAGAAAACCTGGTGAAGCGTAAATTAATTAGAATTAGCGGGCGGAAGGAAGGTCCGGGTCGTCCGCTGCTATATAGTACAACCCCCGATTTTTTGAAGTACTTTGGTTTAAAAGATTTAGCTGAATTGCCGTCATTGCAAGCAGACGCTGAAGCTGAAAATGAGCATGAGACTACATCAGAAAATGGAAACTGATGGAATGCGGCTTGCTAAGTATTTAGCCCTGTCAGGAGTTGCGTCGCGCCGAAAGTCAGAAGAGCTGATCAAACAGGGTCGGGTTAAGTTAAACGGCCGAGTAGCGATGCTCCCGCAAACTGCCGTCAGCGTAAACGATATTGTAACTGTTGATGGGATTGAAGTCTCCCCGCAAGAAACTAAGATTTATTATCTACTAAATAAACCGCCCGGTTATCTTTCTACGGTTCAGGATACCCATAATCGACCAACAGTCCTTGATTTGATCGCCGATCTTCAGGATTTCCGTTTATACCCGGTGGGCCGTCTCGATGCCGATACCAGCGGCATGTTATTATTGACTAATGACGGTGAACTTGCATATAGGCTAACTCATCCCAAGTACCAGGTAGAAAAAAGATACCAGGCTTTGGTTTACGGTATACCCGGAACTGAAAAACTGGAACACTTAAGACGCGGCATGATGATTGCAGGAACGAAGACTGCACCTGCCGCCTTAACTCTGATCAAGGCTAACCGTGAGATGAACCTGGCCCTGATTGAAATTACTCTGACTGAGGGCCGCAAGAGACAGGTTAAATTGATGCTCGCGGCAATCGGTCATCCGGTTAAACAATTGACCAGAGTAAGTTTTGCCGGTCTAAATATGGGAGAACTGGATGAAGGAAAGTACCGCCGCTTAAGCGCAGAAGAGATTTCTTATCTGAAAAAAATGGTGCAAATCGAATCTTAATCAGCGATATGGTATTTCTGTTTTGTTAAAAGCAGAACGGTAGGGGCGAAAGCTTGCAAATTACTGTTAATAATGAGAGAATAGGAACGCTCCAAGGCAACCCTCAATCACGTGAAAGATGCTGATAAAATGGATAAACTGAAAATAGCTATTGACGGTCCGGCCGGATCAGGAAAAAGCACTGTTGCCCGAGAAGTGGCAAAGCGATTGAACATTAAGTATCTTGATACTGGAGCGATGTACAGAGCAGTTACCTTGCAAGTGATTCGTAAAAATATCGATCTTGACGATCTTGATGCCCTGCAGGAAATGCTAGCCAATACCGATATTACTCTAGGTTCCGGGAAAGAGGTTTACTTAAACGGCGAAGATGTAACCGAAGCAATCCGTATGCCTGCCGTAAATGAATTGGTTTCACCGGTTTCTGCCATATCAATAGTCAGGAAACGCCTTGTTGCCCTGCAACAGTCAATTGCTGCCGAAACCGATGGCATTATTATGGAAGGAAGAGATATTGCTTCCCGGGTTTTGCCTGATGCTAATTATAAAATCTATCTTGACGCTTCATTGGAAGAAAGAAGTAAAAGAAGATACAGAGAGCAAAAAGTAAAAGGAGTAACTATGACTCTGCAGGAAGTATCCACTGAAATAGAAAAACGCGATATCATTGATTCGCAACGTAAAGATTCACCCCTGCTTATTGTGCCTGATGCTCTTGTTGTTGATACAACCGATCTGACGATCGAAGCGGTAGTTAATCTGATCGTTGAAATTGCCCAAAAAGCTAAGTAGTTTTGGAAGCAAGGTGAAAGATGCTTTACATTATAGGCCGTTTTGTATTTCTAATTATTTTAAAACTATTTTTCTTATTAAGGATCCGGGGCAGGGACAATATTCCGGCCCGGAAACCTTTTATTATCTGCGCTAACCACATCAGCATGCTGGATCCGATGGCAGTCGGGGCGGCCATTCCTGTGAAGTATCATATTTATTACATGGCTAAAAAAGAACTTTTTGAGAATATCATTCTAAAAAAGCTACTCTTGATGGTAGGCGCTTTTCCAGTTAACCGGCAGGAAACGGATCTTTATGCAGTTAAAAGGGCATACACGATTTTAAAGGAAGAAAAAGTCCTTGGTATTTTCCCGGAGGGTACACGCAGTAAAAGTGGAGCGCTGCGCAAAGCATTTAACGGTGCGGCTTTAATTGCCGTGCGCAGCGGGGTTCCGATTTTGCCTGTTGCAATTGAGGGTCCATACCGCTTATTCAGACCGCTAAAAGTCTATATTGGAAAACCTTTTACTCTGCCTCCATTGGTTTATGAACAAAAAACAGAAAAGAAAGAGCAACTTGAAGAAATGAGTTATTTGATTATGAATAATATCAGCAGGATGCTACCGGGGCAATTATAAATTGAAAATAGTCAATGCCAAGCATGCCGGTTTTTGTTCCGGGGTACAAAAGGCGCTCGAGGCTGTCTTGGAAGAAGCGGCTCTTAGCGGCAGTGGATCTGTTCTTGGCCCTCTGGTGCATAATGAAGCGGTTGGGCGCTACCTGGAAAAACATGCGGTAAAAACCGTGGAACATCCTGATAACGTAGAAGGCTCTTTTTTGGCAATCAGGACCCATGGAGCAACCCCTGGCTTAATCGAGAACTTAAAGCAGATTCCCAATCTAAAAGTAATCGATCTAACTTGTCCCAGGGTTAAAAAAGTTCAGCAGACTGCTGCCCAGTTAGCTGCTGATGGTTATAATATAATCATCTTTGGCAACCCGGATCACCCGGAAGTAAAAGGGTTATTAGGCTGGGCCGGCGGCAGGGCGCAAGTTGCATCTTCAACCGAACAGCTCGCGGCCATGATTACTGAACAGCCTGCAGCGTTGATTGCCCAGACCACTTGTAATGCCGAACAGTTCAGGCAGGCTGAAACTATCTTTCGGGATGCAAATCATGAGGGTTTGGTTTATAATACAATTTGTCCGGAGACCAAACTAAGGCAGGATGAAGTTGTAAAAATGGCTGAAAGGGTTGATGCGTTTATTGTTGTTGGCAGTGAGACAAGCGCAAATACGAAAACCCTTTTCGATAGATGCCGGAAGCTGAAACCAGCTTGCCGGGTAAATAGTGCAAGGGAGTTGAAACATTCTTTTATTAAGAGCTACGGGGTTATTGGTGTTACCGCCGGTGCCTCAACTCCCCCATGGACGATCAAGGAGGTTGTGGAAAGTATGGAAAATGAGAACGCAGAAGTAAAGAATGACGAGTTGTTTCAATTTGATGGTGAAGTGAAGGTGGCACTGGTTGGAGAACAGGTTACCGGAAAGGTAGCCAGGGTCACCGCGGATGAAGTTTTTGTTGATATTGGCAGTAAAACCGAGGCTATTCTTCCCAGTGACGAGGTGCATTTAGCTGAAGGTAAAACTTTAGCCGATCTTTTTGTTCCGGAAGACGTCATCGAGGTTACCGTTCTGGAGAATGAAGATCAAGAGGGGAAAGTAGTCGTTTCACATAAACGGTTGGCCCGTGAAAAGCGGATGCGTGAACTGGAAGAAGCTCATGATGAATCATTGATGATTGAAGGAAAAGTAAAACAGGTTGTCGGGGCCGGGTTGGTTATTGATCTCGGTTCAGGGGTGGAAGGCTTTATGCCTGGCTCGCTGGTTGATACAGCTTACATTCCGGATTTCAATGTTTTTAAAGAACAACCGCTTCAGTTTAAATTAATTGAATTCGACCGGGAAAAAGGCAAAATGATTCTGAGTCGTAAGGCAATAGTTGCTGAAGAAGAAGCGAAGAAGAAGGAGGAAACTTTAAAAGCCATCGAAACCGGCTCGGTAATCAGCGGTAAAGTTAAAAGATTAACTAACTTTGGGGCTTTTGTTGATATCGGCGGGATAGACGGCCTCGTTCATGTATCCGAGATTGCCTGGGGAAGGATTAAGCATCCTGGTGAAGCTCTAAAAGTAGGAGAACAGGTCGAGGTCGAAGTGCTGGAAGTCCAACCGGAAAAAGAACGAATCAGCCTGAGCATCCGGAAAACCCTTCCTGATCCCTGGCTTAAAGCTATTGAAGGGTTGGAAAGCGGACAAATTATTAAAGGTAAAGTGACCAGACTGGCAAATTTTGGTGCCTTTGTTGAATTAAAACCCGGAGTGGAAGGTTTGGCTCATATATCACAGTTGGCTGATTTTCATGTCAAGCATCCTTCTGAAGTTTTACAGGAGGGTGAAGAAGTTGAAGTAAAAGTAATCGAAATTAAAGCGAAAAACAAGCGAATCAGCCTCAGCATCAAAGAAGCCGGTGGTATTGCCTATGCCGGAAATGCTGCTGATTTTAATGGGTCGGAAAACGGTAATGTTACTTTAGGTGATGTTTTCGGTGATCTTTTTGAGAACGGAGATTATCCGGCTGATTCAGAAGAGCTGGTTGAGCCGGCTGAAGAACCTAATGCAGAAGTGACAGAAGCTGAAAAGAATAATTAGATATAACCGAATAAAGAAGAATTTTCGATTAAATGGTTTCCAGCTAAAAGTAAAACTTTTGTCATGCTGATCGAACACAGACTATTAAAGACCGGGGGCGAATTAGTTTTCGCCCCTCATTCTTAAGGAAAATTTGCGTATGGCTATAAATTATGTTTTGGAAAAAGGACACCTGATCGATAATGTTGTTCCCGACTCACCCGCTGCAAAGGTCGGCATCAAAGCCGGTTGGCGACTGATGCGTTTAGGCGGTCAAAAGATTGGGGACATTATCGATTTTAAAATTCTTGAAGCCGATCAACGTTTGAATTTGTTGCTTAAAACTGATCAGGGAAAATTGATCCGTAAAAAAATTATCAAAAAACCGGAAACCAGTTTAGGACTGCGTTTTGATCCGATAACCATCGATCAGCTGAAACTTTGTCCGAACCGCTGTATCTTCTGTTTTATTGATCAAAATCCTGACGGTATGCGCAATGCCTTGTATGTTAAAGATGATGATTACCGGTTATCTTTTCTCTACGGAAACTTCATTACTTTAAACCGACTTTCAACCGGGGAAATGAAAAGAATTATTAAGTTGCAACTTAGCCCTCTTTATATCTCACTGCATACAACTAATCCCCAATTAAGAGTAAAAATGTTTGGTAATAAGCTTGCGGTTAAAGGTTTGAATAATTTTTATACTTTATGTACTGCCGGTATAAAAATGCATGTTCAAATTGTGCTTTGTCCGGGCATCAATACCGGTAAGGAGCTGGAGGAAACATTAAACACTCTTGATCGGCTAGGTAACAGTCTGATCAGTGTCGCCCTGGTTCCAGTGGGCTTGACCGATTATCGCCAAGGTCTTTATGCAATTAAAAAATTTTCTAAAGTTGAAGCTTTTGATCTGGTCAATGAGATTGGTTTGATCCAGGATCAGTTTTTACAAACCCGCAAAAGTCGTTTTGTTTTTTTGGCAGATGAGTTCTATAATCTAGCCGGTTTGCCTTACCCCGAAAATGATCATTATGAGGATTACCCACAGCTGGAAAACGGAGTTGGGATGGCCAGGCTGTTTCTCAATCAGCTGGCCGAGTTAAAACAGCGAAACCCACAAGTCAGCGGTAAAGGGTTTAAAGTGATTTTGGTAGGTGGAAAAGCAGCTGCAAGTCTACTGTCCGGTTTGAAAATCTATCTATCCGGAATTAAAGATTTAAGCACTGACCTGCTCATTATTGAAAATAACTTTTTTGGACAGGATGTTACCGTTTCAGGCTTGCTAACCGGCAGCGATCTGATCAGATCGCTTGAAGAAAGGGAGAAGGGAGATTTAATCTTCATCGCGAATAACCTTCTAAGGAATGGCGGAGATCTTTTCCTGGATAATCTTAGCTTAAATGAACTGGAAACAAAACTGGGAGTGCCGGTTAAGGCGGTTGAAGGACCGCTTGATTTGTTAGAAAAATTGGAGACTATTCTAAAGAATAGAGAAGAAAATTAAAAGTCCGGGGAGATAAACTTGAATAATATTGTTGCCATTGTGGGACGCCCCAATGTTGGTAAGTCAACACTTTTCAATCGGTTGACTACAGCCAGAACGGCGATTGAAGAAAAGGTTCCTGGTGTAACCCGGGACAGGCTATATGGTCAGACTGAATGGAATGGTAAAAGCCTGATTATAGTTGATACCGGTGGTATAACGTTTGGCCGTGTTGATCAGATTTCCACCCTGGTTAGAAACCAGGTCCAACTGGCGATCGAAGAGGCAACCCTAATTATTTTTCTCGTGGACGGTCGAGAGGGGCTTACCGCCTTAGATGAAGAAATCAGCGCTATGCTGAGGAGAAGTGGTAAAGAGGTTATCCCGGTTGTCAATAAGATCGATCAGTTCGAACAGGATAGTATGAAGTACAATTTTTACGGTCTCGGTTTTGGCGATCCTCTTCCTTTATCAGCAGTTCACGGTAAGGGAACAGGAGAACTGCTTGATCTAATCAGTAGCAAACTGGATCCGAAAATTCAAGCAGCAGAAGATTATTTGCCTGATGCGGTCAAGGTTGCTGTGATTGGACGTCCTAATGTTGGTAAATCTTCGTTAATTAATAAAATGTTGGGCGAAGAAAGAGTGATCGTCAGCGATATTCCGGGTACAACCAGAGACGCTATTGATACTTTCTATTCGTATGATCAACAGCCGTACCTTTTGATCGATACCGCAGGAATGCGGCGTAAAAGTAAAGTCAGGGAATCTGTTGAATACTATAGTGTCCTCCGATCGCTTAAAGCGGTTCAGCGAGCGGATCTGGCGCTGCTTTTAATCGATGCTCTAGACGGAATAACCGAACAGGACCAAAGACTGGCCGGATATGTGGACCAGACTGGTCGCGGCTTAATCCTGGTAATTAATAAGTGGGATTTGGTACGGGACGCTGAAAATGCCCGTGCTGATTTTATTATTAACTTAAAACGCCAATTTAGCTTTGTGCCTTATGCTCAAGTAGTATTTATTTCCGCTTTAACCGGCTGGCGGTTACAAAAAATCTACCCTTTAATTCTTCAAACCTGGCAGGAGCTGCACAAGCGTATTTCAACCTCACTATTAAATGAGCTGCTCGAGGATGCGATTGCCGTTAATCCCCCAGCAACAGTAAAAGGTAAACGAGTCCGGATCTATTATGTGACGCAACCTGCTGTCAAACCGCCCAGTTTTGTTTTTTTTGCCAATGAACCGGAATTAATTCATTTTTCGTACATGCGTTACCTCGAGAACCGTATTCGTGAGTCATTTGGCTTCACAGGCACACCAATCCGGATTAAGTTTAAAAAAAGAGAGCGGAGGGCTTTCAGTTGATGGATTTAATGATATTAATGATTGCTTATCTTTTAGGATCAATTCCTTTTGGCTATATTTTTGGCAAACTGATTGGCAAAACTGACATTCGTGAACACGGCAGTGGTAATATCGGGGCAACAAATATTCTAAGAATAATGGGCTGGAAGGTGGCTTTACCGGTCTTTATCTTGGATCTGCTTAAAGGGTTTGCCGCTGTCTCCATAGCCAGGGTGGCTGGCGGCCAGCCAATTTTGCAGTTGGCTGCAGGATTGTTGGCCATGCTTGGCCATAGTTTTCCGGTTTTTATCGGTTTTAAAGGAGGTAAGGCTGCGGCTACGGCGATTGGAGTATTGCTGGCGATCTCAGTAGGAGTAACGCTTGCCCTGTTCGCCTCTGCGGCGTTGATCTTGGGATTTACCGGGTATGTTTCGCTGGCATCAATAACCGGTTCATTACTGTTGCCGTTATATTTTTGGATTTTTGGTTTTGATCCGGTTTATATCTATTTTGGTTTAGCTGCAGCGTTCTTAATCATTGCTCGCCATCATGCCAATATCAAACGTTTGCTAAACGGAACCGAATCAAAGCTTAATCTTCGCCGAAAGCAGCAGCCCTAAATTGCATCAGAGAGGGTGAATAAAGGTGATCAGAAAAGAACTGTTGGAGCTGCTTTTTGAAGCGGCAAGTATCCAGCGATGGAATGATCATATTCGGCCCGAGCACTTTACCGAACTTGATAAGCAGTCTCATAAAATGTTTTATGCTTATGTGTTGGCTAAGATCGAGCAAGCTGACCGCGGTGCCCAAATTAATTGGCCGCAGCTAATCGAAGGTGGGCTGTTTGAATTTTTGCATCGCATCGTCTTAACTGACATCAAGCCCCCAGTATATTACAAACTAATGGCTGAAAAAGGAGAGCAACTGAATCGATGGGTCATTGAACAGTTAAAAGAACGGGTTGCAGATCTAAAGATTGAAATGATCACGGCAATGGAAGATTACTATCAGACAGCTGAAAGCAGCACCTTGGAAAAAAGAATCCTGAAAGCCGCACACTACCTGGCTACTAACTGGGAATTTTCCATAATCTATCGTTTGAATGAAGGTCTTTACGGCCTGGAAGAGACCAGGGCTACAATCGCCAATCAAATTGAGGAACACTATGATCTGGCTGGGGTCCAGAAACTGATTTTAGGCAAGAAGACCGGCAATTTCCTCGACCTGGTAGGTCAATTACGTTTTCAACAACGTTGGGCCCAGTCACCGCGTGTTCCAAAAACTTCGGTAATGGGGCACATGCTAATCGTGGCTATGATGAGCTATCTCTGTTCTCTGGAGCTGGATGCCTGCCCAAAACGCCTTTATAACAATTATTTTGCCGGTCTTTTTCACGATTTACCGGAAGTGCTGACCCGGGACATCGTATCACCGGTTAAACGATCGGTAGCGGGTATTGAAGAGCTGATTAAAGAGATCGAACATCGTCAGTTAGAGGAACGCATTTTTCCCCTGCTGCCATCCACCTGGCATCAGGAGCTGCGTTATTTTACCGAGAATGAGTTCTCCGGAAAAATTATGCGGGATAACCGGGTAGTTAAGGTCAGTTCCCAGGAGATTAGTGATCATTATAACCATGATCAGTACAGTCCCCTGGACGGCGAAATTATCAGAGCCTGCGATCAGCTGGCAGCGTATATTGAGACCTTTTTGTCAATTTCACATGGCATTAAATCTTATCACCTCGAAGAAGGAAATCGCCAGCTTTACAACCGCAATAGCAATAAAATAATCGCCGGATTGAATTTTGGCCAGTTGTTCAGTTATTTCAAGATATAATCGCTAGTTCAGTCGATAATTTTGCTAGGCCCGTTGCGTTGACTTTTCAAGCTCTTTGCTTTAAAATTAGGAAGTAATTATGCGCATCAATGCAAATGAATTTTAACGGGGCGTGGCGCAGTTTGGTAGCGCGCTTGACTGGGGGTCAAGAGGTCGCTGGTTCAAATCCAGTCGCTCCGACCATTATTTATTAAGCGAGAAGTGATGCCTAAGGTAAATAAAAAGCAGTGCTTATCACCGGAAAGGATGTGCCACAGTAGTGAATAAAAAGGTTTTGATCACCGCTATTGTAACTTTATTGATAATACTGATCTTTGCTATGCCTGTAACGGCGGCAGTCAGTCGCTACCGTTATTCAAGCATGCATTTCAGGTACATCGGCGATATTTTTCATGAAAGAACAATTAATTTTGATCTGCACGGTGGAAGCGCCTTCTTCGGCGTTTATGGGAAAGGTTCGGCCAGCGGCAGCCAGTACGTTAACGAGGTTGAATATCAGAAACGTAACCCAGCGGCAGAGGTTTACCGCATTACAGCTTTAACCCTTCAGGCTTACATGACCGGGACCACTGCACTTGATGCTGCTGAAGATGAGAAACTATTAATTATGTCAGTTATCAAGCTGCCTGCGCAAGGGGTCGAGATGTCAACGGGTGTCCAGATGGATCCCGGTGAAACTGGTTTTATCAATCATGACATTATTTCAAGCCAGAGTTCTGAAGGCAAATATCTGAAAATGACCAACCATTTTGGCAATACCGGGGGAACGACCAAGAGACTACTCGAAATACCCGGTTATCTTAAAGATCAGATGCGGGTTGACGGCTACGCCGAGGTCTGGGATACGACTGAAATGCGTGACGGCAAACATAAATCCGGTTTTTGGGATATGCTGCCTTAATTAAGACAAGAAAAAGTAGTTAAAGAAGGTTTTCGGGTCCAGTGGGATTACGGGAACCTTCTTTTTTTTGACAGTAAAAATGCTTATTAGTATACTAATAACATAAAGGAAATTAACTCTAGAAGTCAGGAGGTAATAATTTCAATGGCCGAAGAAACACGACATGAGAAGCAGCAGAAGTCATTCTTTCGAGCCGAGGTTTTAAGAGGCAATATAGCAGACTATCAGGAAGCAACTAAAAAAATACCCACCGGTTTTAAGAACTGGAAACAAATTTTGGAAAATAAGGAGAAGATTAAGAGCTATTTTAAAGCAAGCGATGAAGACTGGGACAATTGGCGCTGGCATTTAAGCAATAGAATCACTGACATTGCGGTTTTAAAAGAGCTCTTACCACTTGAAAAGAAAGAAGCAGAAGAAATTGAAAAAACAGGTTCTAAGTATCGCTGGGCGATTTCACCTTATTATTTAAGCCTAATTGATCCAGCCGTTAAAAACGATCCGGTAAAGATGCAATGTGTCCCCACGATCAATGAATACATAGATCATGGTGGTTATGATGATCCAATGGCTGAGGAATACACTTCACCGGTGCCAGCTGTTACTCGCCGCTATGCCGATCGTCTGATTGTTAAAGTAACCAACCAGTGCGCCATGTACTGCCGTCACTGTCAGCGGAGACGTTCAATTGGCGAACATGATCTGACCACCCCCCGGGCTGAACTGGAAGAGGCTCTCGAATATATCAATCAGAATAAAGAAATCCGCGATGTTCTATTAACTGGCGGGGATGGTTTCATGCTAAGTAATAAGTTAATAGCCTGGTTGCTGGATGAACTTGACAATATACCGCATGTTGAAATTAAGCGTTTTGGAACAAGAACTCCGGTTACCTTGCCGCAAAGGGTTGACGATGAGCTTTGTCAAATCCTTTCTGAGCATTTGCCTTTATATGTAAATACCCATTTCAATCATCCCCAGGAGATAACACCCAGGGCCAGGGATGCCTGTTTTAAAATAGCCCGGGCCGGGGTAAGCCTTGGTAACCAGTCGGTGTTATTAAAGGGCATTAATAATGATCCGTTTGTGTTCAGAAAGATGAATCAGGAGCTCTTAAAAATAATGGTTCGTCCCTATTACATTTTTCATGCCAAGGCAGTTAAGGGCACTACCCATTTTCGGACCAGGGTTGAAGAGGGGATTGAAATCATGGAAAAACTCCGTGGTTACACTTCCGGCCTGGCGGTTCCGACTTTTGTGGTCAATGCTCCGCTTGGACGTGGAAAGACTCCAATGCTTCCTGAATACCTGGTCAGTAGTGGCGATGGTTACATCATGATTAGGACCTGGGAAAATAAAATCGTCCGTTACGAAAACAAATAAAAACGATGATTTAGCTACTTTTGACATAGTCGTAAACTTTTTTCCAGTCAACATTATCTTCGATGCTTTTTTCAACAATATCAATTGCTTCTTTATTCTGCGGATGAATGCTGCGATAAACACTTTGTAGGTTTTCAACGGTTGAATAGGTGTCCTCGTGAACCAGTATAACGGGGACTCCCTTTTCTTCAGCTTGAGATAAGACTCGTACGTCAGGATAAAGGCCGCCGGTAAAAATAATGACCGAGGTGCTGGTCTCTAAGGCAGTTAGGGCCATATCGCTGCGATCTCCACCGGTGATCAATGCCTTGTTCGGAGCCCGGCGTAAATAGCCGAGGGCGCTTTCAATGGTCATTGTGCCGATCACTACTTCTTCAACCAGGCGGTTAAGATTATCGGGAGCAGCGAGCAACTCACCATGTAAGGCTTCATAGAATTCGGCCACTGTCGGTGATGATATTTCGATACGCCGAGGAATTACCCCGATGACCGGAAAACCTTTTTTTTCAAAGAGCGGTTTGTAAATGCTGCTGCTCTTATTCCATTGAACCTGGGTTACATTGTTAAAGATACAACCAATTAGTTCGACCTTGCTTTTTGACCAGAGGTCTAGGTACAGAATATTTTCGTCAAGCTGAAAGTCATTATCCGCTCTGATCACCGGGATTACTGCAGCTCCAAACTCAGCAGCGAGTCTAAAATCATCTAACCCAATGTTACTGCCGACAAAAGGTTCAATGCTACCGTCAATCAATACCAGATCATAGCCTTCAGTGCATTGCTCAAAAGCCTTCATAATCAGAGGCATCAGGTTTTGTTGTTCATTAATAAAATGTGCGGTCAGATAATGCGCATTAACCGTGATCGGCGAAATAACATTGCTGGAAAATGGGAGTTTAAATATTTCTCTCATTAGTTGAACATCATCGTCATCCTTCTTAATCGTTCCTTTGCGAAAACCCAGCGGCTTGAAGTAAGTGACTTTCAACCCTTTACTCATCATTTTCATCCCCAGCCCCAAGGCAGCTGCTGTTTTTCCGCCGCCGGCTTTGCCTGAAAAATAAATCGCCTTCATCTTTAATTCACCCCGCTTTTAATGTTCTTTTCGTTCAATGGTGATTTTTACATCTAAAGCTGTAATCCCTTTGGTATGAACTCGAATCGGATTAATATCCATTTCGGTAATAAAATCAAGATCGCTAACCAGCCTTGCTGTTCGCAGAATGGCATCGATTAATGCCTCAGTATCAGCTGGTTTTTTCCCCCGATAACCTTTCAGCATGGTGTAAGCTTTTGTTTCGGCGATCATCTTTTTTGCTTCTTCCTTGGAACGAAGGGCTGAAGCAAGCCTGAAAGTCACATCCTCGATTAGATTGACATAAATACCGCCGAGTCCAAAGACTACCAGTGGGCCAAACTGAATATCCCGAGACATCCCAACAATGACTTCAACGCCTTCATCTACCATATTTTGGATTTCTATTCCGTAAACCGGTGCATCCGGAACGTAGTAAGAAACTTTTTCCATGATGCGGCGGAAAGCTTTACGAACCTCGTTTTCACTATTGATGCCAATCTCGACTCCACCGACATCAGTTTTATGGGCAATGCGTGGTGAAGAAATTTTCATTGCTACAGGGAGACCTACCTTAACGGCGATATCGGCTGCTTCATTTTCAGTTTTAGCCAAGAAACTCCGGCTAACCGAAATTCCGTAGGCTGCCATCAGGGCAGATGCTTCGTGACCCAATAAGACAACCCGGCGATCGGCTAGCACACTGTCAATAATCTTTTGAGCGGCACTTCTGTCAATATCGTCAAATGCGATTATTTCACCTGGTTTTGATCGATTAATATATTTTGAATACGAGAGCATCCCTTTAAGCGCATGGACTGAAGGTTCGGGGAAAGTAAATACGGGTATTTGATGATCATTAAGATAGCGTTTTCCAGCGGCCAGAGTTTTTCCACCCATATAAACCGCCAATACTGGTTTATCGCGGTAAAAATTGCTTAAGCTGGCGATAGTCTTGGCTGTTTCCTCCGGTTCAGTTACTGCTGCTGGGCATAGCAGGACTAAGGCGCTATCTACATTTTGATCTTTGAGTACAGCTTCAAGGGCAAAGTGATAGCGATCATTGCGAGCATCACCGATAATATCAACCGGATTATAGATGTTCGCGGCCGGAGGTAGATTGTCCCGCAGTAGATCAACTGTATCCTTGGTGAAGCGGGCCATCTTCAGCCCATTTTTTTCAACGGCATCAGTAGTAATAATCGCAGGTCCACCGGCATTGGTGACGATAGCAATCCTTGGCTGACGAGGTAAAGGTTGCGTGGAAAAGGCCCGGGCTAAGTCAAAAAGTTCGCTCATACTTTCGGCCCGGAGCACTCCGCACTGTTTAAAGGCAGCATCGTAAGCCCGGTTACTGCCGGCCAGGGCTCCGGTATGAGAACTGGCAGCCTGAGCACCTGCTGTGCTGGTGCCGGATTTAAGGATGATGATCGGTTTAAGCAGGGCGGCTTCTGAACAGACTTCGATAAAGCGCTTTCCGTCGGTTACATCTTCGATATAGCATAGGATAACCTTGGTTTCCGGATCTTGAGCGCAGCTTTCAATAAAATCAACTTCGTTGAGGTCAGCCTTATTACCGAGACTGATAAAGCTAGAAAAGCCGAGTCCCATCTCAAAGCTCCAATCAAGAATTGATACCAACATGGCACCACTCTGCGATATAAATGAGATATTGCCGGATTGGGGAAAACCACTGGCAAAAGAGGCATTGAGCGGAGTGTGAGTATCCATCAGGCCGACACAATTTGGGCCGAGCATGCGCATCTTAAATTGTTTGCATATTGCCAGTAGTTCTTGCTCCTGTTTTAATCCTTCACGGCCAATTTCTTTGAAACCGGCAGTAATTACTATTAAACCCTTTACTCCAGATTTACCGCATTCTCGGGCAACTTCATTGACCTTCGGAGCCGGGACAGAGATTACTGCCAGTTCGACCGGATTGCCAATCTCTTTAATCGAGCAATAACACTTCAGGTCCATAATTTCAGTTTCTTTGGGATTAATCGGGTAAATCTTACCGCTATAGTTACTCTTTAAGACATTCTCTAGAATAGCGTAGCCGATTTTTTGCGGAGACTTTGATGCTCCAATAATTGCTACCTGTTGAGGTTTAAAAAGAAAGTTTAAATTGCTCATCTGCACAACCCTTCACTTGCGGATTCACTGGCCAGGACTATAGATCTATTTTAGCTTAAAATGAACAGATCTCGCAATGTTTTTGGACTTTAAAACTGATTGACTTTTAATTGGATTTTGTTAAAATGTATTTTGACACTTTGCATCTGAAAAAATATTCGAACGAGGAGATATTAAAGATGAGCGCTTTAGGCCGCCATATCCTGGCTGAGTTTTACGGCTGTCCTTCAGATGATTTGTGTAACCTGAATCTGATCAAACAGCACATGGTAGAAGCCGCTATTGAAGCTGGGGCTGAGGTGAGAGAAACTGTGTTTCATCAGTTTTGTCCTCAGGGTATTAGTGGAGTAGTTGTGATTTCAGAGTCTCATCTGGCCATTCACACCTGGCCTGAGTACGGCTATGCCGCTGTTGACGTGTTCACCTGTGGTCAAACTGTAGATCCATGGGTGTCGTGCAACTACTTGAAAAAAGCTTTTTCTGCACGCAATATGTCAGCCCGTGAAATTAAGCGCGGTATCTTTGATGTTAATCTTGATCATAAGACAGTTGCTAACTATTAGTTTTAAGACACGGAGGTTTGATTATGCCCAGTGAGGAACATAAGTGGTTTATTGAACATACCTCGCCAGGCACGGCTCACATGTTTGGGGTTGTAAACTTTTTAAAAAGCCTGAAGACTAAATATCAGCAGATTGAAGTTGCCGACACTGATATTTTTGGTCGGATCCTGATCCTGGATGGTAAAATACAATCGGCTGAATCCGATGAATACATTTATCACGAGGCACTGGTGCAACCGGCAATGCTGCTTAACCCGGCGCCTCGTCGTGTTCTGGTAATTGGTGGTGGAGAGGGTGCAACCCTGCGCGAAGTGCTAAAACATTCGCTGGTGGAAGAGCTTGTGATGGTCGATCTTGATCAGCAGGTGGTCGATATCTGCCGTGAGCTGCTGCCGAGTTGGCATCAGGGTAGTTTTGAAGATCAGCGCCTGAAACTGTTCTACATGGATGCCAGGGATTTTCTTGAGAGTAAAGAACAACTTTTCGATGTGATCATCAGTGATGTTCCGGAACCGGTTGAGTCTGGTCCGGCACTGAAGCTATTTACCAGGCAGTATTTTGAACTGGTAAAAAAACGTCTTGCGCCACAAGGATTGCTGGCCTTGCAGGCTGGTGATTATGGCCTACCATTCATTGACGCCCATAGTTCAATTTATAATACCATCCGCCAGGTGATGCCTTTCGTCCAATCGTACCGGGCTTTTGTACCGTCTTTTAATACCGAATGGGGCTTTATTGTCGCTTCTATTGATCAAACTTATTTATTGGCGCCGGAAAAAATTGATTTGCTGATCAAAGAAAGGAATATCAATTTAAAATACTTTGATGGTGAAACGTATAAAAGTATCTTTGCCCTGCCGAAGGATATCCGCAAGCTTTTGGCAGAAGAAAATAAAGTTATTGATGATCAGAACATCATTACAATTTACTGATCTACTGAGGAGGAAAGTAATGGAGAATCGGGAAAGAACATTTATTATGGTAAAACCAGACGGGGTTCAACGCAGTTTAGTTGGAAACGTTATTAATCGCCTGGAAAGCAAAGGCTTAAAATTGGTAGCGATGAAAATGATGCAGATCAGTCCTGAAATGGCAGCAAGACACTACGGTGAACACCAGGGTAAACCTTTTTATCATGGATTAATTGATTTCATTACCTCGGCACCGGTGGTAGCGATGATTTGGGAAGGTGACGATTCTGTAGAAATAGCCCGTACCTTGATTGGAGCAACCGATCCACGCCAGGCTTCACCGGGAACAATCCGCGGCGATCTTGCAATTTTTACCGGTAAGAACATCGTGCATGGCTCTGATTCACTAGATAGTGCGGAACGAGAGATTGATTTATTTTTTATAGAAGATGAGTTATGTTCATATCAACTTGCCAGTGAGCACTGTCTCTACGAATAATCAGAAAAAGCTTTACCGGGAAATAAAAAAGCGGCAATATGCCGCTTTTTTATTTGCAATTAATAAAAAACTGCGCTATAATAAATATAACCAATAAGGTTAGTAATAAAAAGGCGGTGTTAAACATGTTTGCAACAAAATGTCCCGGGCAGGATATGAGATACTGGACAGCTGATGATGTTTATGAGGAAAAGTGTCCACAGTGCGGAGAAATGATTGAATTTTTTAAAACCGATATCCGGTTGCGCTGCCCGAACTGTAAAACGAGGGTGGCTAATCCTCGCTTTGATATGGGCTGTGCCCAGTGGTGTTCTTATGCTGCACAATGTCTAGGTCCGGGCGCCAAGGGTTTGAAGACAAAATCGATCCGGTTGGCCTTAGAAGAGGAGTTTAAGGTAAAAGCTAAGTCTTATCCTGAGGTTGTAACCCAGATTAATCATCTAATCGAAGAAGCAGATTCTCTTTGTCTCACCAAAAAAGTAGATTTACCGCCAATTTTAACTGCTTTCTTCGTGCTAACCCTGAAGCGATTGTCATTAATCGATAATCCGGAACAATATCTTGCCGCAATTGGCGATAAACTTTCGATGCCCCAAGCGGTAGTCAAAGATGCTGTTACTTTGATCCGGCAGCTTGAAAACAACAAGACAACTGATGAAGCTGGAAATATTGTTATGAAACTGCTATCAGCGATTAAAACAGGAGAAAAATCTTGTATCTAAAATGATAAAAGTTAGGAGCATTTGCGATGGAGAAAATAATGCGGAAGATTATCTCGATTGACGAAGAAAAATGCGATGGTTGTGGTCTGTGTGTTCCTTCTTGCGCTGAAGGAGCCCTAAAAGTGATCGATGGCAAAGCCAGATTAGTCAGCGAAGTATATTGCGATGGCCTTGGCAATTGCTTGGGTGAATGCCCCCAGGGAGCCATCGCGATAATCGAGAGGGAAGCGGAGCCTTTTGATCAAGAAGCGGTGGAAGAGTATCTAGATGATCGCGAAAAAAGTGCAGTAGATTCGATGTTGCCCACTTGTGATAGCTGCTGCAGTAGTGCTCTGGAAATGAATCTGCATAATGAGGAAAAAGCAGTCGCGGGTGTAAAAATTGAGGAGCAAAGTGTCATGGAAGCTGAATTAAGCCACTGGCCGATTCAGTTGCACCTGGTGTCACCCCAGTCTCGATTTCTAAAAGAGGCTGACTTGCTTATAGCAGCTGATTGCGTGCCTTTTGCTTACGCCAATTTTCACCGGCAATTTTTAGCAGGCAAAGCTTTGATTATCGGCTGTCCCAAACTTGATGATCCTAATATCTACCATAAAAAACTAGTGGAGATCTTTAAAACCAATAATTTAAAAAGCATAACACTTGTCCATATGGAAGTAGGTTGCTGCTTTGGATTATCAAGACTGGTAAAAACCGCATTAGCAGAAGCAAAGATCGATATACCACTAAAGGAGGTTATTATCAGCGTTGATGGTCGTATAAAAGCTAGTTAACCATCTTAACGAAATTTCAGATCAGGTTTACCGGCTGACAGTTGTTGTGTCAAATCACTAATCGTAGCATTCTGCAGCACTTTTAACATTGCTTGTTGCGCTTCTGACCAAATGTTCCTCAACGGGCAATTGATTTGATCACGACAGGGTAAGCTGCTGAATAGACACCGGGTTATGCCGATCGGCCCGTCAACAGCTTCGATTACCTGCCTCAAATTGATCTCTTCAGGATTAGCGGTTAAGATAATTCCTCCTGACGGACCACGCATACCGGCAATCCAGCCCGCTCCTTTTAGCACTGCAAGCAGTTGAACAACCAAATTAACGGGGATTGATCTATTGCTAGCAATCTCTTTGCTGGTCACCGAAGTACCTTTAGGATGCGAGGCCAGCTCGGTTAAAATAATTATGGCATATTCCGCTTTTTTGGTTATCATAATTCAGAGCCCCGTTAAATATAACTAATATGGTTACATTATAAAGCAGCGCAAGCAGGAGGTCAATAGTGCAAGCTGTAAATTTATGAAAGATTATTCTAATATTTGAAAAGCCTTCTTAATTGTAGTATAATTATGATCATAATTAAACAATACGAGGGACAACCGATGAAGATAAAAATGATCTTAAGAAATGCCAGTCTCATACTAATAATTATTTTAGCTTTATTTGTTTTCTTTTTTCTGGTTGCCATCCCAGATGCGATCGCAGCGGAAAAGCCAGTTTATGTGGTTGAGATGGAAGGAACTGTAACAGCAGGTTTGAATAACTATTTACAGCGTCAAGTAGATCTGGCACTGGAAGCCGACGCCCAGCTCTTTGTGCTGATCATGTCGACACCGGGTGGCTTAGTTGATGCAACTTTAGAGATTAACCAACTATTTCTCAATGCCCCTTTACCGATAGCGGTTCATGTTGCACCTTCGGGTGCCATTGCCGGATCAGCGGGGGCATTCATCTTACTCTCTGCAGATTTGGCCCTGATGGCTCCGGGTACTACGGTAGGTGCTGCACAGCCGATAACCTTTTCACCTGAAGGTGCGGAATCGGCTGATCAGAAAACAATCAACTTTTATGCAGGGCACCTGCGCAGTATTGCCAGAGAAAAAGGTAGACCGGTAAGTATCGCAGAACAATTTATCACCGAAAACCTGACTCTCGATTCGCGTGAGGCTTTAGAACTAGAAGTTATCGATTATCTCGCAGCAGATCTCGAAGAACTGCTTTTAAAGGTAAACGGCTTGAAGGTCGAAAAACAGGGACGTACCTATGAACTGAAAACTGAAGATGCAGCGGTTCTCAAAGATGATATGAATTTAGGTGAGAGGCTGCAAAACTGGTTAAGCGACCCGCAAATTGCCTTTCTCGTTTTAATCATCGGGATCCTTGGAATTTATTTTGGTCTAAGCGCTCCCGGAACAATTGTACCGGAAGTAAGCGGCTTAATTCTTGTTGTGTTGGGTATTTATGGGATAGGGCTGTTCGATACAAACACAACTGGTTTTGTTTTACTATTGTTGGGGATTGCTTTGATTATTGCCGAGATCTTTGCCGCCGGATTCGGTATACTCGGTATAGGAGGCGCTATATCAATGATTGCTGGAGCGATAATGCTGCCGGTTGAACCGCTCATGGCCCGGGATTGGTACTCTGCTTTCCTGGCTACTGTAATCGGAACGGTAATTGGTTTGTTGATCATCATTATTTTTGTCGTGCAGAGAATTGCCGACAGCCGTCGCCGCTTTACTAGCGGTAGTGTTTATTTTAATCCACCGCACAATGGGATAGTAATCAGCGAGATCAATCCGGAAGGGATGATCAAGGCCAGGGGTGAACTGTGGAGAGCTAAAAGTGTTAACGAAGCAAAAATTGCAGTTGGCGCTGAAGTTGAAGTGGTTAGTTCAGAAAATATGGTTTTGTGGGTTAAACCACTTGAAGGAAAACATAAATTGCCTTTTGAAACAAATGAATAGTTATTAATTCGTAAGGAGGAATGATCAGATGACAGATTTTATTTTTAGGAGTGGCTTGCTGATTCCGATTATTATTGTTCTATTTTTTTTCGTAACATCGGCAATAAAAGTAGTCAGGGAATACGAAAGACTGGTTGTTTTCAGGCTTGGACGCCTAATTGGTGAAAAAGGTCCCGGTCTGGTATTCGTTATTCCGATTATTGATCGCTTTTTAAGGATCTCGCTGCGGATAATCACCCTTGATGTTCCAACCCAGGAAGTGATTACCAGGGATAACGTGACAACCAATGTTAATGCCGTTGTGTACTATCGGGTAATAGATCCGAACCGTGCGGTAAACAATGTCGAAGATTATCGGATGGCAACTGCCCAATTGGCCCAGACAACCTTGCGCAGCGTCGCCGGTCAGGCTGAACTGGATGAACTGCTTTCAGAGAGAGATAAATTGAATATGAAGATCCAAAGCATTCTGGATGAAGCAACCGATCCATGGGGCATTAAGGTTACCGCGGTAGAAATTAAAGACGTTGGAATTCCTGAATCCCTGCAAAAGGCAATCTCCAGACAGGCAACTGCTGAAAGGGAAAGAAGAGCAGTTATTGTTCAGGCTGAAGGAGAAAAAGAGGCTGCGGGTAAAATTGCCGAGGCGGCAAGGATTCTTAATACTGAGGAAGGCGGTTTTTATGTACGCCTGCTGCGCACCCTCCCCGAAATAGCCAGTCAGCAGGGTTCGTTGATTGCTTTCCCCCTACCGATTGAATTGCGGCATTTGCTACCGTTATCAGGAGAATCAATCGCCCAGGATAAAAAAGAGAAATAAAGGCCTGAGTTGAACTAATGAAGGCAACAGCACCGATCAAAAAGATTCCTTATAAAACTGCTTTTGTCGTCAACCCAACTAGCGGAGGCGGTCATGCCGGCAAGGCATGGCCGCTTATTGCTGAGGAGCTGGACCGTTTAAATCAGCACTATAAGGTATATTTTACACGCCATTCTGGCGACGGGATTAATATGGCAAAAACAGCTGTTGATGACGGTGCTGAACTGATCGTTGCAGTCGGCGGTGACGGCACCCTGCGGGAAGTTGTTAATGGAATCGATATTAATAAAAATATCTTTGCCTTATTGCCCCTAGGGACCGGAAACGGATTCAGGCGAGCCTGTTCGCTTCCCGGTCAATGGCCTGAAATAATCAGAGGATTAAGCTCTTGGGAACCACGCTTAATCGATTTGGGTTTAATCAATGGCAGCTATTTTTTAAATGTTGTAGGGATTGGTTTCGATGCAGCGGTTGCCAGTTTGGCTTCGCAAAAATATAAAATAATTAAAGGCTATGCTGCTTACGTAGCCGCTTTTTTTAATGAACTCAAAGTATTTGAAGATTTTTGTTCAGAAATAAACTGCCGGAATTGGAAAATAGAACAGCCGAATACCTTAATTGTGGCAATTGCCAACGGAGCTTTCTACGGAGGCGGTTTTAATATCGCACCGCATGCTTCAATTGATGACGGTCAGCTCGATCTGATTATCATTCGCAAACAGAACAGTTCAGAAACTACGCTATTGGCTTTTCAGGCTTTAGTTGGAAAGCACCTTGATAATGCAGCGGTAATCACCACGAAAGTAAACAGCCTTGAAATTGATGCCGATCATCCTGTACCAATTCACATTGATGGCGAAGTAATTGGCAAGCTGCCGGTGAAAATTGAGATAAAACCAGCTGCCCTGAAGTTAATGGCACCATCTTTAGTAACGTGTTGATTAGAAGGGAAGAAAATTTTATTAGCTACTTGATTAGCCATTGCAGAGTAGTTATAATAACAGGGCAGGAATAACAGGCGAGCGTGGCGGAATGGCAGACGCGCTAGGTTCAGGACCTAGTGGGCTTAACGCCCGTGGAGGTTCAAGTCCTCTCGCTCGCACCAGCAAAATAAGACGGGGTTTCCTAGCCCCGTTTTTTTATTGCTGAAGAAAGTTCTTAAGAAAAAAGCACCCGAACCTGGTTAGAGACAGTTTTAAATATAAGCGGTTAAAGAAAAATGGCGAAACAAGAATGAACTATCAAAATTTATTAAACTATCCCTCTGAATTTGCTTGTAGTAGACCATGTAGAACAAGATCATAAACAGTTTCCAACACCAGTGCGGATCCGAATTTTTTGTCTAATATCTCGCGGTAAGAAAATGTATCGAGCATTGAAATAAGGGTAAAACTGGCGATCTCGCTGTTTATGTTCCGAATTACTCCACTTTTAATCCCTCTTTCCAGATCCCTGGTTAGTGGATCGACCCATGCTTTTCTTAAAATTTCTTCTGCCCGCAAACGTTCTTCCGCATCTTCCTGGCGTAATGATTCTTTTAGCAAATTGATCGACGTTAATACTCTTTTTGAATGGCCATGGCCAGCCTTCCAACGCTGTTCTAGCCGACCAAGCGGCGTTTTTTCTTTCCTGATGCTGTCAAGAGCTTTTTTTGAAAATGCTTCAAAAATGCTGTCCAGGCAGGCCAAGTAAAGGTCTTTTTTGTTCCTATAGTAATAATAAAATGATGGCTTAGTAATACCTACTCTTTCCATAATTTCAGCAATAGTAGTGTTGCTGTAACCTTTTTGTAAGAATAATTGGGAAGCGTCACGGATAATCTGATCTTTTGTTCTTGATTCAGAATAATCTTTAGGTATGCGCTTGATTTTTTGGGCCGGAGAATGTTTTGTTTTACGTTCCCATATAGCTGAGGCGTAGGACAGGGGGATAGCTTCCTCATTGCATTTTTTCAAAAATCGCAGACGTTCTAGATGACTCTGATCATAATAGGCCTGATTTCCTTTTTTATAGACCGGTTTATGCAGGTAATCCATCCGTAGATAATAATGGATCAATTGCTTGCTGATTCCTGTTTTTTTCGCTAGTTGGCCAATGCGCATCACTTTTTCTTCCGGTGATAATTCCATGCGAAATCCTCCGAGGATAGAAAGATCTTTATATGAATATTATACGCTAGTTAAATATATCCTTTATTTCTAAGTGAAAAATGATTGTGACTTCAGGATTTATTATCAAAATATATAATTGATTAAAAATATTGATTAAACGCATTCAAAGCAATAAACTTAAAATATCTAGTCTATTCAAGGAGGTTATTCAAAAATGTCTGAAATCAGGTTTGACGATAAAGTCGCTGTAGTGACCGGTGCCGGTGGTGGATTGGGCAAGGCTTATGCTCTACTCCTAGCTTCGCGGGGTGCCAAAGTTGTGGTTAACGATTTAGGAGGTACTTTTGACGGCAGTGGGTCAGATACCACTCCGGCCCAGCAGGTAGTCGATGAAATTAAAGCTGCTGGTGGTGATGCTCTTGCCAGTTATGATAGTGTGGCCGAATGGGAAAGTGCACAAAAAATTATCAAGACCGCTGTCGATAATTACGGCCGGATCGATATCTTGGTTAACAATGCCGGTATTTTAAGGGACAAGAGCTTATTGAAAATGGAACTGGAAGACTACCGGAAGATTATATCAGTTCACTTGGATGGAACATTTTTCTGTACCAAGGCCGCCTTTGCCCAGATGAAAGCGCAAACCTACGGACGGATTGTTTCCACAGCTTCGGCTGCAGGTTTATACGGTAACTTTGGTCAGGTGAATTACGGTGCTGCAAAAATGGGTATTGCTGGGATGATGAACTGCGTTGCCCAGGAAGGCAACCGTTACAATATCAAGGCTAATACTATAGTGCCGACTGCCGGAACCAGGCTTACCTTTACCGTCATGCCTGAAGATGTAATCGGCAAGGTCAAGCCGGAATATGTGGCTCCGATTGTTGCCTGGCTTTGTTCGGAAAACTGTACTGAGACTGCCAGAATGTTTAGTGCCGGGGGAGGATATTTCAGCCGGGCAGCTATTGTCGAAGGTCCCGGGGTAGTCTTTGATTCAAACAAAGAAATAACAGTTGAAATGGTTGTTGAGAAACTTGATCAGATTATGAACCTTGAAGGTGGACGTGAATATGCTTCAGCTATGGAACAAGCTGGAACTGTCCTATCTAAGATGAGTATGGACTGACCCGAAGGCAGTATCAATATGTGTCAGCGATGAAAGGGGGTATTTGAATGCCAATAGATCCGAATCTGGTGGGAAAAGAGTTAACTTCATTAGAGTATAAGTATTCTACAAAGGATGTTATCCTTTATGCTTTGGGAATCGGTGCCGGTGCTGAACCCGATGAGCTTAAATTTGTATATGAGAGTGAATTGGAGGTAATTCCAACCTATGGGGTAGTTCCGCCCTTTGGTGCCTTATTCAGTATTGTGGGCATGGAGGGGATGGATTTTAACCTGGCAATGCTGCTGCACGGTGAACAGTATCTGGAACTCTACCAACCGATACCCAGTGAAGGAACTCTAATCTCTTATCCGAAAATCGCGGCGATTTATGACAAGGTCAAGGGAGCTTTAGTGGAAATAGATGTTATCACTAAAAACTCCAAAGGAGTTGATATTTTCAAGAACCGCTTCAGCACTTTTATCCGTGGCGAAGGGGGGTTTGGTGGAGAACGCGGTCCCGATCCCTGTTTTGATCCACCAGAAAGAGAACCGGACAAGGTAGTTGCGATGAAAACTATACGCCAGCAGGCTTTGTTGTATCGGTTGTCTGGAGATTTTAATCCACTGCATGCCGATCCTAACTTTGCCGCGATGGGCGGTTTTGACCGGCCGATTTTGCATGGACTCTGCACCTTTGGTTTTGCCGGCAGAGCGGTTTTACAGGAGTACTGCGCCAATGATCCAAAAAAATTTAAGGCGATAAAAGTCCGGTTTTCTCGTCATGTCTATCCAGGTGAAACCATTGTGACCGAAATGTGGCAGGAAAAAGATGATCAGATCATCATCCGGTCGAAAACAGCTGAACGTGGAGAGTATTGCCTTACTAACGCATCAGTCTGGCTTAACCCATAGAATTGGAGAAAGGAGCGATCGACAATTGGTTGGAATATGTTCTTATGCAGGGTATATCCCCCGTTACCGACTTAACCGGATGACGATTTTTAGTGCTATTGGGTGGTTTAATCCGGCCATTATCATGAATGCGGCTGGTGATAAGTCGGTAGCCAATTGTGATGAAGATGCCATCACGATGGCTGTGGCGGCAGGGTCTCGCTGCCTGCGTGGTTTTAATCCGCAGGATTTGGGAGCAGTATATTTTGCTTCGACAACTGCACCTTATAAAGAAAGACAAAATGCAAATATTGTTGCTGGAGCTCTTGCCGCTGAAGAAGAAATTAGAACTGCTGATTTTGCCGGCTCAGTAAAATCGGGAACGGCAGCTCTGCTAGCAGCCCTCGAATATTCAGCAGCAGAAAAGGGAAAAGAGGCTCTTGCCTGTGCTGCAGATTGCCGCATGGGTAAGGTTGGTTCGGTCCAGGAAATGGTTTTTGCCGATGGCGGAGCAGCGATTATGGTCGGTGGAAAGGATCCGATTGCTATTTTTAAAGGATCCTATTCACTTTCGTGCGACTTTGTTGATCACCTACGTGGTGCAAATTCGAAATATGATCGCCAATGGGAAGAACGTTGGATTAGGGATCTTGGCTACGATCGCCTGATTCCAGAAGCGATTCAGGGGATCTGCAGAAAATTTGATCTTGAAGTCTCTGATTTTCATAAAGTAATTTATCCCTGTTATTATGGTGGGGCAAGAAAAAATATTAATCGTAAATTGGGGCTTACTCCCGAACAGGTACAGGATGATCTGATGATGGATGTTGGTGATACCGGTTCGGCTCATCCCTTGTTGATGCTGGCAAAAGCCCTGGAAGACGCCGTCCCGGGAGAACGCCTTTTGGTTTTAAGTTACGGTAATGGTTGCGATGCCCTAATCTTTGAAGTCACCGAAGCGATTAGTACATATCACGACAGATTAAGAGTAACTGATTCAATTAAAAACCAACAGGAACTTGATAGTCTCTATAAGTATCTCTCCTGGCGCGACATGCTGCCATTAGAAATCGGGATGCGCGGGGAAGAAGAACGACTAACCCGCTGGTCCTTGGTCTGGCGCAGTCGCAAGGCGATTTTAAGTTTGCAGGGCAGCCGCTGCTTAGAATGTGGCACGCAGCAGTACCCGCCTCAACGAGTTTGTGTTAACCCTGACTGCGGAGCCGTTGATCGGATGGAGAAGGTAATCCTGGCAACCAAGAAGGGAAAAATCGTCAGTTTTACTTCCGATCTGTTGGCTGCCACGATTAATCCCCCGGCAATTTATGGTAATGTTGATTTTGAGCACGGAGGACGTTGCATGATGGATTTCACCGATTGTGTCCTCGATGACTTACAGGTGGGGATGGATGTGCGCTTTTCATTTCGGATCAAATACTTTGATTCCAAGCGGGACACAACATTTTATTTTTGGAAGGCGGTCCCGGTGAAGGAGGTGCCTACAGATGGCTGATGGAATCAGGGATAAAGTAGCAGTTCTCGGTATGGGTTGCTCTGTTTTTGGTGAACGCTGGGAAGATGATTCCGTTGACCTTTTGCTTGAAGCTTTTCTTGAATGCTTAGAAGACGCCGGGATTGAAAAAAAAGATATCGATGCAGCCTGGATTGGTAATCATATCGACGAAATCAGCATTGGCAAGGGAGGTTGTTACCTGTCCAATGCTCTGCATCTGCCCTTTATACCGGTTACGCGAGTGGAAAATTTTTGTGCTTCCGGAACTGAAGCCTTCCGCGGGGCCTGCTATGCTGTTGCCTCCGGCGCTTACGATATCGTTTTGGCTGCCGGGGTTGAGAAACTGAAAGATATCGGTTACGGTGGATTGCCCGATTCACCTATTTTTGGTCAGTTATCACGTTTACTGAGTCCCAATGCCACAGCTCCGGGAATGTTTGCCCAGTTAGCTACAGCATATTCGGCAAAGTATGGTATCCCGATGGATAAAATCAAAGAGGCGATTACCCATATTTCTTGGAAAAGTCATCAAAATGGTGTTAAGAATCCGAAGGCCCACTTGCGCAAAGAAGTTTCGACTGTCCAGATTTGTGAATCGCCATTTGTTGCTTACCCGCTTGGTCTTTTTGACTGCTGTGGGGTCAGTGACGGATCAGCGATGGCAATTGTTACAACTCCTGAGATTGCCAGGAAACTGAAACCAAACCAAGAGTTAGTATTGGTTAAAGCACTGCAGATATCGGTCAGTTCAGGCGAAGAGCTAATTTTCAATCAATGGGACGGCAGCGGATTGATGACTACCCAGCATGCCGCGGAAAAAGCCTATGCTGAAGCGGGAATAAAAAAACCGCGGGAAGAGATTGGGATGATTGAAGTCCATGATTGTTTTTCAATTACCGAAATGGTTACCATGGAAGATTTGCAGATTTCGCCACCCGGAAAAGCTCCCGATGATATCCTTAGTGGCTTTTATGATCTTGACGGTCAGGTGGCTTGTCAGCCTGACGGAGGATTAAAGTGCTTCGGTCACCCGATCGGCGCTTCAGGCTTACGGATGATTTACGAGCTTTATAACCAATTGCTCAGACGCTGGCCTGAAGATCGCCTGGTTAAAGACCCTAAAATGGGACTTAGCCACAATCTTGGCGGTGTTCCTTCACAAAATGTTTGCAGTATCTGTATCCTTGGTAAAGAATGAGGTGGTGAATCGCTTGAAAGACTATGAAACGATCATCTATGAAGTTGATAAACGGGTTGCCCTGATTCGTCTGAACAGGCCGGAAATGATGAATGCTCTCGAGGCTGCCCTGGCGAAAGATTTAGTTGATGCAGTTCGTCATGCCGGTGCGGATCCCGACATTGGCGCGATCGTCTTGACCGGCACCGGAAAAGTATTTTCTTCAGGAGGTGATTTAAGCCGCCTGATGCAGGGATTTGAACTGGTTGAAGGCCGGCAGTGGTTAAAAGATGGTTACGGGCAGATCCTTGAACTTACCAGGGTAGGAAAACCTGTCCTCGCTGCGGTAAATGGTTATGCTGTTGGCGCCGGATTTTCTTTGGCCCTGATGTGTGACCTGATCTATGCCGCCGAGTCAGCCAAATTTGGCATGGCCTTTGTTAAAGTCGGGGCCATACCGGATTGTGGCGCTCTCTATTTCCTTCCGCGGTTGGTGGGATTACAGAAAGCGAAAGAATTGGTTTTTTCCGGCAGCAACATCAGCGCTTCCGAGGCCAAACGCGTCGGAATTGTTAACGATCTTTTTGCCGATGAAGATTTGCTTGATAAAACAATAGCCTTAGCTGCCCAGTTGGCTGAAGGACCTGCTGTTGCCCTGGCCCAGGCCAAAGAGATTCTTAATGCCAGCAGCAGTTTAAGCTTGGACCAGGTCATGGAACTAGAAATATATGCCCAAAGTGTCTGTTTTCAAACTGAGGATCACCGGGAAGGAGTCATTGCGTTTTTGGAGAAGCGCAAACCAGTTTTTAAAGGTCGCTAAATAAAAAAACTGAAATTATTCTACCTTAAGCTGCAGCATTAAATACAGAAACAACTTCTGTTTGCTTTGCTGCAGCTTGATTATTCCTATAAACATTTTGATCAATGGACCGACGAGGTGAAAAAAATGAAACAAGACGTAGCCGCACCGGCAATCAATAAAGATGAAATCTATGATGCCCTGGTAATTGGCGCTGGACTTGGCGGTCTGTCAGCGGCACTTAAATTGGCCAACGATGGAGCGAAGATCTTACTGTTGGAAAAACATAATCTGCCTGGAGGATTTGCCACCAGCTTTGTGCGGGGACGTTTTGAATTTGAAGTGTCGTTGCATGAGCTTTCTGATATCGGCTCACCGGAAAAAAAAGGAGCAGTTCGTCGCTATTTTGAAGACGAATTAAAAATGAATATAGATTTCATCCCGGTTCCGGAAGCTTACCACTTGATCCTAAGTGAAGATAATATTGATATCAGCCTGCCCTTTGGGATTGACAATTATATTGAAGCTGTAGCGAAAAGTGAACCCGGCTGTCGCTCCGATTTGCAAAAGTTTCTTGCTGTTTGCCAGGAGGTTTCAAGAGCCCTTAGTTACTTGGGCAGTATCAGGGGTGCTCCAGACTTAAATAAACTGCTTGAACAATATCCTTCTTTTGTAGCGACTGCCGGTTATACTGTCGCGGATGTAGTGGGTAGATTCAATTTTAATTCAAGGGTTTTACAGATGATCTACCCTTACTGGTGTTACCTTGGAGTGCCGGTCAGCCGCTTAAGTTTTACCATATTTGCCGTAATGCTTTATAGTTACTTGAACAGGGGAGCCTATATTCCCAGGCTCAATTCACATGGTCTCGCTACGGCCATGGAAAAGAAATTAAGGGAACTTGGATGCCAGCTATATTTCAACACTGAAATAACCAAAATACTTGTCGAAGGAGGAAGGGCAGTTGGCGTGGAAACAGCTGCCGGTGAAACATTTAAGGCGCCGTTTGTAGTTGCAAACCTTTCGCCACACCTGGTATACGGAAAGCTGATTCATCCGCACGGAGCTGTTCCAGAAGCTGCATTAAAGAACACAAACGCACGCAAGCTGGGAACCAGTGCTGTTGTTGTCTATTTGGGGTTGAATCGTTCTCCTGATGATTTGAACCTGAATAGCTATGGCTACTTTATCGGTTCTGCTATGGATACCGAGAAAGCATACCGTAATTTTTTCTGTATCGAGGCGCAGGAGATGCAAGCTGTTATCTGCCTGAATAGAGCTAATCCAAGCTGCTCGCCTCCGGGGACGACTATTTTGTCCAGTACCAGCTTGGTTGGGTCGGATGTCTGGAAAAACATTACTCCGGCCAACTATATTGAAACTAAAACCCGTGTTGCTCAAGGGATGATTGAAAAGATGAGTCAATACCTTGGCGTGCCACTAGATAAGTATATTGAAGAGATTGAAATAGCAACTCCACAAACCTTTCATCGCTATACAGGAGCTTATCGCGGAGTGATGTACGGCTATGAGCAGGATCCCTGGGATTCAGTTGTTGCTCGTTCGATGAATTTACATCACGAAAAATATATTAAAGGACTAGAATTTGTTGGTGGTTTTGCCTCGATGGGGCATGGTTATGCTCCCTCAATTATTTCCGGACGTATTGCAGCCGCCACAGTACTTCACCAGCTTAAGAAACTACATGCAGGAAATCAGGAGAATACTTTCCAGGGAGGGTGCAGTTAATGGAAGCGTCTGGTTTAGACAAGGATTTGGAGAAGATGTTTGCCTTAAACAGTGAGCGGATGGAAAAAATGGCCGTCTCAGGAGCGGTAATCGATATGTCGGACCCAATCCGTGATCTTTCCTTGGCCTTGCATCCACCCTGCCTGAAATTAATGATTAGTGATGTCCGGCAGGAAATAAAAGGGGTAAGATCTTACCGCTTAATATCTTCAAGGAGAGAAACGGGATTACCATATTTTCGAGCCGGCCAATATCTGAGCCTAAAAGCACAGATCAACAATAAAGTGGTTTCTAGACCCTATTCAATATCATCAGCTCCTTATCTTTCAAAAAATTTTTATGAACTGACTATTGCTTATAAAGAAGGAGGTTTTGTCAGCGAATATATTTGGGATAGCTGGCAACCTGGATTTGAAATCATTGCTACAGGACCGCACGGCAACTGCTACTACGATCCACTGCGCGATCAACCTGATCTTATCGCTTTGGCCGGTGGCAGCGGGATTGCACCGATCAGATCATTAATCAATGAAATGATTAAAACGGGAAAACCTCGCAGGATGATCTGCTTATACGGCAGTCGTGATGAAAAAAATATTATTTTTCAAGCAGAGTTAGCC
Organism: uncultured Syntrophomonadaceae bacterium; assembly: GCA_964485855.1. Lineage (GTDB taxonomy): Bacteria > Bacillota > Dethiobacteria > DTU022 > DTU022 > UBA993. The sequence continues at coordinate 19,823 of CAZAKI010000004.1, read as the reverse complement.
GAGCTGGCACGACAACATCCTGAACAGTTTACTTTAATTCATGTGCTCAGCGAGCCTACGGCTAGCTGGCAGGGTTACAGGGGATTTATTACCGCTGAAGTGTTGCAAAAAGCGATTGACGATCCGCTAAACTATAGCTATTTTATCTGTGGTCCCCCTGAAATGTCCACTTTTTGTCTGAACAGTCTTGCTAAGTTGGGCATCCCCCGGAGATCGATCAGATCTGAACCGACAGCCACGGCAGATATTCCCCTTACCGATAATGATCAGCCGCAAGATAACAGAAACATTTTTTACGCAATTCAGTACACCAGAAGAGAAAAAACTGGAATGATCAAGGCGCTTGCTGCCGAAACGATCCTAACGGCATTAGAACGTGCCGGCCTTAATCCTGATGCGCAATGTCGTTCAGGGGAATGTGGTTTCTGTCGGGCTCTACTCTTATCCGGGTCAGTCTTGATCAGAAAGGATGGTGATGGCCGACGGGCCGCAGATCTAGAATATGGTTATATCCATACCTGCTCAACATATCCGTTAAGCGATTTGCAGCTAATCATTACCTGATAATCTGCGGGACGGTAACGTCAAACGATTTATGCACTGCTTCGATAAAACCTTTGCAGGTGAAATGAGGAGGATTAAAAATGGCTTATCCCTGGGTAAAAATGTATGCGCCCGGAGTGCCGGAAAGTATTAATTTTGATCAAATAACCATGTCCAGGGTTCTAACCCGGACTGCTAAACAGTATCCTGCCTACACCGCTTTGAATTGGATGGGTTATAAGATCAGCTATAATCAGCTTGATCAGCTGGTCAATCAATTTGCCAGAGCCCTGGTTGACTTAGGAGTTTGTGCCGGGAACAAAGTCGCCCTGTTGATGCCCAATTTGCCCCAAACGGTAATTGCCAACTTTGCTACGATGCGTATTGGTGCCGTTTGTGTGATGAACAACCCGCTTTACACGGAAAGAGAGCTAAAACATCAGCTAAACGATTCTGAATCGACAATTATTGTCGGCCTTGACCTTTTACTGCCGCGGATGCTTAAGCTGAAAAAGGAAACCGGACTAAAGAGGATAATAACCTGTCATATAAACGACTACTTGCCATTTCCCAAGAAACAGCTCTATCCTCTGGTGAAAAAATCTATGTATCGTAAAATTGAGCCGCAGGAAGGAGTAGACCAGTTTACAGACCTGATTGATAATTATTCTACTGATCCGGTAGAAGATCTGTCAGCATGGAGTGATCTGGCTGCCCTGCTCTATACCGGTGGGACCACGGGCCTCAGTAAGGGGGTTATGCAGACCAACGAGAACCTTTCAATTAATGTGCAGCAATTCGCCGCCTGGTTGCCCGGGATCCAACCAGGTGAAAAGCTGCTAGCCGATTTGCCTTATTTTCACACTGCCGGGTTTACCATTATGCAGAATTTACCAGTTTGGATGGCTCTTGAAGCGATCACTATTCCCCGCCCGGATCCGGAAAATGTTTTGGAAGCCATCAAAAAATATAAACCTGATTACCTGCCCGGAGTTCCTACCATCTACAATGGTTTGCTAAATAACAAAGAGTTTCAGACCATGGACCTTTCCTTTATCAAGGGTTACTTTTCCGGTGGTGCTCCGCTGCCAATTGATACTTATAACCGCTTAAAAGAACTGAATGGTTCTGATTTACTCAGTATCTATGGTTTGACCGAATGCACGGTGACGGCAACGGTCAGTCCCTGGGGCGGGAAAGTAAAAGCCGGCACTGAAGGGATACCAGTGCCTAATACCGAGATAAAAATAGTTGATCTAGATACCGGAACCAAGGAACTGCCTGCTGGTGAAGCCGGTGAAATCATTATTAAGGGACCCCAAGTAATGAAAGGCTATTACAAAAATCCTGAGGCAACAGCATTAGTGTTAAGAGATGGATGGCTTTACACGGGTGATATCGGTGTCATGGACGAGGAAGGATACCTCTCAGTGGTCGACCGGAAAAAGGATATTATTATTGCCGGTGGCTTTAACATCTATCCGAATGAGATTGACGATATTCTTTTCGGTCATCCCAAAATTGCTGAAGCCTGTACAATTGGTGTTCCCGATCAATACCGGGGGGAAACAGTCAAGGCCTATCTGGTTTTACAGGAAGGTGAAAAACTTACAGCCGAAGAAGTGCAGGACTACTGCCGGGAGTCGCTCGCCCCCTACAAAATACCTAAAGTAATAGAATTTATCGATGAGCTTCCGAAATCCGGTGTTGGAAAAATCTTAAGAAGAGTGTTGAAGGAAAAAGAGATGGAAAAAACTACAGTCTAACAATCTAGTCTAGTGGCTAGCGATTAAGGTTAATCCGTTCCAACCGAACCGTGAGGAGGGGTTAACCTTTTTTGGTTGAAGGGAATAATATTAATCTATAGAATAGATCATGAGGTTATTAATGGTAGCAACTGAAATAGCTTTCTAAGGAAGTGGATATTATTACAGGAGGTGGTTTTATGGCAGATTTCAGCGAATTATTAAAGGAAAAGCAGGCAATCTACAAACCAGCCGGCAGTGGCAGAATTTTTACTGATCCGGATGCCGATCGGGCTCGATTATTTTTTCGTGACCAAAAGCCTCGTAAAATGGTGGAAAAGACAACAACGGTTGGTGAAGCGGTAAATAAATTAATCAACGATGGTGACTATGTAGGGGTCGGCGGTTTTGGTGCTAACCGGATTCCAACAGCAGTGTTGCACGAAATGGTGCGCCAGAAGAAGAAGAATTTAGGCTTGGCTGGACATACGGCAACCCATGATTTTCAGATTCTGGTGGCCGGTAAATGTATTGATCGCTGTGATATAGCTTACGTCGTGGGATTAGAGGCACGCGGTCTTTCCAAGATTGCCCGCCTGGCAATCGAAAGCGGAGAAGTGGAGACCACCGAATGGACCAATGCCGCCCTCACCTGGCGCTACAAAGCGGCTGCAATGGGATTATCTTTTATGCCGATTCGCTGCATGTTGGGTACTGACACCCAAAAATACAGTGCAGCGATGGAGATGGAGTGTCCTTTTACCGGAGCTAAGTATCTTGCGGTACCCGCACTTTTCCCGGATGTTGGTATCATCCATGTCCATCGGGCTGATATTTACGGCAACTGCCAGATTGACGGGATCATGGTTGCTGATAACGATTTAGCCAGGGCCGCCAAGCGCTTGATTATCACTACCGAGAAGCTGATTCCCAATGAACAGATTCGCCGTGATCCAACCAGAACAGTAATTCCTTATTATCTGGTTGATGCCGTGATTGAGGTGCCATTCGGCAGCTATCCTGGTAATATGCCCTACGAGTATTTTAGTGACGAGGACCACTTGCGAGAGTGGTTAAAGGCAGAAGCCAACCCAGCTGAACTGGCTGAATTTCTTAATCGTTATATTTATGGGGTTAATGATTTCAACGGTTATCTTGATCAAATTGGTGGTTTAAAGCGCTTACAGGAACTGCGCCACCAGGAAAATCTGATTGAAAAATAAATATTTAGTAACCTGCCAAGGAGGTTGTTGATAATGGAATATAACGACATGGAACTGATGATCTGCCTTGCTTCGCGTTATCTGGAAGATGACAGTATTGTTGTGGTAGGCACCGGAGCTCCTTGTGCTGCGGCCATGTTGGCCCAGAAACTCTATTCACCGCGTTTGATGATCATGTTCGAAGCCGGTGGCATCGGTCCACTATTACCGTCAATGCCGATTTCAGTTGGTGATTCAAGAACCTTTTATCGGGCTTTGGCTGCCAGCAGTATGCCGGATATCATGGAAACCTGCCAAAGGGGTCTGGTTGACTATACCTTCCTGGGGGGAGCTCAGATTGATAAGTACGGCAACATCAATTCGACGATGATCGGCACCGATTACCGCAAACCAAAGGTTCGCTTTCCGGGCAGCGGCGGGGCAAATGATCTTGGTTCACTCTGTTGGAAGACGATGATGATTACTCCCCAGGATCAACGTCGTTTTACAGAAAAAATTGATTTTATCACTACCCCTGGTTATCTAACCGGCCCGGGAGCAAGGGAAGAAGCAGGTTTGCCACCCGGAAGCGGTCCCTACAAGGTGATCACCAACCTTTGCGTAATTGGATTTGACGAGCAGACCAAGCGGATGAAAGTTGAAAGTATGCATCCCGGAATCAGTCAAGAAAAAATTGTTGAGAATACCGGCTTTGAGTTACTATGGTCTGCCGGTTTGCAAGAAAGTAATCCACCAACAACTGATGAATTAAATATTTTGCGTAACGAAGTCGATCCTTATCGCTACATTATCGGTCGAGCCTAGTAAAAAGAATGGAGGAAATCTAGATGCAAGAAGCAGTAGTGGTTAGTGCTGTAAGAACTGCGGTCGGCACTTTTGGCGGATCACTTAAAGATATCAGTCCTGTAACCCTTGGAGCGCTGGTGATCAAGGAGACCTTACAACGAGCCGGTTTAAAACCTGAACAGGTTGATGAAGTGATCATGGGCTGTGTATTGCAGGCTGGTTTGGGTCAGAATGTTGCGCGCCAGGCTGCCCTGAAGGCCGGGCTACCAAATGAAACCCCCTGCCTGGCAGTTAATAAGGTTTGCGGATCGGGGTTACGTAGCATAACCCTGGCTGCCAATGCTGTTATTGCCGGTGAAGCCGAAATAATCGTGGCCGGCGGCACAGAAAATATGAGCGCTGCTCCTTACCTGGTAAATGGTGCCCGTTGGGGGTTGCGCATGGGTGACAGCAACATGGTGGATTCCATGATCAAAGACGGTTTATGGTGCGCATTCAATGATTACCACATGGGAATGACAGCTGAAAATATTGCCGTAAAATTTAAGATCACCCGCGATGATCAGGATCAATTTGCGCTTGAAAGCCAGCAGAGAGCAATGGCGGCGATTGAAAACGGTCGTTTTAAAGATGAGATTGTTCCGGTAGAAGTGCCTCAGAGAAAGGGTGACCCCCTGATCTTTTCTGTCGACGAACATCCACGCATGACGACCCTCGAAGCACTGGCCAAACTCAAACCTGCTTTCAAAAAAGACGGCACGGTAACTGCCGGAAATGCTTCCGGTATAAATGATAGTGCTGCAGCAGTGGTAGTGATGAGCAGCTCTAAGGCAAGAGAACTTGGCTTAAAACCGCTGGCCCTGATTAAGAGCTATGCCTCTGCCGGGGTAGATCCGGCAATCATGGGTACCGGACCGATACCGGCTACAAGAAAAGCTTTATCCAAAGCCGGATGGACAGTTCCTGACTTGCAGCTGATCGAGGCCAACGAAGCATTTGCCGTGCAGGCTTTAGCTGTCAGTCGGGAACTTAACCTTGATCTTTCAATCGTCAACGTTAATGGCGGGGCCATTGCCATTGGTCACCCGATTGGAGCTAGCGGAGCCAGGATATTTGTAACCCTGCTTTACGAAATGCAAAAGCGTAAGGTGCAAAAAGGTCTGGCAACACTCTGCATTGGTGGTGGTCAGGGTATCGCCTGCACTGTTGAGATGGAATAAACCTTAAGCTTAACTGAGAGAAGTCAATCAGTATTCACCGCTGAGCTTGATCACCGCGGCGGAACTGATCTTCTCCAGTTTGCTGCTGCCGGTATCGATTAGAATCATACCGGCATTTTCGTCTAGTCGGCGCGGCACACCGCTAAAGGATACACGGCCGGATCTGGTAAGCACTTCAAATCTCAGGCGCTTGCGGCCACGGAGCGCTTGTTCCAGGAGCTGCTGTTGTTCTTCCTGTAGTTGTTCGTCGATCAGGGGTTTGCGCTGTTCTTCGGCCTTTATTTTTGCGGCGGCCTGTTCCCGCAAACTGCCACAGTGTTCGGGAAGCATCATCCGGCTGCAGGCAAATTGCTGGTTAAATTTTTTACTCAAGAATCATGCCCCCCGATCTTACCGGCCCGCTGGAAAAGCTGGGCTCCCGGTTTCAACGAAGAGGCGCGAAAAAGGCTGGTTTTACCGAACCTGGTCCGAATCAGATCGGCGGTTTTGGTCAGGGTCTCTTCTTGTGCGCTGCGGGTTGAGAATGCCAGTTGCAATTGGCGGTAAGCGGTAAGGCCGCTTAAACTGATGCCGATCGCCCGTAGCGGTCGGCGATCCCAGTGCTTGCGGAACAACTGCAGTACAGTTGGGTAAATATCGAGCGCATTGGCCGTAGTGACGGGCAGTTTTTTCTGGCGGGAAAAGCCGGAAGGGTGATCAAAATCGGCTCCCCGGCAGTAGAGATGAATAGTGGTGCCGATTTTTTGGTGCCTCCGAGTCCGCTGACAAACCTCTTCGGTCATCTCCAGCAACACCAGCTCAATTTCCTGCTGCTTGCGGTAATCGCGGGGCAGGGTTGCCATATGGCCGATGCCTTTTTGCTCCTGGAGCTGATCCGGTGCAACGGAAGAATAGTCAATTCCATTAGCATTTAACCAGAGGACTTCGCCGCAGATGCCCCAGCGCCGACCGATCATTTCACGGGGCAGGGCAGCAAGGTGGCCGATGGTGCGCACGCCGATGCGCTGCAAGTTGCGCTGCATGCGGTGACCAACTCCGAAAAGGGAAATAATCGGCAGGGGCCAGATGTAAAGGGCATAGTTGTCGTTGTTCAGCTCGAAAAATAGATCCGGAAGTTTTTTGGCGAAGCAGTCGCAAGCCATCTTGGCCTGCAGTGGATTCTCGCCCATGCCGATGCGGCAGCGGATGCCAATTTCATTCCAGATTTTATCGATCAGCACCTGGGCCGCCTCGCGGGGGTTGCCGTATAGCAATTTGGAATGACTCAGATCAAGAAATTGTTCGTCAATTGAGTAAGGAACTACCCGATCGGTGAACTGCTCAAAGATCGCGGTAATGCGCAGCGAATAATCGATATAAGCCTGCATGTGCGGGTGGACGAAGGTGATCCAGGGACACATGCGTCTTGCTTCCCAAGCCGGCTGTCCTGTTTTGATACCGTAGGCTTTTGCTTCACGGCTGGCGGCCAGGATAATGCCGTGACGCAAGGCCGGGTCGCCGCAAACCGCCACAGGCTTGCCTCGCAGGGCGGGGTTGCGGGCTGTCTCGACACTGGCGTAGAAAGATTCCATATCAGCTAAAAAAATTATCTTTTCATTCACGTTACACCAACCACCTAATAGGCGAACAAATGTTTGTTTTTTTGATTATACACCGCCCAGAGCGAAAATTAAAGAGGGAGGATTGAAAAAAATCAAAGCAGGAATAGAGCACTCTTTGTAGAATCAATTTTTTCAGTTAAAGGAGGAATTGATGATGGACAAGCCGCTTTCAGGTTTAAAAGTTGTTGATTTAAGTCGTTTTATTGCCGGACCCTATTGTACAATGAAACTGGGTGATATGGGGGCCGAGGTGATTAAAGTAGAAACCCCAAACAAGGGTGACGATTCACGCGAATTAGGTCCCCCTTTCCTTGAAGGAGAATCAGCTTATTACCTTTCATTCAACCGCAGCAAGAAAAGTATTACCCTGAATCTGCGTGAACAGGATGCCCGTGAGATTTTACAGCGGCTGATTGCAGAAGCCGATATATTTGTCGAGAACTTCCGGATCGGGGTTACGGCAAAAATGGGTCTGACCTACGAAGATGTAAAAAAAATTAAGGAAGATATTATCTACTGCTCGATCACCGGTTATGGGCACAATAGTCCCTACCGGGAGAAGCCAAGTTTCGACGTTATGATCCAGGGTGAGGCCGGGTTGATGAGCATTACCGGATTTCCCGATGGACCACCACAACGGCTGGGGGTAGCCATTGCCGATGTTCTTGGCGGTTTTCATGCCGTCGAAGGGATTCTACTGGCCCTGCTGGCTAAAAACAAGAACGGTCAGGGTCAGTTCGTTGACGTTTCCCTGATGGATTCGATCATCGCTATTCTGACCTACCAGGCCGGTAACTATCTGGCGACCGGTAAAGCTCCGAACCGGGTTGGCAACCGTCACCCGATGATTACGCCTTATGAAAGTTTCGAAACAAAAGATGGTTATGTAATCTTTGCTGTTGGCAACCAGAGGCTGTGGGAAAGTTTTGTCGAAGCGCTTGGTAAACCGGAATTAAACGATGACTCGCGTTTTGTCGACATGAAAAGCCGCAACCAGCATCCGGCTGAACTGAAAGCAATTATTGAAGAGTTGACCAGGCAAAAGAGCACCGAACAGTGGGTTGAAATCATGGAAACTTCCGGGGTGCCCTGCGGTCGGATCAGGACCATTGACCAGGTTTTGACCGATCCCCATGTTAAAATCCGGGAAATGGTGGTCGAGCAGGAACACCCTCTGGCCGGGACGATTAAACTGATTGGTGTGCCAACCAAGCTTTCACTGACTCCAGGAGCGATTACTATGCCGCCGCCTACACTCGGTCAGCATACGGATGAAATATTGAGCAACCTTGGTTATAACGCTGATAAAATTGCCGCTTGGCGCGAAAAAGGTGTGATTTAGGACGATTGAAACGATCTGGTCTGCCGCTGATCTTGATTCCTATGCTGGCACCTACCGGCTAAGTCTACTTTCTGTATATGATCATGTCTTCAATCTCGCAGTTGAAAGCTGGAAACATCTGCTTTTTATTGCTGATCAACAGTTTGAAAAGGGACCGGCAACGATCGGCATTGCCAATCGCGACTGGTGCCGGTTGAAAGCAGCTCTTAAAGTGGGCACAGAAGGTATTTACGCAGCTGGACAGATTAAATTTAAGCCTGCTGAAGCGGCTATGAGTATCAACCGGGGCAGGGAAATGTTAATTTCCTTTGCCCCGGTGTTTACTAGCTATCTGACCGATCCCAAAGTTGTCAAAGCTCTGAATTTTTACTTGAGTCTCCTAAAAAGTATTGAACTACATACTCCTGCAGCTGTACTGCTGAATAGACCTGGCGGTGAAGAATACTTCAGGAATGCGATCAAAAAAAATATTCCGGATCTGATCAATGCTTTGATTGATCAAAAGAGGCAGGAATTAATTAAAAGTTGTCGAAATATTTCTGGGATGGGACACGGCTTGACGCCAACCGGCGATGACCTGATTCACGGAGTATTTATAGCCTATAGTGCCTTGGTGAATGGCAGGAGAGTCAAGCAGTCATTTAACTTGTCTCAACTTGAAATGCCTTTTGAAACAGGATTGTTTGGTCAACATATGCTGGAAATAGGCAAGCGCGGCCTTACACCTGCGGTGGTCGGTTCCTACCTGGAAGCACTTAACGAAGGACATTGCGCTGAAGAACATTTACACCGGTTGCTGAAGATTGGTTCAAGCACCGGCTCTGATCTGGCCATTGCCATAACCTATGCTTTAAACCTTTTTGCTGAAAACAGCATTTTGTGTAGGTAAAACAAAAATGTTGCATAAAAATTATTATACTGTAATAAAGGTATTTACTGCGAGGTATTGAATTTAATAATATTGAGAAAAAATAGTATTCCCTAAATTTTATATTTTAATCGAAATCAATAGCTTGCTTTCTGAATATGCGAAATTAGTTGGAGGAGGTGATTGACCGAATCTTTTTGCGCGTGGTTTTATTAATATTCTTTAAGGAGGTTTAACGAATGAGTGAGGAAAGAAGTATGGTTTACACGCTGGACGAGGTACCGAAGCCATTTACCAGGTCTGTTGGTCTGGGTATTCAGCATGTACTGACCATGTTCGGCGCTACTGTTTCAGTCCCGTTGATTATCGCGCCGGCACTCGGTGCGACACCGGAGCAAATTGCCATTTTGGTTGCCTCTGTTATGCTTGCTTCCGGTATTGCAACCTTTTTCCAGGTTAACTTTGGAACCCGTTTGCCGATTATTCAGGGTGTATCGTTCTCATTTTTAGGACCGTTTTTCGCGATTATCGGCTTGACTATTGCCGGTGGAATGGAAATGTCGATGCAGTATATTGCCGGTGCGATTTTACTTGGCGCGATCGTCGAAATGATCGTTGGATTCACCGGTTTAATCGGTAAACTGCAGCGGTTTGTCAGCCCGGTTGTTATCGGCCCGGTTATCGCCATGATCGGTTTGGCGCTCTACCAGGCCGGTGCCCCAATGGCCGCTGCCAACTGGTGGCTGGCGATTACGGTGATTGTTTTTGCCTTTATTTTCTCCCTGATTTTGGGGCCGAAAAAGCCGTTCTTTGCCCTCTTCCCAATTTTGCTGGCGATTATTGTTGCTTACCTGTTGGGATTGGTTTTAGGGGAAGTCAGCTTCGATGCGGTTCGAAATGCACCATGGATTCGTTTGCCCTGGGGTCCCGGTGGCTGGGTTTTGCCCTGGGGTATGCCGAAGTTTGAGTTCGGCTTTGTCCTGATCATCCTAGCCGGCTACCTGGCCTCGATGATCGAATCCTACGGCGACTATCACGCCATTAACGAAGCGGCAGAAGGACCACCCCTTACCGACAAGCAGATCAGCCGTGGTATCGGGATGGAAGGTCTTGGTTGCTTTGTCGGTGCTCTTTTTGGTGGTCTGGCCAGTACCAGCTATACCGAGAATATCGGTCTTGTTGGTCTGACCAAAGTGGCCAGCCGCTACGTGGTTAACGTAGGAGTTGTAATTTTGATTCTGATGGGGATCATCGGCAAGTTTGGAGGATTGGTGGCAACCATTCCCGGAGCCATCGTCGGTGGCTTATACTGCACCCTCTTTGGGATGATTGCTGCAATCGGTCTCAGCAACTCGGCTAAAGCAGATATGCATTCAATGCGTAACCAGATGATCATTGGTTTTATTCTGTTTATGGGTCTGAGCTTGCCGTACTACTTCCAGACAGCCGGAGTCTCCTTTGAACCGCAATGGCTGTCCAACATTGTAGTTTCAATCGGTTCAACCGGTATGGCTGTAACCGCGATTCTTGGTCTGATTCTCGATAATATTGTACCGGGAACTGAGGAAGAACGCGGATTGCATATGTATGGAGAGAAAAAGCAGTAATAACTGCTTAGCCGCTTTAGTAAAAAGGGGCCGGAATTTATACCGGCCCCTTTTTGAATTCTTATAGCTCTAGCTTTCGATCAAACCTTTTGGCTGCGAAAGAGCTTCAGGATATTGACTGCTATTTCAAGGTTCAAAACATCTTCGGGGTTGTCAAAACATAAACCAGTTAGCTCTTCAATTTTTTTAATTCGATATAATACGGTATTGTAGTGAGTAAAAAGTTTAGTTGAGGTCATCTTTAAATTGCGGTTTGTCTCATAATAAGTTTCCAAAGTTTTTATCAGTTCCCCTTTACGGGTTTGATCGTAATCGAAAACCGGCTTTAACAATTCTTGAACAAAGCTGTCCAGATCTCCGCGATTCTTTTCACTGAGAATTTTATAAAATCCAAGATTATCAAAAAAAACAACCTGGTTTTGATCTGCCAACTGGGCAATGCGCAGTGATTCACGGGCCTCTTCAAAGCTACGATTGATCTGACGCAAATCAGAGTAGTTGCGGCCGACGCCGATATTTAATGTTTTTGACGGACTGAGAGAGTTTTTTAAATAAGCTGCCAGTTCAGTAACTATATCTTTTAAGTTAGCATTGGCGTTGTCGTCAGGTGTGCTGCCAACGATGACAATATTGTTACCTTTAATACCGGCAATAAAGTTTTCGATTTTTTCCTGGGCAAAAAAAGTATTGATCAATTTCAACAGGCCTTCCTTGGAGCGGGTGCCATTAATATTAATGTACTGCTTTATTTCAGCAATTTGATCGAAGCTGCTGTCGTTTATGAGGATTACGGCTGTCGGCAGCTCAAGGTTGATGTTGAAAACCCGGCCGCGGTTGATTATTTCGCTGCTGCTTTCAAAATCACACGAAAGTAGTATTTCAAGAAAGTCATTATAGTAACTTTTTTCAATTTCACGGATGGCCTTGCGTTTCGTAAATTCCAGGGCGGCGATCGTTGCCGCCCTTTCCATCGTTAAGATGTCAGGTTCAAATACAGGATTGTTGACAATAGCCACCATGTGGCCGAACTGGTACTTGTCAGCAATGATTGGAATGCGCAGGGCTTTAATCGTCGGCGGGGCATTTTTTTCAGCGGCATATTCAAGAGAATATTTTACCTCTTTGATGTTACCGAAGCGCAATTTTTCTTTTTTGATCTCGATGCTGCCGTCGGAAAAAAAGAGCTCGAATTTATATTTATCAGGACAGTCGTCATTGACGATGATAAAACCTTCCCGATCAACAATCGCAACGGGGTTTGCAATGAGTTTTCCGGTTTCCTTACACAGCTCTTCCAGGGGGCTCCCGTTTAACGCTAAGTCCATCAGCTTTTTATGAGCTTGCTCCAGTTTTTGTAATATTTTATTCTGCTTGCTAAAAACAACGCCTAAGATGGGGGCAATTATTTCGGAGAAAGATAGATCATATGGCACTTCAAGCAGGGGAATTTTATACTGATTGGCACTGGTAATAATCTCGTCGGGTATTTCGTTTAGATAGCGTTTGGTTTTAATGGCTAAAGCGGCACTGTCTGCCTCACTCATCCGTGGGATTAATGATTGCATCAGTTCCGGGTACTCCCGAAAAGAATAACCGGTTGTCAGCAAAAACTCTCCGTCGATTAACCAGTCCATAATATCGGGCACTTCAATCACGTTGACCAGCTTGATAACCCGATCAAGACCGTTTTTGCCACCAACGACCTTTAGACGATTAACGACATCCAACGATAAAGCATCTTTAACCGTAATACCATATTGTTTTTGCATGCCTGCTCTCCCCCCAAGGGAACCAACTTTACCTTCAGAATAGCAAGAAAATAAGAACCTTGTCAATTAATTTGTAGTATAATTACAAAGGACATTTTAAAATTTAGTGATATAATCTAAAGGAAATCGCTTATAAATGTTTAATTTTTAAAAATGTCAAAGCAAATCTAAAATAATTATGCAAAATTCCTCTGGCCAATAAAAATTATAAATGAAGTAGGAGGTTGTTTTATTTGATTCTAAAAAGTTATATTTCAAAAAACACATTTCGTGATTCGGTTTACCTAATGCGCTTATCAAACACAGTCAGAAATTTTGATGGTGTGATTGAAGCTGAAGTAATCATCGGGACCGATCATAATAAGAAATTTTTACAATCCGGTGGGTTATGGAGTGAAGAGGTAGAAAAGGGTGCCGGTTCCAATGATCTGATTATTGCAGTGAAGGCTGAAAATGAGGAAAAAGCAGAAAAAGCAATTCAGTCAGCTTTGGATGAATTGAATAAATCAGTGGAAAGAGAGAATCTGCTTGGCGAATTTGTTCCGCGTACCTTTGAAACGGCTCTTAAGAATTTTCCAGGTGCAAACATGGCCCTGATATCAATCCCCGGCCGTTATGTTGAAAGGGAAGTACACCAAATTCTTGATGCCGGGCTAAACGTGATGATTTTTAGTGATAACGTTACCCTGGAAACGGAAATTTCCCTGAAGAAGAAAGCCGAGGAAAAGGGTTTGTTGGTCATGGGACCGGACTGCGGAACAGCCATTATTAATGGAGTGCCGCTGGCTTTTGCCAATGAGGTAAAGCAAGGCGAAATTGGCATTGTTGCTGCAGCCGGAACCGGACTGCAGGAGGTATCGACCCTGATCAATAACCTGGGTGAAGGGATCAGTCAGGGAATTGGTACCGGTGGTCGGGATGTCAAGGAAGCAGTCGGCGGGATAAGTATGCTCATGGGTTTGAAAGCCCTCCTGGAAGACGATCAAACAAAAGTTGTGGTTATTGTCTCCAAACCACCTGATGCGGCGGTTACGGAAAAGGTGTTGGCTGTTGCCGAAAAAAGTGATAAGCCGATTGTCGTAAACTTTTTAGGCGGTGATCTTGAACAGGTTCGCAGTGCAGGCTGCATCCCTGCCGCCACCTTGAAGGAAGCAGCTTATTTGGCTGTAAGCCTTTCTCGCGGCAAGCAGGCAGAGACGGAAGGAGTAGTTAAAGACTATAGTGATTTGGCGGCTAAGGTCAAAAATAAGCTCACAGAAAAACAAAAATACTTAAGAGCGCTTTATTCTGGCGGAACCCTGGCGTACGAAGCTCTAATTATGCTACAGGATCAAGTTAAGCCAATCTATACGAATTTAAGTTATAAACAGGCAGAGAAAATCGCTGACGTTTACAAGAGTGTCAAACATACGGTTATTGATTTTGGGGAAGATGAATTTACCCAGGGGCGTCTGCACCCGATGATTGATCCGGCGCTGAGAAACAGCAGGATCATCAATGAGGCAAAAGATCCTAAAACAGCAGTAATCATGATCGACCTAGTGCTTGGCTATAATGCCCACCCTGATCCGGCTGGCTCAGCATTGGAAGCAATTCATGAAGCACAATCAATTGCTGCCAAAGAGAATCGACAGATTATCTTTGTTACTTCAGTATGTGGAACTGATGCCGATCCGCAGCAACGTGACAAACAGGTTGCCAAGTTGGAAAAAGCAGGCGTATTAGTATTCCCCAGCAATGCCGATGCTGTATCATTTATTGGCGCCTTACTTTCTTGAAACGTTGGTGCTGATGGAAGAAAATAGCTTAAAATATTATTACTCACAACTACTGTTCCGATTGGAGGTCGATGCAAGTGGAGAAGCTTTTTAGAAGCGAATTGAAAATTATAAATATGGGATTAGAAGGGTTTGCCGAAACTTTGAAAGAAAGAGAAACACCGGTTATGCATGTACGCTGGCAGCCGCCCGCTATGGGTAATGATGATCTGCTCAGCTTGCTGGATAAATTAAAATAATCTTGCGGAGGTGTAATTTTTATGAGTAAGATTGATCAAGCAAATCAGGAAGCAGTAAAAAGGATGATGCTTTCCCGTCCAGTTTGGGTTGATGTCGGACGAGCCAAGGATGTTATTCCCGGGATGAAGGAAAACCTTTTTCTCCATGCCGGACCGCCAATCACCTGGGACAGGATGAGTGGTCCGCTGAAAGGAGCGATTATCGGCGGCCTCATTTATGAAGGAAAAGCTAAAAACCGTGAAGAAGCAGAAAAACTGGCAGCTTCAGGTGATATTGAATTTGCGCCCTGTCATCACTACAACACCGTAGGTCCGATGGCCGGAGTAACCACGCCCTCACAAATGGTTTTCATTCTTGAAGACAAGGAGTGGGGCGGTTTTACTTACTCAAATATGAATGAAGGATATGGCAAAGTTTTGCGCTACGGGGCATATGATGAATCGGTCCTGAACCGCTTAAAGTGGTTGGATGAAGTCTATGCATCGGTGATCAAAGAAGCTGTACATTTGGCTAAGGGAATCGATATTAAGTCAATCATCGCTCAAGCCTTGCATATGGGTGACGATGGCCATAATCGGAATCGGGCAACAACCTCTCTTTTCATTCGCAGTATTGCTCCGTTTATAGTTGAAACCGAATGGGGTAAGAAAAAAGATTACGATGCGCCGCGCCTCGATCTTTCAAACGTGTCTGAATACTTTAAGGATGGTAAGGCAACTGCTGCTGCTGAAGTTCTTGCTTTTATGCACAGTAATGATTTGACTTCGCTAAATGCCATTATGGCAGCCTGTAAGAGCATGGCTCTGGCTGCCCATGGTATTGAGCATTCAACTGTTGTTACTACCTTGGCCCGCAACGGAACCGACTTTGGCATCAGGGTTAGCAGCACCGGCGATAAATGGTTTACTGCACCGGCCAATGTCCCCGACGGGCTTTACTTCTCAGGCTTCAAGGCTTCCGATGCCAATCCCGATATCGGGGACAGTGTTATTACTGAAACGGTTGGTATCGGTGGCTTCGCCATGGCTGCAGCACCGGCGATTGTCAACTTTATCGGTGGCTCGCCAGCCGATGCTTTTGAAGCAACCAATGAAATGTATGAGATTACAGTGGCGGAAAATAATAACTTCAACATCCCCGCCATGGACTTCAAAGGAACCCCGACTGGTATCGATGTCCGCAAGGTAGTGGAAAAAGGAATTGTTCCGCGTATTAATACCGGTATAGCGCATAAAGATGCCGGGGTCGGGCAGGTTGGGGCCGGTATTGTTAAACCGCCGATGGAAATATTTGTTGCAGCACTGAAAGAGCTGGCTAAATAATAGTAATTAAGTAAATATTTTAAATGGAGGTGATCCAGTCAAATGCTTACTTACGACTATGTAAAGTGTGAGAATCTAAAACAGGCCTTCGAACAACTTAAAAGTGGCGAACAGGTTTTTCCGCTGGCGGGAGGCACAGACCTGATGGTAGGTATGCGCGGTGGCAAATTTGCCCCCCGTTTACTGGTTGATATAAAGGGGCTTGAAGAGCTGCAGGTTTTGAAGGAAGATGATGCCGGCATTACGATTGGCGCTGCGGTTACTCTCAATCAAGTGGCTCTATTTGAACCGATTATCAAGCATGCTGCGCCTCTGGCTGAAGGAGCCCACAGTGTTGGCAGCTATGCTATTCGCAACCGGGCAACCTTAGCCGGCAATATCTGTAATGCATCTCCAGCTGCCGATACTGCAGCACCGCTCTATAGCTTGGCTGCTGTGATCAACCTGGTTGGGCCGGAACAAAAAAGATCAATGCCGATTGAAGAATTCTTTATCGGACCGGGAAAGACAGCTCTCAAGAAGGGCGAATTGGTGCATTCTGTATTAATACCTAAGCCCTACCCTCAGGGAAAAGGAACCTATATTAAGGCCTCCCGAACCGGATCGGTTGACCTTTCAACCGTTGGGGTGGCAGTCCAAAGTTGGGGCGATCGGGTTCGTATTGCGGTAGGAGCTGTTGCTCCGACCCCGGTAAGGGCTCTGCAGGTTGAAAAAGCAATTAATGAAGGTGGCGAAAAAGACTGGGCTAAGGCTGCAAGTCTAGTCCATGAAGATATATCACCGATTACTGACTTAAGAGGCTCGCGTGAATACCGCTACCATATTGCCGAAGTTCTAATCCGTCGTGGATTGGAACAGACGATGGGGGTGTGAAGATGACAAAAAAAATAACCATAAACTTTACAGTAAACGGAGATCGTGAAACCAGGGAAGCAATAGTTGGTCAGACTTTGCTAAAATTTATCCGTGAAGAACTGAATTTAAAAGGAACAAAAGAAGGTTGCGAAATTGGCGAGTGCGGTGCTTGTACCGTTTTGCTTGATGGCAAACCGGTAAACAGCTGCTTGGTTTTAGCTGTTGAATTGGATGGCAAGGAACTTACTACCATTGAAGGGCTTTCAAAAAATGGTGAACTTGACAAACTGCAGCAAGCTTTTATCGATCATGCCGCTTTTCAATGCGGTTACTGCACCCCGGGCATGATCATGGCCAGTAAAGCTTTACTGCAGCGTAAGCCAAACCCGACTGATCAAGATATCAATGAGGCACTTAGCGGCAATCTTTGCCGTTGCGGTGCATACCAGGAAATCAGGGAGGCTATCAAGGCCTCTACGAAAAAATAAGGCGAAAGGAGGAATATAAATGGCTGATTTAAAATATGTGGGAACTTCGGTCAAGCGTCGAGACGGCGTTGATAAGGTAACCGGCGCAGCCGAGTTTATTGACGATCGTTTTCTCGGCCCACTGCTCTACGTTAAGATGAAGAAAAGCACTGTGGCCCATGGCAAGATTAAGAAACTTGATATTAGCAAAGCCCAGGCTCATCCGGGTGTAAAAGTTGTATTGACCGGCAAAGACTATCCTAACAAGATCGGATTATACTTGGTTGACCGTGATTTCGTAGCTATGGAGAAGGTGCGCTTTTTCGGTGAGCCGGTAGCGATCGTTGCCGCGGTCAGCGAGAGAGCAGCCGCAGAAGCAGTTGAGTTAATTGAAGTTGAGTATGAAGAACTACCCGGTGTCTTTGACCCGCGCGAAGGAATGAAGCCCGGTTCTCCTCTGGTACATGAAAACCTGGAAGAGTACGAAAGGGTTCCCATTTTTTATCCCGTTCCGGGCACCAATATTAGCAATCACTTTAAGCTGCGCAAAGGCGATGTTGAAAAAGGTTTCGCCGAAGCAGATCTGATTGTTGAACGTGATTTTCAATTACCACAAATGCAGCATGTCCCAATCGAAACCCACAAAGCAGCTGCCCATTGGACCCCGGGAGGCAAGCTCACAGTCTGGAGCACTGCTCAGTCCCCGAATGTTGTGCGCCAGCTGTTAGCAAAAACCTTTGAAATGCCGATGCAAAACATCAGGATTATTTCCAGTTATATCGGTGGTGGTTTTGGTGGTAAAGCCGGAGCTTCCTTAGAAGGTCTGGTGATACCTGTGGCGATGAAATTCCCTGGTTACGTGGTTAAAATCGTCTTTAACCGTGAAGAAGATATGCAGGGTACTTTTACGCGTCAGGGCCTTTACTCGCATCTGAAAACCGGTGTGCGAAAAGATGGTAGAATTACCGCCCTTGAATATAAGATGATCTGGGACGGCGGGGCCTACACCGAATACGGGGTTAACATAGTCCGGGCAGCCGGCTACACTTCAACCGGCGCATACGATATACCCAATGTCAAAACCGATTCTTACTGCGTCTATACCAACAACTCAATTGGTGGACCGGTGCGTGGTTTTGGCATGTGCGAAATGCAGTGGGGTATTGAACGCCAGATGGAAGAAATAGCCAGGGAATTGAAGATGGATCCTTTAGAATTACGCTTGATTAACGGTATGAAAGATGGATCAACTACTGCAGCCGGTCAGGTTGTTCATAACGTTGCTTTCGATAAATGCCTGAAAACAGTTGCCGATAAAATTGGTTGGGGTAAAACAGAAGGCAAGTTCCGCGGTAAAGGTATTTCGGGCTTGGTCAAATGCCCAGCACAGCCTAGCAACGCTTCTTCATCGGCGATTATTCGCATCAATGAAGATGGTAGCGCTCATGTGATGGTAGGTGCTACCGAAATGGGCCAGGGTATGCTTACTGCTATCAGCCAGATTGCAGCAGAAGGCTTGAATATCCCGATTGAAAAAATCGATATCAAGGTCCCAGATACCGACTTTACACCATACGAATGGCAGAGTGTCGGCAGTCGGATCACCTATACTTGTGGTAATTCTGTTAAAATGGCTGCGGCCGATGCGATGGGTCAGATCTATAAAGTGGCTGCAAATTTGCTTGGAGTGCCGGTGGAAGATCTTACTTTCGACGGCAAGATGGTTTATTCAACTAAAGACTCAAATATCAAGGCTACTATCCGTGAAGTTGCTGACAGCTGCAAGAAATGCACCGGCGAAGGGATTGCCGGACCAATCATCGGACGCGGATCATTTATACCCAGCAACATGACCAACCTTGACCCGGAAACCGGCCAGGGTAATCCGGGTATGTTTTACTGCTTTGGAGCTACAGCGGCTGAAGTAGAAGTGGACCCGGAAACCGGGGTCATTACTGTTCTGCAGCTGGCCAGCTCACTTGATGTTGGCAAAGCCGTTAACCCGCAGCTCTGTCATGTCCAGCTGCACGGTGGGACAATTATGGGGCTTTCAACGGCTCTTTATGAAGAAGTTAAATTCGATAAAGGAGTAATGCTAAACCGTAACTTTACCGATTATAAGATTTCTTCAATCGATAATACTCCACATATCGACAGTTTCTTAATCGAAACTCCTGAAGAAAAAGGGCCCTATGGCGTTAGGGGTATCGGTGAACAACCGATGATCGGGGTTGCTCCCGCTATCGCCAATGCCGTATGTAATGCCTTGGATATTGATGTCAACACTTTCCCCTTAACGCCGGAAAGAGTCTGGCAGGCAATCAAAGCAAAAAGGTAATATTAGGGAAACTAAGGAAAAGGGCAAAGAGGGAGAGCGGATCAACGCACTCCCTCTTTATAGCTGTAAAACTGGACATTTGTTAACGGGCTGTGTAGTATTATCTTGGAACAAAAACT
>CAZAKI010000003.1:6076-105860 GCA_964485855.1 uncultured Syntrophomonadaceae bacterium | reverse complement strand
GGCTTACACCCGACTCGAGACCCTACACCTTTCCTGCTCAGTTTTCAAAGAACGGGAATCGTCAAAACGAAAAAGCATTTTTAGTGCAATAATCATAATACCATAGAAACACTGCGGTGTCAACTACCAGGAAGCTTTAATCTTCCAGTAAGACCCAAATGGAAGCCTCCTTGTAGCAGGAATATTATAAACTAATTCGAAATAGTAATCCAGGAGAACTGACAATGGAAAATAGCGAAGACAAAAATATTTTTAATTTCCAAAAGCCGGCTGAAGACGCAATACAGAAAATGTTGATAACACCGCTAGGCAAACTGGAAATTAGGGGTCCGGCAAGTAGCAAAATGCTATCGGCCAGCCATTTGACAGATGGCCTCTGCTGTTTTAGGCAACCCTGCCGACAAAAACAGGCGCTGATCGAACTAGCCGATCAACCTGACGGAATGGTCTTTATAGCTTCCCTGGCTAAAAAAATTATTTCGTACGTTTCTTTTCAAAAACCAGACTATCCATGGTGGGCAAACCGCTGTTTCCCCCGGTTAATTGAACTGGGCAGCATTGAAACCGATCCATCCTGGCGCAAAATGGGCCTGGGAAGTGCCTTGCTTGACAGTATCTTTAAAAACAAAGAATTTATCTATTTTGAGGATTATGTGGTAATGGCTGCTCACTTTGTCCAAAGCTGGGACTTAAAAACTACTGGACTGACTGCATGGGGATACCGGCAGTTCATGTTAGATTTTTTTGCTAAATACAGTTTCACCTCCTGGGAAACAGTTGATCCCGAAATAAGGGAACATCCCAGTAACATCCTCTTAGCCAGAATCGGAAACAACTTAGATTCAGCTGATAGAATCCAGTTTTCAAGTTGCTGCTTAGGAACAAATCATTAATTTTTCTAAATTTCCGCAAGCTGTTACCAATAAACTGACTCATAGTAATGAAATATAAAATATTACAATAATATTAAAGGATTATTTGTCAAGACTCGCGAATCATTTATTAATTAACCGCATCGAGGAGGCCTAGTTAATGAGCGAATTAGATCATGGAAACATGTTTAGTGAAGAACACTTAAAACCATTTGTTCCGAATGAATCTTTCCAGTCAAGGGCATTAGCCAGAGATCAAACTTTATACCTGCAGGCTAAACAGGACAGGTTGAAATTTTGGGCAGAGATGGCTAAAGAAATTCAGTGGATCGAAAAATGGGATCAGGTCCTCGATGAAAACAACCCACCCTATTATAAATGGTTTGTTAATGGCAAGCTAAATATTTCAGCTAATTGTCTCGATCGCCAGATTGAAAATGGTAAGGGTTCCAAAATAGCCCTCATTTTCGAAGGTGAAAATGGTGACTCGCTTGAATTGACCTACAAACAATTGTTTGAAGCAGTTTGTAAATTCAGCAATGTATTAGCTTCCCTGGGGATTAAGAAAGGTGATGCAGTAACGATTTGGATGCCGATGATTCCGGAAGCGATAATCACTATGCTGGCCTGCACCCGAATTGGGGCTCTGCACAGTGTTGTCTTTGGCGGATTTAGTCCTGAAGCCCTCAAAGATCGGATCCTTGATTCAAAGTCCAAGGTTTTGGTTACCGCTGATGGATCCTTCCGGCGCGGCAAAACGATTCCGATGAAAAGTGCTGCGGAAGAAGCCCTGGCAAAGTGCCCCAGCATTCAGAAAATAGTTATTGTTGAACGAACCGGAATTCCCTACGAAAAAGTTGCAAATCGAGACTATACCTGGACCGACCTGATGGTCAAGGCTGGCACAAATTTTGATGCCGCTGTTATGGATGCTGAAGATCCTATGTTTATTCTTTACAGCAGCGGAACGACCGGAAAGCCAAAGGGAATATTACATACTACTGGCGGATACCTGGTAGGGGTGAACAGTACCTTCCGTTACGTATTTGACCATAGTGATGAAGATATTTATTGGTGTACAGCAGATATCGGCTGGATTACAGGTCATAGTTATATTGTTTATGGACCTTTATCAAATGGTTCCACAATCTTCGTCTATGAAGGAACCCCCGATTATCCGGCAAAAGATCGCTTCTGGGAGCTAATCGAGAAATACAAGATCACTGTTTTTTACACTGCACCAACCGCAATTAGATCTTTTATGCGTTGGGGCAACCAATTTCCTGATAACCGAGATTTAAGCAGCCTGCGTTTGCTCGGTTCAGTAGGCGAACCAATTAACCCTGAAGCCTGGCTTTGGTACCATGATCATATTGGCAAAGCTCGCTGTCCGATAGTTGATACCTGGTGGCAAACTGAAACCGGAATGATCATGATTACACCGCTACCGGGGGTCACCCCTTTAAAGCCAGGTTCAGCCAGCAAGCCTTTTCCCGGGATAGAAGCAGAGATAGTCGATGAAGCCGGCAATCCAACAAAACCCGGTCAGCGCGGATTTTTGGTCATTAAGTCTCCTTGGCCATCAATGCTGCGCACCTTGTATGAAGATGATGAACGCTATGAATACACTTACTGGAAACAATATCCCGGGCTTTATTTTACTGGAGATGGAGCATGGAAAGACAATGACGGTTACTTCTGGATAATGGGCAGGGTAGACGATGTTCTGAATGTATCAGGACATCGTATCGGCACAATGGAAGTTGAAAGCGCTCTCGTAGATCATCAGTCTGTAGCTGAAGCCGCAGTAATCGGCAAGGTTCATGAAATAAAAGGTCATGCCATTACGGCTTTCGTTACCTTGAAAGAAGGAGTTAACGGGTCAGAAGAGTTAGCGCAGGAGCTAAAGAATCATGTCGGCAAAATGATTGGAGCGATCGCCAGGCCTGAAGAGATTTTCTTTACCTACGAATTACCGAAAACTCGCAGCGGTAAAATCATGCGCCGCTTACTACGAGATATTGCAGAACAGCGAGAATTGGGCGATGTGACCACTCTGATGGATCCTCAGGTAGTTGCAGCGATTAAAGATGGCTTTAAGGAGTAAATTAATCAGCCGGAGAACATATTAGTACAGTGCTTTCCGGCTGACTTTTGCTTTTTACTTTAGATTAACGCGGGCAAATTTTCGTTTACCCACCTGAATTACAAGCTCAGTCCTTCCGGTTAGTTCTAGATCGATCTTACTGACAGTTTCACTGTTTATTTTTACTCCGTTTTGCTGAATCAAGCGGCGGGCTTCGCTTTTACTCGGTGCCAGCCCGGTTTTAACCATCACTTCTAAAACATTAATTGGCTGATCAAATTCAAAAACAGCGATGTCGGATGGTAGCTCTTTTTTTTGGAAAACCAGTTGGAAAGCTTTTTCCGCCTCTGACGCTGCTGAAGTACCGTGGTAGAGGGCAACAATTTCCCGGGCAAGACGCATTTTAGCATCACGGGGATGCAAGCTGCCATGATCGATCATGGCAAGAATTGCTTTTACTTCAGCTGAAGATAAAGACGTAGCCAATTGATAGTATTCGGGCATCAGGTCATCTGAGATCGACATCGCTTTTCCGTAGATTTCTGATGCCGGCTCAGTGATCCCAATATAATTCCCCAGGCTTTTACTCATTTTTTGCACTCCATCAGTGCCTACTAAGATCGGCATGGTAAAAGCCACTTGAGGTTCCTGGCCATATTCACGTTGCAGTTGTCTACCCATTAATAGATTGAACTTTTGCTCCGTAGCGCCAAATTCGATGTCAGCCCTGATTGCAATAGAATCGTAACCTTGCATCAGGGGATAAAAAAACTCATGAATACTAATCGGGATATTTTCCTGATAACGTTTCGAAAAATCTTCCCGCTCCATCATTCTTGCAACTGTTAAGGTTGATGCAAGTTTAATCACATCAGCAAAATTTAATTTAGCCAGCCACTGACTATTAAAAACAAGTTCAGTTTTGTCAGCATCCAAAATATTAAATATTTGATCCTGGTAGGTTTTGGCGTTAGCCATAACCTGTTCCTCGGTTAACTGTTTCCTGGTTTCCGATCTGCCGGTTGGATCGCCAACCATTCCGGTAAAGTCGCCTAAAATGATAATAACATGATGCCCCAGTTCCTGGAACTGGCGCAGTTTGTGTAAAACTACGGCATGGCCTAGATGCAGATCGGGAGCTGAAGGATCGATTCCCAATTTACAGCGAAGCGGACTGTTTTCAGATACACTGCGTTCCAGTTTTTTGCGAAATTCTTCTTCAGTAATTATTTCTGCCGTGTTTTCGGCAAGAAGCTCATACTGTTCAGCTGCACTTAACATTGCCATTAAATCTACCTCCAGTTAATCAAGGAACATTATTCATACTTTGCTATTCTAACACAACTTCTTATTCAGGTTAAGATAGCCGGTTTTCTTTGATTCTTTCCACTTGAAGGCCAGCGGCAGCTTTCGTTTTATAATAATGAGGAGTACTCCACCCATTAGTTGCAAAAGCGTCATTTATTCTTTTACAGGTCGGCTCAATGTTTTGATTTTCAATTAAAACAATCGCGCATCCGCCAAATCCGGCACCGGTCATCCTTGCCCCTAAAACACTTTGGTCTTGTTGGGCTACATCAACGATTAAATCCAGCTCCGGGCAGCTGACTTCATAATAATCACGTAGTCCGGCATGAGAACGATTGAAAAAGCGCCCCAGTGACACAAGATCGCCTTTTTCCAAAGCTTCTGCCGCAGCGCATACCCTGATGTTTTCTTCGACAACATAACAGGCTCGCCGGTGTAAATAAGCAGGAAGATAACTCCTGGCTTTTTTTATTGTCGGCAGATTTACTGAACGCAGAGATGTTAGAACCTGCCCCTCATGAGCACTAATTAGCCTGACTGCCTCGGCGCATTCTTCGCGGCGCCGGTTATATGCTGAATGCCCGAGAGATCTTTCAACCCTGCTGTCAACAATTAACAGGCAATAGTCATTAAGTTCAAACGGGATCGGTTTATTTTTCATGCTGAGACAATCGATTAACAAGGCATGCCCTTCCTTCGAGAGGGTAACTGCAAATTGATCCATCAAGCCGCAGTGCACACCAACATATTCATTTTCGGCTTTCTGACAAACAAGGGCAAGCTCTACCGGGTCAATTTTAAGCTGGAAAGCCTCATTTAAGGCTCCGGCTACTGCTAATTCCAGCGCAGCGGATGAACTTAAACCGGCTCCGACCGGTATAGCGCTTCTGATTGTTATCTCAGATCCTGGCAGTGAATAACCTCTGCCGGCTAAAACCCAACAGACGCCTTTAATGTAATCAATCCAGGAAATATTAGCGGTTACCGGCTTTAGTTGGTCGAGACTAAAAACCTCGATTTGTTTGAAATTAAGGGCGTTAAGGATAAACTTGTGATCATTTCTAGTCTTTAACTCAACTTCCAGTTTTAGATCAATAGCAATCGGCATAACCCATCCCTGATTATAATCGGTGTGCTCTCCAATTAGATTCACTCTTCCTGGCGCTACTGCTTTAATTTCCATATCGATTCCTCATTTAGATCATTTCGATCATTAAAACACTAAATCTAAGGCTTTTCAACTTTCCCCGGCTTCACTATTCGTGTTAAAATATGAAAATAACAATCTTCAGGATTAAGGTTCGTACAGATGCTAAAAAAAAGTATTCATGGTGATGTCATCTCGTTTAAAGTTTCCCGAACAATTTTCGGATACCCTTTGTACTTTACCCATTTCTTCTACATTGATGGATTGCTGATCGACACCGGGCCTTACCATAACGCCGCAGAAATAAAAGCCGCTTTAGAAAAGTTGCCGATCAATAAGGTAGTAATAACCCATCAGCATGAAGATCACACCGGCAATATCAATTACTTCCGACAAGAGCTTAAGGTCCCTGTCTACGCCCATCTAAAAACAATCAAGATGATCCGAAAACCACCCCCTATTCAGCTTTATAGACACTTAATCTGGGGAGCTCAGCCCCCTGCTGATGCTTTACCGTTGGAAGAAAAAATTGTTACCGCAAACTTTTGTCTGAAGGTGATTCACACCCCCGGACACTCACCTGATCATACTAGTTATTTCGAGCCACTGAAAGGTTTGCTTTTCTGTGGCGATCTTTTCTTGGGAGAAAACTTGACCGGTTTTATGGTCGGTGAAAATATTGCCGAACATTTTATCAGTCTGAAAAAAGTGATCGCACTAAACCCAAGTTATTTATTTTGTGGCTTAAAAGGTAGACTTGATAACGCTACAAATCGCCTGATTAAAAAGTACAAACAGTGGTGGTCGATCGGCACTCAGGTGAAAACTTTATATAAACAAGGGGCATCCCGCTTAAAAATAATCAGGGAAGTCTTCGGTGGGGAAATCTATTTTTATTATTTTTCGCAGTCTAATTGGGGCAGAAGGTATATGATCGATTCAATCATTGATAACCTTGAGATATTCAATAGCGATCAAAAAAACCCCTATAATCCGCAGGAGTTTTTGCTAATAAGGGACCGAGCAAACTAATAAGCCGAGTTCTGTTCTATTAGCACCGGCAAAGCCGACGTAAACAGCGGCAGCCATCTATCTAGGGCTCCAGTTGCCTGGCGCCTCCAGCGACCTAACCCGAGGAGTCAGCGGGCAACTTCATCCCCCTCCTATTTGGTCTTGCTCCGGGTGGGGTTTACCTAGCAAACCGGTCTCCCGGTTCCTGGTGCGCTCTTACCGCACCGTTGCATCCTTACCCGATGGTTAAATCAGGCGGTATATTTTCTGTGGCACTGGCCTTAAGGTCACCCTCACTGGGCGTTACCCAGCACCCTGCCCTGCGGAGCTCGGACTTTCCTCGAAAAGCACCTTGCGGTATTCTTCCCGCAGCTACCTTGTTTACTCAGTCCCATCTAAGCACTACATTCAGTATAGCACCCTATAAATAAGGTGTCAAAACAGTTTAGAACATTTGTTTAGAGCATTTAATGCGCCTATTCTTTTTCCTGAAGCGTTGATAAAAAATTCAACGCATCGTCCAAGGAGTTTACCGAAACCACATCTATTTTACGAGCAGTTTTTTGAGCTAGCTCATAGTTGCCTTCCGGTACTAAAAAATAGTCTGCACCGGTTCGTTCTGCAGCAACAACTTTCTGGGCAACCCCACCGATGCGCCCTATATTCCCAGCGAAATCAATCGTCCCTGTTCCGGCAATGCGCTGTCCAGCTGTTAAATCTTCATCCACCAACTGATTTAATATCTCCAGGGTGAACATCATTCCGGCAGAGGGGCCTGAAATCCGACCGGTATCCATATCTATAGTGATGGGAATATCTGCCTGCCAGGGTAAAGTCCTGATATAGATCCCCAAAAAAGGCAGTTCCGGATCTTCGGGATTGCTCCCCGTGGGAATATCAAGTTCAATTAAGCGATGGTTACGAAGCAGTTTTAAGTGAACGGTATCACCAACCTGACGATTTTGAACGATGATCGGGACCTCGGAAGCCAAAACCACAATAGTATCATCTACTTCCAACAGTCTGTCGCCTTCCATTAAAAATGTCTCTGCCGGAGCATCTTCTAAAAAACCGGCAACTTCAACCCCTTCGCTAATAACATCGATCTCATAGCCCGCCCTCCTGAGAGCTACTACCTGTGCCATCAGCCTACTTTCGGCCATGTTCTCAACCAATAAATTCCGATACTCTTCTTCGTCCATATTTTCAGGAATCACTGAAGATGCAGGTTTTATATCGATATAAGGATGAAGAAGGCCATAAATAAAAGAAAATGGTACAGCGCTCTGCTGGGAAACAGTAACAAGATAAAAAGAGCCAAGATCATCGGAATCAGCATCCTGAACTTCGATCAACTGCTTAAGCTCAACAGCCCTACTAGGCTTGACAATATAATAATCGAGACGAAAGAAAAATCCAAAAACAACAATAATCAAGACCAGTAAATAAGCCCCTAAATATCTTTTTTTGAACAGTGCAGTATAGTCCGGAACCGGTTTGATTTTCATGATGAACCTGATCGCCTCACGGTCTCTTATCACTTATAGTCGTTTATTGAATACCAAACAGCATAACCATTCCAAGGGCAATTACCAAAATCGCTCCAAACCTGAGCACATTTAAGTATAGTTTATTCGGAGGCACTCCCGGTATCTTGCGGCCAACCCTGAGATGCCAAAAGATTTGAGGGCGAATTAATGATAGAATGCCTATAACTAGAATGAAAATGCCGAATAGGCGGAGGCTTGATAAGTCTACTGGAGTAGGATTAGCAACTGATAGCAATAAATTGTATTGAAAAATAAAATCGATCATTACTTATATATCCCCACTGTTTAATAATAAATTTTAGTCCTTTAAAAATAGAAAGTTACTCTTAACTATTGCGGTATTTCGCGGCAATCATTTCATGGACCTCTTCAGGAACAAGATTGCTGATATCACCACCAAGAGCTGCAATTTCCTTGACTATACTAGAACTGAGAAATGAATACTTACTGTTCGTCATCATAAACATTGTTTCAATAGCAGGATTCAGCTTTTGGTTGACTAAAGCCATTTGAAATTCAAATTCAAAATCGGAGATCGCCCGGAGACCTTTTATTATGATATTAATATTCTTTTGGACAGCATAATCGATTAGCAGACCTTTATAATACTCTACATCAACATTCGGGAAAGGTTTTGTCACCAATTCAAGCATTTCTAACCTTTTTTTGATTTCAAAAGTCGCGATCTTGCGAGGATTATCTAATACAGCTACTGTTAGATGAGTCATAATTTTACTTGATCGGTAAATAATATCAAGATGACCCTTGGTAACCGGATCGAAACTACCTGGATAAATAGCTCTGGCCAATCTAGAATCCCCTCCTGTATATAACAAACTATTTAAACTTAAATTAGATTCGCTACAAAAGACAAGTACCCTGCTATGATTAAGTTTTAATAATTTGCATAGTAAAAAAACTTGTCTGCTCATAAACTATGTGCTACAATACAATGCGTGCAATAACAGCTGCCGGGAGGGTTGAAAATGGCAAAAGTTTGTGTGGTATGCAACAAAACAAAAACAAAAGGACACTTGGTCAGTCATTCTAATATTAAAACTTTGCGCAAATGGCGTCCCAATATTCAGCGGATTAAAATTCTACTTAACGGTTCCCCCCGGAGAGTTAATGTTTGCACCCGCTGTATCAAAGCAGGTAAGATCGAAAGAGCAACATAATTTAAGGATTAATCTGTTATTTAAACAAGGGAGCAGGCCTTTACCTGCTCCCTTGTTTTCTGTCTGACTAGAAAATCAAATTTATCGTTTAGAGTCTATCGAGAAAATATTTCTTGCACTCATAAACAGCATCAGCGATATCCCGTTTTAAGGTAAAAGTATTAATTGGGGTAAACTGGGTAGTTAACCTGACTCCAGAAAGCGCTTTTACTGCGGCTTCACCTTCAAATGTTGCAGCGATTACTTCCTTGGCCCAGGTCTCCATCTTTGGAACCATGTCGTTGATAGCACAGCGAGTCATAGTCATTGCCAGTTTCGCTTTTTCATCTTCACCCTTGGCCAGCATTTTCTTGGCTCGCAGCAAACCACTTTCACAAGCAAATATTTCCATAGCCATATCCGCTAACCGACAGAGAATTTCTTGTTCGTTAGTTAAATTCTCACCAAATTCTCGCGCGGCATTACCGGCAGCAATCAGGAAAAGTAATTTCATATTAGCCAGATAAAATTCTTCAAGTTCAGGACTAGCTTCGGGCATTTTCGCCTCTTTTAGTTTACTCAGCTCTCCGCCCAAACCCATAACGGCTTCCATGAAAGGAACTTCCTGTTTCATGGCTTTACGGAGCAGGGTTCCGGGAATCAACATCCTGTTTATCTCATTGGTACCTTCAAAAATCCGGTTGATCCTGCTGTCTCGATAGGAACGTTCAGCAGGATATTCTTCACCATAACCATAGCCACCAAAAATCTGAACTCCTTCATCAGCGACAAAGTCCATGGCTTCAGAGCAGTATACTTTCGAAATTGAACATTCAATTGCATACTCATGGATGGCCTGGACAATATCAGATGCTGCCGCCCCACTGGCCTTAACTTCTTCGAGCTTCTCATCGATCAAACCACTGATTCTGTATACCAGGCTTTCCATCAGGTAGGTCATGATAGCCATGTTGGCAATTTTGTTTTTAATAATGTTAAACTGAGCAATAGGCTGCTTGAACTGAACGCGTTGAAGAGCATATTCAGAAGCAAATTCAATCACTCTTTTACTGCCCCCTACACAACCGGCACCAAGCTTAAAGCGACCAATATTCAAAATGTTGAAAGCTACCTGGTGGCCCTTACCTTCCAGCCATAACATGTTTTCGACCGGAACTTTGGCATTCTCAAAAATAACACTGCAAGTTGACGATCCTTTAATACCCATTTTCTTTTCTTCGGGGTCAATTGAAACCCCTTCGGTATCGGCATCAACGATAAAGGCAGTAAATTTTTCTCCATCAATCTTAGCGTAGGTAACGATTAAATGAGCCCAGGCAGCATTTGTAATGTACTGCTTGGCACCATTTAAAATATAATACTTGCCATCATCAGATAACACAGCTTTCGTTTTACAGTTTAAAGCATCAGAACCGGCTTCAGGTTCCGTGAGGGCATAAGCGGCAATTTTTTCTCCACTGGCCAGTCCGGGCAAATATTTTTTCTTTTGCTCTTCATTTCCAAAATAAACAATCGGTAATGTGCCAATCCCGGTGTGCGCACCAAAAGCAGTCGCAAAAGAACCGCCACAAATCGATGCGTTTTCGGTAATAATCATTGTGGTAATTTTATCAGCTTCTTCTCCGCCATACTCCTCTGGGATGTCGCTGCCGATCATCCCCAATTCACCCGCCTGACGAATCAGATCAATTGTAACTCCTTCTGCTTTGACTTCAATTTCATCAATTCTTGGCTCAACCTTGTTCTTCATAAAATCATAGCTGGTTTTCTTAATCATCAGGTGGATATCATCGAAATCTTCGGGAGTGAAAACAGTGTTTTCATCTACCGGGCCAAGCAAAAAAGAACCGCCTTTTACTAATTCACTCATAAAATTGTCACCCCTTATTTAAATAGTCAGGCAAAAGATACTTTTACCGTTTAATATTTTCTCTAGTAAAATATCTATTCCCTGCTTTGTGAATTTATTAACTTGACGCAATTATGCAGAAACTGATCTTTCTTTGCTGAATAATAAAAAAATAAAGTTGCCCTTGACCACAAAACCCAACCAACACTCCAAATTACTTGCTTTACAGCACTTAGTGTGCTAATATTTTGCTACAGGCCGAAGTGGCGGAATTGGCAGACGCACACGACTCAAAATCGTGCGCCCTCCGGGCATGTGGGTTCAACTCCCACCTTCGGCACCAATTTAAAGCGTCGGCAAATGCCGGCGCTTTAATCCTTTAGCGATCTTTCCGTTACAGCCTTACCGCTGAAAAAGATCATCTATAATCAACGTGAACAGGATTTACTAGAAGAACATCGGTAGAAAATATTTTAAACCTAAATAACAAAACTGCAGGTGAGAGCCTTGCCCTGGTATATAGCCCTAAGCGCTTCAATCATTTTGATCCTGATTGGTATTTATAAAAAAGTAAATATCGGCCTGACTATGCTACTAGGCGCTTTGGCTCTGGGCATTCTAAGCGGACTTCCGCTATCCGCATTGCTAAGAATTTTTTTTGAAGGTCTGACCAACCGAATTACCATAATGTTGGCATTCAGCATCTTGCTGCTCGGGATCTTAGGCAATATTTTAAAAGAAACCGGAGCCCTCAGGGAATTGGTCGAAAATCTGCAAGAGCTCGTTTCAGACATCCGGATTATTTCCATGGCCATGCCGGCTCTAATTGGCATGCTCACCGTGCCAGGAGGAGCAATTCTATCGGCTCCCCTTTGTGCTGAAACCGGCAAAAAACTGGATTTGCCCCCACAACGACAAGCTGCAGTAAATATTTGGTTTCGTCATGTGCTATATTTTATGCTTCCGCTCTTTCCCAGCCTGATCTTAACCTCTCAGCTTTCAGGGGTTTCGATGAGCCGCTTGGTATTTTTCAATTTACCCCTGACGATTGTTGGGATCATCTCTGGTTTCTATTTTCTCTTTCGCGGCTATAAGGATGGCAATAAGGGCTATCATTTTTCTGCTAAAAGGCTCCTGAATCTTTTGCGAAGCATACTGCCACTAATTATTATCATGTTCTTAGTTATTTTCTTTGACCTCTATTTTCCACTGGCTATTTTATTCGGTACAGTTCTAGCCATTCTTAACTATTTACCGGTGAACCGAACTGCCACAGTAATTTTTAATCGCTTTAAAACAATGATCTTTCCAGGCTTAAATTATTCCGTTGTCCTTGTTATAATCGGCATCATGATTTACAAGGAAATGCTTGAAGAATCAGCAGTTTTAGTTGACATGACTAACTTAATCCTAGGACTTGGTATACCGATTCTACTCTTGATTGTTTGTATTCCATTTATAATCGGGATGCTCACAGGAGATAATTCTGCCAGTGTCGCTATTGTCTTTCCCATGCTTATTCCCCTGCTCCCTGCAGCCAGTCAAACAGCATATACAGCCTATATTGCCTATATCTATGTTAGCTCAACTGCCGGCCATATTATCTCGCCTGCTCATCCCTGCTTTTCGCTAACCAAAGAATACTTTCGAGAAGAGATCAAGGGGATCTTGCTTCCAATTCTGCCTTTACTCTTGATCGTGATGATTACCGGCCTACTCTTAACTTTGGCTATTATTAACCTCTAGATCAAGCCAAGCGACAATAAAAGAAGAGCGCCATATTAAATATTCGATTGCGCTCTTCTTTTAAGAACAGAGTATTATTTAGTTTTCGATTATCTGCAGATCCTGGTCTAAATACTGTTTGCGACAAAGATTACGCTGCAATTTGCCGGAGCTTGTTTTTGGCAATGTTCCCGGAGTTACTAACACCGTATCGCGAGGAGGAAATCCAACGATACCGATAACCTGCTGCCGGATTGCCTTTCTGGCCGCTTCAAGGTTATCAGTCCGTGCTTCAGCAACAACCACAATTGATTCCTTGCGCTTGTCACCTTCAACGCCGAAGGCAATTACATTTCCAGCTCTTACTCCTTCGAGGGTTCCGACCGCGCGTTCAATGTCTTCAGGGAAAATATTGCGCCCAGATATAATAATCACATCTTTGATGCGACCGCAAAGAATCAGCTCTGCCGGTCCGTCATTCGGCCCCTCTACAAAATATGCCAGGTCGCCGGTTTTAAGCCAGCCATCATGAAAAAGCTGTTCATTTAAATCAGGACGCTTGTAGTAACCGGCCATAACAGATGATCCCCTGATCTCAAGTTCTCCGACTTCACGAAGATTCTTAAGTTTTCCCGTGGAAGGATCACAAATACGCATTTCGAGCCCCGGTATTGGTGTCCCAAGAAGGGGAAAGCGGCGTGAACCTTTGGTTCCTTCCTCAACTGGCCTGGCAATTTTTTCTTCTTCCAGGGCTTTGCGGTCAACAGTATCAGTTACCATGCCCCTAAAGGGAGGCGGGAAAGTACCACCTAACGATAATTCAGCCATTCCGAAAGCGCAAAATACTGCTTCTCCTCTAAATCCGTGCGGTTTAGCAGTTTCGATTAATGTTTCCACTACTGTTGGGTCAACCGGTTCCGCGCCACTAAGCGCAAGCCTAATTGACGAAAGATCGAGCAACTCTTCTGTCGCAGTCATTCGCTTAAACGCTCTAGCGGCAAGAACCCAAGAAAAATTAGGGCCTGAGGTTACTGTCCCTTTATATTTATGCATCCAGCGAAGCCAATCCGCCGGACGCCCTAAGAAATCCTGGGGGGCAGCAAGTACTAGCGAACAACCGACAACCATCGGAACTATTAATAAACCAACCAGACCCATGTCATGGTAGAGCGGCAGCCATGAGACGAAGACATCATCAGGCACAGATTTTGATGCATCAATCATACCGGTTATATTAGCTTCCAGGATACGATTCGGCAACATAACCCCTTTCGGGCTTGAAGTGGACCCGGAAGTAAACTGTAAAACTGCCAGCCGCTCCGGATCATATTCAATTTCCCTATAGTCGCCGGCGTGTGGACGTCCTTCGCCAGGTTCCAACTCATTTAGTAGGACAACAGGCGGGTCTCCAGGTTTTACTTCATGATAAGCAGCCAGATCAGGATCAAGAAGCAACATGTCGATATCGCCATGTTGCATTAGAGCACGCGATTGGTTAGCAAATTCTTCTACGGAACTGAAACGCATCGGAATCGGCAGCATGCTGACACTGGCTCCACAGAGTAAAACGGCCTGAATGGCTGTAACCAGTTTATGTGTAGTCGGTCCCAGGAGAGCCAAGTGGTTGCCGGGAATGATGCCTCTTGATTGTAAGATTGCTGCCATTGCCTTGGCATTTTGATACAACTCGCCCCAAGTCAAAATTAACTCTTTGTTCTCTGCTTCACCGGCAGCAGAACCAACAAATGTAATAGTGTTTTTTCCGGCAGCAGTCTCTTTAAATTTTTCAATCAGTGGCGAATAGGTTAGATGGTCAGCCGATCGGCTGATGATCGTTGGTTTCTGTATACTTGTATGGTCAATATTCTTAGTCATGTTAATCCTCCATCGATCTGATCCAATTTTCTTCTAGCTAATCTAAAAAAGTTATAATTCCATATGATACACCCGGTAGGTTTTATAAAGTTTTCCACCGGCTTTCTGAGCATCGATATTCATACGTGCATTAAACTCATGGATGGTTGAACCTTCACCGTGCGTGAAACCAAGCCGTCTGGCATTTATCATGGTATAATAATATAGTGCAGCCGATACCCCCCTGCGGCGTCCGTGTGGGGTGACAAACAGGGCAAACAACCTAATACCGGTTATCTTTTTTTTATACCATAAATATTTTAGGAAACCAAAGGGTAAAAGCCTGCCATTCAAGTATTTTAATACCTGGTTGTAATCGGGTAGGGCAACTGAAAATCCCAGACATTCACCTTCCTGACTTTCGATGAATAAAACAAGTTCAGGAACAGCAATCTGCTTTAGCTTCTCAACTTCTGCGATCAACTCATCTTCACTGGGTGGAATCATATCCGGCCAATCCGGCATTGATTGATCTATAACATTTTTAATCACGATCCTCTCTTGATCAAGATTCTTCATGTCGATCTTCCGTACGGAAAATCGGTAACGCTTCTGGGCAAGAGCAACCCCTCTTGATAATCGATCCGAGGGGCCATCACTGAGATCATAATAATAAGCATAGCGGTCAAATTGTTTTTTGAAACCAAATCGCTCTAAGAAATCAGCATAGTAAGGTGGATTATATGAATTTAACAAGACCGGTGGAGAGTCAAAACCTTCGATCAGCAAACCCCTGTAATCATCTCCATTACTTGGTGACTGTGGTCCGGTGACAATTTCAGCTTGCTGTTCCCGCAGCCATTTTGTTGCTTTGGCTAGAAGAGTATGAGCTACCTGATAATCATCGACACTTTCAAATAAAGTAATATAACCAAGTTCTTTATTCTTTTCTTTATTTAGCCTTAAATCCATACCTGTACCGATTCGTCCAACAACCTGGTTATTTCTGATCGCCAGGAAAAATGCTGACGGCCCAAGCCGTAAAAGAGCATTTTTATTAGGATTAAGCGTATTATCCATGTCAATGATCAACGGAGGGATCCATTGTGGATCATCTTTATATAGGTACCAGGGTAAATCAATAAAAGATCTCCTGTCTTGTCTATTTTGCACAGGTTTGATTAGCAGATCATCATTCAATACTCCACCCCTATTCATCTAATCAATCAGTAAATATATTGTTCAAAGAAGAGCAAAATCCTTCTTTAAAAGAACTTGATAAAAAAACGAACCCGGCTTTGTAAGCCGGGATCCGTTAATCCTTTTTTTCAGCCTTTAATTAATATGGTTTAGATTTTTTCGCCAGATAATCGAGTAAAAAGGGGTTTAATACTTTAATATATGTCCCCTTCATCCCAAGGGAGCGCGATTCAATTACGCCAGCACTTTCAAACTTGCGCAGGGCATTAACAATTACCGAACGAGTAATGCCCAGCTGATCAGCAATTTTACTGGCTACAAGCAAGCCTTCATTGCCGCCGAGCTCTTCGAAAATGTGCTCAACTGCTTCAAGTTCAGAATATGATAGAGTGGCAACTGCTAACTGGACTACAGCTTTATTACGAGCGTCTTCTTCCACTTTTTCCGCTTTGGAACGCAGAATTTCCATACCGACGACAGTAGCACCGGTTTCAGCCAAGATTAAATCTTCAGCATCAAAAAGCTCGTTAAATCTGGCTAGAAGCAGTGTCCCGATCCGATTGCCTCCACCGAGAATTGGAACAACTGTGGTAATCTTATTGGAAAAAAGGCATCTTTCCGCCTCCAGAAAAACACAGTCATTTGATTTTTGACGCAGATTAACCCTTGACTCATCTTCCCTGAGCAAGAATTCATTATACCTCTCGGGGAAATAACCTTCTTCCAAAACATTATTAACCATTAATTCACATTCAAATTCATCAACCAATGCCCAACCAAGAATTACACCTTCCCGATCGGCAATATATACATTGGCATGAATGACGCTTTTAAGGACTTCGGCAACCTCCTTAAAATCAACATGTTCACCACCGGTCATCTGTAATATCTTGTTAATACGACGGGTCTTCTCGAGTAAAGGAGAAGAAATCACGTCTTTCACCCACCTTTCTTCTTTTAAAAATTAAAGAATATATTTACTTAAATCTTTATCTTTAACCACCTTATGCAGCTTGTCTCTAACATAATCCCGGTCAATGCTAAATATTGTCTGATCGTCGAGATTTGGTAAATCGAAAGAAAGATCTTCCAAAACTTTTTCTAAGATCGTGTGCAATCTTCTCGCGCCAATATTTTCCATCTCCTGGTTCAGATAACAAGCTGTTTGAGCGATCTCTTCAATCGACTCTACCGTAAAATCAATACTCACTCCTTCCGTTTCCAACAGCGCCTTATACTGCTTAAGTAGTGCGTTTTTCGGTTCTGTCAAAATGCGCTTAAAATCATCTTCCGTAAGACTGCTCAGCTCTACCCTGATCGGAAAACGTCCCTGCAACTCAGGTATTAAATCAGACGGTTTAGAAGTATGAAAAGCACCGGCTGCGATGAATAATATATGATCAGTTTTTACCGGTCCATACTTGGTGACAACTGTAGAACCTTCGACAATCGGCAGTATATCTCGCTGAACCCCTTCTCTTGAGATATCCGGACCTGATCCATGATAATCTTTACCGGCAATTTTGTCAATTTCGTCTAGAAATATTATTCCTAACTGCTCCGCTCTTTTCAAAGCTTCGACAGTTACGGCATCCATGTCAATTAATTTTTGTGCTTCTTCTTGTTCAAGAATTGTTCTTGCTTCTGCAACAGTTAGTTTACGTTTTTTTTTCTTCGGCGGGATCAGGTTGCCCAGCATATCCTGCAGATTGATCCCCATTTCTTCCATACCCTGTCCAGTGAAAAGTTCAAACATCTGTGGTTTACGTTCTTCGACTTCAATTTCAACCAGATGGTTTTCCAATTTGCCCTCCATGAATCTTTCCCTGACTTTCGCCTGTTCTTCTCTGGCAAGTCGTATTCTTTCATCAAAGGTCGAATCATCATGGCTAGGCACTTCCTGGGCCTGGTTTCCAGCAAATAAAAAACCGAGGGGATTATTTGGACGCCTGCTTTTAGTCGGCAAAGGAGAAATAATATTGATCAGGCGATCGTTTGCATTTTGTTTCGCCTTTGCTTGGACTTCAGTCATTCGTTCGTTACGGACAATCCGGATCGCGGTTTCAACCAGATCCCGGACCATCGATTCCACATCACGCCCTACATAGCCAACTTCGGTGAACTTAGTTGCTTCTACCTTGACAAAGGGCGCATTAACCAAACGTGCTAAGCGCCTGGCAATCTCGGTTTTTCCTACCCCGGTTGCGCCAATCATAATAATGTTCTTCGGGATAATCTCTTCTTGCATTTCGTCAGGCAACTGTTTTCGACGATAACGGTTTCTTAGCGCAACAGCAACACATCGTTTTGCATCTTCCTGCCCGACGATAAAGCGATCCAGTTCCGATACAATCTGGTGAGGGGTTAATTCTTCAGTTGACATAGTTAAAAGTTCTGCCCTTCTAAAGTTCTTCGATGATAATCCGGTCATTGGTGAAAACACATATTTCGGAGGCAATCTTTAATGCATCACCGACAATTCTTCCCGGCGAAAAATCAGTATTGCGCATTAATGCGCGGGCAGCAGCAAGAGCATAAGCTCCACCCGAACCTACCGCGGCAACACCATCGTCAGGTTCAATTACTTCTCCTGTTCCTGAAATAATAAGCAGCGCCTCGCTGTTGGCAGCGATTAACAGCGCTTCAAGCTTTCTCAATACCCGATCGGTTCGCCAATCTTTGGCTAACTCCACAGCTGCGCGGACTAAATTGCCCTGGTATGTCTCAAGTTTGCTTTCAAATTTATCGCAAAGGGTTAAGGAATCGGCAGCGGAACCGGCAAAACCGGTAATTACCTTGCCATCATATAATCGGCGTACCTTACGGGCTCCGTGCTTAATAATAGTGCTGTTACCAAAGGTAACCTGCCCATCGCCGGCTACTGCGACATGGTTCTCTTTCTTGACAGCCAAAATTGTAGTTGCCTGAAACACTTGATTCCCACCTTTTCATTTATTTACGGGGAAAACAGGAATGGTATACTTCCCTTAACCTTTCCCTGGTTACATGAGTATAGATTTGGGTTGTTGAAATATTAACATGGCCAAGCAGTTCTTGGACTACCCTTAAATCGGCGCCTCTTTCCAGCAAATGAGTAGCAAAAGAATGCCTCAGCGAGTGGGGAGTAATATCCTCCTTATGAGTAACCTGTCTGATATATTTTTTAAAGATATAGCGCACTCCACGATCGCTCAGAGCCTTTCCGCTCCTGTTGAGAAAAACCTGTTCTATATTTTCATTATTGTCATTTCGGGCAATGAGTATTGGCCTGATCGAATTAAAGTATTCCGTCATTAATGCTGCTGCCACCCTACCGATCGGAATAATCCGCTCTTTCCTTCCCTTGCCTAAAACCTTAATTAAGCGTTCTTCCAGTTGCAAGTTTTGGATCTTCAGACTAACCAATTCACTAACCCTCAAACCTGAAGCATAAATCAATTCAAGTAAAGCTCGATCACGAAATCCAAGAATATCTTTACTATCCGGCGCCTCAAGCAGGGCTATTACTTCATGGTCAAATAAAAATCTTGGTAGTGGCTTCCCCTGCTTAGGGCGGGCTACTACTGACCACCTGCCCCCACTGATAACTTCTTCCTTTTGTAAATAAAACAAAAAAGAACGCGCCGCTGACAACTTACGCGCGACCGAACGCCGGGAGAAATCCCCTTCTTTCAGCCAGGCCAAATAGCGACGCAACGTTATATGATTTAATTCCTGGCAATTGCCTTCTGGATCTTCAGCAACCTCTAAGAATTGTATAATATCATTTCTATAAGCCTGCAGGGTTAATGGTGATGCGTTTTTCTCAATATCTAAGTAAAAAATAAAACGCTCTAACCAATCAAAGTTATTCAAATCTCAGCACCCTTAACATCCTAACACAATGATGATCGGGATGCAAGAAAATAGCATCGTTTTTAAAAAGATTCCACCTATTCGTAACCACTAGTCATTTTCAACTTCCGGAGGAAGTCTTTTTGATCGTCAGATTTTTTTCGTAACCACATTCCTTATTACTGCAGCGGGCAAATTTGTTGCGTGCTTTCCAATTTTCGGTCATGATTGACCCACACTTTGGACAAGGTTCAGGAAGAGGTTTATTCCAAAGTGAAAAATTACAATCCGGATAATTGCTGCAGCCGTAAAATATCCGTCCCTTCTTGCTTTTTCGTTCAACAATCCTGCCACCGTCAAGCGGGCATTGGACCCCTGTATCTTTAACAATTTTTTTCGTAAATTTGCAAGCCGGGTAAGAAGGACAAGCTAAAAAGCGACCAAACCTACCATGTTTATATACAAGCTGTTCGCCACATTGCGGGCATTTTTCTTCACTAATTTCCGGAGCCAATTCAACTTTTTCAATTTTTTCTTCAGCATAAGCGAGCCTGTCTTTAAAATAACCTTCATAGAAATCAGCGATCACTTTTAACCATTTTTGCTTGCCCTCTTCGATTTCATCCAACTGCTGCTCGAGGCGGGCTGTAAAATCAAGATCAATCACTTCCGGAAAATATGAAATCATCAGATCTACAATGACAAAACCCAATTCTGTGGGGACAAAAGCTTTATTCTCTTTAACTACGTAGCCCCTGCTTTGAATTGTTTCGATGATCGGGCTGTAGGTACTGGGGCGGCCAATCCCTTTTTCTTCTAAAATCTTAATTAATGACGCTTCATTGTATCTTGGAGGAGGTTGGGTAAAATGTTGATTTGGAATGATTTCTAAAAGACTCACCAGTTGGCCTTCAACCAGGGGAGGCAAAACATTTTCCTTAACTTCTTGATCATCTTTGTAGAGAACCAGGAAGCCAGGAAATTGCAAGCTGGAGCCAATGGACTTCAACTGATAATCCCCTGCTGAAATATTAACCCTAACCTGGTCATAAATAGCAGGGTTCATCTGACTGGCCATGAAACGATCCCAAATCAACTTGTATAATCGTTGTTGATCACGAGAAAGATGCTGCCTGATCAAATGCGGTTCGCGCTTAACCGAGGTAGGCCTAATTGCCTCATGCGCTTCCTGAGCCCCTTTGCGCGATTTATAGACTGGAGGCTTCTGGGGATGATAATCTTGACCAAACTTTTGATCAATTAGCACCCTGGCTTCATCCTGCGCGCCAGCTGAAACTCTGGTGGCATCAGTGCGGATGTAAGTGATCAGTCCGGTAGTCTCCCCATCACCGACATTGATCCCTTCATATAACTGCTGGGCGATACTCATCGTTTTTCTACCCGTAAAACCCAGCTTTGATGATGCCTCCTGTTGAAGACTGCTGGTAGTAAAAGGAGCTGCCGGATTCCTTTTTCGACGGGTTCGGGTTATCTGATCAACCAGAAATTTTTCTTTTTTTAGTTGGTTGGCAACAGCCTGTGCTTCGACCGAAGTTTTCAGATCCATTTTTTTCTTTTTATAGCGATCAAGCTTTGCGTCAAATTTTATTTTAGATTCAGGGTCTTCGAGCTTGGCATCAATTGACCAGTATTCTTCTTCGACGAATTTACTAATTTCTTCTTCACGTTCACATATTAAACGTACCGCAACCGACTGAACCCTTCCGGCGCTTAGTCCGCTTCTAATTTTGTTCCAGAGCAGAGGTGAAATTTTATAGCCGACTAAACGATCAAGAATACGTCGAGCTTGCTGGGCATCAAACATATTCTGGCTAATCGGACGAGGGTTCTTGAAAGATTCTTTAATTGCTGATTTTGTTATCTCGTGAAATTCAACTCGACAAGGCTTTTTTAGATCTAGGCTAAGCGCTTCGCCAATATGACGACAGATTGCTTCGCCTTCACGATCAGGGTCAGCTGCCAAAAACACTCGATCCGCTTTTTTCCCTGCATTTTTTAGTTCTTTCAATATCTTTCCTTTACCGCGAATGGTTATATATTGCGGCTCAAAATGATGATCGATATTAATCCCAAGCTTGCTCTTCGGCAGATCGATCAAGTGACCATTGGATGCCATAACCTTGTAGTTTTTACTTAAGAATTTTCCGATTGTCTTCGCCTTAGTTGGCGATTCGACAATAACAAGATTCATCTATTGCTTCCTCCCCGAGGATAGAAATCAATCTCCGCAAGGTATTCTATCACACTTGTCAAATCCGGCAAAAATATTTCCCTGGCGTCTGACGAATCTGTTTTTTCATCTCAAGAGATAATAATAAAGCACTGGCCTCGGCAGCACTGAGACCACTTAAGCGGATAAGATTATCGATATGCAGCTGCTGATAGGGGATTATATTTAACAGTTTGCTTTCAGCCTCACTTAAGCTCTCTTCAGGAAAGCCGAACGACTGTTGTTCTTCCAGCACATGATCTAAGGCAAGTTCTTCAAATACATCTGCTGCCGATTCAACCAGCTTTGCTCCATCTTTGATTAAACGGTGACAACCCCTGCTGTAGGGGGACCCAATATTACCGGGCACGGCAAATACTTCCCGGTTTTGTTCCAGGGCATAGTTCGCCGTAATTAATGAGCCGCTTTTTGCTGTTGCTTCAACAACGATAGTGCCAAGCGATAGGCCGCTGATGATTCGATTTCGCTGGGGAAAATTAAACGGCAGAGGTTCAGTCCCTAAAGAAAATTCACTGATAATAACTCCGCAAGATGATATTTGTTCCATCAGTTCCTGATTGCCAGGCGGGTAACAGCAATCAAGGCTGCAGCCAAGAACTGCCGCTGTGTAACCGGAAGATTCTAAAGCCCCACGGTGTGCAGCCGTGTCAATACCGAGAGCCATCCCGCTGACTATGACAACACCGGCAGAGGCTAGTTCGAAAGCCAATTTATGAGCAACTTCCTGTCCATAAAATGTGCACCGGCGACTGCCGACGATGGCAACTGCAGGCTGATTAAATATTTCAAGATTGCCACGATAGTAG
The DNA here is from genome assembly GCA_964485855.1 of uncultured Syntrophomonadaceae bacterium. GTDB lineage: Bacteria > Bacillota > Dethiobacteria > DTU022 > DTU022 > UBA993. The sequence goes on along the minus strand of CAZAKI010000003.1, from coordinate 83,189 downwards.
AGAATCGGTGGAACATGATTGATTTCTTTCAAAAGTGTAGGATAATCATCCATAAACGGTGCTATCGCTTTAATGCCTTTTTCTTCTAAAAGCAGCCACTCTTTCTCCGGATCCAGTGCTTCTTTTTCCTTCCGCAGTTGTTCGAAGCCACCTTTTAGATTCAGAACAGCATCGATTTCATCAAGGGAAGCAGCCCAGACCGTCTCGGCTTGACCAAAGCAATCAAGGAGAACCTTGATCCGTCTTACTCCAAGGTTAGAGATACAATTAAGGGCATTTAGATAGATAAGTTCAGATCCGTAGCTATTTTTCATTTAGTAGATATCCTTTAGTAGTTATCCTTTTGAACCGGCCATGGATTTGTCAGCAGTTTTTCTAGGAGTCTGACAGCGTTTTGCAAATCATTAGCACTGGAAAGTTTAAAAAGAATACTACGCAGTTCCTTATCTTTCAATCTGCTTGATACCCCTTACAGTTTTGATCAAGATAAAGATATTAATCCTTCACCTTTTAATTGTTCCAAAACCTTGCGGGCTTCTGTAAATTCAGGTAACTTTCGGAAGAGCAGTCCATACTCCAGACTGTCAACCAAGGCGATCCAGCTGGCTTCTATAATATTAGGCGATACACCAACCGTCCCCCAGCTAATTTCTTCATCTCTTGATTCGATCAATACCCTGACCTGAGCGCCTGTTCCATCAACTCCATCGATAACCCTCACCCTGAAATCCGTTAAGCGAATTTTTTTCAGAGCGGGATAGATGTCCTCCAGCGCTTTTCTGAGGGCATGGTCAAGAGCATTGACCGGGCCATTTCCCTCGGCTGCGGTGTGAACCTGTACATCGCCAACCCTGACCTTTATTGTTGCTTCAGAATAAAGCTGTCCGTTTTCACGTTTCTCAATAATCAACCGAAAACCTTCCAGTTTAAAGAGAGGTTGATAAGCCTTCATCATTTTCAAGACTAGAAGCTCAAAAGAACCTTCAGCACCCTCAAATTGATATCCATAATGCTCCATTTCCTTAATACGTTGCAGGACCGAAGCGGTTTCCGGACGGTCTTTGTCAAGTTGAATGCTATTTCCTGCTGTTTTCAGACTGATACTACTGCGTCCGGCAAGTTCGGATACCAGGATCCTTCTCCGGTTACCAACCGCTGAGGGATCAGCATGTTCGTAGGTAGCCGGCTTTTTGCTGACAGCATCGATATGAATCCCGCCTTTATGGGCAAAAGCATTGTAGCCAACATAGGGCTGCTGTTCCGCGGGTGCAATATTCACCAGCTCGGCAATAAAGCGAGACATTTTTGTTAAACCCTTAAGCTGCTCTTCTGTAACCAGAGACAATCCCATCTTCAGCTGTAGATTGGGAATGATAGTACAAAGGTTAGCATTACCGCACCGCTCACCATAACCATTAATCGTGCCGTGAACCTGTACTGCACCTTCACAGACCGCAATCAAAGAATTAGCAGTGGCCATCCCGGCATCATCGTGAACGTGAATCCCAAGCGGAATATCGACCTTCTCCTTGACAGCAGTCATGATCGCCTTAAGCTCCCAGGGCATCAATCCACCGTTTGTGTCACAGAGAACTAGCAGATCAGCACCTGCCACTGCAGCAGCTTCAAGTGTTGCCAAGGCATATTCCGGATTTGCTTTGTAGCCATCAAAAAAATGTTCTGCATCGAAAAAAACCTGTCGGCGATGATTTTTTAAATACTTAACAGTATCGCTAATCATCAACAGGTTCTCTTTCAAGGTCGTTTTCAGGGCATCGTGAACATGAAAATCCCAGCTTTTGCCAAATATCGTTACGGTACCGGTGTTTGATTCAACCAGGGCACGAATATTCTGATCCTCTTCTATATGGACACCCGGCCTGCGTGTACTGCTAAAAGCACATAATCTGGCATGCTTTAATTTTATTTTTGACGCCCGCCTGAAATAATCAATATCTTTCGGATTTGAACCAGGCCAACCACCTTCGATATAATCAATCCCAAATTGATCCAACTTTTCAGTGATCTTAATTTTATCGGCTACAGATAGCGAAACACCTTCACGTTGTGAACCGTCTCTTAATGTTGTATCGTAGATGTCAACTTTCTGCATCATTATTCCTCCAATGATCTTTGGGACATAAAATTAAAAGGTATTATACTACACCTGTTCAGCTAATGTCTATTCTAGCCAAAGCTGAAATTAGAAGCCGCTGTCATAATCAACCAGCCGGTAGCAATCAGGCGGAAGCTCTCGCAGGAAGATTGAAGGACCTTCTGAAACAGCGCCATAATTACGGTAATCTTCGCGGTAAGTTGACATCATCAAATACCGGCGGGCCCTGGTAGCCGCAACGTAAAAGAGACGTCTCTCCTCAGCTAAGTTACTGTCATCAAATCTCTGGGATGGAAAATGCCCCTGGTTCATACCAACGATAAATACTGCTTCCCACTCTTTGCCTTTTGCACTGTGAATGGTTGAAAGGGTTAGCTGTCCTGGGGTAAACCCGCCTTCAGAATCGGCAAAAACCGATTCTTCCAAAATCAGTGACTCAAGAAACTGGGCAAGAGATTCAAATCGCTCGGCATAAATAGCCAGTCTTTCAAGGCCACCCAGTCGTTCTAGATACTGATCGGGATATTTCTGTTTAAGAATTGCATCATAAGTGTAATCCATCACTGTCGTAATCAGCTGGGGAACATCTTCCGGCCCCAGGTTAAGAAGTTGTTTCAGGGTACTAAGCAGCGATGCCCATCCAGCTTTTCCTCTCGAAGGCTGATACTCTCCACTCAAAGCTGCTGCCAGCGGATCAGGCTGTTTTTTTAGTTTAGTCCAAAGCTTATCAAATGAAGTTGGGCCCAAACCCTGTTGCATAGTGGCTATGCGCCGCCAGGAGTTTTCGTCCCGGGAGTTGTAGATCACTTTAAGGTAAGCCAGTAAGTCCTTGATTTGTGCTTTTTGAAAAAATTTCACCCCACCAAATGTCTGGTAACTGATGCCCTTGCGCGCTAAGGCAAATTCGATCTCCGGCGTTAGATAAGAACTGCGATATAAAACGGCAATCTCTTCCGGAGGGATGGAAAAAGTGTGTTGCAATTCCCAGATGTTTTGCAGAACAAAAGCGGCTTCCTGCCTGGCATCACAAACCCTGGCGATTACCGGTTTATCACCGGCGGGATTATCAGAGTAAAGCTTCTTCGGTAGCTGTTCCTGATTATGGCGGATCGAACAATTAGCCAGTTCAACAATCTCCGGAGTGCTACGATAGTTTTTTTCCATCCTCACCAAAAGGCAATCTGCATACTTCTCCGGAAATGAAAGGATGTTACCGATCTGGGCATAGCGAAATGCATAAATAGACTGGGCATCGTCTCCAACCACACAGATCGATGAGGTCCCGGAAAAAAGGTCGATAATCCGAGCTTGGATCAAATTGGTATCCTGAAATTCGTCAACTAAGAGATGTCTAACTCTTTGGCAATAATGATCGCTGATCTGCGGAAAGCGCTCAAAGAGATCCAACCAACATAAAAGCAGATCATCAAAATCAAAGGCATTAGTTTCAAGTTTTTTCTGTTCGTAAAGTTCCGCAGTTTTTGTAATAATCTCAAGATATTCAAGCCGGTAGGGGTAGAATTCTTCCATCACTTCCCTGATTGAGAGACCCGAGTTACGAGCCTGGCTGATCATCCTACCCAGTAAGTTGCGTTGCATGATCAGCTTCCGGTCTTCGTCACAAACCTCCTGGTTACTGAGGATTTGTTTTAAGATAATCCGGCTGTCGTCTTCATCCATGATTGTAAAATTTGCTGTCCGACCGATCAGGGTAGCATTGGTTCTTAATATTCGTGCCCCAATACTGTGAAAAGTTCCGGCCCACAAACGTTTCGGTAAAAAACCAATCAGGGTTTCCAAGCGTTCCTTCATTTCGCCGGCAGCCTTGTTGGTAAAGGTCAGCAGCATCAACTCTTCAGGATGTATTCCGCACTGAATCAGGTGGGCAGCCCGATAAACTAGGGCTCTGGTTTTTCCTGATCCGGGTCCGGCCAGCCCGAGCAACGCCTTTTCATCAGCTGTGGCAAATTCGAACTGGGCTTGATTGAGTTCTTTCTCCAGCAGCCCAATCCACTTTGGGTCAGGGTTTTGCATACTCCTAGAATAAAATTCAGATCCGTTCAATTAGTCAATCCTCTCTAAACAAATAGACGATTTAACAATCAGGCGAATCATAACATATCCACTCCAATGCCGCCAGCAAGGAGCATTAATTTCAACTAAACTCCTGCTTCTATTTTACTGATCAACAGTAATTGTCATTGGCAGTCAACGAAATATAATCGCATAAAAATAAAATGACGGGAGGTAGAAAAAAACCTCCCGTTCATAATGTTTGCGATAGTCTTAAATATTTTATAGTTTTGCGAACTCTTCTTTACCAACGCCGCAGACAGGACAAACCCAGTCATCGGGAAGATCTTCAAATGCAGTGCCCGGGGCAACCCCGCCATCACTGTCTCCTTCGGCCGGGTCATAAACATAACCGCACACCTGGCATTCCCATTTATCCAATTACATTTCCTCCTTTCAGGATTAGAATAAAACTCTGCTTTATGATGGTTATATAATTTTTTATATTATAAGAAATTATAACATAGAATCCTTTTGCAAGAAAATAAACAATCCCGCATTATTGATGCTCAAAACTTTCACCAAAACTATAAAAAAGAGCAGGTAAATCAAAATAACTGCTGAATTAATTATAACAGTCAAAGCAATGATCACGGTTCTAATCGCAGCAATGAAGGAGGCCGCCTGATGCTGGCAAAAGTTTATTCCTGCGCAATCCTCGGGATTAAAGGTATCCCTTTAGAAATTGAAGTAGACATTGCCGACGGATTGCCGGCTTTTGATCTAATTGGCCTGCCTGATGCATCAGTGCGTGAAGCAAAGGAGCGGGTCAGGGCCGCTGTGCGTAACAGTGGCTATGATTTTCCCTATTCCCGAATTACAGTCAACCTGGCTCCAGCCGATCTGAAAAAAGAAGGATCCGCCTTTGATCTGGCAATCGCGATCGGCTTGCTGGTCGCCACCAACCAAATTCCCAAAACAGAAAACCTGGAAAATTCAGTCTTTGTTGGTGAACTTTCGCTAGATGGCAGTCTGAGAGCAGTTAATGGTACCCTGGCTATGGCGCTTTCTCTGGAAGAAGAAAGTTACCGGCATAAGAACCTCTTCCTACCTGCAGTGAACAGCACTGAAGCAGCACTGGTGAGAGAGATCGAAATAAAAGCGGTAAGATCCTTAGATCATGTTGTTAACCACTTGCGTGGAGCAGAAAGCATTCCATCAGTGATGTGGACAAATTTTGAGGACGGGATAACTGAAAATACTGAAACTGATTTTTTTGAAGTTAAAGGACAAGAAACAGCTAAAAGAGCCCTGGAGATAGCTGCAGCCGGTTCGCACAACCTTCTGCTCTACGGTCCACCAGGCAGCGGCAAAACTATGTTGGCCAGAAGGTTGCCTTCAATTCTACCTGCGCCTACTTTAGATGAGATCCTTGAGATCACAAGAATCCACAGTGTGGCCGGCCAATTGGATAAAAGCAAACCTCTGCTTGCCCAACGGCCATTTCGCAGCCCTCATCACAGTGCCTCTACTGCCGGCATTATCGGCGGTGGTAAAAACCCTCGCCCTGGTGAAGTAAGTTTAGCCCACCGGGGGGTTCTCTTTTTTGATGAACTGCCCGAGTATAATCGCGAAGTGCTCGAGGCCTTAAGACAACCTTTGGAAGATCGTATCGTTACTGTGACCCGTGTTGCAGCAACCGTTACTTACCCTGCTGATTTTATGTTTGTCGGTTCAATGAATCCTTGCCCATGTGGTAACTACGGTAACCCCGGACAAGAATGTCGCTGCAGCCCAACCCAGATCTTCCGTTACCGGCAGAAGCTATCCGGGCCCTTGATTGATAGGATTGATCTCCAGGTTGAAGTTCCTGCCATTAAACTTGACCGGCTTTTACAGGAAGAAAACGGCGAACCTTCAGCAGTTATTCGCAACCGGGTGGAAAACGCAAGAGCTATTCAGCGTGATCGTTTTAAAAAAATCCGGGTGACCGCTAACGCCCAGCTACAGTCCAGGCATTTTGAAAAGTACTGTCCCCTGAACACAGAGGCCCGTAAATTACTGAATCAGTCTTTTCAAAACTTGAAGCTTTCGATGCGTGCTCACGATCGAATTATCAAGGTGGCCCGCACGATAGCTGATCTGGCCAATGCTGAGCAGATCGAAACCATCCATATTGCCGAAGCGGTTCAGTACAGAAGCCTTGATCGACAACTTTAGTCAATGCCGAGCAGTTTTTAGTTAGCAATAAGCGAAATGGCCTTTTCAACCGCCGCATTTGCTGTGTCTGCTTTTTGAACTTTTTTGTCGAGTGGGCCGGGTGCTATTAAAAACCAACTTTTTAACCCGATTACAGGTTTACCCATTTTTAAGGCGAGCGCCATTTCAGAAAGAGTCCCGTATTCGCCACCGACAGCAATTACAGCATCAGCAGTTCTGGCAATAATGGCATTGCGCGCCTCCCCGATCCCGGTAGCAATGGTATAGGCTAGATACCTGTTTCCAGACTGATTGCTTTCACCGGGCAGTATTCCGATTGTGGTGCCCCCTCTTTGATAAACACCTTTTGCCGCCGCCTCCATCACGCCTGATCCCCCTCCGCACACTAAAACAGCCTTTTGGCGTGCAATTTCCATTCCGACTGAAAAAGCAAGATTATACTCATCCTCTGTGCATTTTGCTCCACCGACAACTGCAATATATAACACAGTAATGAATACCCCCTTCCCCCTAGAAAATCTATCCGGATAAAATCCCCTTAATCTGCTTCAGCCCCAGGACCGATAAATCGTTTCTATCCAGTTGAACTGCAATCAGATCAATGCGACTGGGAGTTTCAGACAGGCCATAAGCTTGCAAATATTTTGCAGCCAGGCGCTTTAAACGCTTGGCCTTATCTACTGTTATCGACTCTTCAGGACTGCCAAAAGATAAACCTGTTTTTGTGCGTACTTCAATAAAAACAGTGGTAATCGCTTCCCGGGCAATAATATCCAGCTCTCCGAGCATGCAGCGATAATTGGTCTCCACAATCTGGTAACCCTGCTTCTCAAGATAATCCCTAGCTGCTTTTTCACCGGTTTTACCAACCAGTTGCCTGCTCGTAGTCATCTTTTCAACCCCAAGTTCAAGATTAGCTATTTTCTTTTAACCTGAATGTTTTGCGGTGTTCAGGGCATAAGCCATATTTAGCGATAGCCTGGCGATGCTCAAGAGTTCCGTAACCTTTGTTACGGTCAAATCCATACTGAGGGTAGGTTTTATGCAGTTTTAACATTAAATCATCACGGGCAACTTTGGCTAAAACTGAAGCAGCTGCGATTGAAAGCGAAATCTCATCACCGTGGATGATGGCCTTTTGTTTACAGGGGTTAGAACGAAGAGTAAAACCATCAACTAATAGATAGTCCGGTCTTTGTGGCATCTTCTCAAGAGCTCTGTTCATCGCCAGAAGAGAAGCCTCATGAATATTGGTTCGATCGATCTCTTCCGGAGAAGCGCTACCCAAACCATAGGCCTGAGCTTCGACAACAATCTTTTCAAAAAGAAATTCCCTTCTTTTTGCCGTAAGCTGCTTTGAATCATTCAAATGCTTAATTATTGTTCCCGGTTTGAGAATTACTGCTGCCGCCATAACCGGACCGGCAAGGGGACCGCGTCCTGCTTCATCAAGGCCGGCAATAAAACAATAACCTTGCTGCCGGAGTTTATTTTCTTCCCAAAGCATTTTCTCCAGACGTTCTGTTTCTTTTAGAAGGTTATTTTGCATCCTAAAAAAACGATCGAGCAGATCTTGAACACCCTGCCGTCGATCATTTTTGAGCACCTTTTCCTCTTCAGGTGAAATCACTTTCTTTTGATTTAGAAAGGCGGCTAGTTCACTGATTGTAAATCTTTCAAAATTCAGTTTACTGCTCCTCTAGCTGTTCTTTCTCACTAATCAAAGCGGTGCTTTTTCCAGGGTGATCCTGCCCAGTAAGCCAGCCTGGAAATCACGGAGCAAAAGAGCTGCAGTACGGTTAGGCTCAGGTTTTCCCTCTGTCTGAAGGCAACCCTGTGTTCTGGCAATCTGCTCAAAAATTTTTTCAGCAGAATTCACATTAGTTAACGGATATCGATTGCTCAGGATGCCAGCCTTAATATTGTCCAGGTAATAATCAATCAGCCAAAGGGCCATCGATTCAAGGTCAATCCTGCTGGGGGGGATAGCACCCACCACCGCCAAGGGCCAGGCAGTATCTTCATCAATTCTTGGCCAAAGGACCCCAGGGGTATCAAGCAGCTCAAGCCCTGGGTTAATCCTGATCCATTGCCGACCTTTGGTTATGCCTGGTTGATTTCCAGTTCTGGTAACCGCTTTATGAACAAAATAATTGATCATCGTTGATTTGCCAACATTTGGAATACCAACAATGATCATTCGTAATGGACGTTTTAACCTCGTTGAACGCAGGTTGCTTTCCTGTTCTTTGAGGAATCGAATCAATTGGCTTAAATAGCGTTTGTGATGAACGCTGAATGGCATGGCATTAATCTTCTGTTTTTTGAAATACACCAGCCACTTGGCCGTTTCAGAATCTTCAGCCCGATCAGCCTTATGTAATAAAACCAAGTGCTTTTTAGCTTTCAACAGCTCGGCAAAAACAGGATTGCGACTGCTATAAGGAATGCGGGCATCAAGCAGTTCTACAACCAGATCAACAATTTTTAGATCCTGGCGCAGATTGTTTATTGCCCTGGCCATGTTGCCTGGGTACCACTGACCTTCTTTCAAGGCTAATCAACCTCGTTTCTCACAGCACGTGCATCCCAGAGGGGCCAGAAAATAAAAAATGCCCTGCCTTTCAAATGATCTTGAGAAACAAAACCAACACGCGGATCTCTGCTATCCATGCTGTTTTGACGGTAATCACCCATTAAGAATAAATATCCGGGCGGGACTTCAACCGGTCCGAAATCATTCATTTCAATATTTCCGGGTAAATAAGGTTCCTCAAGGACTTGATCGTTGAGATAAACCAGGCCGTCTCTAATCTCGATCCGGTTACCGCCAACACCGATCACTCTCTTAATAAAATCACGGCCCGGTTCAAATTCAAATACAACGACATCCCCACTTTTCGGTTGATCAAAGCGGTAGATAATTTTATTGACCATTAAGCGCTCCGCTTCATGAAGCGTTGGGTACATAGAGCGCCCTTCCACTACAAAGACTTCAAAAAGAAAGAGCCGAATTAACACGGCAAGAATTACAGCGATTAAGATCGAACGAACCCAATCCCAAAGCTCTTTCCATCTGTTCAAATCAGATCATCCCCGTTTAGTGTCGTTTCTCTTTTATTCTGGCTGCTTTACCTGTTCTTTGTCTGAGATAGTAAAGTTTTGCTCTTCTGACCCGACCTCTCTTGACAACTTCGATTTTACTGATCGACGGTGAATGAACGGGAAAGATCCTTTCTACACCAATACCAAATGTAACCCGACGGACGGTAAAAGTTTCTCTCGCTCCACTACCCTGGCGACCAATAACAACCCCTTCGTAAACCTGGACTCGTTCTCGAGCTCCTTCAACCACTTTAACATGCACCTTGACGGTATCCCCCGGGCTAAACTGCGGCAACCCTTCTTTCAGGTTCCGCTTTTCAACTTCTTTTATTAAATCCATCATCTTTAACCTCCTTCAATCACAGCGTAATTATAACACAAGCAATCTGTTTGCTATTCTTTAGTGCTAATTGAATCCAAGTAATCAAGATCATTTTTACTTAATCTTACTCCATTCAGCAAGTCAGATCTGCGTTCATAGGTCCTTTTAAGAGACTGCTTTCTGCGCCATGCTGCTATTTCCCCATGATTCCCTGACAGAAGAACCGGAGGAACTTTCATATCACGGAAGATCGCAGGTCTGGTATAGTGAGGATGCTCAAGCAAAGCCTCGGTAAATGATTCGTTTGTTGATGCTTCCTCTGCCAGAAAACCGGGCAGCAAGCGAGTTATGGCATCAACCACTACGGCAGCAGCCAACTCACCACCGGTTAAAATATAATCACCGATCGATATTTCTTCGTCAACTAAAGCGATCCTTACTCTTTCATCGACTCCTTCATAGCGACCACAGATAAGGATGATATGATCCAGGCCTGATAATTCACGGGCCAGCGTTTGATTAAACAGCCGCCCCTGAGGAGTCATTAGAATTACCTTTGCCTTAGCAGATTTAGTTTTAGTTTTCAAATCTTCCACCGCAGAAAACAAAGGTTCCGGCTTAAGAATCATCCCATGCCCGCCGCCATAAGGAGCGTCATCTACCTGATGGTGGCGATCATCTGTATATGTACGCAGATCAATTAGATTAATCGTTACCAGTTTCTGCTCCTGAGCCCGCTTGATCATACTTTCCCGGAAAGGCCCATCCAGCAAGGCCGGAAAAATAGTGAGAAGATCGATCTTCATGGCTGTGGACTCCTTTTAAAGATCGAGTAATCCTTCCGGCAAAGCTACAGTTAATCGTTTTCTTTTTTGATCAACATTTAGAACAAAATTTTTTACAGCCGGAATCATTACTTTTTTCTTTTTATCAATCGATTCCATTACAAGCTGGTCATGCCCACCAGTAGTGATTATATCTACTATCATTCCTAAGTTGCAGCCACCAGTGTCTTCAACCATTAATCCAATCAACTGGTCGTGGAAATAAGAGTCCTTTGGTAAAGAAACTCTTTGCTCAAGTGGAATGGTTAGTAAACATTCCCGTAATGCAGCGGCTTCATTCCTGTTATCGACTCCCTCAAACTTAATAAGCCAGAACCGACCAAAAACAGTAGCCTTTTCAATCTGTATTTCTTTTTTCCAATCTTTTTTTTTCAGACTGACCAGGTCAAGTTTTTTTATCCGCTGCGGATAATCGGTATAAGGAAAGACTTTAACCACACCATCAACACCATGAGGTGTTGTTACTATTCCAATCACAGCTTCTTTCACTTTACTGGATAATCTCAACAACTACTCGTTTATTCTCCCTAACAGCTGCTGCACTGACAACAGTTCTGATTGCCTTGGCAATTCGACCCTGTTTGCCGATAACTTTGCCCATATCATCAGGAGCAACTTTCAATTCAAGAACTATTAGTCTGTCACTGTCAACCTGGTGCACACTTACTTGCTCAGGATAATCGACCATAGCCCTGGCAATATGCTCCAATAGTTCCTTCATTCTTACCAACCTCCCCTTGGTCCTGCTAGTTCAGTCCAGCTTTATCGAGCAGAGCTTTAACTGTATCAGAAGGTTTTGCTCCTTTTGAAATCCATTGCTTTACTTTTTCAGCATCAACTTCGAAGGTAGTTGGTTTTGTGGTGGGATTATAAAAGCCAATCTCTTCAATAAAGCGTCCATCTCTAGGCGAACGAGAATCTGCCACCACGATGCGATAAAAAGGTTTCTTTTTAGCACCCATTCGCTTTAACCTGATTCTTACTGCCATTTTTTCACCTCCATTACAATTTATTGTAAGTTCAGATAAGATTTTTTAAAAGGGGAAACCTTTTTTCATCTTTTTCTTTAGTTTCTTAACCTGTCCTTTTTGGTCCAAAACACTCATGTTTTTAAACATTTTCTGCATTTGTCCAAACTGGCTAAGTAACTTGTTAACCTCTGTAACACTGGTACCGCTACCTTGGGCAATACGTCGCCTGCGGCTGCTATTAATCATTGCCGGATCAATTTTTTCTTTATTGGTCATTGAATTAATGATTGCTTCGATCCTTTTAAAATTCTGTTCATTTAAAGACATTTGACGCATTTCTTTCGGGATACCGGCACCTGCAGGCAGCATATTGAGGATATCTTCCAATGAACCCATGCGGCGCAACTGGATCAGTTGATCCTTAAAATCTTCAAGAGTAAACTGTTGTTTTCTGAGCTTTTGTTCAATATCTTTGGCTTTGTTTTGATCAACTACCGCTTCTGCTTTTTCAATCAGAGTCAACATATCGCCCATACCAAGAATTCTGGAAGCCAGGCGGTCCGGGTAAAATGGCTCGAGCTGATCGATCTTTTCACCAACACCGATGAACTTGATCGGACAACCCGTTACAGCACGAACAGAAAGAGCCGCCCCGCCGCGGGTATCACCATCAAGCTTGGTCATCACTACCCCGGTAATACCAATGGCCTTATTAAAAGATTCTGCCGCATTAACTGCGTCCTGACCGGTCATAGCATCGACAACAAGCAAGACCTCTTCAGGGTTAACAGTTTCTTTAATCTTTACGAGCTCCTCCATCATCTGATCATCAATATGTAATCTGCCTGCTGTATCAATGATAACCAGATCCAGTTCATCTTTTTCTGCCTGACGAATTGCTTCCCGACAAATTATCTCCGGCTTTTCTTCTGCACTAGTAAAAAAGGCTACTCCTAATGATTCACTAAGAATTTGTAGCTGTTTTATAGCCCCCGGTCGGTAAATATCCGCTGCAACCATTAAGGGTTTCGCCCCTGATTTCATCAAGTGATAGGCCAGCTTTGCCGCCGTGGTAGTTTTTCCCGAACCCTGCAAACCGGCAAGCATAATTAGCTTTGATCGATTTTTGGCAGAATTAAGAGGGCTTGGTTTGTCGCCCATCAATCTTGTAAGCTCTTCGTTTACAATTTTCACTACCTGCTGCCCCGGTGTTAGGCTGCTCATTACTTCTTTGCCAACGGCCCGCTCGCGGATGATCGCTACAAATTCTTTAACCACCTTAAAGTTAACATCTGCTTCAAGTAAAGCAAGCCTAATTTCACGCATTGCTGCGTCAACATCTTTTTCACCGAGTTTACCTCTGCCTCTTAATTGACGCAATGTATTTTGTAATTTTTCAGCAAGATTTGAAAACATATTTCGATTACTCCTACTGTTCGATACTTTGTCTTAAGTCATTGATGATCGCCCTGAGCAGATTAAGCCGATCCTGACTCGGACAACCAGTGCTTAATATTGCGTCAGCCGCTGTTAATAGCTGCTGCTGAAGATTAAAAAGCTGATAGAGACCAAGCTTGGTTTCTAGTTTTTCCAGAGTATTTAAGGCCCTCTGGATCAGATCATAAATTGCCTGCCTGCTGACTTTATATTCACCGGCAATTTCCCCAAGGGAATAGTTATCGCTAAAATATAGCTGTAGCACTTCCTTTTGCCGATCAGTCAGCAATGAAGCATATATGTCAAAAAGCATATTAATACGGTTTAGTTCTTCGAGCATAAGGGCTCCTGTCAAGGTAATACACTTAACAGGGGAAGTATACCAGAATCCATTCCAATCTGCAAATTATTTTAGATTTAAGTTTGTAGGTTAATGAAACCCTGAAAACAGTTTAAATATTGCATAATCGATCAAATAGTGGTAATATTAGGTAATAACTCAATTATCGTTTGCAAGTCAACATATTTTCTAGGGAGGTAGTACGCATGGCAAATGGCGAATCTTTCGGTTATGAAAGAAATGTCGGAGTTGGATTGCGGTTTGTGGCTGTATTGATTGATGGCATTTTACTTGGAATTCTTGCTTATCTGATGGCGGCGGTAACCGGCGGAACAACGGCAACTGGCTTTGAGTTACAAGGCGCTCCTGCTTTTTTATTTTTTCTTCTCAGCTTTGTTTATTACTGGTTATTGGAAACTTATCTCGGTGGAACTCCGGGCAAATTGGTTCTTGGTATGCGGGTAGTGATGGAAGACGGTTCACCTGTTACCCTGACAGCTTCCCTGATCCGGAATTTGCTACGGATCATTGATGGCTTGTTTGCTTACCTAGTCGGAGCGATATTCATCTGGACTTCTCCGCAAAAACAACGTTTAGGTGACCGTCTGGCAAAAACATTCGTCGTAAAGAAGTAAATTCCAGATCTAATTATTAAAATTAAGGTTTTATTGAGGCCGGCTCCGGTGGAACCGGCCTGTTTTTTTCATGGCAGCTTAATCTATTGAAGGAGAGCCTGAGTAAAAGCTGCAGCCTCAAATGGGGTAAGGTCTTCAATGGTTTCCCCAGTTCCCAAATAAAGCACCGGAATGTTTAGATTATCCTTGATTGCCAAGATAATTCCCCCGCGAGCCGTGCCGTCGATCTTTGTTAAGATCACTCCGGATAAAGGCAAAGCTTGATTGAAGGTTTTTGCTTGCACTAGAGCATTCTGGCCCGTCGTGGCATCAATAACAAGAATCACCTGGTGCGGCGCTCCTGGAAGGTTACGACCGATAACCCGGTAAATTTTTTTCAGTTCTTCCATCAGGTTATACTTATTATGTAACCTGCCGGCAGTATCGCCAATTATTAATTCAGTGTCACGTGATTTTGCGGCATTGATGGCATCATAGTAAAGGGCTGAAGGATCAGATCCTGCTTTCTGCTTAATTAAATCAGCACCTGTTCTTTCCGACCATACTTCCAGCTGTTCAACAGCAGCAGCCCGAAAAGTATCACCGGCGACAAGTAAAACTTTTCGACCTTCTTTGCGGTAAATTCCGGCCAGTTTGGCTGCCGTTGTTGTTTTCCCGGAACCATTTACCCCGACCAAAAGAATCAGGTAAGGCTTTGCACTGCTAGAAAAGTTTATAGTGTCTGCGGTCAACAATTCGGTAATCGTATTAATTAAAAGAACCTTGAAATCTTCCCGCTTCCGGATTCGTTGAACAGCTGCATCGGTTCTTAGCGTTTTAACAAGCTTCAGCGATGTTTCGACCCCAACATCGCCTGAAATTAAAATTTCTTCCAATTCTTCATAAAAATTGTCATCCAATTCGCCTGCTGTCATTAATTGATCAATCTTTTCTACAAAACCACTACGGGTCCGTGCAAGACTGTTTTGGAATTTTTCTACAAGATTCATCTAGATTTACTGCTCCTCGCCGATTTTACAATCTTCAAGCCTTAGTGACATTAGCCGTGAAATACCCGCTTCCGGCATGGTCACTCCGTAGAGAACCCCTGCTTCTTCCATCGTTCTTCGGCGGTGGGTAATCATGATAAACTGGGCTTGTTTTGAGTTTTGTTTTAAAAACTTGGTAAACCTTGATAGATTGGCATCATCCAGGGTTGATTCTACTTCATCCATCAGATAAAAAGGTGCCGGTTTATAGCGAAGAATTGCAAATACCAAGGCAATGGCTGTTAAAACTTTTTCGCCGGCTGATAAAAGGGTAATATTCTGCAATTTCTTGCCAGGAGGCTGGGCAATGATTTCAACTCCTGATTCCAAAATATTTTCTTCATCAGTAAGCCTCAGCAATACCTGACCTCCTTCAAACAGCTCATTAAATGTTTTGATAAAGTTTTGGTTAATCTGTTCAAAGGCACCAAGAAAATAGTATTCCATCCGTTCATCTATCTCTGCCAGAACTTTGTTCAGTGATTTTTCACCACGATGAAGATCATCTTTCTGATCAGTGAGAAACTTAATTCGCTCTTCTAGACGGATCAGCTCCTCAATGGCGCCTAGATTAACTTCACCTAAAGCCTCCAGATCTTCACGCAAGTTTTCAATTTGTTCTCTGCCGAATTCCGGATTGTATTCTTGATCGGTATCTACAAGGGTGAGAGAATTAAAGAGTTCCCGAAAATGCATCTCCTGGTAATTTAATTCAGCCTGCAACCTGGCCTGATCCAATGACAACTGCCGTTCTCTTTTCTCCTGTCTTGTAATCCGACCCTGTTCGAGTCTCTCTTGTTCTTCATATTCAATTAATTCAGTTTCCAAAGAATTTGCCTGACCGCTTAGTCCTTCAAGTTCAATCATTAATTCGCCCTTATGAAGATCAAGTTCTTCCAGTTTCTGTTTTAACTGGTTTTTTGCTTCTGCATTATCCTGCAGCTCATGTTGAACTTTTATTAAATCCTCTTCCCTACTAACTAACTCTGAATCTGGTTTTTGCTTTAATAAGATTAGGTTGTTAATCTTTTCTACCAAACTTTCATGTTGTTCCCGACAGGTGCTGATTTGGATTAAAACGTTGGTAACTTTTTGTTCAAGTGCTTCTTTCTGCTCTAAATACTTTTTGTAATCTTCTTTAATCGCCGCCAGCTCTTTTTCTCCCCCGGCTATCTCCTGTTCAGAATGCTCGATTTCAGCTGTTAGTTCCTGATGTCTTTTTTGGACTTCATTATTTTCTTCTTCGCTATTTTTTATTAATCCTACTAATGATTCAAGGCGCTGCCGGACAGTGTTTTGTTCTAATTGGGCTTTTTCGGAATCCCGAGTGACAGAATCATGGTGATCAGAAATCTTTCGGTTTTGAATTGTAATATTAATCACTTTTTGTTTCTGCTCGTTTAGGCGTTTGGTCAGGCTTTCAACTTTATTGACTGTATTTTGAAGGTTGCGATTTATAATGTTTAATTCTTGTTTTAAAACATCGATCTCTTTCCGCCTTCCAAGGGGCATCCCGGCATTGCGGGTCGGCAAGCTTCCTCCCCGGATTATTCCTCCAGGATTAATCATTTCCCCCTCCAGGGTAACAATCCGGCAGCTATGTTTGACAAAACGGGCAGCATTTAAGGCATCGTCTAAAGTCCGGCAAATTATAGTTGGTGCTAGCAGGTAATCGGTTGCCTTACGGTACGCAGGATCTGTCTTGATCAGTTCAGAGGCTTTGCCAATTACCCCTGACTGATTTCGCCAATCGGAAAAACGCTCCATTGGCTCAGCAGGTTTATGGATAATATCCAGTGGCAGGAATGTTGCCCAACCCTTTTTATTATCCCGCAAAAATTGAATTGCTTCCCTGACCGCGCTTTCTGATTCAGCAATAAGATACTGCAGGCTACTACCCAGCGCCGATTCTACTGCCTGAACATAAGGAGCTTCAACTTCGATCAGATCAGCTACGGGACCGATGATCCCAGGCAATTGTGAGCGAGCCTGCATTAATTCTTTAACTCCCCGATAATAACCGGTAAGCGAAAGGTCCTGTTCTTCAAGGAGCTGCAAACGACTGTGGATACTGTTAACTTTTTCTTTAAGATTGTTTGCCTCAGTACTAAAATAATTCAGCTCTTCTTTATATTGTTCTTCTACCAGTCTTTCAGCTGCCTCTAGATCTCTTTGTGTAATTAATTGCTTTTTGAGCTCTGCTATCTCTAAAATCATATCGTCAATCATTTTAGCCAGTTCAAAATCCTTTTTCCTTAAGCTGTCAAGATCAGAATTAATTTGTTCTTTTTGCTCTCTCATTTTTTCTAATCTACGCTTGTTCTCTGCCAAACTCATTTCTGCAGCTTCCCGCCGGGCTGTAGCTTTATAGATTATCTCCTGCATCTTTTCCGCTTCATGGGCCAGGGGACTTTTTTCATGCAAGCCCAGGGATTCCCTGTTAGTGCGCAGCTCTTCTTCTAGACTAGTAAGCTCTGTTTTCTTTAATGCAAGCTTTTTCTCGGCCTGCAAAACCTGTTCAGCATATTCTGAAGATAGCTCCTGTAACTTGGCAATATTCTGCCGATCCTCTTCAATTTTTTCTTTATATCGTTTTTCCCGCTCACAGAATAGCTTGATCTCTGATTGCAATTGTTCCTGAGTACGCACTAAATTATTGTATTCAGATTCTTTTTCTTTCTTTAATTGCTGACAATCATAGAGCCTATTCTTTAAATCCTGCAGTTCTTTCTCCCGTTGCCCCCCCTGGGCTGCTGCTGACAATAAAGCATCATTAACAGATTGCAACTGGCGATTAACTTTATCCAAATCAGCCTGTGTTTTGCGTAACTGAAAGGAAAGCAATTTTTTTTCTTCGGCTTGAACTTGCTGCTTTAAATCACGATAATGCCTGGTTACTTCAGCCTGTTCTTGTAGAGGTTCAACTTGATTATCTAACTCAAAAATTAGGTCCTGAACCCTGATCAGATTTTCTCTGGTTTCTTCAAGTCGACGCCTTGCTTCTTTTTTGCGTAATTTATATTTAAAAATGCCGGCAGCTTCTTCAAATATTTCCCTGCGCTCTTCCGGTCTGTTGTTAATGATCTCATCAACCCGACCCTGCCCGATTACAGAATAGACATCTTTACCCAATCCAGTATCCATAAACATTTCTGTAATGTCTTTTAAACGACAAGGTGATTTATTAATATAATATTCACTGTCCCCATTGCGAAATAGTCTCCTAGTGATCGTAATCTCATCATAATCCAAATTTAAAAAATTACCTGCGCCGTCAAAGGTCAGAGATACTTCGGCAAAGTTCAATGCTTTGCGGTTTTCGCTACCGGAAAATATAATTTCTTCCATTTTATTGCCACGTAAAGACTTAACACTCTGTTCGCCAAGCGCCCAGCGTACCGCATCCACCAGATTACTTTTTCCGCAACCATTAGGACCGATTACAGCTGCAATTCCAGGGAGTAAACCTAATTCGGATTTATCTGCGAAAGACTTAAATCCAAATAATTCCATTCTTTTTAGATACAAAAGTATTCTCCTTGCCTTAAATTAGTGATTGGTTAGGGGATAGTGATCATTTATAGGTAGGGGCAAGAATATTACTTTCCTGCCCCTACCTAGATACAGGCATTATCTTGATTCCACTCTAAACTTAATTGCCGTTCGCTCTTCATTGTCAATGATAATTTCAACAAAGGAAGGAATTAAAACTAGGTTAAAACCATTTGGAGCAACATAGCCTCTGGCGATGGCTATAGCTTTTACCGCCTGGTTAACTGCTCCCGCTCCAATTGCCTGCAATTCAACTGTTCCTTCGGATCTGATTACTGCTGCCAGGGCTCCGGCCAAAGCTTTTGTCTTGGAATGAGCTGACACCTTTAAGGTTTCCATCTTCCTTAATAAATGCTCCTCCCATAATAAATAATAGATGCAGGAATTCTCTTTAAGCTGTTAGATTTATCCAGGCTTCTTTAGCTGCTGCCTGCTCCGCCTCCTTTTTACTGTGACCTGTACCAGTACCAACCGGTTCTGATGAGAGGACCACTTCCGCCTCGAATAACTTATCATGGTCAGGGCCGCTTTCTCGAGTTATTTTGTAACTGGGCGTTACAGCGTAACGAGCCTGCGTGAATTCCTGGAGCAATGTTTTGTAATCACGGCAAATAGCCCCTTCCTGTAAATCCTGTAATAACGGTTTAAGCAAACTTAAAACATTAAGTCTGCATCTCTCCATTCCCAAATCGAGATAGTTTGCTCCTATTAATGCTTCTACTGAATCAGACAGCAAGGAGGGACGACTTTGCCCACCACTAAATATTTCACCTTTGCCCAGATGTAGATATCGGCCTAAGTGTAAATCATAAGCAAGACGGGCCAAAGATACTTCACAAACCAAGTCGGCTCGTAACTTGGTTAATTTACCTTCAGGTAAATGAGGATACTTTTTGAAAAGGAAATCACTGACTACCAGTTCCAATACGGCATCTCCCAGGAACTCAAGCCTTTCATTATGAATTCGTCGGTGGCCTTTTTCATGAGCATATGAACTGTGGGTTAAAGCCTGCTCATAATAGGAAAGATTGATTGCCTCCCAACCCAACAGATTCAGGAGTTCTTTTATTTTATCCGGCCAGGACATATATTTTCCTCTTCTATTAATGCAGTATGACTCTAGAATCTCCAGGTTTATTTGAATCTATTCATAAAAATATAGCTTAACGGCCGCTGCCTAGATTAATTGGTAGTAATTGTAAATATTGATACCATTATTTTTCACTAACTTATAAACACAATCCGGTTGCTAAACAGCGCCATCAAGATGATGATCATCATAAAACGAGCTTTATTTAGACCTGTGATTCAATATATTTGATCACATCACCAACAGTTTTTATATTCTCAATTTCTTGATCAGAGATTTCTAGATCAAACTCTTCCTCAAGAGCCATCACCAACTCTACGATATCCAGCGAATCTGCATCAATATCTTCAAAGGTAGTTTCCATAGTTAATTTATCAGCAGCTACTTCCAACTGATCGGAAATAATTGCTTTTACTTTGGCTTCAACGCTCACCTGGCCACCTCCTCTCGCATAAACTCAGACTAGGCTATTGATTGATCAGTCAAGCAGACAAGCAGAAAAAGTCTTAAGTATTTCAAAGTTTAAATTTAGTATATCAATAATAACTAAATGATCAATAGAGTCATCTGTGGCTTAATGGTATAAGTTTATTGTTCAACGTAGTCAACCTGTAAGTTTTCTAAGGCATCTTCAAAAAGGCCGATCAGTTTTTTCTTCACGAATGGGTATACCTGCTTATGAATCGACTGTTCAATGGCTCTGGCTTTGGATGAACCGTGACACTTGACGCAAAGTCCTTTTACCCCCAAAAGAGGCGCTCCACCATAACCAGAAGCATCTACCTGTTCTTTTAAACTTAAAAATACTGGCTGTAACAGGAACGCTCCGGCTTTGTACCTAATACTACTTTTAATTTTTTGTCTGATATAGCTTAAAATTGCCCTGGAAAGCCCTTCTGAGGTTTTCAAAAATATATTGCCGACAAAACCATCACAAACCACAACGTCGGCTGCGTCAAAATATGCTTCGGTTCCTTCAATATTACCAATAAAACCGGGCAAATTTTTTATAAAAAGTAGGTGCGCTTTCTTAACCTGGCTGTTACCTTTATTCGCTTCAGTCCCGACATTAAGCAAGGCTATCCTTGGATTTGGGTTGTTCAGGATCATTTCGGCATAAATTTTACCCATATAAGCATACTGCAACAACTGAAAAGGACGGGCATCCATATTTGCTCCGACATCTAAATATAGTACTGGTCTGCCACTAAAACTGGGCATCGGAGTTAATAGTGCGGGTCTGCTGATCCGACCAATCCGGCCTAAAAATAGGAGCCCCCCAACCATAAACGCTCCGGTATTGCCGGCACTGATCACTGCCTCTGCCTCGCCGTTTCTAACCATCTGCAAAGCAGTAACCATTGAAGAATCCTTTTTATTACGAATTGATAAACCCGGATCGTCATTACTGCTAATCATTTCATCGGCATGGATTATCTCGACACGGGAAGACTGATAATCTAGCTGTTTTAAGATCGGCTCGATGATCTCTTGACGACCAACTAAATATATATATAGGTCATTTAATGAAGAAAGCGCAGAAATTGCGCCTTTGACTATCTCTTCGGGAGCATTATCCCCTCCCATGGCATCAACTGCCACCTTGACCAATCAGACCACTTCCTCTTAAAAAAAGAGCTGATAAAATGATCTACCCCTTTTATTCACTTGATAAAAGGGGTAGATCGATATTAAAGTTAATTCACTTTAACTGCTTCTCGGTCTTTATAATAGCCACAGTTTAGACAAACCCGATGAGTAGGCTTTAGTTCATGGCATTGCGGGCAGGGAACTAAATGGGGAACTGTCAGTTTGCTCTGAGACCGCCTCATGTTTCGCTTGGACTTTGAGGTCCTTCGCTTTGGAACAGCCATATTAACTCCTCCTTGTTAGACTTCTTGATCATGAAATAATTCTTTTAACTTTAGTAATCTTACATCCTTAATTTGGCTATTGCTGCAGCGACAGGAGGATTTATTTAAATCCTGGCCACAACCGGCACAAATGCCTTTGCAACCGGGATTACATAACGGATTATACTCCTGAGCTAAAATAATTAACTGGCGAATGTACTCGTCCAGATAAAGATAATCTCCTGAAACCGTAAGCTTATTTGCCGTTTCAACCGCTTGGGCATCCCTGTTTTTTTCAACTGATGAAATCTTAAGGATAGTAAAAGCTTCGTTGAAAGCGGTTTTAAAAACTTGGTTAAACGGCTCCAGGCATCTGGAACATATGGCTGAAGTAGATACCGCCAAGCAACCATTGATCACAACCTGATCACCGCTGAGCGAAGCCGCTAAGGACAGCTCTAGGTTCCCGCCTTCAGGAAAATCATCGAAGCAAACCGCAAGATCTTCAACGAAACTATAATCCACAGCTTCGCCCTGCTTAAGCATCAATTCAGGCAAGTAGATCTGCATAGCTTATTAACCCCGAAAAAAACTAAAGTAATTATATAAACCACATATTCCTTTGTCAACAGAGTTCGAAACAGGTTCTTTCAAATCTCCAAAAAAGGAATAATAGCATCATATTAAAAATTAATATGTTATACTGTCAATCCCATCTTTATTTTCACTGCCTACAGAATTAGAAAACACAATCATGATTTGATTAGGCAGACAGACAATACTTTCATAACTATGTTCGATCCATCCCGTATGTGAACATACCGCTCTGGGACACAAATTCTCATCAATAGGTAACATTCTGATTCGTCCGTCATCGACTTCGATAAATGCTTCATGTTGATGATGATCTCCGAAATAAAGAGTGTAAGTAAACTTCTCGCCCGGCGCCAGTGAAAGTTCCGTAACCGCCTTGTTATCGACATAAATAGTAGCATACTTACGCTCTGCGGCAGTGGCACCCTGCCAGTTAAACAAAAACCCGGCCAGACCAATGACTATGATCAGACCAATGATCGCATAATCTGCTTTCATAATTTTATATTGCTTCACTGATGCTCACCTATAACGATTATAACATAGTATGCCAGTTTTACAGTGTCCCTGAATTTGCTGTTATGATCAAAGCATCAACGGCGACTGCTCCTTCACCGGTTGCTCTGACCATAAGCGGGTTGATATCAATTTCAACAAATTTACCTTCAAGCTCTGAAGCCATCCGGGACACCTTCAGTAAAATATCTACCAGTGCTTTGGTGTCTCGCGGCAAGCTGCCTCTCACTCCCTTGAACAAAGCGCTGCCCTTTAGCTCTTCGATCATATTCCAGGCATCTTCTTCACTCAGCGGCAGAACCCGAATCGAAACATCTTTTAAGATTTCGACATGAATGCCTCCTAATCCCAGAGCCACTGCTGTTCCAAAGATAGGATCATTCTTAACACCGACGATCACTTCAAGACCAGGATCAATCATCTCCTGGATCAATATGCCCTCGATCTTGGCATCTGGACTATTCGATCTTCCAATCGATAACAGATCAGCATAAGCCCTTTTCACTTGTTCAGCATTGCTAATATTAAGCAGTACCCCACCAATATCAGTTTTATGCACCAAGTCGGCTGACATGATTTTCATCGCTACAGGAAAACCGATTTCTTTTGCAGCCACCAGAGCTTCATTTGCGGTTTGAACCAAAATCTCCTTGGTAACCGGAATACCGTACGTCGATAATATCTTCTTTGAGCGCCACTCAGAAAGGGCTTTCCCAGGATATTCTTGATTTTCTGCAAGAATAGCAAGTGAGAGTTCCTGCATAGTCCCTGTTTTGAAAACCGGGTAACTTTTCCGGTTTTTTGTTTTTCTGAACCAATCAGCAAGGGCACTGATTGCCCACAAGCCGCTTGGAATATGTTCAATGACCGGTACCCCGGCCTGGATTAAAGTTTTTTTTGCTTCAAGAGCATAATCCTGACCGGTAGGCCAGGTAAAGATCACCAATGGTTTGTCGATCTCTTTGTAAACTTCAATAATTTTTGTTACTGCATCCGGATCAGGCATTTCCAGGTTATAGAAAAAACCGCCGACATCAATATTTGGGTCCTGCATGACCAGCCTCAGGGCTCGCTGAAAAAGAGTTGTGTCAATAAAAAGCTGTGAGGTAAGATCAACCGGATTTTTTACAGCACCAAAGGCAGGGAAAAATTCCCTTAGCTTGTCTTGAGTCTCCTCGGTCAGTTTGACCACCTCTAGCTTATATTCCGGGCACTTATCGGCAACAACTACACCGCCGCCACCGGATATGGTGATCACTGCCATATTCTTACCGGTCGGCAGACGCCCGGTTGCATAGAGAGTAACTAGGGCGTTCATCTGTTCGACATCATCGGCACGCACTACACCAAACTGTTGAAAAACCCCTTCATAAACCTGATCTGCACCAACCAGAGCTCCGGTATGTGAAGCTGCTGCATCAGCGCCGCTGGAAGTTTTACCAACCTTAAGCATTGTAACTAGTTTTTTCTGTTCAAGCGCTTTCTGACAAGCATCAATAAACAGGCGACCGTCTCCCTGAAGTCCTTCAAGGTAACCGGCAACAATTGAAACCTCCTCCCGGTTAACCAGGTAATGAAGAATTTCCGCAAAAGAAACATCTGCTTCGTTCCCGGTGCTGACAAAGTAGTTGAAACCGATGGAAAGCTGCATAATCATTTGATAGATTATTCCACCCAGACCGCCACTCTGGGTAATAAAAGAAAGTAATTCCGGATGCACCAGGTCACTTCTTTCCTGGTTATAGAAAAAACTGGCCATACATCCATTATAATAATTAAGGATACCAAGACAATTTGGGCCTAAGATCCGCATTTCATTTTCCTCAGCGAGCTTGCGCATATGCTTCTGTTCTAGTCTTCCTTCCTCGCTGACCTCAGCAAAACCGGATGTGAAAACAATGACCGACTTAACTTTCTTATGGACACAGTCTTTCAAAACTGTCATTACCTGGGCAGCTGCAACTCCAACTATAGCTAAATCTACAGGACCTTCTATATCATTAATATTCGGATAACACTTTAACCCGCCAACCCGTTCATATTTGGGATTAACCGGGTAAATTTCACCGGGATAGCCGAACATACTAAGCAGGTAAAGCGGAATACCATTTGGTTTTAAAGGATTTTGGCTGGCACCAATCACAGCAATTGATGAAGGATAGAAAAAAGTTTCCAGTTCTTTAGATCCTGGCCGATAGTGCTTCGTAAGGTGCAAATTTGTCAATTTCGAATCCTCCTTTGAAGATAAAAGAAAACTATTTATTTCAACCAATTAATATTTTACCTGATCAATAAATAAATAGGTAGAGTAATCTATTTTTTAGGCATAAAAATCAGATGGGCCGAACCTATTGAGTAACAAACAATATGTTATAATTGAGCCAATCTATTTTTAATGATTTAGGAGGTCCAGATCTAAGTGGCAGAAAAGAAACTACCTTTTGATCAAAATATTTCGGGCACCAACGAGGAAAAACCAAAAAAGCGGTGGACCCGAAATAAAAAAATAAAAGTTACCCTGCTTGCTGTGCTTACCTCGTTGATTATCGTTGGAGGCAGTGCTGCTGCACTGGTTATCACTTACATCAATGATGCTCCACCCCTTGATCCGCAGCGTCTTGAAACCGTTGAAACATCATATCTTTTTGATAAAAATGGTAACGAAATTACCGCCCTTCATGATGAACAAAATCGAATAGCCATGGGCTTAGATGAGATTCCCCAGCATGTAATTGATGCCTTCATCGCCATTGAGGATGAGCGTTTTTATAAGCATTTCGGCTTTGATCTGACCGGAAGTTTAAGAGCGGCATATGCAAATTTGCGGGCTGGAACGATAGTACAGGGAGCCAGCACCATCACCCAGCAGCTCGCCCAGAATGCTTTCCTGACAACCGAGACCAGCTATAAGCGAAAAATTCAGGAAATCTGGCTCGCCATCCAACTTGAGAGGAACTACTCGAAAAATGAAATCCTCGAGCTTTACTTAAACCGGATCTATTTCGGCAATGGTGCTTACGGTGTTCAGGCTGCCGCCCAAACCTACTTTGGAAAAGATATTGGGGATTTAAATCTAGCCGAAGCAGCAATGATCGCCGGTGCTGTTCGCTGGCCTAATTTTTTTAACCCGATCGACAACGTAACCGAAGCTGAAGGAAGAATGCAGGTTGTTCTGGCCAATATGCTTAGGATTGGCCTGCTTAGCTCTACAGATTACCAGGATGCCCTCGACCAACCGCTGCGCTACGCCGAGAGACAAAGCCCGGATGATTATCCTTACCCTCACTATGTAGACTATGTAGTTCATCATGAGCTGATCAGCATTTTGAGCGCAATACCAACTATCGGCTCTGTTGAAGAGGCATATCGTGCCATCTATACTGGAGGATTACGCGTCCACACCAATCTTGAGCCAGAAATTCAGTTACATGTTGAAGATGTTCTGGCCCGAACGGAACTCTACCCCACAACTATCTTTCTTAATATGCCCAAAGTCCGGGAAGCAGTAGCAGAGCTGCCCGCCGACCGAGATCTTACCAGGGCCCAATTGGAAGAACTGGTTGATGAAGAAGGGGGAGTCCCTCAACCTCAGGCTGCAATAGTCCTTGCCGATCCGACCACCGGACAGATCAAAGCTCTGGGTGGAGGCAGGGAATACAAAAAAAGGGTTAATGAAGTTCTGCGCTTCGTCACCCTGCGGCAACCAGGTTCAGCAATCAAACCAATTGTTACTTACGGACCGGCGTTTGAAGAAGGAATTCTTGCCGGGGCAGGTTCAACCCTGGATGATTCACCTTATATTAATCCCCAGGGCAATTGGTTCCCGGAAAACTTTGATTATAAATTCAGGGGAATGATTACCGCCCGAGAAGCACTTTATTTTTCATATAATATTCCGGCTATAAGGGCCCTGGAAGCACTCGGTCCCCGGGTTGGCGCTGCTTATGCTGAAAAAATGGGCATTTCCACTTTGCACCCCGATGAAGTTGACAATTTAAGTTTAACCCTCGGTGGACTGACTTATGGAGTCAGTGCGATCGATATGGCCCAGGCATACAGCGTTTTAGCCAATAGTGGTGTAAGGGTCGACCTGCATAGCGTTGAAAAAATTATAGACCGCCACGGCGATATTATTTACGAGTTCAAACCGGAACCACAACAAATTCTTAGTCCCGAAGCTGCGTTCCTGGTTAATGACATTTTACAGGATTTTGTTACGAAATACCTCGGACGAGCGCTGCAGATCGACCGTCCTGTTGCTGCAAAAACAGGCACTACCGAAAACTGGAAAGATGTATATCTCGTTGCCTACACTCCAAACCTGGTGGCATCTTTCTGGATGGGTTATGATGAACCAAAAACCGGAAGCATCAGACAAGGTTGGCGTTATTCTACCGTATTCTTACGCGAAGTATTTCTTGATGTATTCGAAGATCTGGAAATTCAGCAGTTTATTAAGCCGGATGGAATAGTAACCGCTTCAGTCTGTAATAAATCCGGCCTGACACCGAATAACGCTTGCAACTCTGCAGGGACTGTAATCAGCGATTACTTTATAGAAGGACGGGTTCCCGGCGAAACCTGTAACATGCATACTGGAGTTTTTTACAATCGTCCACCTTATATCATCACTGATGAACGTTGGTCCAAAGAAGGTGGACCGGGAAGAGGCCCCGAAGATGCCAAAGAAAGATCATCTGGAGGCATTTTTGATTTGGCTGAACAACCAGGTACAACCACGAGGGAAATCAACCTCTTTACAGCTTATGTAGTCCCGGGTGGTGTTACCCTGCAGTGGCAGTATAACGGCCCCCCAGTAAGCGGTTTCGTCCTAAACCGAACCGGTCAAGATACCGGCAACGGAGAGACTTATGAACTAAATGCCAACTCGCGTCAATATACAGACTCCGGCCTGGATGATCATGCTTTCTATAACTATACGCTTTCAGCACTTTATGCCGATGGTACGCTTTCCGATCCAGCTACTGTCAGTGTAAATACCAGGGCAACCGGAGATAGTGGATTTTTCCAAATGCCCGGCCAGACATTAAGCGAAATGGTTACTGTTCCAAATGTGGTGGGCGAATTCCAACCGATTGCCGAATCAACCATAGCTAGAGCCGGTCTAAAAATCGGCCCTACTGAATTAAGGGTTGATGAAACTCAACCGCGCCGGTCGGTACTATCGCAGTCTCCTGAAGCGGGAACTTCGGTAAGAAGGGGGACTCTAGTTTACCTGGTTGTTAGTGAATATCAACTTTTTATGAACGACTAATCATTTACATTGAAAAATGCTATTTATCGGGTTTGCTCCAAACTTGGAGCTTACCCTTTTTTTCTCGGATACAATGCTCGGTTGGAAGAGTAAGCAAAACTTGGGCGACACTTGTAACCGGCTGCTGCTGAGCGCTGCAGCTATGTCCATAGAGCATCTTTCCTTCCATTTCCAGTGATTTCCAGAGAGAAGGATATTCCATCCGCAACTCCTCCACCAGCTGAGCTGTAGTCTTAAAGATTCCCGGCTCCAGTAGTGATATCAGGGCTGCTCGTATTCGTTCCTGATTCAAAGAAATCCCCCTTAAGTTTTTATCTCAACCACGGTTACTCCTTCGCCCCCCTCTGAGGGGCTTCCGCTGCGGAATGAGCTTACCAGAAGGTGTTCCTTCAGATAAAAGCGCAAGCCTTCTTTCAGTTTACCTGTTCCTTTACCATGAATCAGATCAACCCGGCCCAACCCGGCCCAGAGAGCATTGTCAAGTAATTTATCAACCAGAGGACGGGCTTCTTCAAAGTTTAAGCCCCGTAAATCAATTGAACTGGTAATCATTAAATCCTTTTGGACAGTATAACCACCCGTATTTAATTGTTTTTCTTTTTTACTATTAATAAATTCTTGTGTTCCACTCTTCCTTAATTCGTTTATCGCAATACTAACTTTCATTGACCCGATCTGTATTAATGCTTCTTCTTCATTGAAATTAACTACTTCACCTTCTTGCTTAATGCTGGGAACATAAACCTGAACTCCGGCTTTTAGATCTTGCTCAGAAATCCCTTCTCCAGCATAAGAAGTTTCTTCTTCGAGATCAATTTCCCGCCGAATCGCACTAAGTTCCTGTCTGATCTTGCTTATCGCCGGATCGTGATCAGCATTTTTCCATTGTTTTATTTCATTTAATTCTTTTGTGATCTGTTCCAGGCTGCTTTTAGTATTACGAATCAACCGTCGTGCTTCCTCCCGTGCTTCCTTTATTATGTCAGCTTTTCGGGCCTTCAGTAACTCCCGTTCTTTATCCAGTTCAAGCGATACAAGTTCCGCCCGGCTTCTTTCTAAGGCAGCCTGCCGACTATCCCGGTGATAGCGCTGTTGATCCTCGACCAGACTTGCTATAACTGACTCAACCTGATCATGAGAGCGATGAAGAAAACTTTTTGCTTTTTGTAATAATGCTTGCTTTAAACCTAGCTGCTCGGCAATATATAAAGCGTTACTCTGCCCCGGAACCCCCTGTAATAATCGATAAGTAGGGGCAAGCGTATCCGGATCAAATTCCATGGAAGCATTTTGTAAGCGATCCTGGACCTGGGCAAATAGTTTTAATTCATTAATGTGGGTTGTTGCGACAGTCAGAACTTCTCTGGCAGTTAATTCGGAAAGAATAGCCATAGCTAGCGCTGAGCCTTCTGAAGGATCCGTCCCCGCTCCCAACTCGTCAAAAAGGACCAACGCTCCGGAATCGGCTGTTTCAAGAATTTCGATAATATTTTTCATATGTCCTGAAAAAGTACTAAGCGATTGTGAAATACTCTGCTCATCCCCGATATCGGCCCTGATCTGTTTAAAAACTGAAACTCGGCTTTCTCTGCCGGCAGGAATATGCATTCCACTCTGAAACATAATCGTTAAGAGGCCAATAGTTTTCAGGGTCACTGTCTTACCCCCGGTATTAGGACCAGTTATGACCAAGGTTTGAGCGGGTTCGCCAATATCTAAATTCAATGGGACTTTTTCTGCGGGCAGTAATGGATGGAAAGCATCAACAAAAATCAATCTTTGTTTGTTTTCAGTTACCATTTCAGGCTCATTACCGCCCATTTTTAAACTTAACCGGCCCTTTGCGACAATAAAATCAAGTTCAGCATAGAGAGAGTAGTTATGTGCTAAAGCTTCAGCATGATTAGCAACCAGGGCACTAAGTTGTTGTAATATTTTTTCGCATTCCTTCTCTTCTTGTCGTTGCAGGGCAACTAAATCGTTTTGCAGTCTGACTACTGGAAGAGGTTCGATAAATAAAGTTGCACCGCTTGCCGACTGATCGTGAACCACTCCATCAACCATTTGTCGATACTCTTGCCTGACCGGCAAAACATATCTCCCACCACGAATAGTTATCAGGGTTTCCTGCAAATATTTCTTATAACTAGGACTACGGATGTAATCATCCATTTTATCCCTGATTTTATTCTGCAATCCTATTTTCTTGCTGCGCATCCGCCCTAGTTCTGCTGAAGCACTGTCGAGAAGTTGGCCCTCCTCATCAAGTGATCCATCCAGCTCTAAAACCAATTCAGTACAAGGGTTAATTAGTTCGGCCAAATCGGCAAGCGATGGGTAGAGTTGTGACTGTTCATTGTCCTTGAAAAAATGCAGCCATCGAGCGGCAGCCTTTAGGAAAAACAGAATTTTTACCAGCTCTAATCCGCTTAGGACAGCCCCTTTTTTAGCTTTGATCTGGTAAGGGTTGATATCTTCAATAGATCCGGGAGTAAAAGCGTTGCGAGCACAAATTAGCTTGGCATCAGCCGTTTGTCTGAGCCATTTTTTTAGTAGCAGCGGATCAGCCGTCGGTTTAAGATTTAAAGCCATTTGGGCTGCCAATGGCGAAACTGTAAGCGCTGCCAATTCGTCTCTGATTTTTGCAAATTCGAGAATATTTATTTCTCGCTCTCTAATAACATTAATCACCGGTCTCTCTCCTTGATAAATATTGACTGCCGCTAACTATAAAACGATATTTTTTTTCACAATGGCTTGACAAACCAATCCGTTTTGTCGATTTTATTTTGATCCTATGATGTTCATTGCTATTTTTAGCAATGAACAAAGGTTTTGATGTTAGATCGTGCCCATTAAAACTTCGGTTAATGGCAAAAGCAGAACATAGTTTACCCGGGCCATTTGCCAGTTGCAAAACTTCACAGTCCATAAAACGATTTTTACTCATAAGGTCCTGGCCAAAAACCGGTTCTACGGCTCTCACTAAAACCGCTTCACCACTTCCTTCATTACCCGTTACTACATTGAAACAAAAATATTTACCATAAATGAAATAAACATAAGCTTTTCCTGGCGGACCAAACATTACAGCGTTCCGTTTAGTAATCCCACGTGAAGCATGACATGCAGGATCATTTTCTGCCAAGTATGCTTCAGTTTCAACAATAACCCCTGCGATCAAACCTTCCTCAGTCTCATGACATAAATAATGGCCAAGGAGAGCCCTGGCCACGATTAAGCTGTTCTCTTTGTAAAATTTATGATCAAAAGTAAGCAAATTTGCATAAACCCCTGAGTAACAAATAATCTTTTTTAACCATTAAGATTGAGATAAGAATTAATTAGCAATTCCTTTAACTGGATGGCAAAAGGAGTGAGATAATGATCGGCAATGAAAACCATTTCTGAGCTTGCAACCGCTTCGACAAAAACAGTTAATGGGATTAGCGATGCAGCAGCAATAATAATATAAACAAACACAATGCCGATCAGCGCTCCCAACAAGCCTCCACCGATTCGATTTAGAAAACCGACCACCGGAACCTTGTTGATCCAACGAAATCCTCCTGAAAAAATACGGAAAATAAGGCTCAGCACCAGAAAAAGGATCAGAAAGCTGATCACCCCGGCAATTACCTGGGGAGCTTTATCCAGTGCTACTTCCAAACCAAGGTTCTCGATCAATTCATGATGGGGGATGATATCCTCCGGATTAATATAGGAAGCCAGGCTGCTGCTAAAATATCTACTGCCCCAGAATGAAAAGATGATAATCACGATAAATCCGACAAGGTCAAAAAGCTGTTTTATCAGGCCCCGTGAGAAACCACTAACCAAATGCAGGAAAAATACTATGATCAGAAAGATGTCAAACCAATTCATCTTTTTCCTCCTTTGTTAGTTGATCAGCAGAACGATGATCTTTTTCTGCTTTTAACCTCAAAAGTTCATCAGCAAGATTTAAGGCTGCTAAAACTGCTATACGATGCCTGCTCATCTGGATATTGTTTTCAGAAAGCTTTCGCATCAAGCGATCTACATAGCGGCCGACCCGATCCATTTCATCTGGTGACGAAGAACCTCTGAGGATATATTCTTCACCCATAATCGAAACAGCGATCCTATTCTTATCCTTGTTAACCATCACCTGGGCCTGCTTTCGTCTACACTAGATTACAGCTGTACAGCTGAATAATTCTCTACCTTAAGGGTTAAATCCTTCTTTATCAGCTGCGAAGGACAGCACCAAGCTTCAAGAGGTCTTCTTCAATTCTCTTCTGCCTCTCATTTATTTCGGTTTCAGTCAGAGTTCCTTCTTCCCGCCTGAAGGTGATCGCATAAGCAAGGCTGCGTTTCCCATCCGGAACCTGTTTGCCTTCATATAAGTCAAATAACCTTATCCCGCTTACAAGATCTCCTCCAGCTTTTATAATTGCTGCTTCAACCTCTGAAGCATTGATTCCTTTTGGCACAACAACGGCCAAATCTCGGTTTGCCGCTGGATAACGAGGCAGGGGTACAGCACGCGGAACAATCGCTGCCCTGCTGAGAAGGTAATCCAGATCAAGTTCACAGACGGTTACAGGCTGACTGATTTCATATTCCGCAGCAACCTCCGGATGAAGTTCGCCGATAAAACCTAAATGATAATCATCAATCATCATCCGGGCACTCCTAGTCGGATGGGTAAATGGTTCAACATGTTCAGTGTAAGAAACCCCTTTGATCTGCAATTTTGAAAAGATGTTTTCCAGTACCCCCTTGATTACATAGAAATCCGCCGGTCGAGAAGCGGTTAACCAGTTAAGCTTTGGAATGGTTCCACTTACAACAAGGCTAAGCATATTTTTTTCCTCCGGCAAGCTTTTTAGCGGCAATTCGCGCGGGTTATAAATTACGCCGATTTCAAAAAGTAACAGATCGAGTTCCCGGAAACTAATATTATGCTGAACCGCTCTTAACAAGCCCGGTATTAAAGTTGTGCGCATGCATGATTGCTCTTCTGAAAACGGATTCTGGACAGGTATTGCCTGTCGCCGCGAATCTCCGACTGGCAACCTCAGAAGTTCTAAGTTAAGCGGATTCATGAAAGAATAGGTTATGCATTCGTAAAAACCGGAAGATACCAAAATGTTTTTGACCATGTTCTTTACTCTTTCGGGATAAGCTTCACGGTTTTCGAGCAGCTCTCCGGTGGGTAATGTGGTAGGAACTTGATCGTAACCATGAAGACGCACTACTTCTTCAACTAAATCTTCTTCAATCAGCAAATCCGGCCGGCGCAGCGGGACTGTTATAATCAGATCTTTGTTTTCAGCCGTTTCTACTTGAAGATCCAGACGTTTAAAAATGTCTTTGATCTCCTGTTCGGGAATTTGCATCCCCAATATTTTATTAATCCTCGCTGGATTAACCTTGATTTGCCATGGTTTGATGGTTGAAGTATTTTTGTCAATAACCCCTTTCATCACTTCTCCACCAACCAGCTCATTGAGCAGGTAGGCAGCTCTATTTTGAGCAACGATAACCGCTTCATGATTAACCCCCTTTTCAAACCGTTGCGATGCCTCAGAAGGCAGGTTATAGCGTTTGGCAGTGCGCCTGATATTCGTAGGGTTAAAAGCCGCGGCCTCAATTAATATAGCCATGGTGGAATTACTGATCTCGGTATTTTCGCCTCCCATCACTCCGGCCAATCCAACAGCCCGCTTAGAATCGGCAATAACCAGTACTTCTCGATCCAGCAACCTTTTTACCCCATCAAGAGTAACTAAATTTTCACCATCTTCGCCGCGGCGGACAATAATTTTGCTGCCTTCCAGTAGATCCAGGTCAAAAGCATGCAAGGGCTGACCATATTCCCACATTACATAATTTGTGATATCGACAACATTGCTGATTGGCCTGATCCCGGCTTTTAGCAATCTAAGTTGCATCCAGAGTGGCGACGGACCAACAACAATTTTTTCCACCGCCCTGGCGGTGTAGCGGGGACATAGTTCAACATCTTCCACTACTATGCTGATCACATCGTCAAGTTTCCGCCCTGTTTCGAGCGGTTCACTGGGAGGCAGTTTAACTTTTGATCCGGTCAGTGAAGCTACTTCGTACGCAACTCCTAACAAACCAAGACAATCGGAGCGATTAGGGGTTAGCTCCAAATTCAATATTTCTTCATCAAGATCGAGAACTTTTTCTATCGCTTCCCCGACCTTCGCTGTTTGATCAAGAATCAGAATTTCATCTTCCGCCCCTAGTTCCAGACCAAGTTCATGGGCTGAGCAAAGCATCCCTGTAGATACTGCACCATATATCCTCGCTTCCTCAATCCGGCGATCTCCGGGAAGTACAGCGCCTGGTTTTGCTACCGGAACCATATCGCCTACCCTAAAATTTTTAGCACCGCATACTATCTCAAGCAACTCGTTTCCTGTATCCACTTTTACCAGGGTTAAATTACTACGTCCAGGATGAGCACCCGTTTCAACTATTTTACCGGCAACTACACCAGGAAGATCCGGGCCAAACCTTTCAACAGCACCAACCTCAATACCAGCCAGAGTTAACAATTCAGCTATTTTAGAGGCATCGAGCCCCGGATCGATGTAATCTTTTAACCAGCGGTACGGTACTAACATTATTAATCTCCTCCAATATAAACTAAAAAAATTAACGTTTTCGGTTTCACTCGATCAAAATTGTCTTAAAAACCGTAGATCATTTGAAAAGAATAATCGCAAATCGCCAATTCCATATTTTAACATAGCTATTCGTTCAACACCCATCCCAAAAGCAAAACCAGTTACCTGCTGTGGATCGTATCCGGCTATTTCAAGAACCCTGGGATGGACCATCCCTGCACCCAATATTTCAAGCCATCCGCAGTAGCTGCAAACCCGGCATCCTTTACCTTCACACATAATACAAGAGATATCGACCTCTGCACTGGGCTCAGTAAAAGGGAAAAAACTTGGTCTCAGGCGGATTTTCTGATCCGAACCAAACATTTCCCGGGCAAAAAGCAACAAAGTTCCCTTTAAATCGGCAAAGGTAATCTCCCGATCAACGGCTAGCCCCTCAACCTGGTGAAACATTGGCGAATGGGTGGCATCGTCATCACGCCGGAATACCTTTCCCGGCGCGATGATTCGTACCGGAAGTTGAGGGGCCAGTTTTTCCATCACTCGGACCTGAACCGGTGAAGTATGGGTTCTCAGTAAATACTGTTCGGTGATATAATAACTATCCTGCATATCGCGGGCTGGATGATCGGCAGGAAAATTCAGCGCTTCATAGTTGTAATAATCACTCTCAATTTCAGGACCGTGAGCTACCTGAAAACCGAGTCCGAGAAATATTTCCTTAATTTCATCATTGATTAGGGTCAGTGGGTGCTTGCGGCCAATTTCTACCGGCCATCCCGGCAGTGTTACATCTATTCGTTCTTTAAACCATTGCTCTGATTTGGATGCATCTTTTAAGTTTTTTTCTTTTAACTCAATTGCTTTCTCCAGTTCCATTCTTAGGGTATTTGCTTCGCTACCAACCAGCGGTCTTTCAGCAGGACTGATCGTGCCGAGACTACGCAGCAAAGCAGTCAGCTCGCCCTTTTTCCCCAGAATTCTCACCCTGATCTCTTTCAGCGTCTCCAGGTTCTCAGCTGCGGCAATCTTTTGACGTGATTCATTTTCCAATTCTTTCAGCTTCTGCAGCAACATATCCACCTCCATAAATAAAAAACCCTCATAAAGAGGGACGAAAGCTTACTTCCGCGGTACCACCCAGCTTAGCAAAACAAGCTCACTTGGCATCATTAACGGGATGAGCGTCCACTACCTACCAGATTATGTTAATCCTTCAGCGGGAGGTTCCGGAGTGAATTTCCATCGTAAGCACCGAGTTGGCTTTCAGTCCGCGGCCAATCCTCCCTTTGCGCTGCCGATCCGATGTACTTGTCTCCTTCATCACTTTCACAAGTAAAAGATAAATTATTATAGCATCAAGAATGAAATGCTTCAAGGATCAGGCAATCACAGATCAGACGATCACTGAATTAAGCGGCGCCTTTCGATATCAAAAAGAATTATACCAGCAGCAACAGCTGCATTCAGTGAATCAACATCCGTTCTGGTGGGAATGGAAACAAACAAGTCTGCTTGCTCCGATAAACAATCTGAAATGCCCCTTGCCTCACTACCGACAATAATTGCAACTTTCGGAGACAGTTCTACAGACCAATACGGTAAATCTCCTTCCGGCACTGCGGCTAACAATTGAAAGTTTCTGTGCTTGAGAGTTGATATGAGTAACTCAGTATCTGGAATTTGCAACACTTGAACTTGAAATATTAGCCCGGCAGTTGAACGCAGCACTTTTGGACTATAAGGGTCAGCACATCCTTTTGTGCAGCAGATCAAATCAACACCGGCTGCCGCGGCTGTCCGGATAATCGTTCCCAAGTTGCCGGGATCCTGCAGCTGATCCAGGATCAGAACCAGATCCAGATCGTGCCTAACACTTTCAATGTCATTCGTAAACAGATAGGGAACAATTGCCGCAACCGCCTGTGGTGTTTCTGTGCCGGTGATTTCTCGATAGAGAGTATCCGGCACGACTATTTTTTTAACTGCACCGGGAATTGAAGCAATCCATTTTCCGTGTTTACCGTTGGAGTAATCCATGGTAGTGATAACTACTTCCGGTAAAATTCTCCTCTGCAGCGCTTCCCGAACCAGGTTTGGTCCTTCAACTGCCAAGCAATTCATGCGCTGCCTAAAACGGCGGCTTTTGACTAGACGAAGGTATTTCTTGATTGTTGGATTATGCAAGCTGGTAACTGATTCCATAAAGATTTAGATCCAACCTAGCTCCTTTAAATCGCTATTGGTTCCGGCAGCAATAATAATGTCGTCTGTTTCGATTGGATCAACTGCAGCCGGCGAAATATTGGTTTTATCGCCATCGCTGCTCCGAATGGCAATAATGGCAATCCCATGACGGGCCCTTAAGTCCAGTTCACCCAGGGTTTTACCAACCAAATCTTCTGTAGCTCTTACTTCAACGATACTGTACTGGTTGGATAGTTCAAACAGATCGACGATCGAAGGCGCAAGGATACTATGGGCCAGCTTTTTGCCCATATCCTGCTCAGGATAAACAATCCGGTTAACTCCGATTTTTTTTAGCACCCTGCCATGAAGTTCGGTTTGAGCCTTGGCTACAACATACTTCGCTTGAAGCTCAACTAGCAGGATTGCGGCCATGATGCTGCTGTGCATATCACTGCTGATTGCAAGCACTACAGCATCATAATTTTCAATACCAAGGGCGTTTAAAGCTCTTTCTGACGATGCATCGGCCTGAACAGCATTGGTAACCTCGGTACTGATTTTCTGGACCAACTCTTCATCACTATCAACCACCATTACGTCATGATTCAAATTATAGAGTGTTTTTGCAACACTACTGCCAAAAATGCCGGCACCAATTACCAAAAATTGTTTGGCCATCTTTTTACCTCCTAATCAAAACTAATGCCTAACCAATCATCAGGTTTTCTTCAGGATAGCGCAACAATCCGTCTGCTTCTTTTCTCCAGGCCAGAGCCATTAACAAGGACAGCGGGCCAACCCGCCCCCCCAACATCGTAAAAATGATTACCATTTTACTCGGATCGCTTAATTGCGGAGTGATCCCGGTTGATAAACCCACCGTTCCAAATGCTGATATCGCTTCAAATAGTAGTGATATAAAATCGCCTTTCTCGAAAATAGTCAGCAAGAGAGTGGCTATGAAAATTAAAATCATTGCAGCGCTGATAATAGAAACCGCCCGCATGATCTGATCAAGCGGAAAGCGGCGATAATAAATAAACGGCTCGCGACGACCCCGAATCATATTGATCAGGGTGATCAAAACCACCCCAACTGTTGTCGTTTTTACTCCTCCGCCAGTAGAGGTCGGAGAAGCACCAATAAACATTAGAACCATAATTAATAGTAAAGTTGAGTTATTCATCAATTCGGTTTTTAATACGCTAAACCCTGCAGTTCGCGGTGTGGCCGCTGAAAAAAGGGAAGTAAATATCTTATCAAGAAAAGTTAAGTTCCCAAGAGTTTCGGGGTTATTATATTCTAAAACCATGATTAATAAAGTCCCACCCAAAAGAAGGGCCACGGAACTAGAAAGAACCAGATAAGAATGCAAAGAGATGCGGTGCCTGAATTGTAAATGATTGACAAGCTCCAGAATCACTGTGAAACCCAGCCCACCGATGACAAAAAGGACCAGTATAGTCCCATTAACTAAATAGTCAGCAGGATGCACCGTAAGGCTGTTGTAACTACCGAGGAGATCAAAACCGGCATTGCCAAAAGCAGAGATTGCATGAAAAAGAGCGACAAAAAAACCATGATGCAAACCAAGTAGAGGAATATAGCGGAGCGATAGCATAATAGTCCCGATTAAAACAAAAAAAACGGTCATTAAAAAAACATTCAAAACCAGTTGCGAGATCCTGCCAAGTGAATCCTGTCCTGTTATCTCCTTGATAATCAAGCTCCGCCGCAGAGTAATGCGTCTCCCCAGAAAAATAAAAATCAGGGTGGTCATAATCATAATACCGAGAGCACCAAAGAAGATCAGAATCATAATTATAGTTTGGCCGAATATAGAATAAAAGGTGCCGGTATCTACAACAACAAGACCGGTAACACAAACAGCCGAAGCAGCTGTAAAAAGGGCATCTAGATAACTGAGCTCCCCCGCAACCCGTGCTGCAGGCAAGCTCAGTAATAATGATCCGGCAATAATTAACCCAATAAAACCGACCACCATTACCCGGGCCGGATTTATAGGCTTAGGCCTTTTCATTAGGAGAAATCAACTCCAGTGAGTTATTTCAGCGCAAAAAATCCAAACAAAAAACAACTTAACTGTTAGCCTTGGCCACCTCAACCAGGCGGGCAAACGCCCCTTTATCCCTGACAGCAAGATCAGCAAGTACTTTCCGGTTAATCTGCACATCCGCTTTTTTCAAACCATTGATAAAGCGGCTGTAAGAGATCCCTTCATTTCTGGCTTCGGCATTGATTCTGGCAATCCAAAGCTTTCGGAAATCTCTTTTGCGCTGCCTGCGATCGCGATAAGCATAAGATAGCGACTTCATTACCTGCTGATTGGCTACCCTGAATAATTTACTTTTGGCTCCATAGTAACCCTTAGCCAACTTGAGTACTTTTTTCCGCCTTTTACGGGCGACAAAACCTCTCTTAGTGCGAGGCATAATTAATCATCCTCCTACTGATGTGCTTGTATTCGGTTAATATTCGATAAAAATAATAATTATTGATCAACATCTCAATCTTAAGGTATGAGCAACTTTACCCTTTTCGTATCAGCTGGTTTAACAAGGGTTGATTTTCTCAAACGCCTGATCCGGCTACTACTTTTCTTTCCCGTCAGGTGACTGGCAAAGGCACGGAAACGTTTAATTTTACCACTTCCGGTTTTTTTAAAGCGTTTTGCCGCGCCACGGTGAGTTTTCATTTTAGGCATTCTGAATAGATCCTTCCTGTCCTATGGTTTAGGTGTTAATATCATAATCATGTTGCGTCCTTCCTGCTTGGCAGGTTTTTCCACAACTCCGTAATCAGCTAAATCCTTAGCCAACCGTTCGCAAAGTCTTTGGGCATTTTCGGGATGGGTAATTTCTCTCCCGCGAAACATAACGGTGACTTTTACTTTATCTCCGTTTTCTAAGAACTTTTGCCCACGCTTGGCTTTGACTTCAAAATCGTGTTTATCAATATTTGGACGGAGTTTAATCTCTTTAATCGTAGTGACTTTTTGGTTTTTTCGCGCTTCACGGTCCCGTTTGCTCTGTTCATACTTGTATTTACCGTAATCCATTAAGCGGCACACGGGAGGTCGAGCGCTCGGAGCCACATTGACCAGATCCAGCTTCTTTTCCCGGGCCAGATTAAGAGCTTCATCAGTTTTCAGCACCCCTAGTTGAGTACCATCAGCATCAACTACCAAAACCTCCCGGGCGTTAATTTGTTCATTGACGAACAAATTTTTACTAATATCGTTTCACCTCCATAAAAATATAAGAGCAGGTTTTGCCACCTGCTCTAAACATCTTCTGTCTTATGATAACCCTGAAAGCAATACTCGCCACAGGGTGAGAAGCGGTGGCTTCTGCTTTGAACCTTTCGATCCTAAATTACAATATATCAAAAAACACATTGCCGGTCAAATTGTTTTTTCTGTAATCTCTTTTTCCAGACTTGATATAAATTCATCAAGTTTTCCTGCACCAAGATCCCCTTTTTCGCGATGTCGAATTGTGATCGTGCCAGCTTCTGCTTCCCTATCGCCTAAAATCAACATGTAAGGAACTTTTTGTAGCTGGGCTTCCCTGATCTTATAGCCAACTTTTTCGTTCCGGTCGTCTATTTTAACCCGAAAACCTTCCGCTCTAAGCTTTTCATAGAGGGCATGCGCATAAGCGTGGGTGCGGTCGGTAACCGGTATAACCGAGGCTTGCACCGGTGCAAGCCAAGCCGGGAATGCACCGCCGTAATGCTCAATGAGCAGAGCAAAGAAACGCTCCATCGAACCATATACTACACGGTGGATAACAACCGGACGGTGTTTAGCACCATCTTCGCCGATGTAGGTAAGATCAAATTTCTCAGGCATCTGAAAATCCAGCTGAATTGTTCCGCACTGCCAACTGCGTCCCAGGCAATCCTCGAGGTGGAAATCAATTTTGGGACCATAAAATGCTCCGTCTCCTTCGTTGACCTTAAATTGAATTTCTTTATTGATTAAAACTTGTTCCAGGATATCTGTAGCCTTGTCCCACATCTCAATTGAACCCATTGCTTTTTCCGGCCTGGTACTTAACTCAACCCGGTAATCGAAACCAAAAATCCGATAGAATCGGTCCATCAGTTCGATAATTCCGGATACTTCAGCTTCAATCTGTTCAGGCAACATAAAGATATGAGCATCGTCCTGGGTAAAAGTACGGACTCTCATTAAACCGTGCAATGTTCCCGATAATTCATGGCGATGAACTATACCCATTTCAGCTATTCTGCGCGGCAAATCACGATAACTGTGCATTTTTGAACCGAAAACAAGCATTGCCCCCGGGCAGTTCATCGGTTTGACTATAAAATCCTGTTCGTCTATTTTCGTAAAATACATATTCTCCCGGTAGTGATCCCAATGACCTGACTGTTCCCAGAGCTCCCGGTTTAAAATCAAAGGAGTTTTTATCTCTTCATATCCAGCAAGACGGTGCTCTCTACGCCAATAATCAGCCAATTCCTGCCAGATAATCATTCCATTGTTATGAAGAAAGGGGAAACCGGGGCCTTCATCATGTAGGCTGAATAATTCAAGTTCCCGACCCAGCTTGCGGTGGTCTCTCTTTTTTGCCTCTTCCAGCATAAGCAGATATTGCTCCAGGCGTTCTTTGCTTGGAAAAGCAGTACCATAAATACGCTGGAGCATCGTATTTCGTTCATCACCACGCCAGTAGGCACCGGCCAGCCCGGTAAGTTTAAATGCTTTTACCATTCCGGTATGATTTAAATGCGGCCCGGCACAAAGATCAATGAAATTATCCTGTTCATAGCAACTTATAACTACATCTGCGGGTAAATCAGCTATCAGCTCCAATTTGTAGGTTTCATTCTTGGTCCGAAAAATTTCTTCGGCCTCTTTACGACTTATCTCACGACGGCGAATCGGTTTCTTTGCCTTGATAATTTTTTTCATCTCTGCTTCAATGGCAGGCAGATCATCGGCAGAAATTGGCTCCTCAAATTCAAAATCGTAATAAAAACCATTTTCGATAGCCGGGCCAATGCCCATTTTTGCCGTGGGATATAGGGTTTTAACCGCATGGGCTAAAATATGACTGGCACTGTGACGATATACTGATGCGCCTTCGGGTGTATCAAAATCAACAAGACTAACCTTAGCGTTATCGGTCAGAGGCCGGTTGAGATCACATTCTTTGCCATCAATTAAGACAGCAATTAAATCCTTGTTTTCAGCTGTTTTCTCCCGGTAGATATCCATACAGGTAGCACCTTCAGGATAAACAATCTCTTCTCCAGTATTCAATTTTACTTTAACCGTCAACGAATGTTCGCCTCCTCTGAGCCTAACTGGGTTATATTTTTAGTTAAACGCTAATAAGAATCATGATAAAACTTGCCTCTTTTCCTGTCAACCCGCCCCCCGGATTTGTTTCAGCGATTACCAGCTCATCCCCTGAGATTGATTGCATGAGGTATTATTTCCAGTTCAATTGGAGCAGAGCCAGGTTGTTCTCCGTCCAAATCAAGTAGTGCAGTTTGATCAGCAAACACTCTAACCTTCTTACCTCTTAAACTCGTTATCCGGCCATGGGTTAAGTGGCTACCCTTATAAACGCGCGGCAAGCTAAGCAGTAAATTAAGCTTGCTTAGATCTCTTAAGATAATAATATCCAGTAATCCATCATCAACGGAAGCATTGGGAGCGATGTGCATCCCGCCGCCAAAATATTGTCCATTTCCAAAAACCACAACAGTAACCGGCTCATTACAAATCTCCTGTTCATCAACAATAATTTGCATTTTTTGATTCTTATAGAGAGCCAGAGTAGCGATTGTTGCCCATAAAAAAGAAATAAAACCACCCAATGCTTTGCTGGTACGGTTAACCCGATCGACTGTCGCACCATCTAAACCAAGTCCGGCAACATTAATATAGTATCTGCTTTGCTGCAAACCATCTTTAGTTAAGTAAGAAACCCTGCCGAGATCAATCGGGTGAACTTCACTATTAATGATATGCCTTACAGCTGAAGCCGTATCAACAGGAATGCCAACAGTGCGAATTAAATCACGACCGGTTCCTCCCGATATGAAACTTATTGCTGCACCGGGTCTG
Organism: uncultured Syntrophomonadaceae bacterium; assembly: GCA_964485855.1. Lineage (GTDB taxonomy): Bacteria > Bacillota > Dethiobacteria > DTU022 > DTU022 > UBA993. Next base: position 40,316 of record CAZAKI010000003.1, on the reverse strand, counting down.
ATTGCAGCGCCTGATCGATCAAAAAAACCATTAAGCACCTCGTTAGTGGTCCCATCTCCACCAACAGCAATGATTAGATCATGACCTTCTTGTAAAAAATGGCGGGTGATTTCTGTGGCGTGTCCGGGCGATTCAGTAAAACGGTGAACGAAAGAAAGGCCTTCCTGTTTAATAATATCCGCCATCACCGGGAATCGCTTGCCGGTTGCTCCATTTCCGGAAGCGGGATTAACCACCAGGGCTGCTTTCAGTTTATCCAAATGACATTCCTCCCAAACTTAGAAATAAAACCGGTAAAAACTGCCCCATTTATTACTTGCGGAAATTATACCACAAAAAGCCTGGACCCTTTTGGTACAGGCTTTTTAAAAAACAATTGCTGATCGATCTACGCTTCTGAAACGAGCTCCTCAACATGAGCTTTTATCAAATCCCGGATTTCCCTGAATTTTATTAAAACTGCTTCGTCACTGCCTTCAGTCCGGGCTGGATCTTCAAGAGCCCAGTGTCTTTTCTCAACGCGGGTTGATACTAGGGGGCAGCTTTCCCGAGCATCACCGCAGAGAGTGATTAATAGGTCAACCTGATCCAGAAGCTCCTTGTTAATTGCATCCGAACTCTGATTGCTGATATCAATGCCGACTTCTTGCATAACCTGAACGGCCTTAGGATTTAATCCAACCGGAGCGATTCCGGCACTATAGACCTTAAACATCCCTTTATTCATTGTTTTTAAAAACCCCTCGGCCATCTGGCTGCGGGCAGAATTACCGGTACAGAGGAAAAGTACTGTTCTAGATTCCTTTGTTTCAACCACTTAAGTCCCTCCCAAAATCATTTTGACTAATCTGTTTACGATACCTTTTTCATTGCTGGGAACCAGTTACGGGTCCGCAGAGAGATCCGGACTAAGACTAGCATGATCGGTACTTCAATCAGGACACCAACCACGGTGGATAAAGCAGCACCAGAGGTTAAGCCAAACACGGTAACTGCCGTAGCAATAGCTACTTCAAAGTGATTGCTGGCGCCAATCATCGCCGATGGTGCCGCTTCTTCATAGGTAATGCCGATCAGTTTCGCTGCAATATAGCCGATGATAAAAATGACCAGCGTTTGGATAATTAGCGGTACAGCAATCATCCCAACAATCAAAGGCGCTTCTAAGATAACTCCTCCCTGGAGCATAAACAGAAAAATTAGTGTTGCTAATAAAGCAATAATCGAAATTGTGCCCATATTCTTCAGGAATACCCGCTCATACCAGTCTAAGCCGCGGGTTTTGATCAACCTGGTCCGGCTAATATAACCAGCCACCAGAGAAACTCCCACGTAAAGCATGACGCTAAGGAAAATGGTCATAAACGGCACTGACATTTCAGCTACTCCCAGCAGGAAATTACCCAACGGAGCGTAGAGCACCAGCATTGTCAGCGAGTTAATCGCTACCATGACCAGGGTCAACCCCATAAACCCGCGAGCCAGGTAACTCCATACCAATACCATGGCCGTGCAGGGGGCAATGCCCAGTAAAATCATACCGGCGACATATTCACCGGCTAAAGTGTCATCAAGAAAAGGAGCGAAGATGACCCGCATAAAAAGCCAGGCAAAGAAAAACATCGTAAAAGGCTTGATCGCCCAGTTCACAATCAGAGTAAGAATAACCGGCTTTGGCGCTTTGACGGCATTGACAACTTCCTGAAAATCAATTTGCACCATGATCGGATACATCATGGCAAAGAGAAAGATGGCCACCGGAATATTAACCTGGGCTATGGCGAGAGAATTTAAGAATTGCGCTGCTCCTGGAAAAACAGCTCCCAAACCAATCCCGATCATAATACAGAGAGCTACCCACACAGTTAAAAACTTATGGAAAAATCCCAGTTCGTACTCTTTTTGCACACCCATTTACTAACCACCTCGTATATTTTTTATCCGTTCAATTCAGCGCATAGATTTAATTGACCTTGATAGATCTGCCTCCCTCCTGGTGAACTCAGGAATATTGCAATTACTCCTATTTAATTACTTACATATGCAGCATAATGATGATGTTTTGCCGGGATCTGATTGCAACTTTTTGGCTAACAGAATTTATCAATCATTCAGTACAACTCGATCCCGGCTTTTAATTTTCTTTTTCTTTATATTCGGATTTTCCAATTGGCTTGATAAACTTATCATAAAAGTTCTCAATATGGTCCTCAAATCCTGCTTTGTTAAGTGAGTAGTAAGTCCATTTTCCCTTTCGCCGATCATTAACCAGGTTGGCTGGTTTGAGGATCTTAAGATGATATTACACTGCAGATTAAGATAACTCTAACTCGTCTATCAAATCGCAAATGCATTATTCTTCCTCTAGAAAAATTGTGGCTATTTTATAAAACATAATTACCAAATATCATTCCGGATGCTGTAGCCATGACCACCACCAGGAGAACAAAAACTGCTGTTTTCTGTGTGCCCAGGACTGAACGGATGACGAGCATATTCGGCAGACTGAGTGCTGGTCCGGCTAACAGCAGAGCCAAAGCCGGACCTTTACCCATACCTGCTCCGAGTAAACCCTGTAATATAGGGATTTCGGTAAGGGTGGCAAAATACATGAAAGCGCCCACCACTGAGGCAACCAGGTTAGCCTTGAGAGTATTGCCACCAACGAGAACTTCAATGTAGCGCACTGGGATAAGACCGGCATCAGTCCCGGGTCGTCCCATCAGAAAACCGGCTGCCAATACACCGGCAAAAAGCAAAGGTAAAATCTGCTTGGCAAAATCCCAGGTGGTGTTGACCCAATCTTTACGTTCTTCCTGTTTAAACCACTTAACCAGGATAAAGGCAAGAAAGGCAAGTAAAATGAAAACCACCGGCCATTTTACAATATAAAGAGCGTTAAAGAAACCAACCGGTTCAGCAGGCTGACTCCAGGTGGCAAAGATGAGGATTAGAACAAGGGTGAGGAAAAACAGGATATTCTGGCCCGGGCTGCGGGTTTCACTTTGATCCTCTTCCATACCGGCCATCTGTGTTGCAAGCCGGTTTTGATCGTCTTTACGGTAAAAGAAAGCCATCAGTAAACCGATTAACACCGCAAAAATCACCGCCCCGACAGCCCTGGCCAGACCAAGTTCCCAGCCAAGCACCCTGGCCGTCAAGACAATAGCTAATACATTGATGGCCGGCCCGGAGTAAAGAAATGCACAGGCCGGTCCAAGACCGGCACCCCTTCGATAAATACCGCTGAACAGGGGTAAAACTGTGCAGGAACAGACAGCGAGGATTACTCCAGATACAGATGCCACTGAATAGGCAACAATTCTACTGGCCCCACTGCCAAAGTATTTAATGACCGACCCCTGCGATACAAAATTGGCAATCGCCCCGGCAATAAAAAAGGCCGGTATTAAGCAAAACAGAACGTGTTCCCGGGCATATTCCTGTAACAGGTGAAAAGCTTCAATAATTGCTCCACCTACTAATGGACTATCAAAGGGTATGAAGTAGGCAGCTAAGAATACGGCAACGATAAGCGCTAATTTTTGATATTCCTTCATTAACAATGCATCTCCTTAGCATAAACAGCTAAAACCCACAATCTGATTCAAGACTCTAGTTCCTGTTTGATTAGCGCTTTTATTTCCTCCGGTTTTAAAACTTTACCGGCAGACTTCACCTGATCATTGATCACTAAAGCCGGGGTCAACATCACGTCATACTGCATGATTTCGTCCATCTTGGTAATCTTCTGCACGTTAGCGGCAACATTAAGCTCCGCCAGAGCATTAATCGTTTCCTTCTCCAAGGCTTGACATTTGCTGCAACCTGTTCCCAAAATTTTAATCTTCACTATTCCAGTCTCCTTTATTTCCAGATATTTATTGTTAAAATCGCCAGATTAAATTAGCCTTTATCAATGACAGCTAGTTGCTTACTTGATGATTGAGGCCTTAACCTGTAAGATATGTTTTACTTTTTCAGCACTGCGATCGATAATTTCATAAATAAAGGGATCGGCTGTCCAGTAGATAACTTTTAAACCATCTTTGCGGGAATCGAGCAGTCCTTCTCGTTTGAGTATGGCAAGATGCCTTGAAACACTTGATTGATCAACATTGATCTCTGGAAATATTTCACAGACACAGCGTTCTCCAGAACGTAAAAGTTCAAGGATTTGGATTCGAGTTGGATGAGATAAAGCTTTCATGAAATTAGCGATCAAATGGTACTGATTCATCTTTGTATCACTTCCATTGTATTATCTTATATTCGTATATATACATATAGTATCATAGACGTTTGCGTTTTTCAATCATTTATTCTCGTAAAAATAAAAAGGTTTTAGCCCAGTTGATCAGCTAAAACCCCAAGGATTACATATTTTTATCGCAATTAACGGGCACCGCCTCCGCCCCCACCACCTCCTCCGCCACCTCCGCCGGAGAAGCCACCTCCGCCTCCGGAACCGGAAGAGGTTGCTGAACGGAAAGCAGTTTTAAACGACCTTTCCATGGTGGAACTCATCCTGGTAAAACGCCCAGGGTTTACAGCCATCGCTCCGTAAGCCGGCCAAACATGTTGAATATTTTGGCCCATTTCCGGATAAATAAGCTGCAGCTGTTCCATCACCTCTTTAGCCACGCCAAGTGTTACCGCATAGACCAGGTAATGCTCCCAGATGGCCAGTGAAGGAATAGTAGATCGATCAAGATTGGAAAAATCTTTTAGAAATTGTTTAAAAGCACGCCACTTGGCAAAGTGATCGGCACCAACGGGAGTAAGCTTTTTTAGAAGGGCAAAAAGAGCAATCATAATTGGGCCGATCATAAGCGCAATAGTCCCGGTAACAAAAAATTCTAAGAAAAATAAGGCAAATCCCAATATGAAAAGAACTGCACCAACAATAATACCCTGCCAAGCTGTACCTTTAAAGAATTTATGCCTGTCTACCTCTTTTTTAATACCCTTAGACCAGCTTTTGTAAAATATGTAGGTGCTCTCTTTATTTTTCTTGCCGAATCTTTCAATCTCCTTCATAGTTACACCTACAGCATCCATGTTACTAACCTGCTTGAAAATAAAATTATAGAGCTTCTGTTCATGAACTTTTAGATTATCCTTGCCCTTAGTTGGAAATAACCGATAGTCAGTAAAGGCTCTTTTGCGGATCCAGCCGCTCTCCCCCTGATACTCTTCCAAACGCAGGTGACCCCTGCGGGCTAAATCCATAACCGTTGCCGTAAAATCTTCAGGCTTAATTTTTCCCAGACGGAAAAGATAGCCTGCCTCCGCCGGGGAATATTCTCCCGGCAGTTCACGGTAATAATCACCTCTGAACATACCGGGGGCTCTTCTGGATTGATACCGTGTAATAAAATAAAACATTAGCATGGCAATAAAGATTAAAGGTCCGATATAATAATCCAGGCGAAATAATTTTCTTTTTAAATTTGCCTGGCGAGCCCATCTTTCTTCTTCCGCTAAAATATCAGGCAATCCATTTTTACCACTAATATTTGTTGCCTGCGGCACCAACGAAAGGGGAAAAGTGACCCGACCTTCAACAAAAGTATTGGCCGGCAAACGGTCAACTTCCCAAATTATTGTACTGGCATCGAGAATTTCCACGTTACCATTTAGTGGTCCGTGGCCCCAGGCTCTAATCTCTTCCCGCTCTGCTCCCGGAGGCAGGTTAAGGGTAATCCTGACGAAATCAGACCTTTCTCCCCACTCATTACCAATGAATTGCCAATACAATTCGGCCAGATCCTGGTGCACCAGGACTGCATTGTCCACCCAATAACTGATAGTAAAGGTGCGATCTTCGTTGTATGCCTCGTAACTCCAATCGATATAGACCAGATCATCCTCGTACTCTACATAATATACACCGGGAATGTCCTGAACTCCGATAGCAACCTCCCTGTAGGGGATTCCCGCTTCGCTGACTAAAACATCCCTGATGACACTCTTATTTTTTAATGGTATATAAGCCCATGCCCCGCGATAGCGACCGTCAAAACGAAAAGTTCGTTCTTCGACAACATGCATTGAGCCGTCATTAAGGATTTCCGCTTCAATCACCACAGCGGGGAAATAAAATGAGCGATCATCCTGAGCCGCTGCAGAATTCGCAGAAAATAGGACAATCGCTGCTATGATCATAACCTTCAGAAAGCAATCTTTTATTTCCTGGACTTTTTTATCGAGATAAACGACTATCATCAACGGCGCTCCTAAAACTCTACTTTTACAGCTTCCCTGGCTATTGCTTCTTCATCGAGATTAAAATATTCTTCTTTGGTAAATCCAAACATACCGGCAATCAGCACTGTTGGGAACCGCTGAATGGTAGTGTTGTAATTCATGACAGTATCATTGTAAAACTGTCTGGCGAAAGCAATCTTTCCTTCAGTATTGGCCAACTCATCCTGGAGCTGGCGAAAATTGGCATCTGCCTTCAGCTCGGGGTAACTTTCGGCAACGGCAAATAGCGTTTTAAGCGCTCCGGAAAGCATGTTTTCTGCTCCCGCCTGAGCATTGACATCTTTAGCCTGAATCGCCATATTACGGGCCTGGGTCACTTTTTCAAAAGTCTCTTTTTCATGGGCGGCATAACCCTTGACCGTATTAACCAGGTTTGGAATTAAATCATAACGCCTTTTTAACTGCACTTCGATCTGCGCCCAGGCATTTTTAATACGCTGTCTTAAGGTTACCAAACGATTGTAAATACCGATAAGCGATACAACAATTAAACCGATAATGCCTAAAATAATCCAAATCACAACCTATCAGCTCCTTGAAATAATGTGTAAACAAATCTCATTAATTTAATTAAAGTTATTTCGCAAGAAAGCAATAAGATTCCTGCATTAAAAACCTTTAAACTGAATTAATTAGTTTCTGGCGATTTATAGCTGCAGCTCAACGATATCCTCGTCTTCCAAAACATAATCACGGGGCACCGCTTGCCCGTCAAACTTGGCAGAGCCCCAAACTAGAGCACTTTTTAATTTTTCAGGAAAATCTTTATGAACCTGGGTGGCAAAATCCAATACAGTACCACCCTTTCTTAAAATAAAAGGGCGATCCATATCGGGAGCCTTACCGAAGGGCTTGCCATAAATTCGAATGATATTAAGCAACTTGTAAATTCTTTCTTTCAAAGTCTCCAGACCTGATCCAGTACAGGAAACCGCTATTATTTCTAAATCCGGCCATAAATCTTTTAAAATTTGCAGATTTTCTTCGGCTTCAGGGTGGTCGCACTTATTACCAACGACCAGGAAAGGCAGGGGAGCAATAATCGTACCATCCTCAGATAGATCAATTACATCACGCTCCTGCAATATCTGGATCAAACCGGCCAATTGTTCAAGACATTCAGCGGTGAAAAGATCTATTACCACTAAAATCGCATCAGCTTCTTTAAAAGTGCCGATCAATCCAGAAGGAATATTATCAACAGATAGAGGAGGAGTATCAACCAGCTGTATAAAAGTATCTTTATAAGGCATCATTCCGCTTACCGGTAAGGCTGTTGAATAAGGATAGTCTGCCACCTTAACTTTAGCCCTGGAAAGGGCACCAACCAGAGAAGATTTTCCACTGTTGGGATAACCGGCCAGCACAACTTGCCCTGCACCCTGTTTCTCAACTCCAAAGGGATTGAAACCCTTGCTCTGTTTTTTTTTCTTGCCTTCTTCCTTCAGTTTGGCAATCTTTTTTTTAATATCACCCTGCAGGTGTTCTGTCCCTTTATGCTTGGGAATAACAGCAAGCATTTCCTGAAGCACCTTAATTCGTTCTTCGTTAGTCTGGGCCTGACGGTATTTTTCTTCGACAGCGTAATACTGAGGAGTTAAATTGGCAGGCAAGCAAGTCCCTCCCCGCTAAGTAAAATATAAGGTTATCATAGCACAGAAAGTATTATTTATATAGCTGGACAGCGTTTTCGTTTCCTTGACAGCGCTGCTTTGCAAATGCTAAAATATTGAAGCGATCTTATCCTTGCGCCTGTAGCTCAGGGGGAGAGCGCCTGCTTGACACGCAGGAGGCCCGTGGTTCAAAACCACGCAGGCGCACCAAAAACCGGGATTTAATCCCGGTTTTATTTGTACTATAGGTTTAATACTTGATGTAAATATACTCTCTTCCCATTTTACTAATTAGCAGCAACCCGTTGCAACCTTAAATTCGCCACATATCAGCAATGTTGTCAAACGATTCTAGTTTCATAAATTGCCCCAGCCAGGCTTCAATTTTCGAAGATGGAAGAAGCAGGGCTGAAAGTCTGCGAAACTTTGCGTGAAGCTGATCCAGGGTCAGTTTGTTTTCCGGATCGCCTTTCGGAAAATCAGTTTGCTCATGATCAACATTGCCATTACGTAAAATCACGTTCAGTTTGGCGCCCCATTTTTGGGGATAGTGCGCATCAATCAATGGATCAATTTCCACGGTACAATGGCTCATTAGCTCTTCAAGCACCGGATCAGAGATACGTTCCTCAGTAAAATCTTCTACACCGACGTGGCCGTAAACCAGAGCAGTTGAAACACAGAAAGGCAAACTGAACTTAGCCTCGTAAACCGTTAGCGGAAAAGGTTCGCCAACCAGGTCACGGGCTACTCCATAAGTTTGAATCCTTAACAGTTCAATATCTTCTGGCTTTATTCCCTTCTCGCGTAACCTGAGGGCAAGATCTATTCCGGCATGAGTATGTCGAGTAGAAGCGTAGATCCGGAAACTAATTTGCATGATTTTATAGTCTTCACCTAAACCCTCAATTATTTTTTCCATCTTTGCTTTTGGCGCAAATACCCTTAAAAATCCTTTTTCTCCAGATAGGATGGTTTTTGTGCTGGAATAACCTCCTGCTGCCAGCATAGCTGAAAACAAACCGTTTTGGGCCGCTTTACTGGCATGCAAAGGCTTGCTCATCATCCCTTCAGGGCTATAGTGTAGCTCCATCAACCCGGCCGCCTGGGTCCCGGCATGGCCGAGAGCATTGATTAATTGTTCCTGATCAAGATTCATTACTTTGCCGGCAGCAATCGCCGCGGCAAAAGTTCCGCAGGTTCCAGTAGTATGCCAAAAATTATAATGGCTTGGAGTCATCGCTTCCGCTATTCTAATTCCTACTTCATAACCAGCAACAATTGCCGTAATCAGATCTTTACCGGAAGCTCCCACCTTTTCCGCAGCCGCAAGAGCTGCCGGGATAATTGGCGAACCAGGCCTGAGAATAGAACTACGGTGTAAATCGTCAAGTTCAAGGGAATGCGCATATAGTCCGTTTCCAAGAGCAGCATTTAACGCAGGCACTTTTTCCTTGCGACCGATTAAAACGGCCTGAGGATTACCGCCAGCTGCCTCAATGATATCTGTAACAACATGTCCCGGCAGGGCCATAGCTCCTGCACAAGCGGTGCCGACAAGATCTAAGAGACAAATCCTGGCCTGCTGGATCACTTCTTTTGGCAGCATGTCGTAAGATAATTCCCTGGCAAATTTGGCCAGTTCCTGTTCAATCATTATTAAATCCCTTCTTTCTTTCTAAGCTATAACTGTGTTTCCGCTATTGGTTATCTATATTCAAATTGCCTAAAGAAACCTGCCTACTATTTTTTTAAGTAAAAAGCTGTAGTGACATGATAATAATCAAAACCAGAAAAAATATAATTACATAGTACTCGAAATTTGAAGTGTTGACCAGCATAAAAAATTTTCCCCGCGGCTTATAATCCAAATGAAACAGAAAATAGAAGATGGTCAGAAAAAAGATCCTGGAACGGTTGAAAAAGTACCGCAGGTAATAAACCCATCCTTTGTGGATATTTAACATTATCCATCCAAGCTGCCGCATTAGTCTGGTGAACCAGATGCCCTGAGTTTCAAACTCGTAAATCCGTCTGCCCAACTTCTTGAGAGGTCCTAAAGTATCAACAAGCAAATAATCGGCAGCCGCATCAAGCATCTTTCCTCCCTGGCAATAATAAGTCAAAAAACGGGGACTGTTGATGTATACGCTATCAACAGTCAATTCAAGCCCCCTGCCGCTCCTGGTAAAAACAAACAACAGCGAACTGACAACCGGGCGGTATCCAATTTGTTCAATGCTTAGCCAGGGAGGGAATTTTAGGTTGAATAAACCGGTTAGAGAACCAACACCAAAAAGAAATATAGCAATTCCCACGACCCAAGCCATTGTTTCAAGGTCGTGAATATCCCAGAAATTTACTTCCATCAGGTGCTTGATAGAATAAATATTAAAGCGATAAGACTTGGTCAACGGCACAATAAATTTTTCCAGTGCTAGAAATGGATTAGTACCGATAAATACTAATATTAAGCCAATGGTGACAAATACTACCTTTTCATTCCAAGGTTCTTTTTTAATCGCTTTTAAATGTGCAGGTTTGCTGCCTAAGAAAATGGAACTAAAAAGTCTGGTTATATAGCAAGTAGTTAAAATCCCGGTCAGCATAAATATTTTTTCGGCCCAGTACAATGAAATCAGATGATGATGTTCATAAGCTTCAACAATAGCATGGTGCAGAAGGACCTTGCTCGTATAACCGTTTAAACCGGGTATACCGGCAATGCCCATTGCAGCCAACAAAAAGACGATTGTTGTTACCGGAAAATCACGCCAAAGCCCGCCCAGGCGGTGCAGTTCAATTTCACCGGTCCGGTAGAATACCGCGCCAACCATCATAAACATGGCTGCTTTAAAAAATGCATGGTTGACGACATGAAAAGTAAAACCTCCAAAAGCAACAGCCCCATCCAACCCCAGATAGGCACATACTCCGATCCCCATCAAAATATACCCCATCTGGCTAATACTACTGTATGCCAGGATCCTCTTGGCATTTAACTGAAAAAGGGCCATAACAGCAGCAACAAACATCGTCAGGATACCAATTAGGATCAGAATGTGACCGGAATGCTCTGAAAAAGCCCAAAGATTTTTGGCTTCCTCTGCAGCCGGTGTATAGATCAGGGTCATCACACGGATAATTCCGTAAGCCCCGGTTTTAATCATAATGCCAGAAAGCAGAGCACTAGCCGGGGCAGGCGCAACCGGATGAGCCTTCGGCAACCAAATATGCAAAGGAACCATTCCGGCTTTAATGCCAAAACCAACAATCAATAAGAACAAAATCAAAAAACGGGTGGGCAGCAGAATTAACGTTTCAAGCATCGGTGTAATCATAACCGAACCGGTGTACCAATAGATGAGCATAATAGCTGTCAATAAACATAGCCCACCAAAAACACCAAGGAAAATATAAAGACGTCCGGCTTTTATCGCTTCTTCTGACTGGTTATGAACAACTAAGAGATATGAAGCGATTGACATCATCTCAAAAAAGAAAAAGAGACTAAACAGATCGCCTGTTAAGAATACGCCCAGGCAACCCCCAAGGGTCAGCAGATAGAAAGAATAGTAGCGATTTCTTCGGTTTTCGTGGGTCATGTAAGAAAGAGAAAATAGAGTAGCCAGAAACCAGACAAAAGCCGATAGTAAGTTAAAAACAGCTCCTAATCGATCAACACTAAAATAAAGGGGAATCTCACTATATCCCACCACAAAACGACTGACAACAAGATCACCCCAGCTGATAATAAATAGTATTGCCGATAGAAAAACAGTTAAAGCCGTTACCGCCAGGACAAAAATATCTCGATATCGCTCGGAAATACGTCCAATCAGGGCTGATAAAAATGCCCCGCCAATCGGCAGCAAAACTATAGCCAGTGGCAGAATGCCGGACAAGGTACCTGATGAAGGAACGCCACTCATCTGACCCGAACTCCTTTGAGGTTGAACAGTAATATAATAATAAATTAATACCTATTAATAATGATCTTAATAAAGACTGGAAAGTATAAGGCCTTGTGGTTTATTACATATTAAAAAGTGAGCGAGTAGCCGATAAAACCAACTCCCACGGCCAGTTATACGGCAGCAGGGCAAAAATGATACAGCCTATTGCCAGCAAAGCCATCGGAAGAACCATGTGCCAGGGTGCTTCCGCAGCCAGTCGTCCCCCGTAATAACGGTAGTGAGATGGACCTTGCTTATTTCCGCTATCCTCTAAATTGTCAGTCTGCGTTTCTTCGTGATGATCACTATGAGCATCTACTGATTCTGGCTCTGCTCCGTGATGAGCATCGGGCTGACCAGGGAAAAACGCTGTGATCACAATCGGAAAATAGTAGGCGGCATTGAGCAAGCTGCTGGCAATCAGAATGACAACAAAGATTGGCTGCCCTACTTCGAGAGAAGCAAGGGAAAGCTGCCATTTACTGATAAAACCGTTAAACGGCGGAATACCAACCATGGTTAATGATGCTATTGTAAAGAAGAACATCGTAAGTGGCATTTTCAGACCGATGCCTTTCATCTGACTGATATTCCTGATACCGGTTTGGACAATAATCGCTCCGGCACATAAAAATAAAAGGCTCTTCATAAATAAGTGGGTAAAAAGGTGGTAAAGACCACCAATGAGACCCTGCTGACTCAGTAAAAATATTCCCAGCAGAATATAACCGATCTGGGCAATACTCGAATAGGCCAACCTTCGCTTCAGATCATCCTGCAAGAGAGCCATAGCTGAACCTAGCAGGATCGTTATACCGGCCAGAATCAGCATAACTGTATCCCAGTTTGCATGCTGAATAAATTCGGGGCTGTAGATATTATAAATAACCCTGATCATTCCGTAGAGACCCGTTTTCAGCATAATACCGGAAAGTGCGGCGCTGACCGGCGATGGAGCAGCAGGGTGGGCATCCGGCAACCAGACATGGACAGGAAACATCCCGGCTTTTAACCCAAAACCAATCATTAAGGTAAAGAAGGCTACTGTAGCCAGGGTTGAAGGTTCGGTTAATAAACCCGGCCTGTTAAAGGAAACAGAACCAGTGAGGAAATAAACCATCAGCAAACCGACAAAAACTGACAAACCACCAAAAACTGTCATATAGAGATATTTTGCTGCCGCGAACATCGTAACTGCATTTTCTTCATGGGCAATTAAAACATAAGTAGTAAGAGCCATAAATTCGAAAAAGACAAATAGTCCCAAAAGATCACCGGCAAAAATCGTCCCCATGCAACCACCTTCAGCCAACAGGAAAAAAGCATAATAACGTTCCTTTTTATGCTCATGGGCCATATATCCAGGTGAAAAAACCGCTGCCATAAACCAAGCAAAAGCGAAAAAGATCCCCAAAAAAATGGTTAACTGGTCAACCTTAAAAGAGATCGATAAAGGAAAAGAAAAGTACTGAAATATGCCTAACAATATCTTGCCACTTTTAATTGACGGGTACATGGTTAAAACCAAAATGAAAAAGAGACCGGTTACCCCGATGCAGATCTGCTCCTTGTAAGGATCCAGCCAATTGGCAAAGAAAAATAACAACAAACCCGAAATAATCGGCACAAAAATGATAATTGCCGGCAATAATGTGTGAACTATTTCGTATTCCATAATAAATCACCTCCGAAATGCATGGACCAGATTAAGGCTAGAAAAACAGCTGAGCAACATTGCGAGCCAGATCCAGGGGCCAGTTAAATGGGGCAATCGTGAAAATAAAGGCGCCCAGGGCCAATATGATAACCGGAATAATGCGCAAAGGCTGGAAACGTAATCGCTTGCGCTCTATGTTTTTCAGCTCGCGACAACCAAGAAAAGCATTGATTGAAATCGGAAAATAATAGGAAGCATTTAATAGGCTGCTCGTAATCAGGACGGCAATAACCCATGGCATGCCAACCTCAAAAGCCCCCAAACCGAGATGCCATTTACTGACAAACAAATTCAACGGTGGAATACCCACCGAACTAACAGCAGCGATAGTAAAGCAAAGCATTATAATCGGCATCTGCAAGCCGATTCCCTGCATCTCGCTGATCTTTGTTTTGCCGGTATTGACATAGATTACCCCGGCACATAAAAACAAACTGCCTTTCATGAAAGCATGGGCCATGATATGATAAACTGCCCCGACTAAGGCTAGCTCGTTTAACAGGGAAATGCCAAGCAATATATAGCCGATCTGGGCAACCCCGGAGTAAGCCAGTCTGCGGTTGAGATCATCCTGGGCAAATGCACACACTGATCCATATAACATGCCAATGATCGCTAATACTAATAAAATATTATTCCACCCGACATCCTGAATATACGATAAACCATAAAGATCATGGATCACGCGAATAATACCTACAATTCCCGTTTTTAGCATTATGGCCGATGATACTGTAGCAGCTGGAGTCGGTGCTGCCGCATAGGCATCGGCCATCCAGATATGCAGTGGAATCATCGCTGATTTTATGCCCAAGGCAATCAGATAGCAGATGAATGCGGAAAAGATTAAAGGTGATACCGATGTAAAAAGACCTCCCGCACCAAAAGAAGTACTACCTGTATCAAGATAGGTGACAACAACTGCCCAAAACATCGCTACCCCAGCAATAATCGTCATGTAAAAAAATTTTAATCCGGCTGCAGAAGATTCAGGAGTCGACTTATAAGCAACCATTGGAAAAAACATCAATGACATAAATTCAAAGAATAAGAAAAATGTAAACATATTTCCGCTCAGCACCACACCGAAACAACCACCCAGAGCAAGGAGCAAGATATAGAAAAATACTTTTCCGTCCTCTTTGTCCCGATAATAACCAAGAGTATAAACAGTAATGACTAAAGCAAAAAAAGTGAAGAGAAGTGTCATATACATTGACAGCGAATCAACTCGAAACTCTAAACCAGTAGGGGGAAGAATATTCAGCTTAAAATATAATACTCCCTGATGCTGAAACACCATATACATATAGGCAGTCATTAACAGTGGAATCAGCACTCCTGCAATTACTGTGGCATTGCGCAATCTACTTTGATAGCGGTCAGCTAAAAAGGTTAAACCTGCTCCAAGCAGCGGTGACAGCACAATGAGGGCCGGAATAATCGAAATCGTTAAATCAGCTTGAGGCAATTAACTTCCCTCCCTTGGATCAAAAGATCGTTTTGAGTACTGTTTCAATAAACGGAATAGTAGTATAATTAGCAAACAGGCCAAACAGAATTGCCATAACGGCCAGGGCAACTGTGGGCACAAGCATGGTTAGAGGCGCTTCAGGACCAGCTTGCTTTTTAAAATTCCCTTCCCGAAAAAATGCATTAACAATAATTGGTAAATAGTAAATCGCGTTTAGTAGGCTACTGGTCATAATTACGTAGGCATAAGCCTGATTGCCGGAAGCGATGCCGCCGGCTAATAGGTGATATTTACTAATGTAGCCACAGATCGGTGTAACCCCCATAAGTCCTAAGGCACCGACAGCAAAGGCCAGCATCGTCAACGGCATCTGTTTTCCGATGCCACGCAACTGATCCAAATTCTTTTTACCGGTAACGGTGATGATCATCCCAGCACAGAAAAACAAGGTGATTTTTAGCACCGCATGATTGATGATATGGACCAGACCACCTAGTACTCCTGTCGGGTAGAGCATCAGCATTCCAAGCGTGATGTAACCTAGTTGCCCAATTGTTGAGTAAGCCAGCCGCAGTTTTAAAACAGTTTGTTTGATCGCCATCAGTGATCCGACAATAATGGTAAAACTGATCACGATCGCCAAGATAATTGTAACATTTAACTCGGCCAACAGCTCTCGGCCATATAGTGAAAAGAAAACCCTAGAAATACCGAACACACCAGCTTTGACTATTGCCACAGCGTGCAGTAATGCACTAACCGGCGTAGGGGCAACCATTGCTCCCGGCAGCCATGAATGAAGGGGCATAATTGCCGCTTTTGTCCCAAAACCGGCAATCAATAATACGAAAACAACCTTAATCAATGTTGAATGATCTGCTGCAACAGAATTTAAGATACCCCCGGGCATAAAATCAAGAGTGCCAACCAGATCATGAATGATAAAGATCGAAAGGAAGACAAGGGCACCCCCAGCCAGGCTGTAACTAATATATTTGATTCCGGCTTTCACCGATTCCTCAGTTCCAGCGTGAACTACAAGGGGATAGGTGCAAATGGCAAGATATTCGTAAAAGATATAAAGGGTAAAAAGATTACCGGCAAAAGCAACTCCCATTGCTGCACTACATGATAAAACGAAAAATACAAAATAACCCCGCTGGCCATGTTCATGTTTCATATATCCTATTGAATATACAGTAGCGAATACCCAAAGGGTTGAAGAAACAAGACCAAAAACCATCCCGAGAGGATCAATGTTAAAGAATAGACCCAGACCTTCAAGAAAACTAAACAGATTAACTTTAATTACTTCACCGGCTAAAACTGTTGGAAGCATCGATAAAACAGAGATAAAAACCACGGATACAGAAACCACGGCCACCAGATGACGTTTGGCAGCCTCACTTTCATCCAGCACCCGGATGATGATTGCCCCGATAATCGGAGTAATCACGGCTATCAGTGGTTGCGGTAAAGCCATATTCAATATTATCGCCTCCAACAACTATAATCCTGGATTGAGTTAATATGTAATTAAAAAATAAAAAGCAAGCTGGTGGCCAGAATAGCCCCAATAACAATTAATATAATATAAAGATCAAAGTCAATATTTGAAATATTAACGGTCTGAAAGCGTTTGTCTCCACGTGTGCTGTAATCAAATTTAAAAAGAGTCATAAAAACTTTCATTAGGAATCGTCCTGCAACACTGAAGATGAGTTTAAGGTTTACAGCCCATAATTCGTAAACATGATCCCATGTTCTTAAACTGGTCAGAGTTAACTTTCTTCCAGCCTTTTTAAGCAGTAGATCGTCAAAATATTCGACTCCATCTGAAACCCTAATCAACACCGAAGGGGTTCCGTGATAGCCACGATTTAGATTGTCATCAACCAACTTCCCTCCCCTGGTAAAAGTCAGACCAAGCAGAGCAGTGACCGGACGGTATACCAGGGCTTCAATACTGAGATAAGCAGGTGGCTGATAATTGAAGATGTCCTTTTTTGAAAATAACAAGTAAAAACCTGCTGCAAGAGCCAGGGCGATGGCAATCCCCAGGAAGTCATGAATATTCCAGACATTGGTTTTGTATAGATAGTTAAGGTAGTAATCAGAATAGGTAAACGGAGCGGCCATCGGAACAAGTACTTTCTTGATCAACAAAGAAGGGTAAAGTCCAAGCAACATAATTGCTGTAATAAAGGTAAAAGCAATCAGCCGCTCCAACCAATTTTCTTTAGAACCTGATTCTTCAAGTCTCCTGACAATCTGACCGGAACTTTTGCCAAAAAACAATTTGATTACAAGCTTGGCAATATAACAGGCGGTAAGCCCACTGGTAATCATAAATAGTTTCTCAGCAAGCCAGATATCCCAGAGGTGATGATGTTCAAAAGCTTCGACTAGAGCATGATGCAGCAGAGTCTTGCTAGCATAGCCATTAAACCCGGGGAGACCAATAATACCGGCAGCACAGACTATAAAAGCGCTAAAAGTAAAAGGAAATTTGTTCCACAATCCACCCAGTTTATTCAGATCAATTTCATGCAGACGAGTGTAAATAATGCCGAATAATATAAAAAACCCGGACTTAAAAAAAGCATGATTGATTATATGGTAGGAAAACCCGCCAAAACCCATTGGTCCGTCAAACCCAAGATAGGCGGCAGCGCCAACTCCCATCAGGATGTAACCCATCTGACTGATGCTACTATATGCCAAAAGCCTTTTGGCATTGCTTTGCAAAACGGCCATGAGTGCAGCGAGCAACATGGTAATTATTCCGATCCAGATAATGACATGACCAAGATTTTCAGTAAAATGCCAGATATGGCTCTCGGCCAGTTCTTGATGCGGAGTAAAAAGCATGGTTGACACCCTGATAATTCCGTAAGCCCCCGTTTTTATCATAATACCGGAAAGTAGGGCACTAGCTGGTGCCGGGGCAACCGGGTGAGCTTGAGGAAGCCAAATATGCAGTGGTATCATCCCGGCTTTTACCCCGAAACCGGCAATCATTAAAATCGCGATCACGATTGCCGCTTCATGGTGAATAACTAATGCTTGCAGAGTGGGATAGATGCTTACTGAGCCGGTGTAATTATTAAGCAGGATAATTCCGGAAAGCAGGGCAAGACCGCCAAGTACACCCAGATAAAGGTAGTTTGCTCCGGCAGCCAGAGCTTCTCCAGTCTGATTATGAACAACCAGGGCATAGGAGGCAAGAGTCATCAATTCGAAAAATAAGAAAAGGCTCAGAAAATCTCCGCTTAAAAAGACACCTAAGCAGCCAGCAAGAGTCATCACCAGAAAAACAAAGTACCTTGTCTGCTTTAGATCGTTTTTCAGATATGGAATCGAAGCCAAAACAGCAAGAAACCAAACTGCCGCAGAAAAAAGAGCAAACACCGAACCAAAAAGATCGACCTGTAAGCTCATTTCGATGCCGGCCAGAGCAGGTAGTTGAAAATGAATACTGGTGCCACCAAGCAGGTTAATAAACAAAATGATGGATAAGTAGAAGGTTATACCGGTAATTAATATTGAAAATAAATTACGCAACCAGGAGATTCTCAACCCGATTAAACCGATGATCAAAGAACCGACAAGGGGGAGAAGAATAATCAACAGTGGTAAATAGTTTACGATAACAGGATCAACGGTTTCTAGAAGGAATAATTCTGTCATTAGTGTACATACCCCTCAGCTTATCTAAAAAAACAATCAAAGCCTTTTATTCTCTTTGTAAAACTGATTTCCTTCTTAATTACAATAATTTAAATTATTTATTGCCTCCCAGATTAAATCTAAAAACAACTTGACATATAAACAAAAATGATAAAAAATAGAAAGGTATTTGGGGCATTTTTTTTGTTTTTTTAGGGTATCGTATTGCTTACATTGATTAATAGCAAATTTTTTTGAGTTTTTTTGTGATTTTTTTAACTTGCAAAATATTCTAATCGTTTTCAAAATATAGTTAGTTATACAATTGTTTCAGGAAGGTTGGCGATAATATGCACGATTATGTTACCAGGGTTGTTTTTCGTTACATGCTCTTATTTGTACTGCTATATGGTCTATATGTTATCATGCACGGCCACCTGTCCCCCGGCGGTGGTTTTTCCGGTGGTATGATCATCGGTCTTGGCCTTTTGCTTTATATCCTAATCTTCGGACAACTATGGAATGACAGTTTCCGGCAAACCATACTGGATGGTGCAATCATTTTCGTTGGTTTCGGCGGTATCCTTGAAATCCTTAAATTTCTAATACCACATGAACATGGGCCGGTCGGTGTTACCGGAACACTGTTCAGTGTTGGCATCATGTCTGTTGCCAATTTCGGCATCGGCATTTTGGTAGCCAGCACAATTCTCGGTATTTACTTTATGATCAGCGAGGAGGCGTGACCCTTGAACTTAGAGCTATTTATTATTAATTTCCCTTATTTCGTTTCTATCATCCTATTTTCATTGGGCACCCTGATTGTCCTGACTCAACCAAATCTGATTAAAAAAGTAATCGGTATTAATATCATGCAAAGTGCTATCTTCCTTTTTTATATTGTCGTTGGTAATATCCATGGGGGGATTCCACCGATCTACGATCCTAACCTGCCTGATGCCCTTTATATTAATCCTCTGCCATCGTGCCTGATGCTTACCGGTATTGTGGTCGGGTTTAGTGTTACGGCATTCGCCCTTGCCCTGATTGTAAAACTCTATATTTATTATGGAACAATATCATCGCCGAACTTTATGAAAATGAAATAGAGGTGAACCCTGTATGGATGAATTAATAAACAGGCTTCCGTTTCTTTGTGTGATCGGCACACTAATTGCCTCATTTTGTATGCCAATTCTGGCCCGTTGGAAAAAAGAGTTCTGTGCACCCCTGGCCACCCTGGTTGCCGGTTCAGTCTTTATCACTTCAATTTACATTGCTTATTATGTGCTGCAAGGTAATATCATCCGTTACGGAGTATCGGGATGGTCACCGCCCTGGGGTATTGAAATTGTAGTTGATCCCATTTCCAGCCTGATGATTATGCTTCTTTCAGGTGTTTGTTTCCTAATCCTGATCTTCAGTTTCGCTGCGATTAAACACGAATTGCAACAGATTGTAACTGGCTGGTATTATGCTGCCTGTCTGCTCTGCCTTGCAGGGATGACCGGTTTAGTAATTACCAACGATATCTTTAATATGTACGTCTTCATAGAAGTTACTGGAATCAGTGCCGTTGCGCTGGTAGCCAGCAAAGGCACTCGCCAGGCAACTGAAGCAGCTTTAAAATACCTGCTCCTCGCTACGATCGGATCCGGTTTTATTCTTTTTGCAATCGGAATCATCTATATGATCACCGGTAACCTGAATATTACCTTTATTGCTCAGGAACTTGATCCCGTCAAGGGTAACTATCCGTTTCTGATCTGGACCGCTATCAGTTTCCTGGTCGTTGGTTTCGGGGTAAAATCAGCATTGTTTCCGCTGCATCTCTGGTTGCCAGATGCCCACTCTTCGGCCCCTTCTCCTTCCAGTGCCATCCTTTCAGCACTGGTTGTAAAAGTGTATATTATTGCCTTTTTGAAAATCCTTTTTATCGCTTTCGGTCTTGAAATCTTTCATGAAACGTTTATCCGTCATTTAATTTTAGTCCTCTCAGTTATTGCCATGTTAGCAGGTTCTTTCTTTGCTTTCGTACAAATCGAACTTAAAAGACGGCTGGCATACTCTACGGTCGCCCAGATTGGTTATATCTACCTTGGTATCGGCCTGGGAACCCCCTGGGGGCTTGCTGCCGGATTACTACATATTGTTGTCCACGCATTCATGAAGACCTGTCTCTTCCTATGTGCCGGGGCCATTTACTACCAAACCGGCCGCAAGCATGTTAATGAATTCTCTGGTATGGGCTACAAGATGCCAATTACGATGGGTGCCTTTACAATTGCCTCTTTCTCGATGGTCGGCATCCCGCTCTTTGGTGGCTTCGTCAGTAAATACGGCCTGGCACTGGGCAGTCTGGAAGCTGATCTGCCAATCCTCATATTAGTAATTATTCTAAGCGGATTACTTAATGCCACTTATTATTTTCCCATTATCGGTCAAGCTTATTTCGCTCAGCATGGGGATGAGAATCATGGCAGCGAACATAGTCATCCTGAGCCAAAATCGTTCCAGCGTGATCAAATTCCATTAAGCATGCTGATACCAATTGTGATTTTTGCCCTTGGCATAGTCTACCTGGGAATCTTTCCGGGGACCATATTTGCCTTTATTAATAAAACCGTGGCTGCTCTTCTTTAGCTTGAGCCTGATGCGGTCGGAGGTGTTGTAGTTGTTTTCAAGAATAAGAAATGATTTTTTTGGTTCATTCTTTATCTTTTTATTTCTCATGGTCTTCTGGTTATTAATATCGGCCAGCATCCACTGGCAACATATACTGGTGGGAGTTATTTTCTGTTTTATTTTAACAGTCTTTTGGAGCAATCTCACCATATCGGCCGATATCAAAACCGGCTTCAAACTGAAACAACTTTTAATGCTGCTAAAATATTTCATATTCCTGGGCATCGATATCGTTATCGCCAATATTAATGTGGCGATGATTGTTCTTAATCCCAAATTGCCGATTTCACCGGGCATCGTCATCATGCGTTGTGATCTCGAAAGAAATTTATCCCGGGTTTTATATGTTAACTCAATAACCCTTACTCCGGGAACAATAACGGTTGAACTGGAAGACAACCTTTTAATTGTCCATGCTTTGACCAAAGATGTAGCCCATGAAGTTGAGGATTGGGCTCTGTACCGAAGATTAATGGAAGTGGAGGGTGTGTATAAAAATGGTTGAAACGATTCTATATTTCATAGTCGGTGGTCTCGTCATCATTTCACTGCTGGCGATCGCTCGTGCCTACAGCGGTCCTACTGTTTTAGACCGGGTAGTAGCCATGAACATGATTACCACAAACGTGGTCCTGACTATTTTAATTTTTGCTTATATTGATAAAAGCTACTACTACATTGATGTCGCTTTTGTATTTGTTTTAGGCGCTTTTATTGGCACTTTATGTATTCTTAAACTGCTGCGTGAAGGACATATTCTTTAAGCAGCAGGTTATTAACCTGATTCGAGGTGTTGGCAATGATTTTAGAACAAATAAGGATAATCGCAGCGATTATCTTCTTGTTCAGTGGTTTTTTCTTTCTATTGGTCGGGGTTGTTGGTCTTTTACGCTTACCGGATGTCTACACCCGCATGCACGCAATGGGAAAATGCGACACCCTTGGAACCGGAATGATCTTGATAGCAATGATGCTTTTGATTGCCGATGTAACTAACGTCACAAAACTAATTATGATCAGTGCTATGATTGTAACCATCAACCCGGTGGTTACCCACCTGATCGCCAAGACAGCTTACAACCGCGGGACACCAATGGCTGAAGGTAGTTTCCTGATTAATGATTACGTGGCTTCACAACGCCGCAGAAAGAGAAAATCGCTGGATGTTGCAGCAGAAAAGGGGGGTGGCAGAAGATGAACATTGATATCTTTATGTTCATGATGCTGATCATCCTGATTATCTCGACTATTTCTATCTTTATTTTTAAGGATCTACTTTACATCGTTATTATTTTTGGAGCTTTCAGCATGGTAATGTCATTAATCTGGCAACAACTTAACTCCCCTGACCTAGCAATTACCGAAGCAGCCGTAGGGATAGGAATGACTGTCTTGATGGTTACTGTCGTCACTAAAGTAGGGAGGCGACCGCAATGAAAAACCTGCCGAGAATTTTATTTTACACAATGTCAATTATTCTTGTCGGCCTGATTTCTTTTATGCTGATGCTGGCTGTCACCGAAATGCCTGTATACGGAAACTTTGACAACCCAACCAATAATTATGTTTATGAACGTTATGTTTACGAAGGTGTTGAAGAAAGCGGCGGCTTAAATATGGTGGCAAACATCCTGATTGATTACAGGGGCTATGACACCCTGCTCGAATCAACCGTCCTGTTTACGACAGTAGTATCAATCATGCTTGTATGGGGTACAAGTAGCACTGGACAAAAGGAAAAAGACAAACACTAGCCAATAAGTCTACTTTTATTATATTCGGAAAGGAAGACCTTTTAATGAACTACGTTCTTTACTTACCCCTCTTCATGATTATCTTTCCCATTGTAGGAGCTCTGATTACGGGTCTGCCAAAAGAAGATAATAATCAGACTCGTAACATCATCGCCGTTATGGTAAGCCTGATCAGCGCCCTGGCGATGATCATTATATTAGTTTATTATTTTAATAATGGTGAATGGGGCATGCTGTTACACCAGATTGCCCCCGGTCTCGAAATAAAACTACGTGTTGACCCCCTGGCTGCACTCTTCGGAGGAACGGCTGCGATCCTCTGGTTTTTTTCTGTAGTTTATTCAACAGGTTACATGGCGCATGAACATGCTCGCCGTCGTTATTTTATCTTTTACCTGCTTTCACTTGGTATGACCATGGGCATCGCACTGGCCGCCAACCTTTTAACACTTTACCTTTTTTATGAATTCCTAACAATTTTTACATATCCTTTGGTAATTCACGAGGAAACCGATGAAGCTAGAAAAGCAGGTATCCGTTATTTAGTCTATAGCTTTTTAGGGGCCGGCCTTATTTTGATTGGTTTGATTATTACTTACGGGAACCTGGGTACCCTGGAATTCACCCGCGGAGGTATCGTTGATCTTTCAACCGGTTCGCCTTTTTTATGGCGTTTGGCTTTTATCTGTTTTATATTTGGTTTTGGAGTCAAGGCTGCGGTTATGCCTTTACATGCTTGGCTGCCTTCAGCTATGGCGGCCCCGACTCCGGTCAGCGCACTTTTACACGCCGTTGCCGTTGTAAAATCAGGGGTTTTCGGCATTCTGAGAAGCATGTACTCAATTTTTGGCATTACTGCCCTGATAGGTTTAAAAATGGGCTTTTTTGTTGCCGCACTTGTTTCGGTAACTATTCTCACCGCCTCGATAATCGCTATGCAACAAGATGTTCTTAAAAGAAGACTGGCCTATTCAACCATCAGCCAACTTGGTTATATTACTCTTGGCGCTGGCCTTTTTAATCTGATCGGCCTAACCGGAGGACTTTTGCATATCATTAATCATGCTCTTTTAAAAATTACCCTCTTTTTCTGTGCCGGGGCAATAATTACCGTTACCGGGAAGAAAAAGATCAGTGACTTGAACGGGCTGGGACGAAGAATGCCTCTGACCATGATCGCTTTTACCATTGCTTCGATTGGCATGATCGGTATTCCGCCGGTAAACGGGTTTATCTCAAAATGGTACCTGATCCAGGGCAGCCTTGAAAGCGGAGCCTGGATTTTTATTTTTGTTTTAATTGGTAGTGCCCTCCTGAATGCCGCTTACTTTTTGCCAATTGTGATTGCCGCTTTCTTTAAGGAAGGATCATTTGAACCGGTTAAGGGTCTTGAAGCCCCACTTTCTATGCTTGTTCCGATCTTAATGCTAGTCGCCTGCTGCCTAATTGTAGGCAGCAATCTGCAATTAACCGTCCCTTATCTGCAAAATATCGCTGAATACCTTTTCTATGCTGGAGGTAATTAATTATGGCCCGGGAAATGTTTTCTGGCTTGCCGCTCATAGCAATCTCGATTCCCCTGTTTGCTTTCATCATGATCATTTTTGCCAGTAAAATTGCCTGGTGGCGAAATACCTGGTCGATAATCGGCAGCGCCGGAACGCTTGTCGCCGTTGGTTTAATGTATCCATTTATAAAAGCCGGCGTCCGTATAGTCTACGAACTGCCGATGATTGTTACCCCTCTAAACCTGACTTTCCGGGTTGATGGATTCGGATTTTTAATTGCCTTGGTCGTATCATTTGTCTGGCTGATGGCAACAATCTTTGCTTTAGAATATATGAACCATGAAAAAAACCAGGGACGTTTTTTCATTTTTTTTATGCTCACCCTGGTTGGAACCGTCGGAGTTCCACTGGCTGGCGATCTCCTTTCATTATTACTTTTTTTTGAATTGATGTCTCTCGCCTCTTATGTTCTGGTTGTTCATAACCAGTCTAAAGAAGCTTTCAGCGCCGGAGACATTTACCTCTACTTAGGTGTTTTCGGGGGTATGTGTCTACTTACTGCCATGGGTCTGATTTACTTCAACACCGGTTCGCTGGATTTTTCTTCCCTGGTCGCACTGAATCATCAGGGCAATAGCGGTAACCTGATGATCATTGCAATGGCCCTTTTACTAGTTGGCTTTGGCATTAAAGCCGGGATGGTGCCCTTGCATATTTGGTTACCTAAAGCCCACCCGGTTGCTCCCGCTCCGGCTAGTGCCCTGCTTTCTGGAGTAATGATCAAAGCAGGTGCTTATGGTATTATCAGGACGCTTAGCATGATCTACATGCCGGAACATACTGCAGTAGGACATGAAGCGATCACTGAGTTCGCCGGCAATCTGTGGGCGCAACTAACTGTTTCAGGTTATATACTGATCTGGATTGGGATCATTACCATGTTTTTCGGGGTCTTAATGGCCCTGATCCAGGATAACATCAAGAAATTACTGGCTTGCAGCAGCATCAGCCAGATCGGTTATATTATTATGGGCGCTGGAGTAGCTGCCTACCTTGGACATGAAGGGGCAATCGGAATAGGAGGCTCAGCCTACCATATCCTTAACCATGCTTTCTTTAAATCAACATTGTTTCTTGCTGCCGGGGCAATTGCTTACTTAACAGGAGAATTAAGTTTAAAGCGGCTTGGCGGTTTACGAAAAAAACTACCCTTTACTTCTCTGGTGGTTCTAATAGCTTCGCTTGGAATTATCGGTTTTCCTCTTTTTAATGGTTATGCCAGTAAAACATTGTTGCACCATGCTATAGTCGAAGCTTATGAACATCACCACTGGCTATCTTTATATGTTGCTGAAATAATCTTTACCATAACCAGTGCCGGTACAGTTTGCTATTTCCTGAAGTTTTTATACTTTGCTTTTTGGAGACCGGCTCCTGAACATTTAGATAACATTAAAAGTGAACCGCTCTTAATGAAAATCAGTATGGGTACTATGGCTGTTGTCATGATCCTGATTGGCTTTTCGCCAAATTTTGTTTTAAAAAGATTGATTGGGCCGGCCTTGAACGCATTTTCCCTTGACTCTCATGCGGTGGAACATCTGCTAGAGATAAGCTTCTGGAAAGGCGGTGATCTGCTGGCGGTTGGTATTGCTCTGGGCCTTGGTTTCCTCTTCTTTTATCTGGCTCAGCGGACTAATGTTTATCGACTGCGGGTTCCTACCTGGTTAGGTGCAGATTATTTGGGGGCAGTTGTCGGCCGGGCGGCTATATTATTTTGGTACATATTAACCTTGCCTTTCTTAGCCCTACAAAACATCTCCGGCAGGCTATCGGAACGTTTCTACCGGAGAGGCTTTTCGTTCCTGCAAAGTGTTGACTACCGTCCAGGTCAGTCAGCACTATTCAGAACAGTAAACATCAGCAATATTGACTTCAGTATGATTTTAGTTTTAGTCTCTCTTAGCATCATCCTGGTTGTAGTCTTTTACATAAGATTTGGAGTAAAAATATTCAGCATGTAAGATCCCTTTAAATCTAGTTCCCGTACAATATTGGATCAATATTCAAGAGGCTGCCGTAGTTACTGGCAGCCTCTTGTTGTTACCCAATTCTTTGATTCAAAACCTAGATTTAAAATTCAATCTTCTACTTTTGTTCAGCCATTGGAACTGCAACAGCCTTGATATTTCCGAACTGTGGACGCGACGTGGCTTTTTCGATCAATGGAACGAAGGCATTCATGATCAAAATTGAATAGGCAACTCCTTCGGTGATCATGAATCCGACCCTGAAAAGAACGATTAAAGCCCCAATCGCTATTCCATAGATGATCTTGCCCTTGTCGGTCATCGGGCTGGTAACCCAATCGGTAGCCATGAAAAAGGCACCGATCATAATCCCTCCGGTTACCAGGTGAAGTACCGGGTTCTGGCCAGTAATCACTGTCAAAACAATCATTGTAGCCAGAATGGATACCGGGATTCTCCAACCGATGTGCTTCTTATAGAACAGGTAAGCCGCACCGATTAGCAGAGCAAAGGGTGACACCTCTGATAGCGCTCCTGCAGGAAAAGCAAAAAACAGCTGGCTGACTGGGGGCATCTCTAAACCTGCCCTCATCAGAGCCAGTGGTGTTGCTTGGGTAATCGTATCCAGGGGCCCCAGGTGGATTGCCAGGGGATGAAACCACTGGTTAACATAAGCATATAAGGGGGCTAGAAAGATTAGGGCTACCCGGCCAAAAAGCGCCGGATTGAAACGATTCCATCCCAAACCTCCAGCCAGTTCCTTAGCTATGCCCACAGCAATAAAAGTCGCAAGAGCAGCTTTGTACCAGGGTGTTGTAGCCTGAAAAAGAAGGGCTACAAACAGACCAGTTAAAAGAGCGCTCCAATCGTGCAGAGCAGGCTTTTTATTCATCAGCTTCTTAAAAAGAAGCTCGGTTAAAACAGCAGTAACCAGGCAAACGGCAATGGTCAGTGCTGCATAATAGCGAAAAAAGTAGATTGACACCAGCGTAACCGGCATTAAAGCAATAAATACATCGCGCATAGCGTTAGAAACTGTATCCAGACTTTTAATATGCGGAGATGGTGTCACTACAAATTTTTGTGCATCGCTCACTGCTTTTACCTCCTTTACCATTATTTTTATTTGCTCAGCAGTTCACGGATCAGTGGTTTAGTTCTTTGGACCAGCTGTGTAATCGGACGTTTTGATGGACACACATATGCACAGATCCCGCACTCAATGCAGTCCATGGTATTCCAATCAGCTGCCTCCCTGATCATCCCTGCTTCACAATAGATACTGATCTGGTTCGGATAAAGCAACATCGGACAGTGTTCAACACATTTGCAGCAGCGGACGCAATCGGAATAATCCATATCTTCGAGGGCCATATCCGGAGGTAAAACTACAACGCCGGTCGTGCCCTTGACAACAGGGACATCCAATGTATCCTGAGCCTTGCCGGTCATCGGACCTCCAACTACTACTTTGGCTGGTTCCGATACAATGCCACCGCACTCTTCAATTAAGTGCGCGAGTGGGGTGCCGATTTTGACCATCAGGTTCTGCGGCTCCTGAATATTCTGTCCGGTTACGGCAACTACCCTTTCGATCAGGGGCTTGCCAAATTTTACTGCTTCATAGATAGCAACACAGGTTCCGACATTCTGGATCAATGCGCCAATATCAAAGGGCAATCCTCCTGAAGGAATCTCGCGATCAAGCGCAGCTTTGACCAGATGCTTTTCTGAGCCCTGAGGGTACTTGGTAGGCATACGCAGCAATACGATGTTCGGATCATCGTTTTGCTGACGAACAGCTTCGATTGCATCATCCTTGTTGTCCTCAATACAAAGGAACGCTTGATCAACCGAGAGCATTTTCATCAGCAATTTAATCCCCTGTAATAATTCGGTCGGCTTTTCCAACATTAACCGGTGATCACAGGTTAAATATGGCTCACATTCACAGCCATTGATAATTAAAGCATCCACTTTCTTGTCAGGAGGAGGACTTAGTTTAACAGCGGTTGGAAAAGCCGCACCACCCATTCCGACGATACCGGCTTCTTTTACCGCATTAACGATATCTTCCTTGCTGACCTTTTCAAGATTGTTGTTTGCCAGTTCAAGAGCATCCTGATTCTTGTCAACAGCAATAACGATGCTTTCGATCATCTGCCCGGTAACGAAAGGCCTGGGCTCTATTGCTGTAACAGTACCGGAAAGGCTCGCGTGGACTGGAGCACTGACAAACTTATCGGTTGAGCCGATCTTTTGCCCTGCCTTAACCTTATCACCCACCTTTACCAACGGTTCGTTGGGAGCACCAGTATGCTGTAGCAGGGGGATGATTATCTCTCCCGGTAAGGAGGCTTCTTTAATTGCTTTATGCTCTGTAAAGCTTTTATAGTGGGGAACATGAATCCCACCAAAAAACTGTTTAACTTCCACTTGACTTCACCTCCCGGTTTATTTTACTTTGCTCTTTGCTTCCTCTACCTTCTTGCTGTGAGCACGGTTAGTCCAGAGTCCAAAAGCAACCGCGATAACAACAAAAACGCGTAAAGGTGCATAGATAGTATTCCAGATCCGAGTCTGGATTGGCACATGCGGATCAGCCGGGAAACCATATTTCTCTGGCTTATCAGCTAAAACGTAAAGCATACCTGTGCCGCCGACTTCATCCAGACCATAAACAGTAGCATTGATTTTACCGGCGGCCTTCAGCTGATTGACCCTGGCCATGGCTTTGCCGATTAGCTCCCTGCTTTCACCAAAAGTAATAGAACCGGTCGGACAGGCATTAGCACATGCCGGTTTTAAACCATTCTGCAGGCGGTCATAACAAAAAGTGCATTTCCTAGCTTTGTTTGCCTGGCGGTCGAAACCGATTACATGAAACGGACAGGCAGCAACGCAGTAGTTACAACCGATACACTTAATTTCGTCGACAACAACCGTATCAAACTCAGTCCGGTAAATCGCTCCGGCAGGGCAAGCCTGCATACAGGCTGCATCACTGCAATGCATGCAACCCTGCTTGACCATCAGGAAGTCAACTCCGCCATTCTCATTTTCATGTTCGCGGAACATGATTCTCATCCAGGTAGTAGATGAAAGAGCAGGTGGGTTTTCATAAGACCCGGCAAAAGTAGTATCTTCAGCTGGGTTCTGATTCCACTGCTTACAGGCAACCTGGCAGCCCCGGCAACCTATACATTTGGAGGCATCGATTAAACAGATTGGTTTAGCCATTTATACTGCCCTCCTTACATTACAGAGAAATGCCTTATACTCAGGAATGGTTGTGTTAGCATCACCGACGGATGCGGTGAGATCATTGGTTACAGATCCCGTATTCATACCTTTGAAGCCCCAGTGCCAAGGCATTCCAACCACATGTCGTGCAACACCATCAATGACAGCAGGTTTGAAACGCTTGGTAACACAGGCTTTGGCCTCAATACCGCCCTGCTCACCATCTTTTAACAAACGCTTACTTTCAATAATAACCTTATCACCGTTGCTGATACCCAATTCGCCGGCTAACTCTTCGCTGATTTCAATAAACAGTTCCGGCATCAGTTCGTTCAACCAGGGAAGGTTACGGGTAACAATCCCGGATTGGTAGTGTTCGACAATACGATAAGTAGTTATGATGTAGGGATATTTTGCCCTTTCCTCATCAGTTTCAACCGTATGGTCGGTATAAAAACGCTGGCTGATCGGATTATAAGTTGCCTGAGGATAAAGCAGGTTAGGCACCAGACTTTCAGCCGGTTCATAATGGGTCGGTAAAGGCCCATCGCGCAGTGCACTGTGGGAATAAAGCCTGCCAACACCTTCAGGGAGCATAATAAACGGATTTTCCGTCGACTGTTCCAGAGTCCAGCTTCCGGGAATATCAGGAATATCATTACCAACCCATTTTTGCAATGCTTCATCCCACCAGACTACCGGTGCAGATGGATTCCAAGGTTTCCCTTGAAGGTCAGCTGAAGCACGGTTATAGACTATCCTGCGGTTAAGAGGCCAGGCAAAAGACCAGCCCAGGTTAAAACCGAGACCTTCTTTTTCTTTAACCCGGTTCTTAGTTGCCGGTTTATCATAATTGTTGTAATAACCGCTATAGAGCCAGTTACCGCAGGCGGTAGAACCGTCAGCCTGCAGTCCAACAAAATTAGTAACCAGAGAACCATCGGTTGTCCGGTAACCGTTAACATCCTTGCAGACTTTAACAATATCAACTTCACCATCAGGACCTTCGTAATCCCAGAACAACTTGGTAATCTGTTCCGGCACTACACCGCCTTCCGCTGCATAGATCGCCTGAATCCTCTTGAACAGCTCATACACTATCCAGAGATCAGATTTAGCGTCTCCCGGTGGTTCCTGAACTTTCCAGCCCCACTGAATCCAGCGACCACTATTGGCCTTGCTACCTTCTTTTTCATAACCGATTGCACCAGGAAGAATGAAGACCTCAGTGTCAATCTCTGCCGGATTCATACCAGGACCCTGCCAGAATGAAGCTGTTTCATTTTCAAAAACATCCACTGAAACCAACCATTTGAGGTTTTTCTGGTAGTTCCGCTTATTTGCAGCAGAAGGACCTGATACAGCCGGGTTATCAGCCCAGCAGAACATCCCTTCGACCTTGCCTTCGCCCATATCTTTATACTGGGCAATATGGGAATGATCCAAACCATCAAGCTTTGGCAACCACTGGTACCCAAATTCATTAGCTTCTGTGGCATTGTCACCATAAAAAGCCTTTAAGAGGCTGACAAAATATTTTGGTTTGTTGGTCCACCAGCTTTTTGCCGGTGTCTCCTTCTCAAGATAATCAGCAAGTGTGGCATGTTTTGCCTGCTGAGGTGTACCCATATAACCGGGAACGATATGATAAAGGATAGCCATATCGGTCGAACCCTGAACGTTAGACTGCCCGCGCTGCGCATTAACTCCACCACCGGCAACACCCATATTGCCAAGTAATAGTTGGACCACAGCACAAGCCCGAACATTTTGAGCCCCATGAGTAAACTGGGTTATGCCCATCGCATAGAGAAGGTTACCGGCTTTTCCTGCTTCACCGGTGGAACTGAATAACCGATATGCTTCTTCCAAAGCGGCAGGATCAGCACCGGTTATTTTGCTGACGTTATCAATTGTATATTTCTTGTAGTGATTTTTCATTAACTGCAGGACACAGTTTGGGCTTTCAAGCGTTGGATCCTTAAGGGGGTTGCCATCATTATCAACCTGGTACTGCCAACTGCTGGTATCGTACTTAGTAGCGTTGCGCACCGGATCATCCTCTGCTCCGGCAAACAAACCTTTTTCTTCATCAAAGGCAAAATCTTCATTTACCAGGTATGGGGCGTTAGTGTAGTTCTCAACATATTCTTTATGATAACGGTCATTTTCTAGAATATAGTTGATCAACCCGCCGAGGTAGGCAATATTGGTTCCGGGACGGATACTGACATAAACATCAGCGATCGCAGCAGTCCTGGAAATCCGGGGGTCAACAGCAATCAGCTTAGCGCCCTTGGTTTCACGGGCTTTTTCAATCCATTTCATGGAAATAGGATGGTTCTCGGCAGTATTACCACCGATATTCATAAATACATCACTGTGCTGATAATCATTCCAGTGATTGGTCATGCAACCTCTTCCGAACGTGGCGCCGAGACCGGCGACCGTTACGGAGTGTCAGAGACGGGCACAGTGATCAATATTGATCACACCCATGGCCCTGGCCATCTTATGGAAAAGGTAATTTTCTTCATCAGTACAGAAAGCGCTGCCCAGCCAGGATATTGCTTCAGTCCGGTTAACAGTTACTTTCTGTCCTCCCACATCAACTGATTCAACGTAATTACTATCCCGAGTCTCTTTGACTCTCCTGGCAATCATATCCAGAACTTCATCCCATTCCTTCTCTTCGTAACTGCTTGCGCCCGGGGCGCGGTAGAGAGGTTTGGTCAGGCGATTCGGATTAGGCTCAGGTTTGCCTTTTTCTTTGAAGATATAAGAAATATTAAAGTGAGAACTTCCCTTGCTGCAGAGGGTTCCTTCGTTAATCGGGTGACCGGGATCACCCTCTGCATTAACAATAACTCCATCCCTTACATTACAAATAACACCGCAGCCTACTCCGCAAAAAGTACATGTTGTAGGATATTCCTTAGTGTACTTTACACGCAAAGGCTCAGCGGCAGACGCAGATGACTGTTTCAGACCAACACCGGCTAGGGTTGCCGTCGCAGCGGCCGCACCGGTAAGCTTTAAAAAACTGCGTCGCGTTAACTGCATCAGTAAATCCACCTCCTAATCTTTTCTATAATCTTCTACAATTTCCCTTTCGTTTATCCATTCCAAACCGGAACCTGAAGAAAAACCCTCCTTCCTGGCCAATAAATCAAACTCCAGTGAAGCAAGGTTATGGATGGCCAAGATAATTCCACCATCCGCATTGAACTGTCTTGTATCAAAAATCTTGTAGTAGCAGCAGCAAGCCTGGCAATAATGCACACGACAGATTTCTTCTTCATCGATCGTAAAATAACCAAGCTCTTCCCTCTCTTCATTGCTACAATACGGACATTTTACACGGGCATGCATCCATCGGGTGCCACAAAGCCAACAATCAAGATATTTGGCACCATCTTCAGCCTTCAGCATGCCATAGTGCGGTTTTTCTCCGCAAAGCGGGCAATCCCCCCCTTCATAGAGGTCAGTCCGTAAAACCTCTGATATCGGTTCAAGCAGCCTTCTGTATATGGAAGACAGAACAATCGAAAATAAAAAAGCTAACAGATCATTTCCAATCTCTGTTTCAGAAAGTAAGGTCTCACGAAATTCCTCGATTTTATCCAGACTTATGCTCAAGTCGGATGTTGCCCGAAATGCTTCTGTTTTAGCTTTAAGATCGCTTACTATATTATTGAGCGATGCATTAGTTTTTATAATTTGGTGGCAAGACAGGTTCAGCAAATCACAAAAAAGATCCCGATCAATCTCTGGCCTAAAAACCAAACTTTGATCTTTACGCATCAAGTCTGTCGCTTTGTCAATCGATAGTGGCAGGTTGGCAATAGGCATAGCTTTTCCGGGATTTTTTTGATAGTAGTCTTGCAGTACACTAAAAACATCTCGGATAAAACCGGCTCCCTCTTTAAAATTGCAGTAATATTTTTGGCAGCGATCAATTTCATCATTGTAGCCGTCTGACCAAACTCGATCCAAGTAGAACACTCCCATTTTTGCCAAATAATATAGTAAACGTTATCACATTATTTTAACTTATGACAACTAATAGAAATTTTTGATGATTAGCCTAACAAATTAAAAAAGCCGTAAATTAGGGCTTTGTTGAATCCAAACTTGTTAAGTCAAGTTACATCATTCACATGGGCTGGTAAATAATAATTTACCATACTAATTAAGCGATTTGACTATCATGCCGATTATACCCATAACATTTATTTATGTCAATAAAAACTGCGAGTTTTTGCAAGTAATTTACGGTAATTTAAGAAAAACAAAAAGGCCGACCCGTTAAGAGATCGAC
>CAZAKI010000003.1:0-5976 GCA_964485855.1 uncultured Syntrophomonadaceae bacterium | reverse complement strand
TTTAGTTTAGTTTAGTTTAGTTTAGTTTAGTTTAGTTTAGTTTATTCAGTTACCAGAGGAAGCGCGTCTCTCGTGACCCAACCTTCGCGGATTCCAAACCGCAGGGAAAGGGCATCATACCCGAGCATTCTTAAAACGCCAACCGTCTGGCCGGCAGTCTGACCGGAATAGCAAGCAACTACGATCGGACGGGTGCTAGGCAGATCTCCCAACAAGTTGCCAACTTCACTCCATGGACTATGCACTGAGCCTACGATATGACCTTGATCATAATCCTCTTTTGACCTTATATCCAAAACATAAAACGAATTTGGATTAGCTTCCAGAGCTTCATACAGATCCGGACCCGCTATAATATTGTTACTACTTGCCACGGCAGCAAAATAATCCTGGGCAACTGCCCAGAGAATTTCTTCTTCTTCGTTTGCCGGTGATGATACACTGTCAAGATCAGCAGCAGCGACCATGCCTGTTCCATCAGTAGGATAGCCGGCGCCTTCTTCTCCCCAGCCAAAAGTCATTCCTGATGCCAGGGATTTAACATTTTCAAAGCCAGCCATTCTTAATACGGCAACGGTTTGTCCTGCGGTTTGCCCCGAATAACAGGTAACCACAACCGGACGGTTGCCGGGCAGGCGATCCATAATCTCGCCAACTTGTGCCCAAGCACTGTGAACTGCCCCTTCAATATGTCCAGCTTCGAAATCTTCAGCACTGCGGATATCAAGAACCAACACTGAATTGGGATTGTCATCCAGCATAGCTTTCAAATCGTCAGCAGACATAATGTTGTTGCTTTCAGCGGTTTTCGGAAAATAAGCTTCGGCAGCCGCCAACAACACTTCGCCTTCATCAAGGGTTGCTAATTCTTCTTCTACAGCTTCTTCAACTTCTTCTACAACCTCTTCTACATCTTCCGGTGTATCGACGGCGGTATCAGTACCGCAACCAAATAAGCCGAAAGATAGAACCCCCAAAAAGACTAGAACAAAAATAATACTGAAAGCCTTTTTCATACATAATCCTCCTTGTTGCTTGTAATGTATCTTTTCGCTACTTTCTTTAGCGAAGAAACAATTATATTATAACAGAATTGAACATATTAATAATTTATCAGATAATTTATCATTCTTTCTGGTAACAGCATAAAACCCTTATATATAAGGCAATATACGATTTTTCCCTAATACTATAATAATAAACTATAGCCATAACAATCGCTTATGTGAAATCTATCACTTTGTTGATATAAAAATTACTTATGGTATAATATTTCAAGATCAGTTAAATATTATCACGTTGGAGTTCGAAAACTTGTTATGGATATAAATCACCTGTCAACTTACTGCGTAGTAATAGAGGCCGGAAGTATATCAAGGGCTGCCAAGGAACTTTATGTTACCCAACCGGCAATAAGTCAAAAAATTCAGGACCTTGAGGAACACTATCAGGTTCAATTGTTAGAGCGCACAAACAGGGGAATAAAACCAACTGAAATTGGTTTATTCCTATATAGTGAAGCACAAAAAGTGCTTGCCCTGACAGCAAATATACAGCGAGAAATAAATGCAATAAAAAACCCCTCAGAGGAACTGGCGGTGGGAGCTTCAAGCACTATCGGCAATTTTGCCCTCCCCTGTACAATGCTAGCTTTTCGAAACCGCCATCCCGGTTATAGCGTATCAATTGATATTGATAACTCAGATAATTTAATCAAGAAAATGCTCGGTCACCGGATTGAGATCGCTTTAGTTGAGGGACCTTTAAAACCTAACCTAACGCAACAAATTGCGGAAGAAGGAATTGCCATCAAAAGGATCGCACAAACTAAACTAATCCTGATTACAAAAGCCGATGGTCGCTACAGGGATTTAAAATTTGTGGGAATAAAAGAATTGATCGATCTTCCGTTCATTACCAGGGAAGTTGGTTCAGGAATCCGCGCCAGCATCGAGAAAGTTCTGATCGAAAAAGGTTTTAGTATTAATAGCTTTAAAATTTTACATGAGTTAAATACAATTAATTCAATAGTATCGGCCGTAACCTCTGATATTGGTGTGGCATTATTGCCGGCTATGTCTGTGCGTAAAGAGATACGCTATAAAATTGTTAAGCCGATCCGGATTAAAGAGCTAAAGTTCAAACATGAACTAAACTTGCTATACCATGATCATGCAAGAAAACAATCATATAAAGCTTTTATTAAACTCATTAATTCAAAAGATCGGGGTTTTTGTTAGTCGGTTTGATGCATTCTTTACACGATGAACTTTAAAAATATTTTCCCTCCGATAAAAGAACCTAAGAGCATAAAAAAACCAAGGACCCAGCCATGTAAAGATAGGGAAGCAGTTCCACTTAAAAATCCGCCAATGTTACATCCTAACGCAATATTAGCACCATAGCCAAGCATCGCCCCCCCACAAAGACTCAGTAAGATATATTTTAAAGATTTAGGGATGCTTACACGAAATTCATCCGCAAGTAAACTTGAAAAAAATGAACCTGCAATCATCGCTATAACCAAAAAAAGCAAAGGATGGTTATTGAAAATAAGTTCATTTTCACTGTTAATATTATCTTGGAAATAAGGCCAATCTACTACTGCTATCCCAAGTTTTATACAAAGCCAGCCACAAAGATGTGTAATGCCGGAGGTTATAGCCCAGGGTTTGCCCCAGAAAAAGAACAAAAATGTATTTGTGATTGCAAGAATGACAGCACCTTCCAGATAAGAGAGTTGTCTTATGCTGAAAATGTCACTAACCGCTTCTTTAAAAGCCGGCAAATTTAAGCGGACAGAAAATATTTTTCTTAAATCAGCAGTGACCCGGTTCTTCTGATCATAAAACGTTAAGATATATAAAATGACAATCAACAGTGTCTGTAATAACAGGGCAGTAAACCAGCCAAAAAGATCTGGCAAAAATAATTTTGGTGAAAAATACTCCAGGTAGTATTTCCACCAACCAAAATGCCACGCCCCCAGTATTGCACCTAATAATATTCCCAAAAAAGTAAACCACTGCAACATATGCCCTTCTCCCAGCCTCATCAGGCATCCTGAAATACAACTTCCTGTGATAACCATGCCAAATCCAAAAATAAATCCTCCAGCTACTACATTAAGGCCAATAGGGAAAATATTTCCTGATGCCGGCAAGGCATCTCCTTTAAGCAAATGAATCAGAGCAAAACCGTAGGTATTCAACAATAAAGCAACTAGCACAGCCCTGCTTAATACTGTGTTGCGAATCATAAAAGGATCTCTGAAAGCAGAAGCAAAACAGAATCGCGACCGTTGAAAAATGTAGCCAAAAAGAAAGCCAAATCCGGTTGTTATTGCTGCTTCGGGGTTTATTTCAGTTCGCAATACCAGACATATGACTAATAAGCATACTAATATAAATGCCCTAAAAAACCTATTTATATCATTTTTGCTCACTGGATATTTTCGTATCATAAATAATACCTTAATAAAATTTATACTAATCTTTTTTGACTATTATTATATTCCATAACCCTTCAGCGACTTTGATTAATTCTACAGGGTAACCGTATTTTGTTTTGAAATGGTTAATGACACTGCTTGTTGAACAACTATGATCAGTTTCAAGAATTATCCTTTCATCCGATTTCAGTTCTTTTAATTTTCGTTCAGCTTTTATGATCGGTATCGGGCAGATATCACCCATAGCACAGACTAGATGGTCCATTTTGATCCCTCCCGGCAAGTATAAATCAGCCAATGAAAGAAAAATCATGTTAATACTATATTTATAATCGTAACAGTATAACTGGAGCATTGCAATCATTAGAGCCGACCCTGCAGGGTCGGCTCTATTATGCATAAGCGGTTAATCAATATGACTGTGCTTATTTTAAATATTTCCTATTGAGGAATATCTTTAACAACCAAGTTTAAATTGGCTTTACTGTCGTTTTCCCGTAAATCGCTCTCCCGCAAGAAGATAAATTCATTGCCGTGACAACCATCGCAGGTTTCATTTTGCATGGTCAGGCGCTGCACATTATGCATCGGTGAATATTTCCAGTTCGGATAGTCATCATAATTCGGCAGCTCATCCAAACCTAACTCCTTAAAGGTATCCGGAGCAGTCGGCATGTGTCTTAAGCTGATATATTTATATGGTCTTTCTTCGGTCGGTTGTGGATTTAAACCAATTTTAAACATGATGCGCGATTCGCCTACTATCCCGGCAATTGTACCATCCTCTTCCGGAACAGTATGACAATTGAAGCAGTTGTTGTTTGCTGACCCGTGGCAGACCTGGCAGTTCATCAGATCCTGCGGGTGAACTTTGTGAGCTTCAATGTCAGTTTCTTCATAAACATTGCCGTGGCAATCTGAACAGCTTGGCAGATCGGCATCGTGTTTGCGGATTTCCTCCTCGCCTGAACCATGAAAATTGTTGGCATCATGGCAATCAATACAATCCATTCCGGCCTCAAAATGGAGGTCAGTTGCGTAACCGACTAAACCCATATATTCCCCGGCAGATCGTGCGCCGTGACAGCCATAGCATGTTTCTTCGGTGGGGGGAACTTCAGCAAACATGTGTTCAGAATGCAATCCGCCTGTATAAGCTTTTGGCCTGCTCACATGGCAGGTTCCACAATCCGAATGACACTTGTAGCAGTTATTATCAAAAGCCAGCTGTAGTGGATTACCCTCTTCAGTAGTCGCACCGGGATGTGCAAAATCTTCCAGTCCAACCCTCATCCCCTGGATGGTGTGGTGAATTGAAGTTTTAAAAGTATCGGCAATCTCACCATGGCAAAGTCCGCACAAAGCTCCCGAATCTGCCGCTGACGGATGGACAATTAAGCCGGCATGTGCTTCCGCTTTCACGTTTACATTTTCGCCACCATGGCAAGTAATGCAGCCGAGCTTGCCGTGAACTGTTTCTACATATTCCGGATTAACATAAAAAAGCTCTGATGCCCCCAACTGGGGACCAGCGACGCCTCAGCCTCCTCCACCGGCCGCTTCCGGCGCATCATACATTGACTCCAAAACTTCGGCGTCCAAATGGCATGCCATACAGCCGTCACTGGGAGTAGCGCTTAAAACCGGTGCTGTGTTCATGTAAAAAACCATAACTGCCAGGACAATAACTGCGGATGATGCCAGGAATACCAGCGAATCTCTTTTGCGCTTTGCCAAAACCCCGCCTCCCTTATAATCTTATTTCTGCGATGCTTACAATGTCTGCTCTGCAAACTAAATGATAGTAATCCAATAACATTACTATAATATCCTTATTGTCTATATATTTACAGTTTAGCACAGTTTGTCTTAATCGCCAATAGCAATAATGCAAACCATTATTAATTTTACTTATGGCGCCAAATAATGGCTATCTTAACGATCAGTCTGTAAAACGGCGCCATATGGCGATTGATGATCCGAGCACCAAAAGCATAGTGCCTGAAATCAGGATTGAAATCAGCGGTTTAATTTTAACTTCAACAACAAATACTTCCTCCTCCGGACAGCAATCACCACCGGTAATAGATAAATGGACCAAACCGTTATCGGCCTCAATTTTGTCGATGGTGATCATAACACCGTTGCTCGTGGATACCGGAATACTAATCATACCGGTTGGTTCTTGTTTGATTACAGGCAGATATTCTTCAACCAGTCCTTCAGATTCAAATTCCAACAATGCGCCAACTTCAATTGAATTACTTTCTGTATGCTGCTCAAAACTAAAACCTTTAAATGTAATCTTATATGCTTCAATTTCGACACTTTCATCTTTGGCCAGGGTAACCAAATTAACACTTTCGGCCAGCTGTAAATCGACCGGACTGATATAGAGGTCCTGCAGAATACTACGTTTAATACCGGGAGTGCGCATCGGCCTTTCTCCAATAAAATAGATTGCGGGGCGGACTATAAATACCGACTTGTCATTATCTACTTCAACCTGTAAGTAGTTATAATTA
>CAZAKI010000002.1:108231-117510 GCA_964485855.1 uncultured Syntrophomonadaceae bacterium | reverse complement strand
AACACCGGCAATGAATACAATATCATCACGGGTTTCCTTGATAATATCAATTGCCGCTTTGGTACCCGGAACAGCCTGGCAGATTACGATCGCTTTCATATCCGGATCAGCAGCCAGACTGACGATATTGGCGATAGTGGTTTCCTGTTCATCCATGAACTTATCCGGATAAGTCATGTGCACCACAACATCCGAGCCGTATTTCTCAACCAGCTCGACTGCCGCCCTGAACTCTTCCTCCCCCTGGGAAACAGTCCCGGTCATGATCCCGATCTTGAAAGCTGCTGCTTCTTCTTCGCCCTCGGGTTCTTCAACAACTGCGTCATCAGTCGCACCGCCACAACCAAACACAAACAAACCAAAAACAACAAGCAGTGTTAGAACTAAAAGCTTTTTCAATAGTAAACCCCCTTATAATAATATTGAAGCAAAGTAAATAATTCTCTGTTTTTAGAGATATTCCTTCTAAACAGAAAAATTTTCTCTAACAAGCTCGCCAACTGGCTGGTACTCTAAATTCTGCCACTTTCCGCAGCGTCCGCCCCAACGGGCCAGGAGCTTTCCATCTAAGAACAGGTTCACTATTTCGCAGATATTTGGGCAACCATCACAAACAAATGCAGTTGAATCATACTTCAGGGCGCTCATCACAAAACCCCGGAATGCTGAATCCCCGTCTCTTTCGCCTTCCTGCCGACAGGCTAAAACGGCAGCTCCCATGGCACCCATCACATGAAAATGCTCCGGCACAATTATTTCCATTCCCAGCGTTTTTTCAAAAGCGGCCCTAATTCCTTTGTTAGCTGCTACCCCACCCTGGAAAACCACGGGGGAAAGAATTTCTTTCCCTTTGCCAACGTTATTCAAATAATTGCGGACCAAAGCATCACAGAGTCCGGCAACGATATCTTCCAGGCTGTGACCGGTCTGCTGCTTATGGACCATGTCCGATTCGGCAAAAACCGAGCAACGCCCGGCAATATGAACCGGCTGGGCACTCTTCAGGGCCAGATCTCCAAAATCCTCAATTGGAATTCCCAAGCGGGCAGCCTGATGATCAAGAAACGAACCGGTGCCGGCAGCACAAACAGTATTCATCGCAAAATCGACTACTACTCCGTGTCTGAGAATAATTAGCTTTGAGTCCTGCCCGCCGATTTCCAAAACCGTCTGAACCCCGGGCATGATCAGGTCAGCCGCTACAGCATGGGCTGTAATCTCATTTTTTACCAGATCAGCGCCAACAGCTACACCGATCAGGCTGCGGGCGCTGCCAGTTACTCCAACCCCTTTAACCACGGCACCGGCAGGCAGTTTTGGCGCCAGAAGCTTCAAGCCCTCCTGCACAACCTGGATCGGCTGACCACGGGTTCGCAAATACTCGAAGGCAATTACCCGGCTGGTGTTATCAACAGCTACCAGGTTGGTACTAACCGAACCGACATCGATCCCGAGGAAAATTTTATCCATCAATAACCGGCCACCTTGATCTTTGATTTTCTAGCCTGAAGCATATCAATAAAAGCTTCCAGCCGGGTCTGTACCCCGCCTTCGCCGGTATGTTCATCAATTGAAAGACTTAAAAAAGGCAATCCTGCACGCTTCGCTTCAAGTTCAAGCGTTTTATCAACCATCGCGTCCGGTCCGCAACCGAAAGCGGTTAAGTGGATAATACCGTCAACCTTGTTTTTGGCCCTCAGCAGATAAAGGCCCGCCCAGCAGACCCGGTTGCTGTAGTACCAGAAAAAATTCTGTGGCAATACCCGGGAAAACTGGCGCATGATCTTGGGCGGGATCTGTTCAAATGTAATGACTGAAACACCCAGCTTGACTAATTTTTCGTAGATATCAGCACTAATGTAGGGGTCAAATACAGCGTATGGGTAACCAAGCAGGGCTATCGCCATCTTATTCTTCTCTTCAGGATTATCCCGCTCAACCAGACCATCTTTGCTCGCTAGATTTTGATCAAGCATTGCCAAAGCTTTGAGTGGGGTAAGACCCATTTGCATCAATCTCCGGTACTGGTGATCCTTTAAAACAGCCCGAATAGCAGCTTGAAAAATATTAATCGGATTTTTGATACCCATTGTAAAAGCAACAGCAAAGAAAAACTGCAAGATAACACCTGGAAACCTGCCGCAGTTGAAACGAACATCGATTAATTGCGGCAAAGACATTCCCGCGTGACGGACCATATCGGGCAGGCCGAGAAATTTTGGACAAAAGGTCGACCTTCCGTCAGCACTAACCAGACGGGGAATAAAAATATAATCAACCCGCCCGGCAAGATTAAGCACATGCCCATGAAAAACCTTGATCGGAATGCAGGCATCATTGACCGTCTCCCTGATGCCATCATCCAAAATCTTGCGGTTTGTCGGCAAAGATACTATCACTTTTAACCCTAGGACTTTAAAAAATTCTCTCCACATAGGGTAAAAAGTGTAATATGAAAGGGCACGGGGAATGCCAACACTCGATTGCCTTCTCATTTCTCACCTCATATGATCTTAGCCCCGCCAAAAAGTAAAGGGATGTCAATGACACCCCTTTATTGTAACTGATTGTAACAAAAATACAAAACAAATATTTCAGTTAAACCGCGAACTGCTAAGCTATTTCAATCAACCCGTTTCAAATCACGCAATACCATCGATCTAATCAAAAGAGCAACTGTCAAAAATAGCGCAATGAAAGCTAGAGCATTAATCACCGGACAGATCCTCCTTTCGGTCTAAATCAGACCCAGTTAATCGCTTTCTGGTTTGCAGATCCCGGTGAATCAATAGTCTGACCCCCCAGGAAATTAAAAGTATAACACCGATGAATACTATATAATGCAAACAGCATCCGCCTTTCCGAAAGCTCATAACCATTGTCAGTCGATATAAATGACATCATGTCAATTTCTTTTTAATATTATATGAGGTTAAATCTAATCTGTCAATAAAATTGCAAATAATTTGACAAGTTAATTTTTTCTCAAGCACTTACCCTTCTGAGACATCCTATTGTCGTGTTTTGCCTGCTGTGCTATAATCAGCTTACATCAGCGGGGCGTAGCGCAGTTTGGTAGCGCGCTTGGTTCGGGACCAAGAGGCCGGAGGTTCAAATCCTCTCGCTCCGACCACGAAAAACAAAGGGGTTTTGGTTACAGCAGAAGACCAAAACCCCCTTATTTACAATGATTTACAACCCTTCAAATATATCACCTATAATCTAGATTTATTTTGTTTAAATGATCTAATTATTGTTTTTCAATCTCCTTAAGAGCTTTTAAATACACATTCTTAACTCCATTATTCTGCTCAGCTTTTATCAAGTTTTGAAATTTATCTACCAACTCCTTTTGCTTTTGAGAATTATATTTTGCGATTTCTGTAAGCGCAAAAGCAGCACACCAGCGGACAACCGTGCTTTTATCCTGTAGGTTTTCAAAAAGCTTTGGGATTGCCTTCTCTACTTTTTCAGGATATTTTTTTGCAATATTTCCAAGCGATTCAGGACAACCCCATTTTACCCTGGGAGCTTTATAATCAATATATTCAATCAAAACATCAATATAAGGAAGCATGAATTCGGGGTTTTGCTTAGAGACAAATTTCATTACTTCTGCAGCCGTTCCTTTTTCAACATCAGTTCCAGTTTGTAAAAGTTCAAATAATTGAGCGAGAAGTTCTTGATCGTTTCCCACTTTCCTGGTGATCAAGGCAACTTTTTCCTTATGTTTATAATCCGAAGCAAGTAATTCCTTGATGATGCTTGCCATAATAATTTCCTTTCAAATAATGCCTTAGAATTTATTGTTCCATCTCTCAAGTTTTGGAATTCCACGAGTGGCGAGCCATGCAAAAAAACCATTCATTCCATCTTTTTTCATTTCTTTAATACAAAATTCTTGCATTTTCTGAGCAGTATTTATTTCCGGAGGGCTTAAAAAATTTCCATCCTTGTAGCACATAGAGCAGTATTTCTTACTTATAGAACCATCTTTTTCTGTGCCACCTCCGTTTTTGTCTTTTTTTAGCGGGAAGCCACAGCTTTGGCAAAATTTATATTGTTTCATAATTTTATTCTCCTTCTCTTTTAAGTTGAAAGCAGTTAATTATTTCACCTGCTATCCGCTCTATAATCCCTCTTATTTCTAGCTTCTTAACCGGTATGAGTTGTTAGCTTTATCATCACAGAGCAGATTTATGGGTTATATTCTATCGGTAGCATTGTTTTTCCTTTTTATTGGCACAATTTTGAAAACTATTACTTAAAAGAGCATCGCTCGAATACTTGACTTTAGTGAGAGCCAAGATTTTCTTACTCAGATTAAATTGTACAAGTTGAAACTGAAAGATATTTGTCGGTCGGAATGAATGGGGAGGAACCACTTTAAGTAGAGCTGCCATTCTTCTTACAAACAGGTCGGCATATAGTTGAAATATTTAAAGAATTGCTTCATAATATAAACAGCTACCATGCTGCAAAAAGCGGCTTGATTAGCAAGGGAAATAAAAAAGGGGGTTGCGAGGTGCAAAAGGAACTACTGAGGGCAGTTTTTCGTAGCATGAGAGGCGCTCCCTTTGCTGTGACCTACTGGAATAATGAGACCGAATTGTTCGGCTGTTCCGGGGAAAGCGAAGCGCTTTTCAAGATAATTTTTAATGAACAGCCGGACATCCGTGAGATGTTCAGCACTCCGGAAACAAGTTTTGGTGAAGCCTACCTGAATCAAATAGTCGATGTCGAGGGTGACTTCAAAGCTTTACTAAATCTTTT
This sequence comes from uncultured Syntrophomonadaceae bacterium, assembly GCA_964485855.1. Classification (GTDB taxonomy): domain Bacteria; phylum Bacillota; class Dethiobacteria; order DTU022; family DTU022; genus UBA993. The sequence goes on along the minus strand of CAZAKI010000002.1, from coordinate 112,737 downwards.
GATTCGCAATGAAGAACTTTTCAGAAGCGACAACAGCGGGCAGAACTTGTTTCAGAGACTGATCAAAGGCCGCCGGTCAGAACCGGATGATACCCCGCCTGAAATTGCCAGCCATGAGTACCAACCTGAAAACGAGTTTTATAAACTCTGGCTGGACAAATCCTTGGCCTTCTCCTGCGCTTATTTCATAACCCCCGCAGATTCACTGGAGGTTGCCCAACAGCAAAAAATTGACTATATCCTGCGCAAACTGCAGCTGAAAGCTGGAGAAACTCTGCTTGACATCGGCAGCGACTGGGGCTATCTGGTGATCAGAGCAGCCAAAGATTACGGGGTTAAAGCGCTTGGCATCACCTTAAGCGAACAACAGGCAGATGACACCCGCAGGCGGATTGAAGAAGAGAACCTGGTTGGCAAGGTTGACGTCCGGGTTGCTGATTACCGCGATCTTGCAGTTGAAGGACAGACCTTTGATAAAATTGTCAGCATCGGAAAGTTTAAATATGTAGGCCGGGAGAATATCGAATGGTATTTCAATTGCCTGAAAAAAATGCTTCGCCCCGGAGGCCTGTCCCTAATGCATACGATCAACCGGCCCCTGGAAGGACCGCTAAACCCCTGGCTTAAAAGACATGTAATCCCCTGGGGCTATGTTCCTTCGCTGCGCGAGATTATCTGGACCCTGCCCAAGTACTCATTTCACCTGATCGACGCAGAGAGTCTTCGGCTGCACTATGCGATGACAACAGCCTGCTGGGCAGACAATTTCGAAAAAGTTGCCGATCAGGTTAGAGAAAAATATGGTGAACATTTTGTAAGAATGTGGCGCCTTTACCTGGTTGGCTGCAGCGCCTCCTTTATCAGCAGCGGCCTTGATGTTCATCAACTCCTTTTTAGCCGCGGACTATGCGACGATTTGCCACTGACCAGGGGCCATCTTTATTGCTAAGAATGAAAATAGTTCTAGGCTTTGCTAAAATTTTTTCTGGCAAAAATACGGCAAGTGCATTTTAACGTGTTAAAATGGATTAGAATATTATAATAATTAGGAGGCGTTATTAATGGATTTAGTCAGTTTACTGACCAAACAGTTAAGTGACCCGAAGGTCCTAGAACAACTGGGAAGCAGTGTTGGCGTCGATCGGGAAAAAACCCAACAGGTGGCACAGGAAGCTCTGCCGGCTTTACTCGGAGCGCTACAACAGAATGCAGCCAATCCTGATGGAGCAAAAGCGCTCGATAAAGCTTTGGAAGACCACAAAGATGATCAGGTTGACGATATTTTAGGATTTTTGAAAAACGTTGACACCAATGATGGGGCAAAAATGCTGCAACATATTTTTGGCCAGCAAAAAGAGACCGTGCAAACCAACCTGGCCCAAAAAGCCGGCGTGGGAAACAATCAGGTCTTAGATCTACTGACCCAGTTGGCCCCGTTGGTCTTAGGCGCTCTGGGCAACCAGAAAAAGCAGGAAAATAAACTAGACCTGACTAATATGATCGGCAGCGTCCTTGGCAGTTTCTTTAAAAAGTAGTCCGGCAGAAACGATCAAGTGAATTTTGCTGAAGAGGGAGCAGTAGATTAATCGTACTGCTCCCTTCTTGATGAAGCTATAGTCTGATCGACTGATTTTTCTGGCGGGCCACTATCCACCCAAGAAAGAAGAGAATGGCCGCGGCAGCCAACCAGGCAAAAATAGTTAGAATAACCGGACCGGAGGCATGCCTGACTCCGATGCCGACTAAAGCCCAGACAAAGACAGCTGCATAGATATAATCTTGCCGGAAATAAAAGACTACCAGTGCAACCAGGGCTGCAATGATAATCATCAGGATCGTAAAAACCACCCCGCCGGTACCGGTCCCTAGCCAGCCGATACTGTAAAGCAGCACGTTAAAGTTAACGATCGTCGCTGCTGTGACCCAGCCGATATAAAGGCTAAAAGGGTACTTGACGATAATCCGGTCGTAGATTGTTTTCTCGGCAGTTACTGCCCCAATCCGTAAATAAATAACCACCAGCGAAGCCAGCAGCAGCAACATGATGATCATTGACCAGCCTACTAGCTGATAGTGCCAGGCAAAAAGCCAGAGAATATTAAACAGGGCATTGACAGCAAAAAATATACCGACTGCTTTTACCAAAGGATTTTCACGGAAAGCCGGAATGGCCTGGTAGATGATAAAAGCAATCAGGCCCAGGTAGATTAAACCCCAGATTGAAAATACATAGGGGGCAGGGGTAATCAGCACCGGGTAAAGCTCGGAAAGATCACCTTGGGTTAGACCGTTAAAGGGTATCGCATTTGATAAGAAGTTAAAAAGCAGGACTAAAACCAATGAACCGATGTTAAGATAGGCTCTGATATCGCTGCGAACCATAAATCATCACTCCTATTGTTTAAATCATTAATAACATTATAACCTAAAAACCGCTTTCGCTCACTTTAAACCTCAACCGGTGCCCCGGAAAAGCGCAGCGTGGCAAAATAATCATCAATTGTTTCCGCCCGGCGGATAAGCTGGACTTTGCCATTTTCGCGCAACAGCAGCTCGGCCGAGCGCAGCTTGGCGTTATAGTTGAACCCCATGGAGTATCCGTGCGCTCCCGCATCATGAATCACCAGCAAATCTCCCGGTTCAATGACCGGCAGCCGGCGATCAATGGCAAATTTATCGCTATTTTCACAGAGCGAACCGGTAACATCATAGATTTGATCAACCGGTGAATTTTCTTTTCCGGGAACAGTAATATGATGGTAGGCCCCGTAAATTCCAGGTCGCATCAAATTGGCCATGCAGGAGTCGAGACCGACATAGCGCTTATATTTATTTGCCACCTGGCGCACCCTGCTGACCAGGTAACCGTAAGGCCCGGTCACCAGGCGACCGCATTCAAATACAATCCGCAGGGGGTGAAGTCCGGCCGGAACAATCAGCTGATCGTAGAGTTCTTTCATTCCGGTCGAGATAGAGTTAAGATCTACCGGTTTTTCTTCTGGCCGGTAGGGAATCCCGATACCACCGCCCATATTGATCAGCTCAATTTCAACCTTGCTCTCTTCTTTAATCTTAACGGCCAGCTCGAAGAGCATCCTCGCTGTTTCAACAAAGTAGCTATTTTCAAGCTCGTTAGAAGCCACCATAGTATGCAAACCAAACCGCTTTACCCCTTTCGCCTTCATAATCCGGTAGGCTTCGATCACCTGGTCTCTGGTAATCCCGTACTTGGCTTCATGGGGAAGGCCGATCAGAACATTTCCGGTGCGTGCATCCCCGGGATTGTAGCGAAAAGAGATCAGCTCAGGGATACCAACATTTTTTTCCAGAAGGTCGATGTGACTGATGTCGTCTAGATTGATCACCGCACCTAAACGTTTTGCTTCGATCAATTCTTCTGCCGGGGTATCGTTAGAGGTGAGAACAATATCTTCACCCCGGAAGCCAACTTTTTCCGCCAGGATCAATTCAGGCAGTGAACTACAGTCCACGCCCATCTTTTCTTCCAGCAAAATGGAAAGGATCGTCGGGTTCGGGCAGGCTTTAACGGCGTAGTGGTTTTTAAAGTCTTCTATCCAGGAAAAAGCTTGATAGAATTGACGGGCATTTTCGCGGATTGCTTTTTCGTCATAAAGATGAAAAGGGGTAGGATACTCTTCAGCGATTTTTTCCAACTGCGCCTTAGTTAGAGGGATCTTTTTTTCTGTCATTTGTGCCGCCTCCAATGATTTATTGCTCCCCTCACCCCGACCCTCCCAAATTAGAAGTGAGAAGTGAGAGGTTGGAGGTTGGAATAAAGATAAAATCTTTTTAACCTCCACATCTCATTCCAGAGAAGGTTAAGAGGTGTTCCCCCAAGAGGAGAGGGAGTTAAAAGCTGCTCCTTCCATAGGGAGAGGGAGTTAAAGCTTGCTTACCTTCTATCGATAGGAAGTGATGGCCTCGCTCTACCACAAGAAAAAGAGAATTAAGAGCTTCTTCTTTCAGTAAGGTAAGATGGTATTGTTTAATTACTCAAGTGCAAGTTGGCGATGATTTGCGCTACGGCGGCCTCGATATCGGCGCGGTGGCCAAAGGCGCTGAGGCGAAAATAGCCTTCGCCGGCCGGGCCGAAGCCCGAGCCCGGGGTGCCTACTACCTGCGTTTCGTTCAGCAATTGATCAAAAAACTCCCATGAGGATAGGCTGCCCGGTGTTTTCAACCAAAGATACGGGGCATTGACACCGCCGTAGATGGTTAACCCGATCTGCTGCAAACCTTCACGGATCAGGCGCGCATTTTCCATGTAATAGTTAATCACCGCTTTGCACTGCTTCCGCCCTTCAGGTGAAAGCACTGCAAGCCCTCCACGCTGGGCAATATTCGAGGCACCGTTAAAAACGGTCGTCTGACGGCGCAGCCATAGCCGGTTCAGTTCGCCCGGCTCGCTGTCTTCAACACCTAAGGCTTTCGGAACAATCGCCCAGCCGAGCCTGACCCCGGTGAAACCGGCCGATTTTGAAAAAC
>CAZAKI010000002.1:96113-108131 GCA_964485855.1 uncultured Syntrophomonadaceae bacterium | reverse complement strand
GGAACAATCGCCCAGCCGAGCCTGACCCCGGTGAAACCGGCCGATTTTGAAAAACTGTTGATTTCGATCGCACACTCAAAAGCCCCTTCTACTTCGTAGATCGAGCGGGGCAGTTGAGGATCGGTGATAAATTCGGCATAAGCGGCATCGAAAATGATCACCGCCCGGTTTTTACGGGCATAGTCGACAAACTTTTTTAGCTGCTGATGGCTGGCCACAGCACCGGTCGGGTTGTTGGGACTGCAGAGATAAACCAGGTCTGTCTTTTCGGCCGGCGGTTCGGGGATAAAACCATTCTCCTCAGTACACCGCATATAAACAAAGCCTTCGTAAGAGCCACTGGCGCTGTTGTAGCTGCCCGAGCGGCCGGCAATGACGTTTGAATCGACATAAACCGGGTAGGCCGGATCCTGAAAGGCAACCAGGTTATCAGCGCCAAAGATCGACTGGATATTGCCGGAATCGGGTTTGGCGCCGTCGCTGATGAATAGCTCAGCGGGTTCAAGTGTTACACCCCGCTGCCGGTAAAGCGCGGCCAGCGCTTCGCGTAATTCAAGCTCGCCCTGTTCATCACCGTAACCGCTGTAAGTTTCAGGAGAAGCAAGCCTTTCTACGCCATCTGTTAATCCGTCAATCACCGCAGGCGGTAGTGGTTCGGTAGTGTTGCCGATCCCCAGGCGGTAAATTTTTGCTTGAGGGTTTTCTGTTTGAAAGGCGGCAACCCGGCGGCTGATTTCCGGGAAAAGGTACCCGGCGCTAAGTTTCCTGTAATGAGCATTAATTTTAGCCATTGGCCCAAAAACTCCTTAGATATTTACTTTGCGGATACCGGCTTCCTGGATATCAAGTGCCTCCATCGCCTGGCGGATTACTGCGTAGTGTTCGTCCTTAGAGAGCGAGCACATCGGCAGGCGAAATTCTTCTTTGCACCACTTTTTCATCGCCATTGCTGTTTTAATTGGAATCGGGTTGGTTTCAACAAAGCAGGCTTTGAAAAAAGGCATCAGCTGCGCTTCAATCTCCCTTGCTTTGATCAGGTTACCATCAAGTGCGCTGTGAACCATCGCTTTCATCTGGTGGGGGATCAGGTTTGCCGCCACTGAAACTACGCCATTACCACCGGCCTCGATTAAATCCACGGTCATGTTATCATCGCCGCAAAGCACCACAAACTGCTCCCGGCGCAAACCAAGCAGGTTTTTCATTTGATCCAGGCTGCCGGAGGCTTCTTTAACCCCGACAATATTGGGGTTCTCGTTCATCAGGCGCAGAAGTGTTTCATTTTCTAAGTTAACCCCGGTTCGTCCCTCTATGTTGTAAACAATGCAGGGGATTGATACCGATTCGGCGACTGCCGTAAAGTGCAGGTATAGGCCTTTTTGAGTCGGTTTAACGTAATACGGATTAACCAGTAAAACGGCATCAACCCCCGACTGCTCGGCATGCTGCGACAACTGAATCGCTTCGATCGTAGCATTACTGCCCGTTCCGGCAATTACCGGCACCCTCCCGGCGGCATACTCGACGGTAAGGGCGATCACCCGGTCGTGCTCATCATGCGAAAGGGTTGAACTCTCACCGGTTGTGCCACAGGGCACCAGCCCATCAATACCGGATTCAATCTGAAACTCAACCAGCCGCTTAAAGGCTCCAATATCCACGGCCCCGGTTGATGTAAACGGAGTGATTAGGGCCGTATGCACGCCCCTAAAAATTTCGTTTATGGTTTTCATGCTAATCTCCCCCAATTACAGCCTGCATCAGATCGTCGATGTTGTACAGGCCTTTTTTATTAATAATCCATTCGGCAGCCAGCAAAGCACCTTCAGCAAAACCGGAACGGTTGCGCACCGAATGCTCTATGGAGATCGTATCAACTTCACTGTCGAAAACTACCCGGTGAATACCGGGGATCGCGCCTCCGCGGATCGATGAAATATGGAGATCATCTTCACTTAAAGCTTTTTCCGGGTTACCGGTCACAATTCTATTTTTTCGACTCAAAGCATCCAATAAAATCACTCCAATCATCTCCGCTGTACCCGAAGGGCAATCTAGCTTATTGCGGTGATGCGTTTCATTAACCATAACATCATAGTGCTCAAAGCGGTCCATCAGGGATGCCGCCACTTTAATCAACTGAAAATAGATGTTTACGCCCAGCGAAAAATTCCCGGACCAGATAAGTCCGGTTCCCGCCTGTTTAACGATCATGGCCACCTCGCTTAACCGATCGTACCAACCGGTTGTCCCGATTACTGCCGGTACTTTAAGCTCTCCGTATAGTTTAACATTCTCAACAAGTGTTTCCGGGTAGGTAAAATCGATGACCACATCAAGCGGCAGGATTGCCGGGCTGATGCCGCGTGCTGTAACCTCTTGGGCATCACTGGAAGGATCAACTACAGCAGTAACCTGATGCCCCTTTTCCAGGGCTTTCTGCCTAATCATCTTACCCATTCTTCCATAGCCGACTATACCAATCTGCATTCAGGTCATCGCCTTCTTCATTCTGATCTGGGTGTCTTAAAAACGCAAAATACGAAAATACCATTAATAAACTGGTAGTTAAAGAAAGTATGAACTATTTAATTCTCTGTTGTGCTAGCTGTTCCTGCTTAAGAAAGAAGATCTATTAACCCTAAAACGTTGACTATCTTTCCAGGAAGCCGGTATAATGTCCGCAGTCAATTTTATTCAGGTGATCCCATGTCTAATGAAGCAAAACGGCAAGCTGGCAAGTACTGCCTTGACCCTGCCCTGAACGATAATCAGCGGGAATTGTCCTTAATAAACCGATGCAATGAGTATCGTAAGGCCATTTTGAAAAAAAATCCTTATTCGGTTGCTGCTCATGCCGCATTAGCGTTCTCGGAAAAAAAAGATGGCAAGCTGGTTTTTAATGGAGATTTATTTTCCATGAATTGCCGGATATTCTGGCCGGATCTTAACATCTTCGACGATGAAGGCAAGGCATTAACGCTCCAGAACGAGGCACTCTGGCTGCATTACCTGGAGCGGGCTGACGGTCATCCCCTGTCCGGAAGATGGGTCAATTTAAGTGAAATCGGTGGTTTATTTTACCAGCAAGCCTTTCAGGGCTACTGTGGTGATCCGTTGGCCGCTGCCTGGGAAGCCGATGTGGATGGCTTACGTAAAATGTGCCTCTCTTCCGGCGGTTGGGAACTGAGAGGATTAGGCGATTTGGCATTCGAGTGGCGTATTTTGCCGCGCCTGCCGCTCTGCCTCTGTTACCGCCTACCGCGGGGAGTAAGTAAAGCCTGGGCCACTATTCTCTTTGACGCCGCAGCCGATCACTACGTGGCTGCGGATGTAGCCGCAACGGTGGGTAAAAAACTGGCTGACAGTCTTAAACCTAAATCATGCAGGTAATCAAATTCTTTTCTCACCAGGGAGGCAGTAAGATGAATAGTAAAGCGAAGATGGCAGAAGAAAGCAGCTGGAAAAACTGGGCTTATTTCTATGGTTCGGTCTTCTTCTTCATGGCTAATCTGTTTGCCGCCATCGCTACTTTTCCCGCTTACAGCCTGTCAATCGGCAGCACTCCTTTTCAATCAGGGCTGCAGAATACCATATTCGCCCTGGCTGCAGTATTGTTCAGGATGATCCTCGGGCCAATCATGGATCAAAAAGGATCTAAGCCACTGATGCTTTTCGGCGCTTTTACTTTCGCCACCACCCCCTTGATTGTGATGCTCGGTTCAACATATTGGTTATTACTAATTGCCCGCATTTACCAGTCCTTGGGTTTAGCCGTTTTTTTACCAGGCATCTCAACTATGGTTGCCGAAATGGCGCCGATCAAACGCCTGGGCACTTACCTGGGCAGCTTAAGGATCTTTTTCAATCTCGGCTTGTTTGCCGGACCGGCTACAGCCATCTTCCTGATTGAAAACTCCGGTTATAACAGCTGGTTTGCTGTAAGCGCAATGATGGGAGCCTTCTCGCTCTTTTTACTGGCAGCAGTAAAACCTGGTCCCAGGAGTGTTACCCTGAAAGCTAAGATTAGCAGTTTGAGGAATTTTTCCGAAGCGCTACGCGATAAAGCCCTTTATCCTGTTATTATTGGCATTGCATTACTATCAACGATCTACAGCGCTGTTATTTCATTTACCGCCCTGCATATTGGGGAGAATGCCGGGGGAGCTACAGCAGCTCATTTCTTCATGATCTTTGGCGCCGCTGGTATAGTCGGATCACTTTCCGCGGGAGCACTATCAGACCGGATTGAACGTTCCTCTATTGCCTGGGCGCTGATGGCTGTCCTGGGAACCGGGACGATCCTTTTTACCTTTGCTCCAAGCATCCCTTTACTGGTAATCATCTGTGCGATAATTTTAGGAATTGGCACCCAGGGCAGTTCCCTGGTTTTTGCCGCCTGGCTGCTTGATCTGGCTAAACCCGGGTTAAGAGCGACAACTGTCAGCATCCAGGAAAATACAATCGATATCTTTTTTGCCTTCGGTGCCCTTGCTTTTGGTCTGGCCGCCCAGGGGCCCGGTTTAGGCAGCGCATTTCTGGCAGTTGGGATAGTAATTTTAGTCGCCATTATCCCCTTAAGCTCAAGCTCAAAGAAACTGATTAAAACAAGGGAGGCGGAAAAATAAAAAAAGTGAACCAAGATTTCCTAGTTGCAGTTTAATGGTCAAACAATACCAGAAAAATACCGTCCTGATCTTTGCGTCCTTTAACTAATTCACAATGTCGGAGCACTGCAATCTGCTTGTCAAGTTCCCACTCAGGAAGACCGAGTTCCTCCATTACTTCAGCGCGGCTGGCGCGACCCTTGCGTTTGATCAGCTCGTAAATATTTTTCTGGATATCAAGCAAACCTTCTGTTCCGCTTTGGCCTGAAGCCTGGCGGTGTTTGACTGCATGCTGAACGGCAGCGACATCGCAAGTCTTTGGCGCCTGCAATGCTCCCATATAACAGTCCTCGCAGAGCTCTTGGTTCCGGTGATGGTAGAGATCTTCTCTCGCTACTTCTGAACCGCATCTCGCACATTTGATCAGCATATAAAATCCTCCTGCTTTTTTAGTTTTATTATAACACTGGATTAGGCAGTAACTATTATGATTTACCTGAATAATCTTCGGCAAAAAAAGGATGTTTTCGATTGATGACGAATAGGTTAATAGAAAACATTAAAGGAGGTTTATCGATGAGTGCATTGGGCAATCATATCCAATCGGCAGATTGGAAAGCAGAGAAACACGTTCCGGTAATTGAAGTCAGAGGTCCGGTAAAAAAAGGCGAACCGTTTCAGGTCAAGCTAAGTGTCGGGGCCGAAATACCTCATCCCCATACCACAGAGCACCATATACGCTACATTCAACTTTATTTTAAACCAGAAGGAGAAAAATTTATTGTTCACCTGGGCACTTTTCAATTTGATGCCCATGGAGAGTCGGTTGAAGGCGCAAATGCCGGAAACGCAAAATGTGAACCTAATGTTTCAGCCACTGTTACAGTTGAAAAACCCGGTGAACTTGTTGCTTTAAGCTACTGCAACATTCACGGCCTCTGGGATAACGCCGAGCAACTAACCCTTGGCTAGTTACCGGGTGTGCTCAGATCACAAAGTTCAGATTTAAAGAAATCCCCTCTTGATGGGGATTTCTTTAAATCACTCAATCAATCTTAACAACGATACTATAAACGGGAATGATGCGGTTATGAACTGGTTAGAAGTGACGATACTCGGCTTACTGTCCGGCGTGGTTGGCACCGGGGCAGGTGGATTATTATCTATTTTTGTCAAGAAACCTACCCTGCGTTTTACCGGAACTATTCTTGCTTTTGCCGCCGGAGTTATGCTGTCTATTATTTTCATTGAACTGATTGACGAATCGATGTTTTACAGCGGACACTGGGCGACCATCGCAGGCCTGGCTTTGGGAATGATCATTTTTTACCTGCTTGACCATTACTTACCACACCACCACACAATAACTGCTGAAGAAACTCCTTTCAGCAGCTATCTAAAAAAAGGGACTTTACTGGCCCTGGGAATCGGCTTGCATAACTTTCCGGAAGGACTGGCCATCGGGACCGGCTTTGTCGGTTCCCAGGAGTTGGGTTTATCCCTTGCCATATTAATCGGACTCCATAATATCCCTGAAGGAATGGCTGTCGCTGCCCCCCTGAAACAGGGAGGATTTAGTTATTTAAAAGTCCTTTCGATCACCGCTTTGTCCGGAGCGCCCATGGGACTTGGAGCCCTGATTGGCGCCTTGATCGGCAGCATTTCTGTTTATGTCCTTGGCTTATCCCTCGGTTTTGCCGCCGGTGCCATGCTCTATATTGTCTGCGATGAACTGATTCCTGATGCGTATGAAAGCGCCGGAGCTCATCTTTCAATTTTCGGCATTTTTAGTGGGACAATCCTGGGGATACTCTTCACAGCCTGGTTTTAGCTTAGACCCAAGCTGAACCGGCTCTTGTTTGATTGATAGAATAAACAATAAACTTGACCTTGGGTTTTTTAACAGTTATGATTCTTGTAACGATAATTGAAAAGGAACTTGTAAATAATGATAAAACACAAGTACAAGCGAAGCCGGCAGAGAGAGCGAATTTTAAACCTACTCCGCCACACAGACAATCATCCAACCGCAAGCTGGGTCTATGATGAATTAAAAAAGGAATTTAACAATCTTAGCATGGGCACAGTCTATCGGAATATCAATATCCTGTTGGATCAAAATCTGATCCAGAAAATCGAATCTGGAAGTAGTTTTGATCGCTTTGATGGTAACACCAGTAACCATTACCACTTTATCTGCCAGGAATGTGGATCAGTAAGCGATTTGCCCCTGCAGGAAATGCCAGAGTTAAATCAGCTGGTTAATGACAACACTTCTTATAAAACTGAAAAACACCGCCTTGATTTTTATGGAATCTGCCCTGAATGTAGAAAATCAGACCTGAATTAATTTTTATCAGAGAACAAATTAGATCAAAAAAAGGGGTTATCATTAAGATAACCCCCCTTAATTTTTAACTGGTTTTCGGTTTAGAGAGGAACTACGTTCGCTGCCTGTTTGCCGCGATCGCCTTCCACAGTTTCAAATTCTACACTCTGTCCTTCTTCGAGGGTTTTGAACCCTTCGACCTGGATAGCGGAAAAGTGGACGAATACGTCAACGCCTTCTTCGCTTTCAATAAAACCATAGCCCTTGTCCGGATTAAACCATTTTACCTTACCTTGCATGCATAAATCTCCTTTAAATAAAATGAAATTAGGATGAAAAGCGGATTAAACTTAAGTACTTTGCCTGCATCCTATGCCGGAGGGCTTAGTTCTTTTCAGTTCTCTACCTACTTTTCAATACCAGCATAGACTATATCACATAAAAATTTATTTTGCAAGCTGAACTTAACTTTTCCTATTTTTTCCACTAGACGGTTAGCTTCTTTTAACCGAGACAAAAAATTACAGGGTATTAACCCTGTAATAAAGTAGTAGGAGGTTAGGTTTTCGATCAACTTACCAGCTACGATTCAACACAGGGTTCAAAATTCCTGCATCAATAACATAATATTTAATATAAATATAATATTTAAACATCTTTGAGTCTTAATATTGCTGCGCTTGAATGGCAGAAATTAGCTGTCATCCATGATCTAACAATGATCAGGCCTTAATTTCGCTGTATTTTTTGCCGGTTCAGATTAACTGCCCGGTTAACCTGGATGGCCTCTCGGGCAGAGTCGTACATAACCCATAAATAAACTGCAATCAGTCCGAGCCCACGGGTAAAAAACCAGGCAGCAACGGCCACTAAGAACCAGAATAAGCCTTTGCTAAATTGCCCGATATACATATAACCGGCACCGGGAAAAATCAAATTTATTAAACTGGTCAAAACGGGATCTTTACGAAATACCTGGCTGTCTGAGCTGCCAATTTGATAATGGCTTTCTTCAGTCACCACCGGATCGGAATCAAGTAACGATCGGCAATAGCGGCATTTTACTGCAAAACTGATTATTTCTTCACCACAATAAGGACAGCGCTTATAAGCAGGTTCTTCGGGATTACTGCCTAATTCCGGTTTTCCGGGGCACCCCCAGGTGGTGCAACCACCTGTTTTTTCCCAGCACCTGGCATGATAGTTACGCATACATAGCCTGCAGCGGATTGACAGATCATTTGGCTTGAATTCCTGCCCACAGGTACTGCAAAAATTTTCTTTCATTGTGAGTACCTCCACAGTGATTATAACATAACGATCATTTCGGACATAGGTGATGGTTGACAATTAAAAATACGCTTGCTCTTTAAACCTTTAGGGCTGATAATACAAGTAATACCGTTTAACAGGAGATGATCACATGGAGAGCCGGGATGTCGCCCGGGCGGCAATAAGCATTGCCATGACCTTAACCAGGGAAGATGAAATCGAAATGAAGCAGGAACACCTCGAAAAGGGCATCCAATCGCTGGCAGTCGATTACGGCGGTGAATTTCTAAGTTCTCTGCAAAAAGTTGTTGAAAGGGCGGTTGTTGCCTCCAAGCGAGAAAAAATCATTGACGACTCCAGCCACTCGGACGGAGCAATCGCCGGGGCAACTCGCGAAGCCCTGGTCCAGATCATGCCAAAAGCACTTGGCCTGAATGTAGGCGGAAAGGTGGGCATCGCCCGGGGTGAAACCCATATCGCGGTAGCCATTTTTTTCGGCATTGGCCTTTTGCATCGCAATGATATCGCCATCGGACTGGGGCACCGAGTAGTTTAAAAGATGCCGGCTGTACGGAACCATAAATCTTGTTGGCTTGTCAGTAGATAAAAAGGAGGGGGACAAAGATGTTAAACAAAAAATTTATTACGAGCCTTGCTTTTGGATTGATTCTCTGTTTAACCGGCCTACTGCTTAGCTCCTGCGGATCAAGCGGCAGCATGATGCCTGAGGAAGCATCTTATGATATTGCCTACGAAGAAAGTTACGCCCCTGATGCTGATTCAGAGATGCGTGAAGCAGAATACGGCTCTCCCGAGTTAAAAACTGCAGTAAACGGCGGGGCAGGGCAAAGCGCTGTTCGCTTTATTATTCGCAATGGCTCTCTTGAACTTACCGTTCAGGATACCAGGGAAACAATTAAAACAATCCGGGAATTAGTAAATTCAGTGGAAGGAGTCATCAGCTATTCCAACGTTTATGAAATTAAAGAAGGGATCTATGGCGCTTACCTGACCCTGCGGGTTCCACAGGAACGCTTCGATGCCGTGATGTTACAGCTGGAAACATTCGGCAAAGCAGCCAATATTCAAACCGGACAAGATGATGTCACCATGGAGTATGTCGATCTTGAGTCCCGCCTTAATAACCAGAAAGCTCAGGAAGCCCGCCTGGTGGAGATCCTGGAAATGGCCACGACGGTAGAAGAAGTTCTTGAAGTTGAACGTGAACTCTACCGTGTTCGGGGAGAAATCGAATCTATGACTGCCCAGTTTCGTTACTTAAGTGACCAGGTTGCCTACTCGACAATCGACCTGACCCTGAAAGAAGAGATTGTTCCGACTCAAACCATCACTCCCGGTGCCTTTGATCGGATCGGAGAGAGATTGCGGGAAGCCTTCATCGGAGGATTCAATATCGTCTTACGGGGAATCTCTTCAGTGTTAATCGCCTTGGTTGCACTGTTACCGCTCTTTGTTTTACTGGCGATTGTTGGCTACCTGATCTGGTTGTTGTCGAGAAAAATATCAGCAAAAAAGAAAGCCACGCGGGAAAAACAGGCGCAAAAAACAGAAATTAACAGCTAATAGTGGCGTTGTCTAACAAGAGAGGGGCTCCAACAGAGCTCTTCTCTTTTCTTGTCTTGTCCTGTAATTTTAGACAGTTAGATTGTCTTCGCCAGAAATGTCTTCGCGTTCAAAAAGCCTGACCGCTTTTTGCAGCAGGCTAAGCAGTTGTTCTCGCTCTTCCCGGGGAACCTGTGCCAGGTAAAGGGCCAGCAGTAAGTTTCTTTTCTCTTCAACTGCACAGAGCAATTTTAAACCTTTTGGTGTAATCGTAATCCAAACCTGGCGACGATCTTTTTCATGCCTTTCCCTGGTGACCAGCCCCATGTGGTGCAAACGATTAATCAAAGCAGTAACTGCGCTCAGGGTCACTCCCAGCATCCGGGCTAAAAAGGAAGTATTACAGGGCCCCTTACGCAGAGAGCGTAGTACGATAAATTGAGTATCTGTTATTTCATCGACAGTATATCGATTATGCAAAACCCTGACCCGATAGATCAAACGACTGAAAACCTGGTCCAAATCCTTGATATACTCAATTAAGTTGTTTTCGCTGATCGTGAGTCTCTCCAATCGATCTATTTTTACCAGTAAAATGTTAAACAGTTTAATTATCTGTTAATTCTATTTATATCACTCAGAATCCTGGTGGTCAAGAAGGCCGCAGCCCTTGAAGTTTTCAGCGACTACAGTTTATGATAAATTGAATGTTAAGACTCAGAGGGAGCAAAAAACTAGATGAGCAAGCTGATAAATTATCGGGGCAATCGCTGGAAAAACCACTTACTGCCGGCAGCTTTGTTATCCGGGATCCTACTGATTGCGGCATTCCCCCCCCTAGAGCTTGGGTTTATTGCCTGGCTCGCCTTGATTCCGTTCTTCGTTTCACTAGCCGGTCTTAAACCGGGCAAAGCTTTTATCGCCGGGATTATTTTTGCCGTTCCCGTGCTGCTATATACCAATCTTTACCTTGTAAATGTGCTGATCCCTTATCTCGATACTGCCCTTGGCAGTGCAGCCATGATTGCCTTAATTCTTTATCTAAGCCTATTTTATGGTCTTTTCGGCCTGCTAAGCAGCATGATCACCAGGCATGGCAAACCATTATTTGCTGTTTTTGCTATCCCTGCATTGTGGGTTATTACTGAGTATACTCGCTCAATGGGCTTCATGGGCTATACTGTCGGTTATCTAGGCTACACCCAGTGGCAATATCCTGCGCTGCTCAGTGTGGTATCTGTTTACGGCTACTGGGGTTTGCCTTTTATGATGATCTCTTTTCAGTTAATAATGGCCTTCTACTATCGAAAGAAAACACAGTTAAGGGAAACTCTTTATGCCGTGCTGCTCCTGTTATTATTCATAGGAACGGGGCTGCTGCTGCCTTCAGTGCATTCAACTGAAAGATCCGATCATCTAATCAAGGTTGCCTTAATTCAAAACAACAGTACTGCCGAGGAAGTTTTTACCAATAATAAAGAAGTAATCGCAGCACGTTACCTGCAACAAACCAATGAAGCTTTGATGGAAGATCCTGACATTGAATTGGTGGTTTGGCCGGAAACGATCGTTGACCTTGATTTCCGGAATGGGCCGGTTCATTATGCCCAACTGCTAAATCCGGGATCGGTTTTTGATCGACCACTATTGTACGGTGCTAGAACTATTCGCAATGATCAGCTCAACAACTCTATTCTCTTTTACAAGCCGGGGCAAAATAATATCCCTCTCTATCATAAACAGCGTTTGGTTCCCTTTGTCGAATTCTTTCCTGCTGAACAGCTCTTAAACAACCTGCTCAATTTGAATCTGCTGCTCGGCCGTTACACGGCAGGCGATCAAGTAACCTTGTTTTCGTTAGATCAGCATTTATTGGCCGGAATAATCTGCTTCGAATCGTACTTTGGGGATCATGCCCGTCTCTTTGCCCAGGCTGGGGCAGAACATCTTTTTGTTCTAACCAACGACAACTGGTTCGGCAGTTCGATCGGCTTAGATCAACATGCCCAGGTAGCGGCAATCAGGGCGGTAGAAACCGGAATTGGGGTAACCCAGGCAGCCAATAGCGGGATTACCATCTCCTTTGACTATTTAGGCCGCGAACTTTTCCGAACCGGCAAACAAACAAAGGATACCGTGATTTTTTCGCTTCCTCTGACCCAAAGACAGACCTATTACCGTCAGTATGGTGATTACTTCCCTGCGTTGTGCCTGATCTTCCTGATCGGTGGTGGGGTTTTACCCCTC
>CAZAKI010000002.1:40398-96013 GCA_964485855.1 uncultured Syntrophomonadaceae bacterium | reverse complement strand
GCCACACTTCTTTTTTCCTCGTGGTAACATTGATCAGCCAGATATTTATACTTTATACCTTCACGAAAGCAGTTCAAACCAGCGGTAGCGGCAAATGCAGCTCTGGGATCAGCCAGTTCGTAAATACCGCTTGAAGGATCAAGATAAGCACCATCGCCATAGATCATCACTTCAAGATGAATACCAAGCGAATCCTTAATTTTTTGCTGCAATTCTTCAACCACCAGCTGTCCGTCACGAGGTGCCAGCTTTAATCTTTCGCCACCAGACATATTGCTGCCTAGTAGACCCCATTCAGAACAAATCTCCCCTTCATTACAGATCTGATCGAGGGTAATCGAGTTTTCAAACCACCCGCTAATTTCCTTAATAGTTTTTTGACGTTTGTGAATATCGGCAACGATAACCCCATCAAGATCAAATTCAAGTCCATGCAAAGGATTATTGGATAGGATGATTACCGGGTTGGCTCCTTCTTCCCTGATTATTTCACGGTAGAGGTTAATGTAATCCACACCGGTTATGGGGTGCAGGAATGATTTTTCACCCAAATCTTCTTCAATAATCAGATCCTTGTTTAGCTTTGCTGTAAATTCTGGTGATATGATTTCATTACCCACCTCATCGGTGGGAAAAGAAAGTTGTACCAATACCTCTCCATCAGGAACAGCCCGGGCAATACCTTTCAGGATCAGTGAAAACCGGTTACGGCTGGCTATTGGAAAAACAACTGCGATCCGACTGTTTGCAGTCAGTTTTAGTTTTTCAGTTATTTCCCGGGCAATCCGATCCAGGTTAATATAGTTATTCTGCGAGCGGGCGACAACAGACTCTGTAATACATACGATATCCCCGTTATCCAGGAGACCATCTTTCCGGCTTTGTGCGAGAGCTTCGTAAACCTTTTCAACGATGTTCATACCGGGAAGGATTACCCCCATTTTCAGGCCATAGGCCATTGGACCGATATAATCAGGCAATTTAAACATCCTCGTTTCCCCCTCTATTGCTTAAGTTTTTTGAAATAATTAATGCTTCACGATAATCCGTCCAAGTATTAATATTAATGAAAGACTGCTGGCCAGGATCAAAGTTTTCTACTTCCTCTTGATTAAGGTAATAGATATTTAGCTTCGTGTAAAAATCAATCACTTTATAGCTGCCGGCAGCAATTTCTGCTTCAATAAAACCGATACATGAACGACTATAAAAAGCATGTAATGGCTGATAATAAGAGTTTATTCTGGGAACCACTGCGTCATAGTCAGGAGCAAATTTATTCATGTATTTAATTAGATCAAGATTCAAGAAAGGCATATCGCAGGCCACAACAAACTGATAAGGTAATGCTGACATGCTTAATCCGGCATGAATACCGCGCAACGGGCTTTTGACCCGATCGTTGATCAGATCACCGGTTATGTTAACCGGAAATCTTTCGTAAAGTTCAGGTTTATCCGTAACCAGGGTCAAGTGATCAAACCAGCCAGTTAAGGAATCGATTAGCCTCTCAATGATTGTTTCCCCGTCAAAATCAAGCAGTGCTTTGGGTTGTCCAAGGCGTTTACTGTCACCACCGGCAAGGATAATCGCTCCTCTTGTGGCACCAGATTCATTGGTGGCTGTTTCTTTCAAGCTACCCCTCCCAGGATTATCGAGTAACTACTGAGTCATTAATTTAAATCGTTTTTTCTCGCTAATCAAAACCATAATGATCCCGATCTCATAAAGCAATAATAACGGCAAAACCATCGCAACCTGGGAGACTAGATCAGGTGGTGTGATAATTGCCGAAATAACAAGCATCACCAACAAGGCAATTTTGCGGTTCTTTTTTAAGAAGACTGATGTTAATAGACCCAGTTTGCCTAGCGCCCAGGTAAAAAGGGGCAGCTGGAATACAAGACCGAATCCGAGGTGAAAAGAAAAAACAAAGGAAATATATTCACTAACAGTAAAACGGGGCTCCAGCTGATCTGCGGCAAACTGTAAAAAGAATTTCAGGGTAAAAGGGAAAACCACGTAATAAGCAAAAATCACCCCGCCGATAAATAATATAATGATCCCGGCCAAAACCGCTACAGAAAATATTTTTTCGCTCTTTGATAAGCCGGGAAAAATAAACGCCATCAACTCGTAGACAATCACCGGAAAAGCGAGAATAAACCCACTAATGATTGACAATCTCAGGTTTGATACAAATGCTTCGGGTGGAGAAAGAAAGATTAACTGCAACTCTTCCAGAGGCCGGGTCAAAAGCCCCCTGATCAAGCTGATATTGGAAAAACAGAAAAGCGCAGCAACAAGCAAAGCGCCTGCTGATATAAAGATACGCAGGCGCAATTCTGCAAGATGCTCCAGGACGGGCATGGTGCCGTCTTTATTTTTGCTCACCTTTATCTTGAATACCTCCCGGTATTCCAAGCACTACGCCTTAAGCTAGTCGCCAGATAGGCTCAACCGGCAAACTGATCCGGCGCTACTTTTTAGGCTCAGAATTTTGACCGGCCGACTCATCAGTTCCAGAGCCACTTTTTAAACCTTCCTTCAGTTCGACCACACTTTTACCAATGGCCTTTGCCAGTTCGGGCAATTTAGTCGAGCCGAAGATTAAAAGGATTACCGCAAGAATTGCGATGATCTCCCATGGTCCGATTTTACCAAACATTGATAGTCCTCCTCGATCAGGATTCAACTTAATTACTACCTTGAGTATTGTAACATATTCTACTGGTTCGTTTAACTGACAAATAGCAGGAAAAAGCTAATAATTGCCGATTATAACCAGGTTTTAGCCCTTCTTTTCACTCTCACTGTCTTCAAGAGTGATCGAATCTTTAAGTTCGCTGGTCGCTTTGCGAAACTCTCTTAATCCATTGCCTATGGAACGACCTAATTCAGGCAGCTTGGCCGGTCCGAATACAATCAGGGCTACCGCCAGAATCAGCAATATCTCCCACAAACCGATTTTCCCACCGATCACAAACATCACCCCCGGGGAGTCTAATCTTCAACTTACAATAAAGATGGTAGAAAAACTACCGGACTAGATTATAGCCGAAAAAAACATTTAATGCGATCCTGATCATACATTGATCTCGATTAATGATCAATCTCTTTTTTCTCCCGGCTAAAGCCCATTTTGACAAACAATAGGGGTGCCCCAAACGTCACCCAAATCCCGCCGAGGGCGTACCGGATAAAACCCAGGGGTTTCACAGCAGATGGCAGTACACCGCTCAGTCCGATGATAATACCGAAGAGCACTGTTAAACCTAACAAAACTTTAATAACCTGCAATAAAAACGGAGCCCTGACAGAAAAATTGAGTTTTTCTTGATCAATAATATAACCCATACTTGCCCCGGCAGCGTAGCCGAGTACTTTTGGCGGATCGGTTCCCGGAAGTAATGCCAGCAACAGGACCGGGATAACGATCGATGCTGCCAGCAAAAACGGCACTGAAAATTTTTCAAGCCACCCATTTTCATAGATCAAAGCACTCAGCCAAAGAAATAGCAGTAAAAAAGGGATCCCAAAAGCCAAACCACCAAGGATATCGCCTAGGAAATGATAACCGAGGACCATACGCGAAAGGCCGATCAAGATCACCGCTGCAGCTGCCCAAATCCAGTAACCTCTCTTCCTCAGGCGCGCAGCGAGGTAAGGCCAAACGGTAACCGCTGTCAGAGTATGCCCGCTGGGAAAAGCGTAACTGCCAGGCGGATGAATAACCCCTTCGATTGCCGGTCGCTCCAGAAGAGTTAAATCCTTGATCAGGTTACTGTATGTAGCCGATGCTAAAAGCATGAAGGCACCCCAAAATCCCAGACTTTTACTAACGCACCAGATTAAAATGCCAAAAAAGATCATAAAAAACTGATCGTCTCCAATAAAGGTAAGCACCTTGAAGAATAGCTCGACCGGCGTGCTCCGCCACTGTTGTAGGGCGATAATCAGCTCCAGGCTTCTGGTCTGCGGCCAGGCCATAATTAAAATCAGGGCGGCAATCGCGGCAATCGCCAGTAAAATTTCGACCCAGAGCTGCTCCTGCTTTGGGTTCTCTGAAAAAAAAGGTTTCTTAAGCGCCTTTAAATCCATCATTCATTCCTCCCCTAGGTAAAAGCTTTTTCAAGCATTTCCACTGAAACTTTCCAGGATCTTTTTTGCTTCTTGAACAAAGGGATCGGGGACCATAATAACAACCTCATAGGCCATACCGCCGATTACCCGCAGCGCTCCCGTATATGGACTGCTGTCAGCCCTGCGGACCGGAATGCCGTTTTCCATCAGCATCCCCTGAATAATTTCCGCTTCAATATCGTTTTCCGCTTCAACCAGTGCAACCCAGTTTTCACTCATTTAGATATGTCTGTCCCTTTCATCTCAATTAATAGTGTCAGCAGTGATCATTATTCTGTCTCCAATCACTTTTGTCCTGCTCAGTTAAGCAAAACACTAATTTCCTTTAGCATTAGTCAGCATGAAAATGTTAAAGATCCATTAAGAATTAAATAACTGGGCAAAGCCCCTTTACAAAGCAGGGTCAAATAATTAATATTAAAGCATAATTGGCATTCCGGCGCTGTTTTCCACCGGATTACCTCTTGGCAGTCTTTACACAATTGACAATGGAGGTGTTGCCTGGGCAAGGTCTTAGCAACCGGTTATCAAGCTTTATACATTAACAAGGGGGTAATATGATTGAAGAAGTTAACTGTAATGTTGTTAGTTCTGTTTGTTGCCGCTCTTCTTTTCAGCGGCTGCGCGACTGACACCGGAACCGGTGACGCAGACGGTACGGAACCAGTTGAAGAAATGGTGCTTACATTCAATGTTGGCACCGAACCGGAGACGATGGATGTCCATCTGTCAACCGGTGTTCCGGAAGCTACAATCATGCTGCAAATTTATGAAGGTTTAACAAGGCTTAATAAGGACAGTGTCCCTGAACTCGCTCTGGCCGAATCAGTAGATGTGAGCGACGATGGCCTGGTTTACACCTTCAATCTTCGCGATGGCTTAGTCTACTCAAATGGTGACCCGCTTACAGCTGAAGATTTTGTCTTTTCATGGAAACGGGCACTAAACCCCGAACTAGCAGCCGACTATGCTTACATGTTATACTACATTAAGGGCGCTGAAGCATACAATACCGGTGAGGGCAGCGCTGAGGATGTTATGGTCGAAGCGCTGGATGAAAAAACCCTCCAGGTTACCTTGGAGGCCCCAACACCTTTCTTTATGTCACTGGTAGCTTTTAAGACCTACTACCCGCTCCACAGGCCGACTGTAGAAGCTGATTCTGAAGGCTGGCATCTGAGCGTCGACACCATCGTCGGTAATGGCCCCTTCAAAATGGTCAGCTGGGCCCAAGGACAAATGGAATTTGTCCCGAACGAAAATTACTGGGACAAGGATGCCATAGTTCTTGATCGCCTGGTCTTCACCATGGTCGAAAACGAAAGCACCGAACTGACCATGTTTGAAACCGGAGAAATTGACTTCACCCATACCGTTCCCGGCCAGGAAATTCCCCGCCTTGAAACCACTGGCGAGCTGGAAATCCTGCCGTATCTTGGAACCTACTATTATATTTTCCAGATAGAAAAACCGCCTCTTGATGACATTAACGTCCGCAAGGCACTAACCATGGCTATCGACCGTGAAGCACTGGTTACCAACGTAACCCAGGGTGGTCAGCTTCCGGCTTTTGCCTATGTCCCCCCTGGAATACCCGAGGTTGACGGAAGTGATTTCCGCGCCAATGGCGGCGATTATATCACCTATGATCCGGAAATGGCTCAGCAACTACTGGCTGAAGCAGGTTATCCGGGAGGAGAAGGATTCCCTTCGGTAGAGATCCTCTATAACACTTCTGAAATGCACAAACTGGTTGCCGAAGCAATCCAGGAAATGTGGAAGCAGAACTTAGGCATTGAGAATGTTACTCTAACCAACCAGGAATGGGGCGTTTACCTGAACACCCGCGACGAGGGAGACTTCATGATTGCCCGCGCCGGTTGGATCGGTGATTACCTTGATCCATTTACCTTCCTTGATATGTGGGTAACCGATGGCGGAAACAATAACTCACGTTTCAGCAACGCCGAATATGACCAGCTTATAACTGAAGTCAGGTTGGTTGATGACGAAGTGCAACGGATGGAGATGATGCATCAACTGGAAGATATCCTGATGGCTGAGATGCCGGTTTGTCCGATTTACTATTACACCCAGCCAGTGATGGTGAAAAGCTATGTTAAGGATTATGCAAGCATAGCTGTGGGCGGTATAGACTTCAAGAAGGCTTATATCGAGAAATAAATAAAGCAGTAAATACTTAGGGTAAAAGAGGTATACCGGGAACATGGTCATGCTCTTTGGTATACCTCTGTTTTTACCTGTGGAGGTGGCTTACCTGATGCTCGGTTTTCTGGTGCGGCGATTATTATCAGCATTGTTTGCCATTTGGGTAGTAATTACTGTCACTTTTATTTTTATGCATTCCATACCGGGCGGACCTTTCCAGAGTGAAAAAGCAATCCCGCCGGCAATAAAAGCTAATATCGAAGCCCGCTACAAGCTGGACCAACCGCTGCACCTGCAATATGTAGACTACTTAAGCAATGTTGTCAGGGGTGATTTAGGCCCCTCTTTCAAGTATCGCGGTCAAACCGTAAACGGTATTATTGCCGAAAGATTCCCCATTTCATTGCAATTGGGTTTGCTGACCTTTGCGGTCGCTATTTTGATAGGGACCGGAGCAGGCATCATCGCCTCACTTTACCAGGGAAGAATTCCTGACTATTTAACCATGTTTTTCAGCACGATTGGCATATCTGTACCCAGTTTTATCCTTGGTACATTATTGATGTATTTCTTATCTTTTAAATGGGGGCTGTTGCCTTCTGCCATGTGGGGTACTCCCCAGCACATGATCATGCCTGCCATCGCTTTAGCCGGATTACCAACTGCTTTTATTGCCCGTTTAACCCGTTCAAGCATGCTGGATGTGTTAAACCAGGATTACATGCGGACCGCCCTGGCTAAGGGTTTACCCCGCTGGAGAATCATCTGGATTCATGCCGTAAAAAATGCCATCATCCCGGTTATCACTTATGCCGGACCACTTTTGGCCTACGTTCTTACCGGTAGTTTTATCGTTGAAAATATCTTTGCCATCCCCGGCCTCGGCAAACACTTTGTCACCAGCATCTATAACCGCGATTACACGGTAATTCTTGGTCTCACCATATTCTACAGTATCATTTTGATCGGCCTGAACATGCTGGTTGACTTTGCTTACACCCTGGTCGATCCCCGAATCAAGTTAATCGGCAAGGAGGAGTAGCTGATGCAGATCTCAACCGGAATGTTCGCTCCCCTAAAAGAAAAACCAAGTCACCAGGAACTGGTAAGGCCTAGCATTACCTATTGGCAGGATGCCTGGCGGCGTTTGAAGACGAACCCTGTTGCCATGGTTAGCTTGGTGTTTATTATTCTGCTGCTGCTTTTCGCTATTTTTGGGCCCTATTTTTCCGCTTATTCTTACTCTGACCAGGATTTTGACCGCCGCAATGAAGGGCCCAGTGTGGAGCATCCTTTTGGCACTGATTCGCTAGGGCGCGACCAACTAATCAGGGTAATGCACGGGGCTCGTATCTCCCTCGCGGTCGGATTTGTTGCCGCTATAACTACTTTCTTTATCGGTGTTTTTTTTGGCGGTATTGCCGGTTATCTCGGTGGAAGAGTGGACAATATCATGATGCGCTTTGTAGACATCATGTATAGTATCCCCTTTTTACTCTGGGTGATCATGTTGATGGTTGTTTTCAGAGAGCTCTTTCCGGCAACCGGAGGCGGTGCCGGCCTTTACAGCATCTTTCTGGCCCTTGGCCTGGTGTTCTGGCTGCCGATGGCCAGGATAGTGCGCGGACAGATTTTAAGCCTTAAAGAGCAGGAATTTATCCTCGCCGCCCAAACAATTGGCGCACCAAAGTTGAAAATACTGTTCAGGCATCTGATTCCCAATGCCATGGGGCCGATTATCGTTACTGCCACCCTGGCTATACCAGAAGCAATATTTACTGAAGCTTTTTTAAGTTTTATCGGCCTGGGTGTTTCCGCGCCGCGAGCCAGTTGGGGGATGCTCAGCTCAGATGCTTTGGCCTCGCTGAAATCCTTTCCGCATCTTTTGCTTTTTCCGGCTTTGGCGATCAGCCTAACGCTGCTGGCTTTTAATTTCTTGGGTGACGGGCTGCGCGATGCTCTTGACCCGCGGATGCGCAAATAGGAGGGACTACTCGTGGGTAAATTACTAGCAGTCAAAAATTTACACGTGCAATTTAAAACCTATGCCGGCATCGTCGAGGCAGTAAGGGGTTTAAACTTTGAGCTGGAAACAGGTGAAGTCCTGGCCATTGTCGGTGAATCCGGCTGCGGGAAAAGTGTCACTGCCCAGTCAATTATGCGCCTGATTCCCGAACCACCGGGAAAAATTACTGCTGGTTCGATTATCTTTAAAGGCGAGGAAATCCTAAACCAATCAGAACGAAAAATGCGATCTATCCGGGGCAACACAATTAGTATGGTTTTCCAGGACCCGATGACTTCTTTAAATCCGGTGCTGAATGTGCGTACTCAAATCAATGAAAGTCTGCGGCAGCATAAAACCATCAGTAACCAAGAAGCTTCCAGGCGGGCTGTGGAGCTGCTAAATTTGGTCGGCATACCTGCGCCTGAAGCCCGTCTAAAACAATATCCACATGAACTAAGCGGCGGATTAAGACAAAGGGTGATGATTGCCATGGCCCTGGCCTGTGATCCCCAGCTTTTAATTGCCGATGAACCGACTACCGCTCTTGATGTAACAATCCAGGCCCAGATCCTGGAGCTCTTAAAAACCATTAAGGAAAAGCTGCAAATGTCCCTGATCCTAATCACTCATGATTTAGGGGTGGTAGCCGGACTTGCCGACCGGGTGATGGTTATGTATGCCGGTCAGATTATTGAGACCGGCACGGTAGATCAGGTTTTAAATCATCCCTTGCACCCCTACACCTGGGGATTATTACGCTCACTACCCCGGGTTGATATGGACAAAAAACAAAAACTTGTTCCGATCTGGGGTCAGCCGCCTGATCTGCTGCAACGCTTTGAAAGTTGCCCATTTTTGCCCCGCTGCGATTATGCCATGCAGATCTGTGCACAACAGATGCCCGAGCCTTTCGGACCCAGCCTGGTTCGCTGCTGGTTAGAACATCCCCAGGCACCTAAAGTGACCCGAAACTACGAAGAGGTGAAGAAATAATGATCCTGGCTTCGGCAGAAAAACCGGTGATTGAAGCCCGTCAGCTCAAAAAACATTTTACGAAAACATCCGGTTTAATTACTACAAGGTTAACGGTAAAAGCGGTTGATGGAGTCTCTTTTCAGATCAAAAAGGGTGAAACGCTAGGCCTGGTAGGAGAAAGTGGCTGCGGTAAAACCACTGTCGGACGGACTTTAATTGGTCTTTATACTCCTACTGCGGGAAATGTTCTCTATAAGGACGAAGATCTTTTCAAAACAGGAAAAATTAATAAAGCTGCCTACCGGAGACAGATGCAAATGATCTTTCAGGATCCCTATTCTTCCTTAAATCCAAGAATGACGGTCGGCGACATTGTAGGCGAACCGATTGATATTCACAACCTGGCAGCGAACTGCAGCGAAAGAGTAGAAAGAATTCAGTACCTGTTGGATTTGGTTGGTCTCAATCCGGAACATATTAACCGCTACCCACATGAATTCAGTGGAGGACAAAGGCAGAGAATTGGCATTGCCCGGGCAATAGCCGTTGAACCGGAAATCATCGTGTGCGATGAACCAATCTCGGCCGTTGATGTATCAATCCAGGCCCAGATCATTAACATGCTCGAAGATCTGCAGAACGAACTGGGATTAACCTACCTGGTAATAGCTCATGATTTGTCGATGATTCGCTACCTTTCAGACCGCGTAGCAGTAATGTATCTTGGCAAAATTGTTGAACTGATTAACAGTGAGAACCTCTATGTAAATCCTCAACACCCTTACACCAAGGCGCTTATTTCCGCTGTACCCATCGCCGATCCGACCGTGGAACGCAAGAGAAAACGCATCATTCTTGAGGGCGATGTCCCCAGCCCAATTAATCCGCCAACTGGCTGTTACTTTCACACCCGCTGCCGTAACGTGTTACCCATTTGCCGGGAAGTGGAACCTGCTGAAACCGCTACCGGAGATCATCAGTGGGTCGCCTGCCACAATCCCGGTTAATAAACCTCAATCTGGCCAGTAATAATTTAACTGGGATTGCAAATCATTAGATGATTTATGAGGTGCTCCCGGGAGGTTGCTCATGCTGATCGAAAATGAAAAGCTTAAAAAGCTTGCGCGTTCAATTAACATTGACCAGTTAGGGGTTACAAAATCACTTTCGTTTGACCAATTCAGAGATCTGCTTGAAAAAAGAAGTAGAGAAAAATATCTGACCAGGTTCGAAGAACATAATTCTGAGCTGCGTCTGTATCCTGAATATCAACTAAAAAATTGTCGTTCTATCGTTACGCTGGCCGTACCTTATGCCGCTGCAGAAAATAGTCAACGGCTATCTTGTGCCGGACCGCGGGGCTCTGTTGCCCGCTGCGCAAGAGCAGTTGACTATCACCTAGTCCTTAAAAATAAAGCAGAGAACTTAATAGCACTCGTTCAGAAAAATAGTAACCGGCAATTTAACTACCGGATTCTAGCCGATCGCAGCCCCCTGTTGGAACGGGAAATAGCTAGACGCTGCGGGTTGGGTCTGATCGCGGAAAACTGTACTGTTGTAAATAATCTATACGGTTCATACGTTGCCCTGTGCACTATTTTGGTCGATGTCGAGATTGAAGCCGATCATGAAATTAATAATCGGTGCCTGCAATGTGGTCAGTGCCGTGCGGCCTGTCCGACCGGAGCATTGGTAGCACCGTACATCCTTAACCCTCATCGCTGCCTGTCCTATTTGACCCAGGCAGCAGGTATTTTTCCCCGTGAGCTGCGCGCCCTTCTGGGGAAGAAGATTTACGGGTGTGACCTTTGCCAGCAGGTCTGTCCTCTTAATAATGAGATTAGCCCTTCGCCCCTTCAAGAGTTCAGTTTCGAGCTTTTCCCGGCCGAACCTCTGCTCCTGCCGCTGCTCAATATCACCCGCAGAGAATTTGATCTGACCATTAAGCTTACATCGGCCGGTTGGCGGGGCAAAACTACCCTGCAGCGGAATGTAATTATCGCCCTTGGTAACAGCAAAGACCAAATTGCTGTTCATACCCTGGCCAGGATTTTAGAAAATGATTCCCGCCCAGTGATCAGACTTCATTCCGCCTGGTCACTTGGTCAACTCGGAGGGAGACAAGCCTTTAAAGCACTCGAAAGATCTGCTAAAAGAGACCCGGAAGAAAGCGTTCGCCAAGAAGCATTAACTGCTCTAAGTTTTAATCCTTGCTAAAGATGAGACTTGCTTTAAGACTCAGCTTACCAGGCAACTTCAACTGATCTCCCCTTTATGGATTACTCTTTTCGTTTTCGTCCTGCATAAATTGTGCCCAAGGCAATCGCGATTACCACCAGACCTCCAATGGCAGCAGGCAGAGCTATCCTCAAAAATTGCCCTTCATGCTGCATGGCCCAACGCTGGCCTTCATTAACCAAACCGTGTTCAAAGACTACCGGCGCACTGATCACTAAAAGAAAGGCCGCCAGCATAACCGGCATTATTTTAAAACGACCCAGATCGGCAGGGGTTTCCAGTCTGAAGAAATCAGAGAAAAAAGCCGACAACAGACCGCTGGACAAATCATAGAGGGCCAATATTAATAGCACTGCTCCCAGCAGCAGGATCATTAAATGACTCATGCCGTAATAGCTGAGCACCAACAGGACAGCAAGAAGCGTAGCAAGATCAAGAGCCACAAATATGGCGATATTTCGGGTTTTCATTTATCCACCACCGATTGTTGTATAATAAGAAAAATACCATCATGATTGTAAATTCCATGCCTGTATTATACTAAACAAACCTGAAGGAGGCATCTCGAATAATGAACAGCTCTTTTCGCCTGATGACAATCAGAGGTATTCCGGTTGAAATTCATTTCAGCTGGCTGTTGATCTTTTTCTTATTCAGCCTGACCCTGGCTCAAGGCTACTTCCCTACTGTCGTGGAAGAACAGAACCAAAATATTTTCTGGGTTGCCGGTATTTTAACCACAATCGTATTTTTTGCTTCAGTGCTGACCCATGAGTTTGGCCACTCCCTGGTAGCAATCAGGGCAGGTATCCCCATAAAGAAAATCACCCTGTTTATTTTTGGCGGGGTAGCCCAGATGGAGAGTGAGCCAACAAACCCTTCAACCGAGTTAAAAGTTACCGCTGCCGGGCCGCTGACCAGCCTGCTGATTGCTTTGTTATTCGGAGCAGCTTATTACCTCATCTTTTCACCCGGTCAGATTGTCAGCGAGGCAATTTTTTTCGTTGCCCGCCTGAACCTGATCATGGCTATTTTCAACCTAATCCCGGCTTTTCCCTTAGACGGCGGCAGAATTTTTCGTTCGCTCGTCTGGCTTTTCGGCAAGAACATGCTCAAAGCAACCAGGATAGCTGTTGGTTTAGGCACTGTTCTTTCTTTCCTGGCCATGGGACTTGGTTTCCTGATGATCTTCATTCAGGGAGATCTTTGGGGTCTCTGGCTGATCTTTCTCGGTTGGATGATCAATCAGGCCGGTCAATCAAGCTATTCCCAGCTGGTGTTTAAAGAAACCTTCTCCGGCATGAAAGTGGCAGAGCTGATGAGTACCAACCTGGTTACCGTCTCCCCTGATCATACTTTGGAGGAGCTGGCAGAGCATTTCCTGCAGCACAAATACGGAGCCTTCCCGGTAGTTTACGGCTCAACCACGCACGGTTTGGTGTCACTGCAGAATATGAAAGAAATACCCCGTGAAAAATGGTCCGAAACCAGGGTATCCAGGGTTCTTACCCCCTTGAAGCAGGTGATGATCTTAACCCCTGAAAGTGATGCAGCCGAGGTAATGATGAAAATGGCCGCCCAGAATACCGGACGTGCATTGGTAATGAAAAGCGGTGACTTGGTCGGCCTGCTCAGCCGTACCGATATGATGCGCTTCATGCAGATGCACATGGTCCTGCGCGAAGAGTAATTAAAGCTTTAGCTGTTTCTCTTCGCTACGTAATTATTTTCATCTAATTGGGCCCGGTCGTTGAAATATGTCCGGTAGCCCATCTGGATCACAAGATATACGGCTAATGAAACACTTCCGGCGATGCCCATCATGATCACTATTTGATATTTGATCGCTTCAATGGCTGAGGAACCTGCTAAGATCTGCCCGGTCATCATTCCCGGAATGAAAACCAGGCCCATGCCGAGCATGGCATTAATCGTCGGGATAATCGCTGCACTAAAAGTTTCGCCCAGGAACTCACTGACCGCAATCTGAGGGGTTGCACCAAGCATCAGCGCTTCTTCGATCCTGGCTCGACCGGAGGTGAATGCCTGGTTCAATCTTTCTACACCGAGAGTAATACCGGTCATTGAGTTACCAATAGTCATACCGGCTATGGGAATAAAATAACGCGGTTCATACCAGGGTTCAGCGGCGATAACCACCAGCATAAAATAAGCAAGCGGCAGTGAAGTGCCGAGGAAAACAGCGGCTACAACCGTCCTTTTCAGCCTGGAAGATATTTTATGTTTCAACCGATGAATAATGGTATAGATGGCAAACCCCTGCATGAAGAAAAAGATGGCCACGGTTACCAGGGGATTATTCTGCCCAAACACCAGATCCAGAATATAACCGGCCAACAAGAGCTGAAGCGTCATCCTGATTGCTGCAACTACAAACTCCTTGCCACGCCGCAACCGTAGCAGGCAAGAAATAACCAGCAGCATGACCAGAAACAGGTACGACGCAAGCAATCTCCAATTTTCAATTGACAACTGATCCGGCATTAAGCAAATCTCCCGTTTGCAAGCTTTTCTAGTTGCTTAATCTGACCATCGGCCAGGGTTAATAGCCAGTCGGCCTTACTTCTAATCATCTTTCCGGCATGGCTGACCATAACAACAGCTTTTTGCTCGCTTTTTACCCATTTAACCAAAAAGTTGAGAATGTCTCTTGCAGTTTCCGCATCAAGCGCTGCCGTTGGTTCGTCTAGCAGCATTGTATCCGGCTCAAGCAGAACTGCCCTGGCCAGGGCTAACCTCTGTTTCTCACCACCGGAAAGATTAGCGCTATCCTGATCCAAATTAAAGGGCAAACCGAAAGTTGCCAACAGATCTTTCATAGCGGCTTGCTCTGGAGGCTCTTTACCGTTAAAATTAAAAGCCAGCCGGATATTATCCTCCAGAGTTCCAGGAAAAATATAAGGAGTCTGGGGAACCATTACTACTTTCCGGCGCAGGATCACCGGATCAAGGCTGTTTAGATTGCGACCTCGATAGGATATTGTGCCCCGATCGCAGCTAATCAGGTTGTTAAGGAGTTTAAGCAGGGTAGACTTGCCGCTGCCGCTTTTCCCGGTGATTGTAAATAACGTGCTGCCGGGGATCACCAGTTCCGGGATATAGAGAATTTCGCGGTAAGTTGCTTCCTTCAGGCTGAAAACATCTGGCATGATAGCACTTCTGCCCTTCTTTTGGAAAGGAGATTATTAAACTGTCTAGACTAGCAGAACCTGTTCTCAAGGGCTTACAGAAAAGCTTTAAACTAATGTTGCTGTTGATCAAAATCATTATACCGGTATCATGCCTGGTAGCCCTGCTTGATTACTTTGGCATTGTTGCCCTGGTTGCAGAGCATTTTGCCCCAGTGATGAAGCTATTTGGTTTACCCGGCGAAGCGACAATATCATTGCTGCTTGGGTTTTTTATCAATATTTACGCTGCCATGGGAGCTATTCCAGCGCTTACCCTTTCTCCTCGACAGATTACCATTCTGGCAGTGATGATTGGTATCTGTCACGAACTACCGGTCGAAACCGTCATTTGCAGCTATACAGGGCTGCGTATTCCTTTTTCAGTAGTATTAAGGCTAATAACGGCGTTTTCCGCCGGAATTTTGCTCAATCTTTTCTACGGTATGGTTTTAGGAGGCTGATCCAATGGATATAATCATTCTTCTCTATGAAACAATAGTATCGACTCTGGTCAGCATGGGTAAAATTGCCCTGATTCTGGTTCCGGTATTAATTATGATCGAGTTGGCCAGGCATTTTAAGATTATTGAATTATTAACCGGTAAAATTAAAGGACTACTTAAGTTTATATCCCTTCCGGAAGAAGCCGCTCTCCCTCTTTTTGCCGGCATTTTCTTTGGCATCGTCCTCGGATCGGCTCTGATCATCGAGTATTCCAGGGAAGGGTTCCTGCAAAAAAGAGATCTACTGCTGATTGGGATCTTCCTCAGTATTTCACATTCAGTAATCGAAGATACTTTTCTTTTTTCAGTTTTTGGCGCCAATCCGGTAATAATGATCACTACCCGCACTATCTTAGCAGTAATCATTACCCGCGGAGCAGCTTACATTTTCGATCATTTCTCTAATAAAAAGGTTGCTTGATTACCGGATTAAGGGCTAGCGATCACTTAAAACTACCGGCCGCCTTTGTCTCTAAGCATTATAAGCCTGGTAATCACTAAATATTTCCGCGATCCCTGCGGACCAGGCAAGAAGAAGCTCATCACCCATAAATGGCGCCACCAGCTGCAACCCGAGTGGTAGACCACCTGCCACTTTACCTGCTGGGACAGAAACTGTTGGCAATCCGCAGTGAGTCCAGGGCAAGCTCATCGCCGGATTGCCAGTTGCCTCGATCCCTTCCGGGGCAGGACCGGTTGCCGCAGGCGTAACCCATAAATCTATTTTTTCCCTACGCATCTGGTTTTCCAGTTTATCATGCAAGATTTTCTGCTGACGCCGCGCTTCCAATAATTCATTTCTGGATACTGCCTGTCCTTCCTCAATGATTTCAGCAGTCCTGGGGCGATACAATTCTGAGCAGCGGGCGAATAAATCATGGTGCTCAGCAGCCATCTCCGCCGAGATTAGTTTTCGGTGCCAGGTATTTATTGTTTCAATATCATTAAGAGCAAGCAATTCTTTAACTTCATATCCCCCAGTTTTAAGTTGATTAATTTGCCCATAGAAAAATTCAAGGGCTTCAGGTTCTGTCTGTTCAAGGTATTTGCCTTTGGGTATCCCTAAAACCGGCCGATATTTAACGGTTATCTCCTGCCAGTCGTGACAGAGGATGCGGGCTGTTAAGATCATTCCCTCAACATCCTGGGTAAAGCAGCCTACATGATCGGCTGATCTGGAGAAATAGAGCAACCCGGCAGTGGAAATTCGGTTATAACTGGGTTTAAAACCAATTACACCACAGTATGCCGCCGGCCTGTTGATCGAACCGATCGTCTGGGTGCCTAAAGTTAAAGGACTTAATCCGGCCGCTACTGCCGCCGCAGAGCCACTGCTGGAACCACCCGGGGTGTGGTTCAGATTGTGGGGATTCCGGGTTGGTCCCGGATCAAAATAGGCAAACTCGGTAGTGACGGTTTTACCTAAAACAAGTGCGCCGGAGTGGCGTAAAAGCCTTACCGCATCTGCTTCAGTTCCAGCGAGTAAACAAGGATCGAGTTTTGAGCCGGCACAAGTAGGAAAACCATCGACGCGGTAGATATCTTTTACCCCAATTGGTATTCCATAAAGCGGGGGCCTCTTAGCCGGGTTCGGATAAGTTCTGATCAGCAGATCGGCTTCTTCGAGCAGTCTTTTCCGTCGCTCTTTTTCCGGTAGAAATGCTTCAACTTTTTTGTCAACATCTTCCAATCGGTCGCAAAGTTCATTGACATAATGTTTCAGATCGAGGTTACCACTGCACAAATCCTTTGCTAAAGGAGCCAGTGGTGCAGAATGATGATGCATTATGAAACCTCCTTAATTAGGGTTTCTCTAATCAGATATCAAGGGTTTTTAGATAGGCGGTCAGACCGGGAGCCAAATCCGCCCGTCTTAATGAGTAATCTATGGTTGCTTCAAGAAAGCCGAGCCGATCGCCAACATCGTAGCGTCTGCCTGCAAACTCATATGCCCAAACCGGCTGTCTTGCTGCTAATGTGTTTAAGGCATCTGTCAGCTGAATTTCAGCACCGGCACCCGGAGGAGTTTCTTCCAGGATCTTAAAGATATCCGGCTCAATCACGTAGCGCCCTAGAACAGCCAAATCAGATTTCGCCTTCGCCGGTTCGGGTTTTTCGACCAGGCTGCGTACCCTGACTACTTTTCCGCTATAATCATCTGCTTCAACAGCGCCATATTTTTGAATATTTTCTATGCCCACCCGCTGGCAGCCAAGAACTGTGCCTTTTTTTTCTTCATATACCCGGATCAACTGACCGATAACCGGCACCTCTGAATAAACCAGATCATCACCAAGCAAAACTGCAAAGGGTTCCTGCCCAATAAAATTTTTGGCACAGAGGACTGCATGTCCCAAGCCCAGTGGTTCTTTCTGGCGCACATAAAAAATATCGGCCAGATCATTAATGCGGCAAACTTCATTAAGCTCTGCAGTTTTACCTTTTTGCTTAAGCAGATCTTCCAGTTCCGGGTTTTTATCAAAATGGTCTTCGATGGCTTGTTTCCCTCGGCCGGTGATGATTAGGATTTCTTTAATTCCGGCCTCAACCACCTCTTCAACTACATGCTGAATAGTTGGTACATCAATTATCGGAAGCATTTCTTTAGGTTGGACTTTAGTAACCGGTAAAAATCGAGTTCCCAAACCGGCTGCCGGGATTACAGCTTTTCTGATTTTCATCTTTATTAATAACCCCTTCCGTTTACCTGGTAGTACAATCGAACCAAAAACTGTTTAGATCAGTTTTGATAAAAATTCTACATTGCCACAGGTTTATCCTGCCCCTTTCGGACAGGATCAACCTTGCATCAATCTGCTCTTTAATTCTGACTTGATTAATTCTATGGCCATAACATCTAGTAATCAGGGAGCTAACCCTGATTATGGTATAATAATCTGAGATCTGGCGGAGGGAAAGTGACTTGAAAAATTTTGCTGATAAGTTAGCAGAAAAAATCGTTGTCAACCGTGACCTGAACAACCCCGCTGAGCGCTACCGAATTGCCCTGATCGAAAGCTGGGGCAGCATCCTCGGAAATCTTTTACTAACTGCGGCCAAGGCTTTGTTCGGTCTGTTAATCAATAGTATTGCCTTGATTGCCGATGCAGTGCATAGCGCTTCCGATATATTTTCTTCACTGGTAGTGTTAATCGGCTTCTCTCTGGCCAAAAGGAAACCGGACCCGCAACACCCCCATGGTCACGGCAGAATTGAATATTTAGCCGGTTTAGTGATTGCCCTAATGTTAATCGCAGCTGGAGCCCTCTTTGTTGTCAGCTCGTACAACCGGCTCCTCCGGGGAGTTAGCGCTATACCCAGCATCAGTGCAATGATTGTGGTCGCGATCTCCATACTGGTTAAAGAATTTATGTACTTTTTTTCTTTTAAACTGGGTAAATTAATTAATTCTGCAGCCCTGACCGGTGATGCTTTGCACCACCGAAGCGATTCACTGTCTTCTCTTCTGGTATTGATCGCTCTGGCCGGCAGCTATCTGGGACTGCCAACTCTTGATGCCTACTTTGGCTTCGTTGTAGCGCTTTTTATTATTTACGCCGGGATAAAAATTGCCCGTCAATCATGCAGCAGCTTGCTGGGTGAAGCTCCAGAAGCAGACTTGCAGGAAAAGATCATCGACTGTGCCATCCAGACTGAAGGAGTAATTGATGCCCATGACCTCGGAATCCATGATTATGGATCATGGAAGGTAGTTACCGTCCATATTGGCGTCAATAGCGATCTTAGCTTAGACCAGGCCCATAATATTGCGCACAGGGTTGAAAACCGGATCAGCAATTGCTTTCACTGTCAAACGGTTGTTCATATTGATCCTCGTTAGGTTTGCCAACGGCAATCCAACTTAGATTTTTCAGCCTCCACCGCCAAAACCGATGTTTTTAACAACGCCGTCCTCTACAACCACCGGAACCCTGTCGGCATTATAGATGTCGCGTGCTTTTCTCAGAGCTTCGTCGTCTGTGCTCAGGTTGTAGAGCTTGTATTCCAACCCTTTTCGATTAAATATTTCAACCTGCTTCTCACAGTAAGGGCAACCATCCTTAATATAAACTTCCAGCATTCTGTCACCTCCATCATGATTCTTTAAGGCTAACAACATTATAAGAAAAAGTCAGGGACTATGGCAAGTTGCATGATTCTTTTCCACCAACATTTTCCTGCTATTGACTTTGACAAAACCCTTGTTTATAATGCAGCCAGGGTAAATCTTTAAATTATCGGGAAAAACGCTCACGGGGGAAAGTCGCTTTCCCGTGAGCTTTTATTTATTGCGGGGTGTTTAAATGCGGATCGCACTAGCCCAGTTAAACCCAACCATAGCTGCCCTGAGTGATAATGTGGCAAAGGTTAAAGACGCTATCGCAAAAGCAGCCAGGCAAAAGGCAAACCTGGTCATTTTCAGCGAGTTGGCCCTCAGCGGTTATCCACCAAAGGATTTGCTGCTCTATGAAAGTTTTATTAAAAAAGAACGAGAGCTGCTGACTGAAGAAATTTTGCCCTTAACTTTACAAGGTCCGGCAGTAATAATCGGCTCATCACATCTTGATCAGCATAAACTATATAACGCAGCCCTGCTCCTGGAACATGGCCTAGTTAAATCAGTGCACCGGAAAACGCTGTTACCCAACTACGATGTTTTTGACGAAGCGCGCTATTTTAAGCGCTCCTCAAAAAATTTTACAGTTGATCTTAACAGCATCCCAACGGCAATCACTGTCTGTGAAGATATTTGGAATGATCAAGGATATGAAACCAATCCGCTGTACGCCATTAATCCTCTGGCCGATTTATTTGCCCAGGGAGCCCGTTTACTGATTAATATTTCGGCCTCACCATACCATCTGGGAAAATTGAAAATGCGTGAAGAACTGCTTAGCTATTTAGCTCGAAAATACAAGACTGCCGTCATCTATGTAAACCAGGTTGGCGGTAACGATGAATTGATCTTTGACGGTTCAAGTTTGGTTTTTAATAATCAGGGAGAGCTTCTTCACCGCTGCCCTTCATTTGCGGAAGATTTAATGCTTTTTGAAAGTGAAACCCTTTTTTGTCCGGGCAAGGAGCTATGCCCACCCGGCATTGATGACATCAGCACTGTTTGTCAAGCTTTAACTCTTGGTCTGCGCGATTATGTCAAGAAAACTGGATTTAGCAAGGTAGTCCTTGGTTTAAGCGGAGGAATCGACTCGGCAGTAGTCGCTGCCCTGGCGGTAGAAGCGCTAGGCGCCGAAAATGTTCTTGGTCTGCTTATGCCTTCTCCATATTCATCTGAACACAGTATTGACGACGCCTTGACCCTGGCAGAGAACCTGGGGATTTCAAGCAGGATTATTAAAATTGAAGAACCTTTTAAAACTTTTGTCAACCTGCTGAATGAAAATCGTGAGGCGCTGCTCGACCTGGCAGAAGAAAACCTGCAGGCCAGAATACGCGGCAACATTGTGATGCATACTTCAAATCGCGAAGGTTACCTGGCCCTGGCGACCGGAAATAAATCAGAGCTGGCAGTTGGCTACTGTACTCTATACGGCGATATGGCCGGTGGTCTTGCGGTTATTGCCGATTTGCCAAAGACAATGGTTTATGAATTAGCCAAGTACTTAAATACCCTTTACGGTAGCGCTATTATCCCTCAGCGGACCATTGAAAAACCGCCATCGGCGGAGCTGCGTCCTGGGCAGAAAGATGAGGATTCCCTTCCACCCTATGCACTACTTGATCCGATTCTTCAACTCTATATTGAAGAAAACCGCTCCGGCCCAGAAATCATCAATCGCGGATTTGACAAAACATTAGTCGAGAAGGTAATTTATATGGTTGATCGTGCAGAATTCAAGAGACGCCAAGCAGCGCCAGGATTAAGAGTTACAACCCGTGCCTTTGGCTCGGGACGGCGCATGCCGATAGCCCGCAGTTTTGTTGAGTAACCGGGGTGACACAGATGATCTATGAAGATTTGAATCAGTCAAGTGTTGGCAGCTACGATGTTACCGTGATTGGTGCCGGACATGCCGGCTGCGAAGCCGCACTGGCAGCGGCCCGTCTCGGATGCAAAACCCTGCTGCTCAGTCTCAACCTTGATCAAATTGCCTTTATGGCCTGCAACCCTTCTCTGGGTGGTCCGGGAAAAGGTCATCTGGTCAGAGAAATCGATGCCCTCGGTGGCGAAATGGCCCGTGTTGCCGATCAAAATTTACTGCAGGTCCGCTTGCTGAATACAGGCAAAGGGCCGGCAGTCCAAGCTTTAAGGGCCCAAATTGATAAGCGCGGCTATCAGCATAGTATGCGGCTCAGTCTAGAAAGTGAAAACAACCTGACCATACGTGAAGATATGGCCGAGGATCTAGCGATTGAAAATGGTAAGCTGGCTGCAGTAATCGGGCGCAGCGGCGCCAGCTATCGATGCAAGGCGGTAATCCTTTGCAGCGGTGTTTATCTCGGTTCTGAGATCTTTCTCGGAGATCTGCATTACACTGCTGCTCCCGGCAGCCTGACCCCGTCCTTTAACCTCGTAAAAAATTTACAAAATTTAGGCATTCAATTTGATCGTTTCAAAACGGGCACCCCACCAAGGGTTTATCGCCGCAGCATCAATTTCAACGAACTGATTCCGATTCCCGGTGAACCTGAAGCACCCGGTTTCTCTATGACCAACAAAGGAGTCCCTGATCAGCAAATCCCCTGTTGGATGACTTATACCAACCTTGAAACCCACCAGGTTATTCGCAATAATTTTGACGTTGCTCCAATTTACAGCGGCTTGATTAAAGGCCGTGGACCGCGATACTGCCCTTCGATCGAAGATAAAATCGTCCGTTTTGCCGATCGCGATCGCCATCCGGTTTTTATTGAACCTGAAGGTGCCGAAACTGATGAACTTTATTTACAAGGCATCTCAACCGGCCTCCCCCCGGCAATTCAAAAAGCATTCCTCAGAACAATTAAGGGTTTGGAAAAAGTTGAAATCATGCGTCCAGCTTATGCCATTGAATATGATTATGCTCCACCACTGCAGTTGAAAAATACCCTGGAAACAAAAGCTTTAAACGGTCTTTTTTTTGCCGGGCAGATTAACGGCACTACTGGTTATGAAGAAGCCGCAGCCCAAGGCTTGATTGCCGGCATAAACGCTGTGAGACAGATTCGAAATTTAGATCCCTTTATCCTGAAACGTAATGAAGCTTATATCGGGGTAATGATTGATGACCTGGTAACCCGCGGTGTAATGGAACCATACCGGATATTTACTTCACGTAGTGAATACCGTCTGCTGTTAAGACAAGACAATGCCGACTTGCGTTTAACGGCAAAGGGACGCCAAGTAGGCCTGGTAGACGATGAACGCTTCCATCTTTACAAGCAAAAAGAAACATTTATTACAGCTGAGATTGAAAGGCTTTCCTCTTTAAGGTACAACCCCGGTGGCAGGATCGAAGAATTACTGGCGGCAAAGGGATCTTCTCCCCTACAGCATCCGGTCAATGCCCTGGAATTGATCCGGCGACCGGAAATCAGTTACCTTGATTTCCAAAACTGGGAAGGAAAAGAGCTGCCTTCCCTACCCCAAGGTACCATTAATGAGCTCGAAAACCAGATTAAATATGCAGGCTATATCGACAAACAACAGCAGCTGGTAGATAAAGCAAACCGCCTCTTTGAAAAACAAATTCCAGCCAATTTCGACTACCAAAAAGCGGATAACCTATCCCGCGAAGCGCGTCAGAAACTGCAAGAGATCAGGCCGGCAACCTTAGGGCAAGCGGCACGAATGGAAGGGGTGACCCCGGCAGATCTTGCTGTTTTAATGCTTTACATTGAGCGGCCGGCTGGAATTGAAAGGAAAAACCGCTTCACCAAGGATGAATCAGAACATGACTAAACAGCCGATTTACAGGGAGCCTGGATGGTACTACCGTTTAAATGATTATTTCCGGGAAAAATTTGGGCAGCCGGTATATAAGATTCCCCTCGATGCCGGTTTCTCTTGCCCCAACCGTGACGGGGTTGTGAATAAAGGCGGTTGCACCTATTGTTATAATCCTTCTTTTTCGCCGGCTAGCGGCAAATATAAACCATTATCCCTGGAGGAGCAGATCGCCAGCGGCAAGAAAAAAAATAAGTCTGCCCTTTACCTTGCCTATTTTCAAGCCTATACCAATACATACGCCCCAATTAAAAAGTTACGTAATCTTTATGATCAGGCCCTTGCCGATCCCGAAGTAATCGGTTTAAGTATTGCTACCCGCCCTGACTGCATCTCAGATCAAATCCTGGATTTGCTGGAAGAGTACAACCGTCGTTGCTACCTTCTGCTCGAATACGGCCTGCAGTCTGTCCACAACAAAACTCTGGTAAAGATCAATCGCGGGCATACTGCTGAAGATTTTTCCAGGGCGGTTGAACTGACTCATCACAGGGGCATTGCCGTTTGTGCACACATTATACTCGGTTTACCTGGAGAATCAACGAGAATGTTCATCGATACTATTAACTTTCTTAATCAAATTAAAGTTGAAGGGGTTAAATTTCATCATCTCCAGGTAATTAAGCATACTTCCTTGGCAAAAGACTATGCGGCAGGCAAAGTGACGGTCTATAATCAGCTGGCAGATTACATCCCCCCCCTCTGTGATTGCCTGGAAATTTTGGCTCCCTCTATAGTGGTGCATCGCTTGGCAAGCCAAGCTACAAGTACCGATCTACTGATCGCTCCATCCTGGCCTGAAAGTGCCGGACAGATCGCCTCTGCTGTTACTACTGAGTTAATCAAGCGTGGCACCCACCAGGGGTGCCACTAGCGGCAATAAATAATCACAATTCTCGACCGATCATGCTATCGCAACTTGAGAATACCACGTGCTTCGTCAGGCGAAGCTACTGTCCGTCCATGGATATCTGCCACCCGGGCAATCCGTTCAACCAGCTGCGCGTTGCTTTCCGCCAAAACTCCTTTTTCGTAATAAATATTATCCTCAAAACCGACCCGCACATGACCGCCCATAATAATGGCAGCAGTCCCCAGTGGCAATTCGTAACGCCCCATACCGGCAACAGTCCAGGTGCTGCCAGAAGGGATGCTCTCAACAAGGTGTAGCAGATTCTTCAGGGTACCCGGGATTCCGCCCGGTACACCCATCACAAAATCAAAATGCAACGGCTCCTCAAGTAAACCCTCTTTTACCAGCTGTAAGGCATTATTGATCATCCCAACGTCAAAAACCTCGACTTCTGCTTTAACCCCATTTTCTTTCATAACCCGGGCAAACTCCTTCAGGTAAGCTGGAGGATTTAAAAAAACATCGTCACCAAAATTAATTGAACCCGTCGAAAGGGTTGCCATCTCGGGCTGAAGGTAAACCGGTTGCAAACGCTCTTCGGCTGTCATCCCCACTGCACCGCCGGTAGAAACCTGAATAACAATATTGCATCTGTCCTTGATCAGCTCAATTGTCTCCCTAAACCGATCACCGGACTGGGTCGGGGTTTGATCATCTTCACGAACATGCAGGTGAAGAATAGAGGCTCCGGCCTCGTAACAATCGTAAGCTGCATCGGCAATCTCGACCGGAGCTACCGGCAGATTGGGATTGTGTTCGCGGGTTACCTCCGCCCCGATCATGGCGGCAGTAATGATCAGTTTATTCATCCTCACGACCTCCAGATTCGATAAATTTAAGCCCCTGCAGATTTCGCTGTAAATGTTTAGGAACGACGCAAGTCCCGCTGGCCCGGGCAACAAGGCTGGGTTCAGACAAGACATTACAGGCAGAGGGGCAGCTCTGCATATCTGCATTGGCAATTACTTTATAAGCCTCAAACTGCATATGCCGCGAAGTATTGCCGATCCGATCGATCCAACCCCAAACCTCTAGAAAATCTCCGGCACATAACTGGGCTTTAAACTCAACCTGGTCATAGGCAGCGAACAAACCTTCATCACCATCATGCCGGATTAACAGCTCAGTGGCCACATCCCCAAACAACTTAATCACCAGGGCTCCATCCACCAGGCCACCACCATAATGGACATCGTGCTCACTCACACGGATTCTTAGCATCATTTTTTCAGACTGCATCACTACAGTAACCTCCGCTTAGAAATTATGCTCAGGCAGGATATTCAGCAGCCACTATGGCAAGTGCTTCTTCAATCACGTC
Organism: uncultured Syntrophomonadaceae bacterium; assembly: GCA_964485855.1. Classification (GTDB taxonomy): domain Bacteria; phylum Bacillota; class Dethiobacteria; order DTU022; family DTU022; genus UBA993. The sequence continues at coordinate 70,607 of CAZAKI010000002.1, read as the reverse complement.
GAGAGATTGCTTTAGATCTTCTTCGCTATGGCGGTAAGATATGTACCAGTGATGATAAGGTTGAATGAAAAGGCCGCGCCTGATGGTTTCTGTATAAAAACGGGTTCGCCGCTCTTTGTAACTCTCATCGGTTTTCTCAAAGGTCAGGAAAGGTATGGGTGGAATACCGGAAACCTTTGCCGGCACCCCGGAATTGCTGACGATATTTTGCAGGCTTCTCAGGTATTTCTCCCCGCGCTCCCAGATAACATCGATCACTTTTTCACGCTCAAGAATATCAAGGCATTTCATGGCAGCAACCATTTCCATACTGTTCGGGAAAAAGGTAGAACTGATAAACACTTCTTTCTCAGCAATCTTCATGAACTTTTCTTTACCGACACAGGCACTGATTGGATAACCATTGGCCATGGCTTTTCCGAAGGTCGAAAGATCGGGTATCACCCCATACTTTTCCTGTGCCCCACCCATAGCTACGCGAAATCCGGTTCTAATTTCATCAAATATCAGGATCGCCCCGTATCGATCGGCTAACTCTCGTACTCCCTGCAGATAACCATCCGGTGGTGCCGACACCGGCAGTGCCAGGGGATGCCCAACGGGAGTAAGAATAATGGCAGCCACTTCATCTTGATGCTCTTTCAGTAACTTCTCCAGGGTTGCCAGATCACCATAGGGAAACTCTACAGTTAGATCCTGAATCGCTTTGGGAACACCGCCATGGACTTCAACGCACCAATCATGCCAGCCATGGTAACCACAGCGCAAGATCTTATCTTTTCCACTGTAACCGCGCGCTACTCTGACTGCAACACCGGTAGCATCCGAGCCGGTTTTCACCAACAGCACCATCTCGGCAGAAGGAATCAGTTTAATTAGTCTTTTCATCAAATCGTTCTGGACCTGCTGAACAAGGGAAAAACAAAAACCTTTTTCCATCTGCTCAGCTACGGCCTTGTTTATCTCCGGCTCATTATAACCAAGAATAATCGGACCGTAGGCACAAAGCATATCGATATAATCATTCCCGTCCACATCAACAATATGGCCGCCGTAACCGTGAGAGATGTATATAGGATATTCGCCTTCTACAAAATTATATGGCCTGCGAATGCCCATCACCCCGCCCGGTGATAATTGCTTTGCTTCGTCAAACAGCTCCATTGATTTATTCAGGTTGAGTTTTGGCTTTATGGTCATCTTTATCGTCCTCTCCGCATCGAATTACTTAAAAAAGATCAAGCTTTAATTTAACAGAAGACCGTCTTGCTGGTACTCAAGTATATAGCGCTTCGAATATTTTTCTTAATACCGGACTTTCACGCATAATGTTCAAAGATATCGCTGCATGGTCCTTGGTGTAACCATTGCCAACAACCATCGTTACATCTTTGCCGACGCCCTCAGCCCCTAAAGCGGCGGCAGTAAAACTGGTTGCCATACTGAAAAAGTAAACAATCCCACCATCGCGGGTGGCAAGGATTGATGACAGTTCAGTATTGGGTATATTGACACAGTTAATAGTCACGTCAGCCATCGCTCCGCCGGTAGCTGCTTCAACCTGATGCATAACATCGAGGGCATCGGCTGCATCGGCCATTAATACCTGGTCGCAGTAACCGGTCGACTCAGCTCGTTTTTTGCTAGTTTCCCGCGGGGCAATGCCGATCACCTGGCCGGTGACGCCGGCTCTTTTCTTCGCCTCAAACAGGCAGAGCAGTCCCGACTTTCCTCCTGCCCCAATGATCACCACTCGATCACCGGGCCGAACCAGTTTGGCAGTCTGGGCTGCTGCTCCGGCCACATCGAGCACCGCCAGGGAAAGGGTCTGGGGCAGATCAGCGGGCAGTACGGCATAAATACCGCTTTCAAAAAGGATCGCCTGACCATCAATTTCCACCTGATCAATATCCTTGTGGATTTTTTTTATTTTATCGATCCTCAAAGGAGTGAGGGAAAGGGAAACCAGAGTTGCCAAGCGATCTCCAACTTTTAAGGGAGATTTACCCTTCCAGTGTGGACCGATTTGGGCTACTTTACCGATCAGCATCCCCCCTGAGCCGGTAACGGGATTATGATGTTTTCCCCTTTTGGTCACTATCCCGGTCATTATTTCGGCGATGCGCGCCTCATCTCCCGCCGCTTCTTCCTCAATCTGCGTAAAGCTCGCTGAATCGATATTCAATACTTCAACATCGATCAGCACTTCGTTATCATAGACTTTCATATCATTGTCGATCTGCCATGCAGGCTGCGGCAAAAGACCTTTCGGCTCAATAACCCGGTGACTTCCATAAGGGCATCCTTTTCGCATTCTTCAAACCTCCGCAATAACTGATTTAATTTAGGCCCCTGATTCAAGGTAACCCAATGAAAAACATCTTACAGATCTTACTTTTGCCAAGCTCAATACCATATTCTGCAAAAGGGCTTTAAATCCTTTGCCCTTGGACAAGATTTTGTATGTCGGGTAGGATAATAAATATTTACGGCGAATATACTCGATGTATAACAAACTGATGTTTAAGAAGGGGCAGAGGATGACAGTTTTAGCTAGTTTACTGCAGGAATGGCGGGAAGATCCGTCTTTTATGAACAACGTCACCCGTTGGGAGATCATCCCGGAAAAAAAAGGCTGCTATTGCAAGTTCCCCGATTACCTGGATTTTCGCCTGATCAACGCCCTGAAGAATCGGGGCATCGAAAAACTTTACAGCCATCAGGCACACGCCATTGAAACAATCTTGGCAGATAGACACACGGTAATCGTTACTCCAACCGCCTCCGGTAAAACACTCTGTTACAACCTACCCACTGTTAACTCCATGATCAAAGAACCATCGAGCCGGGCCCTCTATCTTTTCCCCACCAAGGCACTCTCCCAGGATCAGGTGGCAGAGCTACGTGATCTGACTACAGGTTTTGATCCGAATCTCAGTTGTTACACTTATGACGGTGATACTGAACCAGGTCTGCGCCAATCCATCCGCAAAAGCGGACAGATCGTGGTAACGAATCCCGATATGCTGCACTCAGGGATCCTGCCTCACCATACCAAATGGGCTCAACTGTTTCACAATCTCAAATATATCGTTGTCGACGAAATGCACCAGTACCGTGGGGTATTTGGCAGCCATGTCGCTAATGTAATTCGGCGTTTAAAAAGAGTCTGTTCATTTTACGGAGCCAATCCCGTTTTTATCCTTTGTTCGGCAACTATCGCCAATCCCGGGGAACTGGCCTCAATATTAATTGGAGAACAGGTTTCAGTAATTGAAGAAAACGGCGCCCCGCAAGCAGAAAAGCATTTTATTCTCTACAACCCGCCCCTGGTTAACCCTGAGATGGGCATTAGGCGGAGTTCCCTGCTGGAGTCAAGACAACTGGCCGGTCGCTTACTGGCGAAAGATATTCAGACCATTATTTTTACCCGCAGTCGGATCGGGGTTGAAGTCCTGCTCACTTACCTGCATCAACTTAAACAGAGCAAGCCTGGCGAAGACAGCGGGATCCGTGGCTACCGCGGTGGTTATTTACCAAGCGAAAGAAGGGAAATAGAAGCGGGCCTGCGATCCGGTAAAATCAGGGGTGTAGTTTGTACCAATGCGCTTGAGTTGGGGATTGATATCGGCGCCCTTGATGCTTGTATCATGACCGGGTATCCCGGAAGTATCGCCAGCGCTTGGCAACAAGCCGGACGTTCCGGTAGGCGCAGCGGCAAATCACTAGCCGTGCTGGTGGCAAACAGCGAACCATTAAACCAGTTTATCATCAGTAATCCCGATTACTTCTTCGGTCGGAGCCCGGAGAGAGCAGTAGCCGACCCGGATAACCTGGTGATCCTGACCAATCATGTCCGTTGTGCCGCCTTTGAGCTTCCTTTTCGCGATCAAGCGCTCTTCGGAAAAAAAGATGTTGATGATATCTTAAGATTTTTAACCGACGAAAATGTGCTCTATTTCAGTGACGGCTGTTATCATTGGATGGATGACACTTATCCGGCTGAAAACATTTCGTTGCGCAGTGCAGCCCAGGAAAATGTAGTTATTGTTGACACCAGTGGTTCTACCCCCCGGGTTATCGGTGAGGTAGATCGTTTCAGTGCGCCGATGCTGGTCCACGAAGAGGCGATTTATATTCACGGCGGCAAGCAGTACCAGGTCGAAAAGCTCGATTTCGATGAAAAAAAAGCTTATGTCCGTCAAGTTGAGGTCAACTACTTTACTGATGCCAATCTTGATGTTAGTTTGCAGGTTCTTGACATTTTTACAGTAAAACAGAACGCTGTCAATTGTTACTGCGGAGAAGTCCATTTAAATGCCCTGGTATCGATGTTTAAGAAAATCCGTTTCAACACTCATGAAAATATCGGTTCGGGTCCGGTTAACCTGCCGGAAACTGAGATGACTACCACTGCTTTTTGGCTCGGATTTACAGCATCAGCTCTTGGCGGCATGAATACCTCGGACATTCAATCCGGTTTGATTGGCCTGGCCAACCTCATGCCCCAGGTAGCCTCCTTGTTCATGATGAGCGATCCGCGTGACCTGCGTGCTGTTTGCCAGGTAAAATCACCTTTTTCCGGACTGCCGACGCTTTATCTCTATGATAATTTCCCCGGGGGAGTTGGTTATAGTGAGGAAATATTTCATAACTACCAGAGTATTTTTAAAGCAGCCAGAGAAACCATCAACAGTTGCCGCTGCCTTGATGGATGCCCTTCCTGTGTTGGCGCTGCCGGCAACAGCCATGACGCCCAAAAATTACCGGCTCTGAAGCTGATTGAAGTGATTTTAAAGTGACAGGCAGTTTAAGGACCAGATTAGAGCGTTTCCGGCGCAGCGGCGAGATTGTAAGCGGACGACAGCTGGCTGCGGGAAAAATAGGTCAGAACAATGACCACCTCTTTCCCGGTGAAAGCCACGAGGTGGAAACAGACTTCGGTCTTTGTTATTTGCGCGAGCAGAGGTTCCCGCTCAATTACCGCCACGGGAACAACACCCTGGACGGAATCCTTTCCTGCTGCGGTTCCAATCTGGCTTTACCGGCTCGCGAGCCTCGCCTTGAGACATTCGATCCCTGCCGGTCAATTTTTCTTGATATTGAAACAACCGGCTTGGCCGGAGGAACGGGGACCTGGGCTTTTCTAATTGGCTTGGGATGGATGGAAAATCAGTTTTTTATTCTACGCCAGTATTTTCTGCGGCACCCGGCCGAAGAAAAAGCGATCCTCAGTCATTTTTCCACTGAAGTTTCGGCACACCCAATGATGATTACCTTTAACGGCAAAATGTTCGATCTACCCCTGCTCCAAACCCGTCAGCTACTTTCAGGGTTAAGGCAGACCGAACCTGAATTACATCTTGATCTGCTGCACTGTGCCCGCACACTCTGGCGGAAGAGGTTAAAATCGCGCTCTCTGCGTTCAATCGAAGAATCCCTGCTTGGACTCAGGCGCCATGGGGACATACCAGGGGCTGAAATACCAGCTGTCTATTTTGAATACTTACGCCACAACAAAACGGAACGTCTGAAAACAGTTTTTCACCATAATGCTCTTGATATTCTTTCCATGGTTACTTTGCTGGAGCGAATATCATTACTGGGAGGCGGAAGCTGCATCGAGCACCCGGCGGAAGCTCTATCCCTGGGCCAACTTTCAATCACAGCGAAACGAACCAACGAAGGCATCTCGTATCTGCAGAAGGCGGTAGAGGGAAACCATTCAGCGCTGTCAGTTGAAGCATCACTGGAGTTAGCCCGTTACTATAAAAAAGAGCAAAATTGGCCGGCAGCTGTTTCGATCTGGAAAAAGATCATTGAAAATGAAGCAGCCAATCCGATTGCTTTGATCGAATTGGCCAAGTATTATGAACATCGCTGCCGCGATTATTGTACTGCTCTAAAGTTATCAAAAAGAGCGCTGGACATGTCAGCCGCTTTTTGCTTCCGCCGGCCCGGAGCTGATTTAACCAAAGCAGCATTGTATCATCGGGTTAGAAGGCTTGAAAACCGCTGCTTAAAAATATCCCGCTGCTGACTGACAACAGGCGATCACTAACTACGATCTGTCAGGCAGCATGATCAAGATCCTGCAACTCACGGCGATCGGATGTACTGCCAAAAAGCGTAGCTAGAATCAAAGCCAAAATTATTAAGCCTGACGCCAGCCAGGCGGCAGGAACAATCCGATCCAGCAAAAGATTAAGGATAAAACCGGCAGTTATAGCGGTTACGATCATAATCAGCGCTGACTTGAACATATCTTTCGCGCCCAACTCCTTGACCAGAACAGTAAAAGTGGCAGCGCATGGGAAATAGGCAGCCAAGACAACTGCACCAATCACGACCTGGCGGGCGCTCAAGCCAAGCGGAATTAACATCGCTACCGCAACATCTTTACGTAAAAACCCAATTAGCAAAGTAGAAACCGCTTCACCGGGTAATCCCAGTAACCCCTGAATGACTGGAGAAAAAAGATTACCCAAAAAATCGATTACTCCCAAAGTATACAAAATGTTAACAAACAAGATACCCCCAAGAATGTAGGGAGTAGCATGAACAATTAAACCCTTTATTCTCATCCCAAGTTTTTTTGACTGGGCCTTGAGGCTCGGGATCCGGTAAGGGGGGATCTCGATGACCATAGAAGGAGTGTAACCGGGTAAAACTCGATCGATAATCAAACCCAGGACAATCCAGATAAAAAAGAGACTGGCAAAGACAACGGCCAGGTAAGCTCCGCCAAAACGACCAACAAGCCCGACAATCATCGCCAATTGCGCCATACAGGGGACTGCAACGGCCATCAGTGTACAGGCAATAAAACGTTCGCGCCGGCTTTCCAGGTTACGGGCTGATAAAGCAGCCGGTACATTGCAGCCAAATCCAAGAATCATCGGGATAATTGAATATCCATGCAGACCAATACGGTGCATACCGCGATCAACCATTACTGCCAAACGGGGTAGGTAACCGGAATCTTCGAGAAAACCCAGAACAAGGTAAAAAACCGCTAAAAACGGCAAGACCACCCCAAGTTCGACAAACACCCCTGTCGTCAGGACTCCCATTGATTCTTCAAAAGCGATGGAGCCGTTAATTAACTTCCCGATTAATACTTGGTGGAAAAAACCGCTTCCGCCCAGCAACAAACTCAATTCGATCAGAAGCGGTTCATAGAGGGCAGCAAAAAAATATGTTTCGATCAAACCGGCAAGAATTTCCCCCAGCCCAATGACGATCTGAAAAGCGAAGTATAGAACCAGTGCCGCAATGGGTATCCCGGTAAGAGGCTTAAGGCTTGCATCTTGCAGCGATTCAATCCAGTTATGATGACGATGTTCAATCTCCTGGATATCCCTGATAATCCCTCCCAGGTATGCCCAGCGCTCATCAGGAGTTTTTTTCTCAACCGCCGCTACCTTCGCCAGAGGAATAGATTCAACCAGTTTCTTCAAACCTTCCCCGCTGACTGCTACTGTCGGTATAACCGGCACCCCCAAAAACCGTTCCAGCGCTTCAATATTTATATGGATGCCTTTGTGTCCGGCTTCATCAATCATATTTAAAGCGATAATAACAGGCACATTGTGTTCCAATACTTCTGCTGTGAGGTAAAGATTACGCTCAAGATTGGTCGCATCAACTACATTGATCACCAGGTCGGCCTGATCTACCAGTGAAGCGGCCACCTCTTCAACTTTTGAAGAGGGTGTGAGGCTGTAAGTGCCGGGAGCATCCAGCATTTCATAAGTTTCATGATTAGTGGTCAATTGCCCACGTGAATATTCAACCGTTGTCCCGGCATAATTAGAAATCATTACCTTGGAACCGGTCAGCTGAGAAAAGACAACACTTTTCCCAACGTTGGGATTACCTACCAGAACAATTCTCTTCACCTTCGGTTACCTCCACCATGATCCTTGTTGCCTTGCCATAGCCCACAGCAACCTGAAAATTATCGATACAAACAGTCACCGGACCACGACTAAAAACAGAACTTATTTTCCTGACTTCCTTTCCCTTGCGCAATCCGATTTGGGCCAGCTTATCATAAAATCCGGGGCCGCCCCGTAAAGCGGAAATTACACCTTTTTGCCCCGGCTTCATTTCAACCAGTGATTTTTCCATCCACAAAACCTCCTGCTTTTCATTAATCTATTCATACTTTTGTGCTATTTCTTTTTTCAAGACTGTATCAACAACCTGGGTATTCAAATATTTCAGTAGTTTTTCAAAGGTTTCATTACTTAAATCATGTTCCATCAAACAGGCATCTTTTTCGGCCGCCTGGATCGAAACACCAAGAACCTGATGTAAAAACCCTGATATGACCCGGTGGCGGTGGCGTATCTTCCGGGCGTAACGTCGGCCTTCGGTTGTTAGCTCCACCGGACCGTAGCGATCCTGGATAATCAACCCTTTATCTCTCAACAAGGCAAGTGCCTGGTTCACACTTGGCTTTGCAATATTTAAACGATCGGCGATATCAGTAACCCTGGCCGTTTCCTTCTCCGTGATCAGGCTGAGGATTGTTTCCAGATAATCTTGAAGCGAAGCGGTAATCTCCGGGCTATGGGCCATTTTCCTTTCTCCTTATCGCTTTTTAATTTTATAAACACCAGCAATGATTAATGTTTCATTTGTTAGTATCAGCTAACATCTAGCATAGCACTTGACACCTCGGCTGTCAATAAAATGAAAATAGAGGGGCCAGGATTCACTATGATGGCAGCCCCTCTCTGTTTGCTTTACAAACTACTAGAATAGCTCTAGATACTCTCCATAGCCTTCTTTTTCCAACTCGGCCCTTGGGATAAATCTTAGTGCCGCAGAATTTATGCAATACCTCATCCCGGTTGGCTGAGGGCCATCATCGAACAGATGTCCAAGATGCGAATCAGCCTCCCTGCTGCGGACCTCGATTCTTTTCATCCCCAGGCTGAAATCTTCATTTTCAATAATATTGTTTTCCACCAGTGGTTTAGTAAAACTTGGCCAACCGCTACCGGAATCATATTTGTCAAGGGAGCTGAATAAAGGCTCTCCTGATACAATATCAACGTAAATCCCTTCTTCCTTGTGATCCCAATACTGATTGTCGAACGGCGGCTCAGTTGCATTATATTGAGTAACTGCATACTGAAGGTCAGTCAGTCTTTCCCGCAGTTCATCCATGATCTCGTCCTCCTCTGTTGTTTCCACTTCTTCAATGTCAACATCCATTTCCGAGGCTTCCCGGTTCTGAACAGTGCATCCGGAAACAACGGTAAGCAATATAAAAATCCACATTAATACACAATGGTTTAATTTCAACTTTTTTTTACTCTTCAACTTTTACACCCCTCCAGAACGCTACATGATTAGTTATTTGAACCGCTTTTTCTTTTGGGTGGGGGTAATACCAGGCTGCTTTTTCATTTCTATCCTGCCCAACCACAACATCGTAATAGTACGCCTCTCCCTTCCAAGGACAGGTTGTCCGATAGTCACTTGCAACCAAATATTCTTTTCGCACATCCTCAGGTGGAAAATAATAATTTCCTTCAACCACAATGGGATTGCTACTCTCAGCCAAGACCTGATCATTCCATATGGCTTTTGCCATGATCTAAACCTCCTCATAATCTTTAATTATTATATTCTTATATTACAATATAATAATTATAAACTAGATGTAAATTCTTGTCAATGGAGTTAGTGATTTTCGATGATCCGTTGCTACTAATGGCTGGTTGAAAGCTATGCTTTACTAGTCACTGCCAGCTGATGACCTTCTGATCCGCATAAGCATAATCAAAGTCAGGAGCAGAATAAAAGGCGTAAATACCTGAACTACTGTAAAAAACCCTGCTCCCCATGATTCATTTACATAGCTAAGTAAAACCAAGGGATTATCCCGGAAGGTTTCTTCAAAAAATCCACGTAAAATCGTATAACCGCATACAAAGTTCCAAAATAAATAGCCTGGATTAAAGTTTGTTCTACGAGCCAGGTAATTGTGAAGGATTAATAACAGCAGACCAATTATTGAACCGTAAATCTGGGTTGGGTGACGCTCGAAAGAGAAGAGTGCCGCTTCGCGTCCTAATATTTCCTGGTTGAATATATTAGCAATACGCACCAGGGTTATACCAACGGCAATGCCCGGTACAGCCAGGTCAGCAAGAACATGCCAGTTAACATTCTTTAGCTTACAGTAAAGCCAGCTGCCTGCTATTCCGCCAAGCAATCCTCCATGGAAGGCAAGCCCCCCCTGGTCAATCCTGATGATCAACTCCGGGTGCTCCATGAAATAATTCCAGCTTGCTGCAACGTAGACCGCCCTTGAGCCGATTATTATGGAGATCATTAAAATCAGAAACAGATTATAAATAAAATCTTCACTAATTCCTTTTTGGATGCCAAACTTTCGAAGATAGTAGAAACCAACCAGGATGGAAATGGCGAAAAAGAAGCCATACCAGCGGATTACAAACGGGCCGATTGAAAAAATTACCGGGCTTATACCTTCCAGATACAATGCTCTCACCTACACAGTATTTTAAGTTTTCTTTTCTTACGCCGCTGATCGTAATCGACAGGTTTGCTTTTGTCAATTTTCTATGATTACCATAAAAATTATATTGCATTATTAATATATTATGATATAATCATGGATGATGATCTTAATACCACGTAAGGAGTTGGATGATATGCCCAATAAAATAATAATCGTCGGTGGAGTTGCCGGCGGCGCGTCGACAGCGGCCAGGCTTCGCCGTTTAAGCGAAGATGATGAAATAATCTTGCTGGAGCGTGGAGATTATATTTCTTACGCCAATTGTGGTCTTCCTTACTATATCGGTGGGACGATCGAAGAGCGGGACAATTTATTTGTCATGACCCCGGAGAAGTTTAAAGCCTGGCTTAATGTTGATATCCGGACAAAAACTGAAGCTGTAGCGATCGATCGCGACCATAAGCAGGTAACCATAATCAATCACCTGACAGGTGATAAATATATTGAGAGTTATGACTACCTGGTCCTCTCCCCGGGGGCTGAACCGCTCCGTCCTCCACTGCCAGGAATTGACAGCGAGGGCATCTTCAGTTTACGGACAGTCAGTGACACCGACCGAATTTATAGCTACATGCAAAATCATTGTCCGAAAAATGCCGTAGTTGTCGGAGCCGGTTACATTGGCCTGGAAATGGCCGAGAATCTGCATCACCGGGGCATGAATGTTACTATCGTCGAACTGGCACCCCAGGTCTTACCACCGATTGATCAGGATATGGCAACTTTGGTCCAGCAGTATTTAACTGCTTTGAATATCAGGTTAAAGCTGGGCAACGGGGTCAAGCAATTTAAGCAAAAAGCTGCCGGTCTGATTGAGGTGGAGCTTAACGATGGGGATAAGCTTGAAGCAGATCTGGTTATCCTTTCTATCGGGGTTAAACCGGAAGTTAAACTGGCCGCAGATTGCGGCCTGGAGATTTCAAGGGGAATTATCGTCAACAAGCGGATGCAGACCAGCGATTCATCGATCTATGCACTTGGTGATGCTGTTGAGGTAACCCATCTCGTTACCGGAAAAGCAGCAGTTATTCCCCTGGCCGGCCCAGCCAATAAACAGGGCCGCATTGTTGCCAATAATATTTCCGGTAAAGATGACATTTACAAGGGAACCCAGGGCACTTCGGTTCTTAAGCTGTTCGATATGACTATAGCAACTACTGGCGCCAACGAGCGGATTTTACAGGAAGCCGGGATCACTTACCACAGCATCATTGTTCATCCCAATAATCATGCCACCTATTATCCCGGGGCGACACCGGTTTCCCTAAAATTACTTTTTGATCAGGATGGTTTAATTTTAGGCGCACAAGCTATTGGTTATGAAGGGGTTGAAAAACGCATTGATGTCATCGCCACAGCACTGCGGCTGAAAGGTACAGTCCAGGACTTAACAGAACTTGAACTTGCCTATGCCCCACCTTTTTCTTCCGCAAAAGATCCGGTAAACATGGCCGGTTTTGTTGCTTCAAACTATTTATCCGGAGATTACGAAACTATTGAAGCGGCTGAACTGATGAATACACTGAAACCGGATCAGCAGCTTTTAGACATTCGTGAACCCGAAGAAACTGAGCTTGGACTGATCAAAAGTGCCATTCATATCCCCCTTGGCGAACTGCGTGCCAGACTGAATGAACTTGATCGCAACAAAGAAATTCTCACTTTTTGCAGTGTTGGTCTACGTTCATACTTGGCCTTACGAATCTTAAAATTAAACGGGTTTAAAAGGGTGCGCAACCTTAATGGTGGCTACCGGATGTATTCCGCTTTAAAAGCTTCTGAAAAAAACAGTCAATGCATAGGAGATGAAAACCGATTGTCCAGAGATGAACAGCTGATCACAACCGCATCTGCCAGTATCAATCCCACCGAAACAGTAAAACTTGATCTCTGTGGTTTACAATGCCCGGGTCCAATTATGCAGGTATTCCGCAAGATGAATGAAATCCCTGAAGGAGCGGTTCTGGAAGTTTGTGCCACTGATCCGGGTTTCTCATCTGATATTGACTCATGGTGTCAGCGAACTGGGAATACTCTTTTAAACAAAGGACACGATGGTAAGGGATTCACCGCTCTGATTCGTAAAGGTAATGGCCTCGTTTCGAAAAGCCAGGTAACCACAGCAGTAGCTGAAATTAGTGAAAACGTAGAAAATGATAAGACCATCGTTGTTTTCAGCGGAGACTTAGATCGGGCCTTAGCCGCATTGATTATTGCCAACGGCGCTGCTTCAATGGGCCGGAAAGTAACTCTCTTCTTCACTTTCTGGGGCTTAAATATCCTCAGAAAAAATGAAAATATAAAGGTTAAAAAATCTTTCATGGATGCTATGTTCGGCCGGATGATGCCTCGGGGCAGTACCAAACTAGGCCTATCGCGCATGAATATGGCCGGTATGGGACCAAAAATGATCCGCATGGTGATGAAAAACAAAAATGTCGACTCACTGGAAATACTGCTTCAGGAAGCATTGAAATCGGGAGTACGCCTGGTTGCCTGCCAAATGTCAATGGACATCATGGGGATTAGCGCTGCCGAGTTGATTGAAGGGGTCGATTTGGCCGGGGTAGCTTCATACTTGGACGCTGCCGAAAGCGCCGATGTCAACCTCTTTATTTAATCCCTGGCCGGGTTTAGCTTACAGCAGTGTTTGCTCATACTGACCAGCCATAAAAAGCATCCATGCCGGACGCACCTATAAAGCAGGACCTGTCCAGAAAGACAGGTCCTGCTTATGATGGTTGACTTAATGAAAAAGGGATCACCTAAATGGATTGATTATTCTTCGTTTTCATCATCTTGTTCGGCTGCTTCAACATCTTCAGGTACATTATCCTGGTAAGTGTTGTCATCAGGATCGTTCACATCGATCACAACATCGCCAATCCCGACAAAGGCGCCACCAATCTGAGCGCTGTTGGCTGTAAAATCATTTCCGGATAGGATAGCCTTTGATTCTTCAAAAGCCACCAGACCACCGCCAAATTCAAAAGCGATATTGCCGGAAAAGACGCTGTTGATTATTTCTGCCACAGACTTAACAACCAGTAATATCCCCCCACCTGAACCGGTATCGGCAGTATTCTCCAGGATGTAACAACGTTCCATCGAAAGTTCGGATTCCAGCGCAATTAGTCCGCCCCCGGTGTTTGCCAGGTTGCCGGCGATAGTAGTATCTAAAATCGTCGCTGTTGAGTTTTCGCCAATTACTAAGCCTCCACCGGCTCGGCCGGCAACATTACCGTCAATCATACTATTTAAAATGTTAACTGTTGAAGTGTTGATTGCTGCCACCCCTCCACCATCCTGCTGAACAAGATTGCCACTAATATTGTTCCGATCCAGCTCGGCCTTGGCATCACTGATATAAATGCCTCCACCTCCGGCGAATACGGCATTTTCGGCAATCAGGTTATCTGTAATTAGGGCGTCAGAGCCTTCCACAACGGCAATTCCACCGCCGTTATCATCAGTGAAGTTCCTGCTAATTACATTGTTACTGATCGTTGGAGTGGATCCCTCGGCTACCGCAATACCACCGCCATTGTTGTCTGCAGAGTTACGTGACAATTCATTGCCGTTTACCGTTGACGCAGAATCAAAAAGGGCAATCCCACCGCCATACCAGATCGCAGAATTTTGGGTCAAAGTATTTTCTTCAATTAGTGGTTCGGCAAACCAGACAGCAATACCGCCACCACTAGTTGCACTGTTGCCTTCAAAAGTGTTTGTCTTCACCAGGGCTAGCGATTCTAAATCAACAAGAATAGCCCCGCCTAAATAATCAGCCCGGTTGTTGGCAAAAGAATTGTTTTCAATCACAGGATTGGACTGCCAAACAGCAATACCACCTCCACTGAAGGCGATATTATTATTAATAGTATTTCCGCTGATAGTCGGGTTGGAATTATCCTGAACAGCAATTCCCCCACCGTCAAGATCAGCCTGGTTGTTTCTGATCACATTGTTGGTAATAGTCGGCGAACTGCCGCCGGTAATGAGAATTCCACCACCGTAAAAACCATCGTTAGTAGTTTCTTCATCCTTGTAGATCTGGGTTATCGTGAGCCGCGTACCCACTCCCCCGGTGATCGTAAAGCCTTTTAAAACAGCTTTTGCGCTTTCTCCATTTTGAAATGTAACAACAGAGCCTCTACGGCGGCCGTCAATGACCGTTGCAGCGACAATTTCAGGATCACCAGGGTCAGTACTGCGTAGGGTAATATTTTTGCCCAAAAAATCAATTCGCTCATAATAGACCCCGGGAGCAACAACAACTACCGCTCCATCACTGGCAGCATCAATAGCCGCTTGGATTGTGGGATATTTTTCTGGCACAGCATACTTGGATCCAGCAAACTGATTGATCCCTAAAAAGACCAGGGCAGCGATGATTGCCAATCCGATTACAACAAAAACAAATTTAAGAATACGGCTTTTTTTCCCGTTTTTTTCAGACATTTAAAAGATCATCCTTTCTTAAAAACAATAGAGAACTAGACAATTATCGTTTATTCAGTAAAAATATCAGTGGGCACATTGCCTATGTATCGGTTTAAGTCCGGTTCAGATACTTCAAGTTTTGAATCGGCAGAAAGCCAGATTGCTCCTCCGCCACCAGTATCTGAAGCTGTATTATTTTCAAAACTGTTGTTCGTAAATAATGGGGTGGAGTCGTAGAGAGCGACCGCACCACCTAAATCATCTGATTGGTTTTCAGTAAATTGATTGCTGTCCATTGTCAGAGAAGAACCGGCCAAGTAGAGGGCTCCCCCGGCTCTCCGGGCAAAATTCTCACTAAAAATATTATTAGCGATAGTGTAATCAGGATTATTGATAAAAACAATGATCATGCCCCCACCATTTTCAGCTGCATTTCCATTAATCGTATTATTTTCAATAGTAGGCTCTGATTCCTCGATAAAAAAACCGCCGCCGTTAACTTCGGCCCGGTTGCCGGCGATAGTATTGCCGGCAATAACCGGTTTCGAATTGAGGGTAATAAAAATTGCTCCCCCCAGACGGGCGGCAACATTATCAGCGATAATATTATTATTAATCACCGGTTCGGCATTTGAATAGATCGCGATGCCACTACCCATTTCCGCATAATTCCCAGCGATATTATTGTCTTCAAGCCGGGGAGAAGATTCTTCAATAAAAATCCCGCCGCCGACATAAGCGGAATTACCGATAATAAAATTTTCCCTGATAGTCGGGCTAGAATCAACAATAAATAGACCTGCTCCAAATTCAGCTGTATTATCTTCGATGACACATTTTTCAATAATTGGAGCGCTGCCACCGGAAATGAGGATCCCTCCGCCCCTGGTAATTGTAAAACCGGCAAGCATAGTACTATCGCCTTCCCCGCTGCGAAAAGAAACGACAGGGCCACGGCCATTACCATCAATCACTGTCGCCTCCACGACAGCTGGGTCATCGGGATCTGTGCTGCGTAAGATGATATTTTTTCCCTGAAAATCAAGGTTTTCACGGTAGACCCCGGTTTGAACGATTATTTCAGCGCCATCTTCCGCAGCATCAATTGCTTCCTGGATAGTTGCATACTGATCCGGAACGGTAGCGCCTGAAGTGCGCAGATTCGTCAGGCCAAAAAACGCTGCCGCTGCTACAGCAATCAGGATCAATCCGCTGATTAGAAATTTCAGCCCGAAAGAGCTTTTTTGCTTTTCAGTCTTCTCCTTTTTTGGTTTAACTATTTGCTCAGAACTACCGGCATTTGCTTTTGCAGAAGATCCTTCTTCCTCAGCAACACCGGTAGAAGACTCTTTTGTTTCGTTTTCTCCGCAATATGGGCAAAAATCATATTCATCAGAATTATAGCTCATGCCGCAAATCTTGCATTCAACCATTTTACTACCCCTCTCGAATACTTTGATATCCTCAATAATATAATGGTTACAACACTGATATTTCTAATCGTGATCAACCGCTCAACCATCTTAACACAACCGGGGCGATCAGAACAAGTCAATAAAAACCGTAATCACATTCCGGCAAAAAGCCTGCGGGGAAAGATTAGCTTGAACCGCTGCTTAAAATATTAACCCAATAATTATTTGGAGCTAACTGAAACTATTAGCGGACGATATTCTCCCTCGCAATAGGTAAAAACTATATCTTCTCCATCTTTAATCTCATCAAGCGAAACATCTTCGCCTAAAGCAAAAGCCTGGAAGTATTCAATTTCAATGGACTGGCCGTCTATGCTGCCCATGAAAGTACCGTGCATCAAATCGCCTTCCTGCGGCTGGTCAACTGCATTGATTGATTCGATAATCGCCTGCAGTCCACTCTCTCTAAAGGTAAAAGCGACCAGATCACCTTCTTCCAATTCGTCAATGCTTACTCCGGGATCAAGTATAAAAGCCCGATTGATCTTGATTTCAACCGATTGAGCATCAATCAGACCAACCAGCTGCCCTTCACCAACCAGGACAGTTCCTTCCTCAGCGGCAGGACTTTTTAGCGGTTCGATTGAAAGCAGAAAGTTGCCTTCCTGCTTAGTTTGGTAGCAGAACTTTACCTTAAGCCCGGTTTCCAGCTCATCAACCACTACTTCATCAGCCAGCCTAAATACTTTAATCTCCTCTTCTATCTCGATTTCAACTGAGTTATTGTCGATCATTCCGATATAGTTACCTTCAGCTTCAAAAATTTCCGGTTCTTCTTCCACCAGTATAATTGAAAGCAAAAGTGGTCGATTGTCAGAGTTTCCAGCACTGCTTTCCCGGTAAGTGATGGCCACTTTTGCACCATCGGGAATTGTTTCGATCTTAAGTCCTTCGCTCAATCTGAATGATAATAGTTTACTGTTGATTTCAATTTCCACCGATTGACTGTCGATCAGACCTTTAAAAACTCCTTCTGCCTGCAGAATCATTTTTTCTTCTAAGTCCGGAACCACTTCAGAAGAATGGCATCCAAAGCAGAAAAATGCAATCAAGCAAAAGGATATGATAAAAACTATGGGCATTGTTGCTTTTATCTTCATCATCAGTCCCCCTGATCATTTATTAAGTAAAGACCTCCGGGCATAAAATAAGTTCCCGACACCAATGCCTACCTGAAACTGCCTCCGCCGCCACCAAAACCGCCGCCGCCACCTCCGGAAAAACCTCCTCCAAAACCTCCCCCGGAAGAAAAGCCGCCTGAAGATCTGGTGCTTGACGTCGATGAAGCTTCTGCAATGGTGGCAGATGCAGTCCGCGCAGCACCATCCATAGTACGATTAAGTGAACTGGTTAGCCGATTCATGTTATTTAGAATGATCACTGTCTGTGCTGCATCAAATGCCGACCAGCTGGTTTCCCTGAATGTTGGCTCCTGCTCCATCCTGGGGAAAACCAAGGCCAGCTGATCGATAACCTGCTTGGCCACACCAAGGACTACAGCATAAACCAGGTAATGTTCCCATACAATCAATGACGGAACAGTCGATTGATCCAGCTTCGAAAAATGCAGTAGAAATTTTCTAAAAGCATTCCATTTAGCCAGTTGATCAGCACCATATTTCGTATAATACAGCTTAGGCGATCCGAAGAATATAATAAGGGCCGCCAGGAATAGTGCTGCTCCCAAAATAAACAGGTTCCACCAGACTATCACCAGGATGGCCCCGACCATCAACACCAGGATTGGTAGACAGCCCCAGCCCAGTGAAGAGTTCTTCTCAAAAAATTTCTGTTTCGCACTTTCTTTAAGCACAGCCTGTTTCCAGCTATGATGAAACTTTTGGAATTCACGCGCTCTACTTTTCGCAAAATCCTGAATCTGGCTGAACGTAATCTCTTTTTTACGGTCGTTGTTAGTTTTTTCCGCTTCCTCACAATAATGGTCACATATTTTACCAAATAAGAAATCCAAAACTAGCTGATCAATTGGCTTTCTGGGCAGATCATTGTTTAGTTCAACCAGTCTAAAATCATCTTCTTTCAGTTTTTTGTGATCAGCTGCAAATTGAACCACATCAATCTGCAATAATTTGCGCCGAGCCAAATCAAGAATGCCGGCTGATAAAAATGAATTTTTAATCCGTTTTCGATGCCAGAGAAATCCAGCTACTTCCGGCGGATATTCACCAGGCAGCTCACGATAGTAATCACCCCTGAAAACCTCACCGCGGTTGGCTGACCTGCGCCATAAGAAAAATAAAATCAGGCCAACCGGAACTATTAGGAGCAGAGACAACCAAGGCTGATATTTGTTGGCAAAGCGACTGAGGTTAGCCTGCGCTGCCCATTGCTTCTCTTCTCTCAAAATAGAGGGTAGAGCGTCTGCTCCGCTAGTTCTCTCCGCATCGGGAACCAATCGGTTCGGAAATACTACCCTTCCTTCGAGATATGTTCCGGCCGGTAAAGGAGCAACAAAAAAGCTGACTGCTTCAGGACTCTCAATCACTACTTCACCATGACCAGGACCATGCCCCCAGACCAAAACCTCTCCTTCCTCAGCCCCGGGCGGCAGTTTCAAAATTACTTTAGCCAGCCCTGATGAAAACTCCCACTCATCACCAATGAATTTATAGTAAAGCTCAGCCACATCATTGTGAACTACTACAGCATCTCTGGCAATATATTCCAGAGTAAAGGTCCGCTGCTCATCTAAGGCATCAAAGCTCCAGTCGATCATAAAATAATCTTCTCCGAAAACCCTTATTGAATAAGTCCCGGGATCTATGGTCGGATACTGATCGACCAGGGTATAATATTGCGCCCCTTCACGGACAATAATTTCACTGAAGGTGTTTATTTCATTAAAATATATTTTTTGATCTGCACCTTTAAACTGGCCATGAAAATTGATCGTCCTGTGTTCTGTAACTTTAAGGTCACCGTTTGGCAACACTGCAGCGTTAATTTCCACTGCGTAAATTTCCAAGGAACGTGCCTCAGCTGGATTAAGTTTGATTATTGCCAGCAGGATCAAGATTGCTAGTACCTGAAAACATATTTTCGTAAATTTCAACTTTGATTCACTCCCCTGGCCGTTCTTGATCCTTAATGACGATTATAAACTTTTCGCTAAAACAATTATAACAAAAAAGCTTAGCTGAAGCTGCCTGATTAAGATCATCGGTCAATAATTGATGGTTGTCATTTTCTCGAAAAGGATTTTTACCCTACCAGGAGAATTAAACCAGGCAGGAGGAACAAATGACAGAAAAAATTAAGATCGGCGTTAGTTCATGCCTGCTTGGCAATCCTGTTCGATACGATGGCGGCCATAAGCATAATCGCTACATAACAGACATTCTCGGTCAACATTTTGCTTTCACCCCGGTTTGTCCGGAGGTTGAATGCGGCCTTCCGGTGCCCCGCGAAACTATGCGGCTGGTGGGGAATTCTGATCGTCTTCGGCTAATTACCAGTAAAACCGGTATTGATCACACTGACAAGATGCATTCTTTTTGTGAAACCAAGGTTGAGGAACTGCGAATAAAAGGCTTATGCGGGTTTCTCTTTAAAAAAGATTCTCCCAGTTCAGGCCTGTACAGGGTTAAAGTGTACGGCAATAAGGGACAGGCACAAAAAAATGGACGCGGTTTGTTTGCCGCTGCTTTTGTCAAAGCTTTTCCCCTGCTGCCAGTCGAAGAAGAAGGCAGGCTTCAGGATGCTCCAATCCGCGAAAATTTTATCGAAAAAGTGTTTTGTTACCATCGCTGGATTGTTTTTACTGCTGATGCTCCTGATTATAAGAAGCTGATTGATTTTCATACCCGCCATAAATTGCAGTTGATGGCACACAGTCCCAAACACTTGTCCTTAATGGGGAAGTTAGTGGCAAACGGCAAAGCAATTGAACCCGGAAAACTTTTTGATAGCTACCTGACCCATCTCATGGAAGCTCTGTCTTTAAAGGCAACCGTTAAGAAAAATGTCAATGTTCTCTTTCACATTATCGGTTATTTTAAAAAGCTGAACAGTTCTGACGAACAGGCAGAACTAATCGAGTTAATCGAAAGTTATGCCGGCCATCTAGCGCCCCTGATCGTTCCACTCACCCTGATTAGTCATTATGTCCGAAAATATGACCTACTCTACCTGGCCGGGCAGACTTATCTGGAACCTCACCCCGCGGAACTTATGCTGCGTAACCATGTTTAATCAATTTTCTCCTCATCAAAACCATGCCGGCTTTCGAATTGTTAGCAAGCAACTTTAATTTATGGTATTATTCAGTTTAGTAATAGCAAATATCAACAAACGACAGGAGCGCTGACAGCTTGACAACTGCAGAGCAATCGTTGCCGGAAAAGTTGTTGCGGGCCGGTGATTTTAAAAAAATGCTAATAGGGGCCAGCATCTTCTTTAACCGGGAAAAAGAGAGAATAAACGCTCTTAATGTCTTTCCGGTACCAGACGGTGACACCGGGACAAATATGAGCATGACCCTGCAATCGGCTGTCGAGGGTTCTCTCGCCTATAGTGGAGATTCAATTGGAGAACTCTCGGAGGTAGTAGCCCAAAAAGCATTGATGGGTGCCAGGGGTAACTCGGGAGTAATATTGTCCCAGATTTTACGTGGAATTGCCCGCGGCATGCAAAAAAAAGACTATATAAACCCTGGAGATCTAAGCAAAGCATTTCAGTATGGGGTAGTCTATGCCTATAAAGCTGTATCCAAGCCGGTAGAAGGGACCATTCTAACCGTGGCGCGGGAAATGGCCCGCGCGATCAGAGCAGCGGCACGCAAAGGCGAGAATTTTTACAACAGCATGGAAGCGGCTATTGTCAGCGGCAAGGAAACCCTGACAAAAACAACAGAAATGCTGCCTGCGTTAAAAGAAGCCGGTGTTGTCGATGCCGGGGGCTTGGGCTTATTAGTCTTTCTTGAAGGTTGCCTGTTTTCACTAAAAGAGAATCTTAGCGAATTAATAGCCAACCATAGCAAGGAACACCATCCAAAGTCCATTGTCACCGACTCAACAACCCAAGACATACCGGATTTCTTGGACCTTGATTATCCATACTGTACAGAAGTGATCATTCAAAGTGTAGATGGTCTCTTCAATGGTCTAGAGGAAAGTCTGGAGCCCCTGGGAGATTCACTGCTTCTTGCCATCGATCACCATCTTGCCAAGATCCACATCCACACCGATGCACCCGGCCATGTTCTACAAACCGCAATCAATTACGGGACTTTGCATGACATTAAAATAGAAAATATGCTTGATCAACACCATCAAATCATTGCTGAAAGCAAACCGCTCGAAAAATCGGTTTTACTGCCGGGAAAAGCGGATCACCAACTAGGGCAGGTTGGGATTATCACCGTTTCTTTCGGCGAAGGATTCCGGGAAATATTTTTAAGCCTGGGAGCAGATGAAATAATCTTCGGCGGTCAAACGATGAACCCAAAAGTCGAAGATCTTTTGACAGCTGTCAACAATCTTTCACAGGAAGAGGTCATTATTTTACCGAATAATAAAAATATCATCATGGTAGCCCAGCAAGTAAAAACTTTAGCAGCCAAAAAAGTCGAAGTGTTGGAAACCAGATCTTTGCCGGAAGGACTGGCAGCCTTAATCGCCTACAATCCGTGCATTTCACTGGCGGAGAATAAAAACGCAATGTTAAATTCATATCAAAGAGTCAGCACCGGTTTGATTACCCATGCAACCAGAGATACTGTAATTGGCGGCAAAAGTATTGAAACCGGTTACTTTTTAGGTCTGGCTAATGATGACATTCTTGCTGTAGGAGAAAATTTAGAAAAAACCGCTTTAGAACTCGCAGAAGCATTAACAGCAACCAAGAATGACCTTTTCAGCATCTTCTACGGTCAAGGCGTCTCCCGTCAGGATGCGGTTAATATTGCCAACATCTTACGAAAAAGACACCCGGAGATCGAAATTGAGCTTCAGTATGGCGGTCAGCCCATCTACTACTACATTTTTTCTGTTGAATAACCTCTTGATCTTTCGATTAGCTTGTAATAAGGGATTGCTGTCATTGAAAATCAGTAATGTTTACTTCTGATCGTAATTGTAATATTCTAGGCAAAAGTTCCTTTGAATATGGGGGTATGATCTTGAAACCAAAGCCACGACTGAAACCCAAAAACCCTAATTTCTCCTCCGGACCCTGTGCCAAAAGGCCGGGCTACCGGATCGCTGATCTCGACCAAACACTGCTTGGCCGTTCACATCGCAGCAACCCGGGGAAAAAACGGCTGAAAGAAGCAATCGTAAGAACAAAAACATTACTCGGATTACCGGAAAATTACCTGCTGGGTATCGTCCCTGGTTCTGATACCGGTGCGTTCGAAATGGCCATGTGGAACCTGCTCGGCCCCAGACCAGTCGACATTGCTTATTTCGAATCTTTTGGTAAAACCTGGGCCGATGATCTAACCGAGCAGCTAACTTTAAGCGAAGTTAATCTTTACAGCGCCGCCTATGGTGAACTACCAGATCTCGGTCTGATTGATCATTCACATGATCTTGTTTTGACCTGGAACGGAACAACCAGTGGTGTGAAGATCCCAGATGGTAATTTTATCGCAACTGACCGTGAAGGCTTGGTGCTCTGCGATGCAACCTCTGCGGTTTTCGCCATGGAGTTGCCCTGGGAAAAACTTGATGCCGTCACTTTTTCCTGGCAGAAAGTCCTTGGAGGTGAAGCAGCTCACGGCATGCTAAT
Source organism: uncultured Syntrophomonadaceae bacterium (assembly GCA_964485855.1). Lineage (GTDB taxonomy): Bacteria > Bacillota > Dethiobacteria > DTU022 > DTU022 > UBA993. The sequence continues at coordinate 47,375 of CAZAKI010000002.1, read as the reverse complement.
CCTGTCGCCAAAGGCTGTACAGCGTCTTGAAAACTACTGTCCACCCTGGCCACTGCCAAAAATCTTCCGTTTAACGAAAAACGGCACCCTAATGACCGAGATATTTGAAGGCTCAACAATAAATACGCCATCCCTGCTCTGCCTGGAAGATTATCTTGATGCCCTTGCCTGGGCGGAATCAATTGGTGGCCTTCCCGCCCTGATTGATCGTAGTATGGAAAACCTTAAAATTATTGAAACTTTTGTCGCAAGCAATGAGTGGATCAAATTTTTAGCCGCCGACCCTGTTTATCGCTCTAATACCAGTGTTTGTCTCGTTCTCGATCTGGACCCCGAACAGCTGGTGGAACTAATTAAATTAATGGCTGCTGAAGAAGTGGCTTACGATATTGCTTCATACCGTGACGCTCCGGGGGGATTGCGTTTCTGGTCTGGAGCGACTGTTGAGAAGGAAGATCTAAACTTAGCCCTCGATTGGCTTTCCTGGGCCTACTCCCAGGTTACTGACAAGTAAGGAGGAAAACCAATGCAAGAAGTTGCCGCCCTGTTAAAAATGCTCTGGCCTCTAGTCCTGCTGCAATTCCTGCTTTTAATTTGGGCGCTGATCGATCTGGCCAGGAGAGATGATGTTAAGGTGCTGCCGAAATGGGCCTGGGTATTGATTATTATTTTTGTCAATATTTTTGGCCCGATCATCTATTTTGTTGCCGGCAGGGGAGAGGAATAGGATTAAAGGATACGCCATAGAAGTCAGTAACCTTTCAAAAACCTTTGGCTCACAGCAGGCTTTAAGCGCTCTGCACTTTCAGGTCCGACGTGGCTCTGTTCATGGATTTCTGGGCCCCAATGGAGCAGGTAAGACTACAACCATAAAAATAATTCTGGGATTAACCAGCGCTGATCAGGGACAGATCAGGGTCCTTGGCCAACCGCTCATCTATGGCCGAAGGCATAATCATTTACGTTACCTCAATTATTTGCCCCAGGATCCGGTGTTCCCGGAAGGATTAACCGGCGCAGAAGCGCTTTCCCTGGTGGCAGGAGTTTATGGGATTGAAAGATCTAAAAGCCGCTTTAGGATTAACAAGCTCCTGGATCACTTTGACCTACAAGACGCTGCAAATCGCCGGGTAGGAGTATATTCCAGAGGGATGCAGCAACGCTTAGGGCTTGCAGCAGTATTGCTGACCGAACCTGAACTTTTAATCCTCGATGAACCCGTCTCTGCTCTTGACCCCGACGGACGTAAGCGGGTCCTTGAAATTATCAATAAATTAAAGGGGCGGGCTACTGTTTTCTTCTCAAGCCATATCCTGGCTGATGTTGAACGAATATGCGATTATGTTACAATTATCAACAAGGGAAGAAAACTGCTTGATGCAAAGATCAGAGACTTGCTTAATCGTTATGCGATCGAACAATATAACCTTACAGTTAAACCGGAACATTTTCAGCTGGCAGCTAACTTAATTAGACAAAACAGTCATGTCAGAAAGGTCACTGCTCACCTAAACCAGCTGACGGTTATTTCCAAGCCCGGCGAATCATCAAAGATGACAGAAGAAATACTTTATGGCCTGGTGAACAGCGGCGTAGTGATCACTGAATTTACACCAACTCGGACTAACTTAGAAGATGCTTTTTTCAGAGTCCTCCAAGAATATCAACAGGTGGAGTGAGGAAAATGAGAGTCCTCCTTGCGAAAGAGCTGAAAGCTAACTGGCGCAGTTTTCGCTACCCAGCATTTTTACTGATCATCCTTTTTTTCGCCCTGCTCGATCCCCTGATGCTCAAATACATGAATGAAATACTGGAACAGTTTGCAATGGGGATAGAAATCATAATGCCCGATCCCACACCTCAGGATGCCTTCTTATCATACCTATCCGATGTATCGCAAATCGGCATCGTTGTCTTGATCTTCGCAACGATGGGTCTAGTTGCCCGCGAAAAAGAAACTGGAGTGACCGGCTGGCTGCTCAGTAAACCGGTTAGCCGCTGGCAGTATCTCTTTGCCAAGCTGCTGAGCCTCTACGGTTTGGTTATTGTCGGAATCTTTACCGGCAGTGCTTTAGCTTATCTTTACACAACCAGTTTAATTGGCCAACCTCCGCTTGCCGGATCGGTGATGGCGACTTTAAATCTGGTTATCTTTACCCTCTTCATGGCAACTCTGACGTACACCCTGTCTACCGTACTGAAAAGCCCTCTGCAGGCTGGAGGAATAACCCTGCTTATTTTTTTTATCAGCGGCATGGTTAATATGATCATCAATCGCTCGGTTGCAGCCAAATTTTACCCCAATTCTTTATTAACCCTGATGAAACCGTTGCTCGATGGAACAGTAAACAACACAGAAAGCACCGGTCCACTCACCATTACTATTATTTTGATCGTTCTGCTCATTCTATTCAGCGGTACCTGGTTCTCCCGGTTGGAGTTGTGAGCTGCCTGCTCACAGGCTGACGGAATAGATTTATATTAGCTTGAAAAGGAGGGTTAAATTTGTTTCAGGTTAGAAACTTAACTTACCGCTATCCGCACAACAGAATCAACACCATTAAAGGTCTTGATTTTGAAATCAGGCAAGGTGAAATATTTGGCTTACTCGGTCCAAGCGGGGTTGGTAAAAGTACTACTCAGAAAATAATGGTCCGTTTGCTCCGAGACTACAGGGGGGAAATATACTATCGTAACAGAGATTTGAAAGCCTATGACAAAGATTATTATCAAGAAGTTGGCGTTGGATTTGAAGTCCCGGTTCACTTTTCCAAGCTGACAGCTGAAGAAAATTTAGCCTTCTTCAAGAAACTCTACCATAACTATTATGATACTGATACCCTGATGAAAAGGCTCGGCATCTATGATGATCGCAAAAAGAAAGTAAGTGAATTTTCCAAGGGGATGAAAATCCGTCTAAATTTTGTCAGGGCGATGCTTAACAAGCCAGTGATGCTTTTTTTAGATGAACCAACAATCGGCCTCGATCCGACTAATGCCCGGATTCTAAAAAACCTGATTAAAGAGTATCGTGAAGATGGTGGCACTGTTTTACTCAGCACCCACCTGATGAATGATGTTGATGAACTATGCGATCGGGTAGCTTTTATGGTAAATGGGAAAATAACCGAAACTGACAGCCCACAAAATCTAAAGCGCAAATATGGCGAGAACAAAGTGCTGGTAGAATATGTGCGGCATGATGCTCTGGCTCAGGCAACATTCGATCTGGAAACAATCGGCAACAATAGTCAGTTTTTCGAGCTTCTAAAAAAAGAGAAAATCATTAGCATTCACAGCAAGGAAACAACTCTTGATGACATCTTCATCAAAGTAACCGGGGTGGAGAACTATGCCTAATTTCATGATCTTAGTTCTTGGTGAATTAAAAAGGATGATTGAATACAACATTGCCGCTGCCAGTATCGTGGTTGCCCTAATCTGGATTGGAGTCCTCTATTTAACCGAAATTAAAGATATCTCTTTAATCTTTCCCCTGCTTCTTTTTATTGATACAACATCGATGGCAATCCTGATGGTCGGGGTAACAATATTTTTTGAAAAGCAAGAAGGCAGCCTGAGAGCAATCATGGTATCACCGATCAACAAAACAGATTATCTTTTTGCCAAGATTGTAGTAACCATTTTTGCCAGTATAATTACCCTGGTCCTCCTCTACAGCTATGCCGCACTTTTTAGATCAATAACCCTGAATTTTTTTAGTCTACTTGGTTCAGTAATCCTAATTGCCCTTTTTCATTCCCTGATCGGGTTCATTCTTTCATATTATTCGAAAGACTTTACTACCCTCTTGATGAACATGTTCGTCTATTTGCTGGTATTTATGCTGCCAACCCTCTTCGAACATCTTAAAATAGTACAAAATGACTTGATTGGGAAATTGCTCTACATTGCTCCCACAAAGGCAGCGCTTACATTACTCTATGCCTCTAGCGGAACAACTGGTGGTGAAGACCTGATATACGCCCTGATCTATTTAGTGATTGGTTCCATTATCTTGTTTGTTTTTACCCTTAAGCAGTTTGATTCATTCGCTGCCAGAGAAGGAGGAATTTAAAATGTACTTCACTTTCATCAGCGGTGAACTAAAAAAATGGATGCGCGACCCAATGACTCGCTTCATGCTTTTTTACCCGGTCATTTTTGGACTAGTCGGTCGTTATGGCTTGCCGTCAATCGCTGAAAATGCCGGCTTCAGTATTGAAAATAATGCTGATTACATCATTGCCGCCCTGACCCTGATGATGCCGATGGTTTATGGCGCTCTGATCGGATTTTCTATCCTTGATGATCGGGATGATCACATCTTCAACTCGATCAGAATTACACCACTCAACTTAAACAGTTACCTGTTATTCAGGCTTGCTTTGGTTTACTGCCTATCTTTTACCGCTTGTTTCTTTGTTATGTGGTTTGTGCAAATCGGACCCCTAAATGAAAACAATATGATCCTTATCTCATTTCTGGCTGCGTTTAGCGCTCCCTTAACCGGCTTGCTGATTAATCTTTTTGCCACTAACAAGATTGAAGGCTTCGCAATCATGAAATTAACCGGCATAATCATCCTGTTACCGGTTATTTCTCTTTATTTCACCGATGCCAAGGAACTGTTTTTCGCTTTTATACCGGCTTTTTGGCCTGGCAAAATCATCAGCACTCTGGTCCGTAGCGAGGCAAATATGCTACTGACTTTAAACACTTATTTTTGGATCGGTCTTCTCTACAGCATTGTCCTTAATATTGTAATGTACCGCAGTTTCAACCATAAGCTATCCGCCTAATTACCAAGCATTTCAATCAGCATTTCATTGACCAGCTTCGGGTTTGCCTTGCCTGTGGTTTCTTTCATCACCTGACCGACCAGGAATCCAAGAACTTTTGTTTTCCCATCACGATATTTCTCGACACTATCGGGATGCGCTTCAATCGTCCTTCGAATAATAGCTTCGAGTGCACTCTGATCGGTAATTTGGGTCAGATTTTCCTCATCCATGATCTGACGGGGGCTCTTGCCGTTAAGAAAAGATTGATCCAGAATTTCCTTTGCTAAATGACCGCTGATCAAATCATCGTCAAGCAGCTGAAGCAGTTCGGCCATGTATTGCGGCTTAAATTTACAACAGTCCGCTTCAATACCGGCAGTATTTAATTTGGCAGTCAGCTCGCCCATGATCCAGTTGCTGATTTTTTTCGGGTTATTGTAGTACTGCAGGCAATCTTCAAAATAATCAGCCAGACTGCGTGAAACTGTTAACAGGGCTGCATCGTACCCGGGTAAATCGTAGGTGGTAACAAAACGTAACGCCCTAGCCTCAGCCATTTCCGGCAGGGCCTTCCGGGCCGCTTCAACTTCCGCCGCAGTCAGCTCGATCGGCGTCAACTCTGGATCAACAAAACAGCGATAATCATGGGCCTGCAGTTTACCGCGCATTACCAGTGTTTTCTGGCTGTTCTCCTCCCAGCGCAGAGTCTGTGATACTACCTCCTGGTTATTATTCAAGATTTTCTTTTGTCTTTTGATCTCATATTCAAGTGATTTTTCCACCGCTTTAAAAGAGTTCATATTCTTTAGTTCGGTCTTGCTGCCAAGAGTTTTACTACCCAGCGGTCTGAGAGAAATATTAGCATCACAGCGCAGGCTGCCCTCTTCCATTTTGCAATCTGAAACACGGGCATACTGCAAAATACCTTTCAGTTTTTCAAGGTATCGCCTGGCTTCACCGGGCGAGCGGAGGTCAGGTTCGGTTACCACTTCAATTAAAGGAACTCCGGCCCGGTTATAATCAACCAGTGAAACATCACCAGCCGGCCCATGAATAAGCTTTCCGGCATCTTCTTCCATGTGGACCCGGCCAATCCGTACTCGCTTGGAGACGCCCCGATCATCCTCAATATCCAGATAGCCTTTGCTGCCAATAGGTACATGAAACTGAGAAATCTGGTATCCTTTTGATAGATCCGGATAAAAATAATTCTTCCGGTCAAAGTAGCTGAACAGAGCAATCTCGCATTGTAGAGCCAGGGCGGCGCTGAGTGCTTTCTTCACAGCTGCTTCATTCAATTGCGGTAAAACACCGGGAAACCCCAGGCATCCGGGACAGGTATTTACATTTGGTTCTGACGCAAAACGGTTTGGACAGGAACAAAACAGCTTGCTTTCGGTAAGTAGTTCAACATGCACCTCCAACCCAATGACCACTTCGTACTCCATCCTATTTCCCCCCTTCGGGAAAAACCTGGTGGTTTGTGGCCATCAATGGATCTAATCTTAAAGCCGTTGAAAGTAAAAACTGATCGTTCATATAAGGGGCAACTAATTGCACTCCGACCGGCAGCCCTTCGATATTTCCAGCCGGTAAAGTAAGAACCGGGTTGCCCACCATGCTGACCGGCGCAGTAAACAGATCATTTTCGTATAGATCGATAAAAGACAGTCTCTCCTCTGCCAGGGGCGGAAGCATCCCTACAGCCGGCATTAACAGTAAGTCGCATTTTTCATAGCCCCTTCTAAATTCTTCCCGAACCATTTTCCATACCTGCAAGGCTTTGCGATAATAGCGATCATGACCGCCCTTGCTTAAAAAATAAGTGCCGAAAACACTGCGCCTGATCGTTTCCATGCCAAAGGTAGCTCTTCTCGTCTTACAGTAGAGTTCCTCCAGTTCATCCGCTTCAACCGCTGTGCCAAAACGGATTCCGTCAAAACGCGATAGAGTGGAAGATGCTTCGGCAGAAGCAATGACCTGATATGCCCTTACGGCTTCAGGCAGATGGTTTAAATCAACTTCAGTAACTTTTAAGCCGGCTTCCTTTATTTTTTCGATCAATTTTAGAAATATATTTAGGTGGGTCTGATCAAGAAGGTTGAACACCACCCCAGGAAAACCAATGGTTAAAGCAGAAATATTGTCATCTTTCTCCCGGCTTTTGTTCTGATTATTAAATGCAGCCGTTGC
>CAZAKI010000002.1:30538-40298 GCA_964485855.1 uncultured Syntrophomonadaceae bacterium | reverse complement strand
AAATATTGTCATCTTTCTCCCGGCTTTTGTTCTGATTATTAAATGCAGCCGTTGCAGTATCCCGCGAATCATAACCGGAGATTATTTTGAAAGCAACAGGAAGATCTTCCATGAACCGGGCAGCAATCCCAACCCGGCCAAAAGAACCGCAATGCATAGACAATCCGTGCCGAGAAACCATCCCGGCAGAAGGGAGCAGTCCAAATACCCCGCAGTTTGAAGCCCCGTGCCTTGAAGCCCCTCCGCTGTCACTTTCCAAAGCCAGAGAACAAATGCCGCTTTTTAGAGCGGCAGCGCCTGCGCTACCGGCGACCCTGGCCGTATTGCAGGGATTTAGAGTGGGACCGAGAGGCGAGTTTAAAGTAGTTGAACCAATCCCCATATTGTCAGTATTCGTTTTACCAATAATGACAGCCCCCGCCGCAGTCATTTTTTCTACCACCGCAGCACTAAAAGGGGCAACAAATGCTTTAAACTGCTGTGACCCAAAGCTGGTCGGCAAAGCCTTATAGATCAAATCATCTTTTATGACCAGAGGAACACCGGCCAGCGGCAAGCAGATCCCGTTTTTTATTTTGTTATCAATAGCAATAGCCTGTTCCAGCGCATCTTCACCAGCCATACTGCTGAATATATTCAATTTGCTATTGACAGCTTCAATTTTCCCCAGGATTTTTTCAACTGTATCCCGGGCCTCAAGTTCACCTTTGTTGACAGCATCAGCCAGACGTCCGGCGCTCATTGTCGTAAAATCCACCTTTATCCTCCCTGTCAATTACTCAATAATCGGCGGAACCAGGTAATAACCCTCTTCAAAATTTGCAGCACAGCTCTGCACCTCCTGAAGTTTACTTTGCTCCGCCTGATCTTGCCGCATAACATTCAGCTCCTGATCATTAAAAAGAAGCGGATCAGAATTATTACAGTCCAAACCTAAAAGTGGTTCCAACCATTTCATGTATAATGAAAAATCTTTCTTCAGTTGTTCCATTTCGGCCGAGTTCAGTTCAATCTTGATCACTGCCGCCGCTTTTAATAGTTCTTCATTCCCTTCACCATTCAACTCTATTCACCTACTTCCTACATAGTTTAGCTGGTTTCAAAAACAGTTCTGAGCACATCCGCATGAACGGCAAAAGCCGATTGATCATGCAACACAAAGCGAATGATCTTCACTTCCGCTAGTTTAACCACCATATCCCGAATTGTCTTCAAAGCGACCTCAGCAGCGGCCTGCATTGGATAACCGAAGGCTCCGGTAGAAATTGAGGGAAAACCAACCGATTTAATCCTCCGTTCTTCTGCCAGATGCAAAGCATTACGATAACAGTCAGCTAGTAGCTGCTCCTCGGGTCTGTCAACACCATAAACTGGACCGAGACAATGAATAACATAGTGGTTCGGCAGATTATGTCCTCCGGTAATCACCGCTTCACCGGGCTTGATTGGAGCCATTGGCCGGCACTCTTCTTCCAATCCCGGTCCCGCCGCCCGGTGCAGGGCGCCGGCAACACCGCCACCGGTTCTCAGCTGGGCATTGGCGGCATTTACCACCGCTTCCATATCTTTCTGATTAGCAATATCACCTGTTGCAATTTCAATGGTTACTCCTGCAACGATCACTTTCATTTGTTTTTCCTCCCGCTTATTTTCTTCATAAAAAATACGACAAATCTATTTAATAAACCTTTTTATCTGGTAAATTTTATCTAAAAAGGCGGCTACCCTACCCTCGATAATTGGGGAGAGAAAGCCGCCTAAAAAGAACTATTAATAACCTAAACAATGAACCGGGTAAAGATAGATGTGCACTTTATAGCTTGATTTTTCTCAACCGTAAAGAATTCAGGACTACATTAAGTGAGCTTAGAGCCATCGCTCCGGCCCCGATAATCGGATGCAGCAGACCAAGAAAGGCCACCGGTATGGCAATACTGTTATAAAACCAGGCCCAAAAATAATTTTGCCGAATTTTTTGGAATGTAGCCCGGGAAAGGCGGATCGCGGACACAACAGATTCAAGGTTGCCGCGAACCAAGGTTATATCCGAAGCTTCAATGGCAATATCCGTTCCCGTACCGATGGCGATGCCAACATTAGCCTGTTTCAGAGCCGGTGCATCATTAATACCATCTCCAACCATAGCCGTTAAACCATATTCTTCCTGCAATCTTTTAATCTCGTCTACTTTACCATTCGGCAGCACTTCAGCCAATACCCTGTCAATCCCAATCTGCCGGGCAATCGCTTCAGCAGTCACTATGTTGTCCCCGGTGATCATTGCTGTTACCAATCCCAACTTTTTCAGTTCTGCCAAAACTTCGAGCGCCTCATCTTTAATGATATCGGCGATTGCTACCAGGCCGGCCGGGCGCCCCTCTACAGCAGTGACAATAACGGTTTTCCCTTCAGCCTCAAGTTGTTCCATTTGGTTCCTAATGACGGACAAATCAACATCATTTGCCTCCATCAGCCGCTTACTGCCTACCAAAACCGACTGACCGTCAACTTCACCGGTTACCCCCTGCCCGGTCAGCGACTCAAACTTTTGCACCTCTGCTAGGAACACTTTCTCTTCCCCGGCTTTTTCAACCAGGGCGGCACCAAGAGGATGCTCAGATACAGATTCGACACTGGCTGCATAGTAAAGAATTTTTTCTTCGCTGAAACCTTTTGTTACTACCAAATCGGTAACTAACGGCTTGCCCCTGGTCAAGGTTCCGGTTTTGTCAAAAGCAATCGCCTTAACATCTTTCATCGTCTGAATCGCTTCACCGCTGCGGATTAAAATCCCATTTTCCGCACCAATACCGCTGCCAACCATCAAGGCGGTCGGTGTAGCCAATCCAAGGGCACAGGGGCACGATATGACTAAAACTGCCGTCGCCGCCATAAAAGCTAAAGTTAAGACGGGCGCTTGTAAATTTGCCCATGGTGGACTGAAAAATTCAACTAGCGACAAGTGGAAACTTGAAAATAGAAGCCAGGAAACAAATGCGCCTAAAGCGATGATGAGGACAGCCGGTACAAAATACCCGGTAACTCGATCGGCAAATTCCTGGATTGGCACTTTCGAACCCTGAGCCTCTTCCACCATCTTGATGACCTGTGCCAGAAAGGTATCTTTTCCTACCCTGGAAGCTTTAACCTGAAGGGCGCCCCGGCCGTTAATTGTTGAACCGATCACTTCACTGCCTGTAGTCTTTTCGACGGGAATCGACTCCCCTGTCGCCATTGATTCGTCAACACTGCTGCTACCGCTGACTACTACCCCGTCAGTGGGAATCTTTTCCCCGGGACGGACAATCATAACCATTCCCGGCATCAAAGCTTCGACTGCTATTTCCTGTTCACCATTTTGATCAATAATGCGGGCAGTTTTGGCTTCCAGCGCCAACAGTTTCTTAATGGCCTGCGAAGCTCGCCCCTTGGCCTTAGCTTCCAGGAATCGTCCTACCAGGTGAAGAGCCATAATACTGGCTGCCATTTCGACAAAGGTAGTGAGAGGAAACCAGAAATTAAGCAAACTTAGCAAGTAAGGCAGTGCTGAGCCAAGGGTAACCAGGGTGTCCATATTGGCGCGGAAATGTTTTAAGGCAATTAAGGTTCCGCGGTGAGTTTCCCAGCCTGCAATAAAAATAGCCGGAAAGGCCAGAAAAACAGAAAGCGGAAAATATCCGGGCACCGGCATGACAAACATGTCTACGATCATCAGGATCATAATCACCCCGGCAAAGGCAGCAGCCAGCCACATACGCCTGGCTGCTTTTGTTACAGTTAATTGATCCCTGTCTTCCCGGGATGCGGAGGCCATATTCTTCCTTGAATCCACCTGTTCTTCTGCAACGCCGTAACCGGCAATATTTACCAGTTCGACCAGATCATCATGCTTTACTTTTGCCCTCTGATATTTTACGAGGGCTTTTTCCGAGGCAAAGTTCACTGTTGCTTCGATTACCCCGGGAGCATTTTTCAAAGTCTTTTCCAAACCCTGGGCACAAGAAGCACAGTGCATGCCTTCAATTTTTAAAATCTCTTCGATCATTGGCTCCCCCGTGATTTCAGGTTGGCCTTTAAAACCGGCATCTTCAACCCGTTCGATCAGCTGATCAACGTTGATTATATCGGGATTATAAATAATATAAGCTTTAGCCGAAGCAAAGTTTACATTTGCGCTAAACACCCCAACTGTTTCCTGGAGCCCCTTTTCCAGGCCCCTGGCGCAAGATGCACAGCTCATATCATCAATTAGCATTGTTAGTTTTTCCATTTCAACCTACCTCACTTATCAATTACTAATCAGGCATTCCCCTGCTATGAATCAGTTGTTCAGTGTTGATTTGCTTGATCTAGTTCTTTTTGTTTTTCAGCCAGCTCGGCTAAATTGATTTGACCAAGCGTTTCACGGATGGCATTCTTGAGTTTAATCCATGCCCCGCGGGTAACACAATGATCAGCACGCTCACATAACTCGCTATTGTTAATACAATCAACTGGCGAAATAGGACCTTCGATACATTCAACAATAGTAAGCAAGGTCATTTCACCCGGTGGTTTAGCCAGGCGGTAACCGCCCTGACTCCCTTTCATGGTATGGACAAAACCACTTACCCGCAGAGGAAACATCACCTGTTCCAGGTATTTTAAGGAGATCTCCTGACTCTGCGCTATATCCTTCAGCTTAACCGGACCTTCGCTATCTTTCATGACCAACTCAATTAAAGCTCTTACCGCATATCTGGTTTTCGTCGAAAGTCTCATAACCGCTCCTCCTCATCAAATAAAGCAGTTGAAATATAGCGCTCCGCCAGATCGGGAAAGATCACAACGATTAACTTGCCCTCATTTTCATTTTTTTTGGCTAGCTGCAGGGCGGCAGCACAAGCTGCTCCCGAAGATATCCCAACCAGTAAACCTTCTTCTCTGATTAATTTTTTTGCTGTTTTAAAAGCCAGTGCATCCGGGATTGCCAGGATCTGATCGATTACCTGCTGATCAATCACTTCCGGAATAAATCCGGCACCGATACCCTGGATTCCGTGAGGGCCGGCCTTGCCCCCCGCTAAAACCGGAGAAGCTTCGGGTTCAACCGCAACTCCTAGCAGTGATGGTTTTTTTTTCTTCAGGGACCGTAAAACACCGGTGATCGTGCCCCCTGTACCCACACCTGCAACAAAGATATCAATCAGACCATCCGTATCGGACCAGATTTCCTCAGCAGTGTTCAGGTAATGAACATTTGGGTTTGCCTGATTAGAAAACTGCAAAGGTATAAAAAAGCGCTGATCTGAATTTGCCAACTGTCTCGCACGACTGACAGCTCCGCTCATCCCTTCCTCCCCGGGAGTTAAAATCAATTCTGCCCCAAGGGTTTTCAGCAATTTTCTACGCTCCAGGCTCATTGTCTCCGGCATAACCAGTATGCAGCGGTAGCCTTTTACTGCTGCGACCATCGCCAAACCAATCCCGGTATTGCCGCTTGTCGGTTCAACAATAATCGTATCCGGGCTCAGTAAGCCCTTTTTTTCAGCAGCTTCAATCATCGCTAAGCTAATCCGATCTTTTATGCTGCCACCCGGGTTAAAAGACTCTAACTTGGCGACAATTGTTGCCGGTAAGCCTTGCGCTATTTTCCCCAGGCGAACAAGAGGGGTATGGCCGATTAGCTCAGTCAAATCGCCGGCAATTTTCATTTTGACCTCCGTTTCATAAAGCAAATATACTCTACTATTTATATAGGAAATCTTTTATTAGTTTACCTAATATTCTCTCTCCTGTCAATGTTCGCAGCATTTCATCCGTTTCGATCAAAACGAAAATCCATGGGCAGGAAAATCGGCACATTTGTTTAATATAAACTTCAAGAATAAATCCGATCCAAAATTGATCATTAACCGACTAAACCGAAGGAGGCTTTTTTATGGAACACTATGAAAAGCTTGGCGCTTTTTATCTGGGAAGACATTTTGATCTCGAAGCGAAACAGCCGAGCGATAATCTTCTCTTGTATGATTCAAAAGATATGGTCACCCACGGCGTCTGCGTCGGCATGACCGGAAGCGGTAAGACAGGCCTTTGCATAGCCTTGCTCGAGGAAGCGGTAATCGATAATATCCCGGCAATTATTATCGACCCCAAGGGCGATCTGGCCAATATGCTGCTGACTTTTCCCGATCTGCGCCCGGAAGATTTCCGACCCTGGATCAATGAGGACGAAGCCCGAAAAAAAGGGCTTACTCCCGAAGATTATTCCGCCCAACAGGCAGAGCTATGGCGCAAAGGGTTAGCTAGCTGGAACCAGGACGGAGAAAGGATTCGCTATCTGAAAAATGCAGCTGAATTTACGATTTACACCCCGGGGAGTACCGCAGGCATCCCGATTTCAATCTTAGATTCATTTGCCGCCCCGGCAAAAGCAATTATTGAAGACAGCGAACTGCTCCAGGATCGGATCAGCGGGACAGCCAGCAGCTTGCTGGGCCTGATTGGGATTACAGCCGACCCAATTAACAGCCGCGAACATATCCTTATTTCAAACATCTTGGCCCATGCCTGGCAGCAGGGCAGGAACCTTGACCTCGCTTCATTAATTCAGCAGATTCATAATCCGCCAATCGCTCAGGTCGGGGTAATGAATTTAGAATCATTCTATCCTTCAAAAGACAGATTTAACCTCGGTTCTCAGCTTAACAACCTGCTTGCCTCGCCCAGTTTTGCCAGTTGGCTTGAAGGGGAGTCGCTCGATGTTGACAACCTTTTGCATTCACCAAAAGGAAAACCGCGGGTATCAATATTTTCCATAGCCCATCTCAATGATAACGAGCGAATGTTCTTCGTCTCCTTGCTCCTGAACCAGGTATTAAGCTGGACCCGCTCGCAGTCTGGCACAACCAGCCTGAGAGCTTTACTTTACATGGATGAAATATTCGGTTTCTTTCCTCCGGTAGCAAACCCGCCTTCCAAGGCTCCCTTGTTAACCCTGCTGAAACAGGCCCGTGCTTTCGGTCTCGGTATCATGCTGACAACTCAAAACCCGGTAGACTTAGATTACAAAGGTCTGGCCAATACCGGAACCTGGTTTATCGGCCGGCTGCAAACTGAGCGGGACAAAATGCGCCTGATTGACGGACTGGCCGGCGCAACAGCTGCCGAAGGCCTCAAATTTGACCGCAAGGCAATGGAGCAAATTATTTCCGGTTTGGGTCAGAGGGTATTTTTGATGAATAATGTCCACAAGGAAGCCCCGGTTATTTTTGAAACCAGGTGGTGTCTCTCTTATCTCAGAGGTCCGTTAACCCGCAACCAGATCAGAGACCTGATGGATCCCCAGCGAGAAAAGTTCGAAAAAACAGTTCCCCCGTCTGTCCAACAACAGCCTCAAGCTGCTCACACAGCCGAACCGGTTCCAACACCACAACCGGCAACCGTTACAGCGCCATCACCGGTGGAACCAGCTGCTGAGGATTCAGATGGTGGTGGAGTCCCAATTCTGGCACCAAGCATCAACCAGGCCTATATTCCGGTAAGAGGACAGGCTGCCCCGGGTGAAACGATCGTTTATCGACCGATGGTTCTCGGCAGCGCTCAGGTTGCCTTTATTAACGATCGGATTAACCTGCGCAAAAGCCGGGAAATTCTTTTATCCACACCGGTAACCGATGATATTTTTCCGGTTGACTGGGATGCTGCCGAATCGCTTGAGTTGGCCCTAACCGATCTGGAAACAGGGCCGGTTTCCGGGGCTGTTTTTGAAGATCTGCCTACTTCGGCTTCCGATCCGAAGAATTACACCAAATGGTCTCGCGAATTTACCGATTGGATCTACCGAAACGAAATGATCGAACTGTTGCAGAGCCGGAGATACAAGCAGGTATCTGAACCGGGCGAATCGGAACGCGATTTCCGAGTCCGTTTGCAGCAGAGTGTCCGGGAAGAACGCGACAAAGAACTTGATAAGTTGCGTAAAAAATACAGTAAAAAGATCGATGCACTCGAAGAAAAGATCAGGCGTTCCGAGTTAACCCTGCGGAGCAAAGAAGAACAGGCCAAACAACACAAAATGCAAACCGCTGTCTCTTTGGGGGCAACCCTACTCGGCGCGTTTCTCGGCAAGTCACCGGTTAACACTTCAACCCTCGGTCGGGCAACAACTGCTGCCCGCGGAGCAAGCCGGGTGTTAAAAGGCCAGGAGGATGTCAAGCGTGCTGAAGAAAATGTCAAAGTCTACACTCAGCAGCTGGAAGAACTGGAGGAAGAATTTAACCGTGAAACCGAGATTTTAAATGAAACAATGGATCCGCTAACCGAAGAGCTGGATCAGTATACGGTTAAACCACTGAAAAAAGATATCCTTCTAAAAACCTTTGCTTTGGCTTGGATGCCCTATCGTCGAAATGCTGCCGGGATTGCCGAACCAGCCTGGTAAAATTGTAATAACAACAATTAATCTCAACAGGGCGCCTGCTCAGGCGCCCTGTATTTGATTCAACTCGATTAAGTTATCTAAACCAACAGCTCGTTTTTTCTCTTCGATTTCCGCCATCATCTCGACCAGCCTGGTATTAAGAGGCGTTTTTTGACCAATCTCAAAACCTTTATTGACAACATAGCCGTTAATATATTGTGTTTCCAGCGGCTTGCCCCTTAAAAAATCCTGGTAAGCGGTCGGCAAAATCGCTCCGTGGCTTGTTTGAAGAATATCAAGCAAGCTCTCGGCGATAAATTCCGTTTGAGAAAGGTAAAAATCGGGCTCAAATTTTAGGTTAACTGTCTCCAGGATTAAGCCCAACCCGCCGGCAACAGTCAACACTTCCGCAACAATCCCTTTGACAGCAAGGCGGGCTTCGGGCGTTACAACCATCTCAGCCACTGTTTTCCCCTGCAAGGCGCCAACCGTAATAGCACAGTTGGCTAGTAGTTTGGCCCATAGAAATCCATAGATATTGTCAGTAATTACTGTATCGGTGACCCGGTTCAGAATATCTTTGACCTGAACCAACCTCTCGTCACTCCCGCCATTAAGACGGCCGATCACAAATTCTCCCGGCGAGGCCTGATAAAGTTTCCCCGGACCTTCGGTGATCGCCCCCCAACCTACTACACAACCAATAGTCCTCTCCCGCCCGATTAAATCAGCAATCAAGTCCTCATTGATACTATTCTGCAGAGAAACCACAGTTGAGGCTTCATCCAGCAACGGCATAATTTGGTGCAGGATACTTTCCGTATGCATCGATTTGACCGCCAAAAAAACGAGATCAAGCGGTCCCTTCAGCTCCCGTGGGTCGATCACCTTTATGGGAACCATCAAGTCACCCCGGCAGCCGCTTACTTTCAGCCCTTCAAGCATCGCTGTGCGATGCTCGGACCAAGGCTCAACCACGGTCGGGTTAAAGCCCCGCTGAACTAACCAAGCTGCTGAAATGCCACCAATTGCACCTCCGCCGATGATCGTGATCTTCGGCTTTTCCATGGTTCCACTCCCCTTCAACATCAATGTTGAGTAGTTCGCCTTTAAAGTCTGTAATCCTCCGCGCAGGAGAAAGAATCTTACCGGTGATAACCAGTTTCAAATCCTGGGCAGCCTATTTACGATGATAATAGAAGCTAAATGAAGAAGCGGGCCCTAAAGCTAGTCTGTAAAAAGCGCACAAGCTTAAGAATTCCCCGATCAAGAAATTATTGGTTTATAGAGGATCTAAATGAATAAAGTAGGGTGGGGTTGCCCGGAATCCGGTCAAACTCCAACCCGGGTTCCGGG
>CAZAKI010000002.1:7600-30438 GCA_964485855.1 uncultured Syntrophomonadaceae bacterium | reverse complement strand
ATAAAGTAGGGTGGGGTTGCCCGGAATCCGGTCAAACTCCAACCCGGGTTCCGGGCAACCCCACCCACTTAAGACCGCTTTTACCACTTTCACAGAGCTACACCTAATACCGTTTCTTTTGCCAGATAATTTCCAGTTACTACTTCCTCTTCGTAAACTTCCGGCACCAAACCGAACCCGTTGCCGGCCACCATCGCTTTCATACAAATTTCTCTTTTCAACTTAGTGCAACCGCAGTTCTTCGCTTCTCCTGCTGTCAGTTTACCTCCATAAGCCGCTACGCTGCAAAATGCTACTGTTCCGTTCAATCCTTCGCTCTCTTTCCAGTTAAGACATTTGATTGTCATTGCACTTACCTCCTTTTTTCTTCCCAATCTATTATCAAGCAAAGGTTATGCCAACCTAATCCAAAAAGAAAGGTGACAAAATAAATATTATTCTCCCACGGATCTAAGGTTTCTGTTGGTGGTTAAACTAATCACTGTTAATAGTTTGGTATGCTTCGAGGTTAGAATTAAATCGGCAAATAAACATGTTACTCAGGTGACGCAATCGCGTCACCTGAGTAACTGTCTTTCGTCAGATAGCCAAGTGTTGATTGTTTGAAGGAAGTTTAAATCTGAAACTAATCTTGCCGAGAAATTAAACTTTCTCTTAAAACCCTAAACGCCTCGATTCACAGTCCTGGTGCGTAAATTACGGTTGAGGATTTTTTTGCGCATCCTGATTGCCGCTGGAGTTACCTCTACCAGTTCGTCTTCAGCGATATATTCCATTGCCTGTTCCAATGAAAAACGGATCGGCGGAACAAGCCTGATTGCATCATCCGCATTAGCTGATCGGATGTTGGTCAGATGTTTTTTTTTGCAAACATTAACATCAAGATCAACTTCCCTGGCATTTTCACCGATGATCATGCCGGTATAGACTTTTTCACCGGGGGCGATAAAAAGCACTCCTCGATTTTCAATGTTGTGCAATCCATAAGCTGATGCATCCCCTGTTTCATAGGCAATTAACACGCCCCGGCTCCGACCTGGCAGCTCGCCTTTCCATGGTCCATAATGACTGAAAAGATGATGCATTATTCCCTCACCCCTGGTATCAGTCAGAAGTTCGGAACGGAAACCGATCAGCCCCCGGGCTGGAATGATAAATTCTAGCTTGATCGAGATGTCGCCAGACGGTTGCATATTGTGCAGTTCTCCAAACCGGCCGCTCAAGTTTTCTATGACCCGGCCCGAACAACTTTCCGGTATTGTCAAATAGACTTTTTCGTACGGTTCGTAAATCTTTCCTTCAATTTTCTTCAATATCGGCTTGGGCTTTGAAATTTGTAATTCATATCCTTCCCGCCGCATTGTTTCAATTAGAATTCCCAGATGTAGTTCCCCCCGACCGGCCACCTCAAATGAGTCTGGAGAAGCAGTTTCGGTTACCTTCAGGCTGACATTTGTCTCTGCCTCTTTTAGCAAACGGTTGCGCAAATGACGTGAGGTGACATATTTACCTTCCCTTCCGGCAAAAGGACTGTCATTGATCATAAAGTTCATCGTCAGGGTTGGCTCATCAATCC
Organism: uncultured Syntrophomonadaceae bacterium; assembly: GCA_964485855.1. Taxonomy (GTDB): domain Bacteria; phylum Bacillota; class Dethiobacteria; order DTU022; family DTU022; genus UBA993. Next base: position 28,862 of record CAZAKI010000002.1, on the reverse strand, counting down.
GCAGGATCGGCAAAGGCAGAGGATGAGAAGGATCGCTCAGCGTTTCACCGATATTTACATCCCCCAAGCCGGAAACTGCCACGATATCGCCAGCTATGGCCTGCTTTACCTCCTTGCGCTTCAGCCCTTCGTAAGTCCAGATATTACCGGTTTTAAGCTGCTCAAGCGATCCATCTTGCTTACAGAGTGCAATAATCTGACCACTTTCGAGCAACCCGTTTCTGATCCGCCCGATACCGATTCTGCCAACATAATCATCGTAATCTAGGGTATTAATCTGAAGTTGTAGAATCCCATTCGGATCAACTACCGGCGAAGGGATTTCATCAAGAATTTTTTCAAAAAGAGGTTGAAGGTTCTTCCCCTGCAGTTCAGGATCAATCGAAGCGATGCCCCGGCGAGAATCTGCGTAAACCACTGGAAAATCAAGCTGCCAGTCTTCAGCTTCCAGCTCGACAAAAAGATCAAATATTTCATTCAGAACCTCTGCCGGGCGAGCTTCAGCCCGGTCGATCTTGTTGATTACCACTACAATCCGCAACCCTACTTCCAGCGCTTTACGGAGAACAAATTTTGTCTGAGCCATCGGCCCTTCAAAAGCATCGACTAAAAGCAGCGCCCCATCAACCATCCTTAACACACGTTCAACTTCACCGCCGAAGTCAGCATGTCCGGGAGTATCAACGATATTGATCTTAGTCCCTTGATAAAAAACTGCAGTATTTTTCGATAGGATTGTAATCCCCCGCTCGCGTTCAAGATCATTGGAATCCATCACCCGGTCAACAACCCGTTCATGATCCCTGAAGATTCCAGCCTGACGTAACAGGCCGTCAACCAGTGTAGTTTTACCATGATCAACATGGGCGATGATCGCAATATTTCTGATTTTAATCTCATTTGTACTCAACATCCGGGTTCACCATTTTCTATGCTTAAAAATTCATCGAGCTGCACTTTGCTCAATCACAGCTTCTAATTAAACCATTAATCATCATTAATTGCAATGAACCATTTTCGTAATGGAAAATAAATTGATTATTAAGTTTAGAGGGTAGAGACCCATCAGTGTAAGCGAACAGAATCAGATTATTCTTCTTATTCTTCTGCTTTGAGGAGTTCTTCGATGGTAGTATCTTTGCGTTCCGGGTAACGCTTGATTCGGTTGATTCTCTTTTCCAAGTACATGCGGCTGTCAGCTTTTAGAATAAGCTGATCCAGATCGGTACCGTCATCAGGATAGACCGCACTGCCTGTACTCAAACCAATCCGGAATCCCTTACCCTTAACCACAATATCTTTTTGAAAAAGACTTTTTAGTTCCTCGGTATAATCTTCAACTGTCGTTTGATTTGGCTGGTCGATAATGGCAAGAAATTCGTCTCCGCCAACCCGACAAACTTCCATGCGTCCATTAAAATTAGCACTAACCTTTGCCGCCAGCTTATTCAGTAATAAGTCGCCGACTTTGTGTCCGCTGGTATCATTAACTTTCTTGAAACCGTCCAGATCGAAATAGATCAGGGCTACTTTAGAATTACTTTCCAGGGCAAACTCAATTTTTTCAGCCAGGCTTTCATAAGCATACAAACGGTTGGGAATACCGGTCAGCGAGTCCCGGTAGACAAGTTCGTTGATCTCCCTCTCTTTGGCTTTTCGATCGGTGATATCCCGGTAAATGGCATAGGCTCCGAGTCGATCACCTTCCAAAAAAACAGGGAAAGCAATGATCTCCACCTCAATGTTCCGTCCGGCGCAGTTACTCCTTTTTGTTTCAATTTTTAGGGTTTTTCCTTTTTTGATGACCATATCCGAAAAAGCGACTGCCTCATCCCGGTAATCATTGTTGATAATTAAATCATTGATATATTTTCCTGCAGCTTTTTCCTGATTGTAACCAAAAAGCTTTTCAAATGCCGGATTAATAAACACCACCCTGTCTAGATCATCTAGTAAGACAGAAGGATCCGGCGAATGATCGAAAAGCTGTTTAAAGTAAGCTCTTTCCCGATTCAAATCCTTCTGAGCCTGGGTTTCAACCCTTTTATCCCTGTACATCGCAAACAGGCCAATTATTTCACCGTTTATTGTAACCGGACTGCCTACAGCTTCGACATCAATGAGCTCCCCGCTCTTACTGATGCGCTGCGTATGATCCATCATTGACCTATTCTTAATAATCGTTTTCAGGTATTCTTCAGCCTGTTTGCGGTACTGCTCGGGCACGATAAAATCGTTGATATTTTTCCCGAGCAGCTCTTCTTTTCCATACCCGAAAAGTTTTTCGAATTGCGGGTTCACATTTAGAATTATTTCCTGACGATTGAGAATTGCGATCGGGTAAAGTGATTTATTAAAAAGTTGATCGGTAAACTGTTCCTTCTCCTTTAAGAGTTGTTCTTTTCCAACCTCTTTGCTGATATCCCGGTAGATTATACAGTTGCCTCGGGTATTTTTATCAAGATCAATTGGATACCCGGTTATCGATACATATACCGTTTCGCCCGCTTTTGTTACTCGTTCGCCGTTAACCGTCACGCGCTCGTTATTAACAACTCTTTGAAATAGCCTGCGGCCTTCATCGCGTTTTTCCGTTTTGTTTACCAGCTCATCGATATCGTGACCAATTGCCTCGTTACGCTTATAGCCAAAGAGTTCTTCGAAAGCGTTGTTCAAATCAATGATCAGGCTATCATCATTTAAAATAACGATTGCATCCGGAAAGCAGTCGAACATCTCCCGGCTATGTTCGGCAAGCATCGTGATTTCCCTGTAATATTCCTTCTCGCCTAGAGGGTTAATTTCAATCAGGAAGAGATTTTTTTCAAGATCAAGGAGAGTGGTGGTAAGTTCAACCGCAGTGGTTGATCCTTCTTCATCTTTGATTTCCGTATAGGTAATGCGGTCGGTAGCACTGTTGGTAATCATTAGGGTACTATAATCAGGCTTGGCAGCCAGTTCCTGTCGATTACTCAGTTTTACCAGATTGAGAAAGGCCTGGTTGGCATCGATAATCGTCTGCCCATCAGTGATCACAACCGCCTTTCGGATCTGGTTAAAAATAAGCTGGTATAATTCTTTCACGCTCATCCCCCATTATTGAAGAAGATCTGACCCATTTTTATATACTTCTTTCTGGCATTTCTGTCAATTCTCCTTTTTTGTAATTTAAATTCATTGCTGTCACCAGCTTTAAACTTCTAAGCAGATAAACTCTAGTTATAAGCAGGAATAAATTAATAAATAACGAAACAAACTGCAAGACAATTTAGTTACTGATCAATAATTTGTCTGATTGAAGGAGGTTCAATTTTATGCAGAATCTGCCGCAGACAATAATTCAGGAAAGCTTGGTCGACCAAGAAATTATTGATGCTTATGCCCAGAAAGCTAAACTAATCGTCGGCGAAGAGAACATCAGCAACAATCCGGCAGATTTAATCGCGAACAGCCGAGATTATTGGCCGGTTAACAACATCTGGATGATCGCTGGATCCGTTCCTGCTTTGCCACAGCTGGTAGTCTGGCCGGAAACTACCGAAGAAGTGGTCGAACTGCTGAAGCTGGCTAACAGCTTTAAAATACCCGTTACTCCTTATGGTGAAGGCTCCGGCACCCTGGGTGGAGCCATCCCGATCAGGGGCGGCCTGAGCTTCGATCTGAAACGGATGAACAGGATTTTACAAATTGATGACGACAACCTGATAACCCATGTGGAATGCGGTTTGAATGGGGCTCTTTATGAAACAAGCTTAAATCAAGCGGGTTTTACCGGAGGACACTTTCCCCAGTCACTACGTTGTTCTTCGGTCGGAGGTTGGCTGGCCTGCCGGGCCGCCGGTCAGTTTTCAACCCGTTACGGCAAAATCGAAGATATCACCGTTTCATTGGAAGCTGTATTACCGGATGGAACCATATTAAATGGGCGCAGTGTGCCACGCACTGCCACCGGACCGCGCCTTGATCAGTTGATGCTTGGCTCGGAAGGTGTTCTCGGAATAATCACTAAGGCCACCCTGCGTATCTGGCCCCTGCCGGAAAAACGGCAGATGGTTTCATATACCTTTGACAACCTGGAAGTGGCTCTTCAATGCATTCGCCAGATCATGCGCAGCGGTGCCAGGCCGGCTGTAGTTCGTCTTTACGATCCCCAGGAAACGGGCAACCACTTTCCCGCACTCGGTGACCAGCGCAGCGCCCTGATCCTGCTAATTGAGGGAGCAGAAAAGCTAGTAGCGGCCGAAACAGAGCTGATCAGGGAACTGGCCAGGGCAACAGATGCAGTTGACAGCGGTTCGGAACATGTCGAACACTGGCTTGAAAAAAGGTTCGATATTAGTGTCGCGTCGATGCTCTTTCAGAAAGGGGCAGTCCTTGATACGATTGAAGTAACCACAAACTGGCATAACGCTTATCGCGTTTACCTGGCTATGCAAAAAGCGTTGAATGCTGTTGAGGGAACGATGCTTGCATCGGGCCATTACTCACATGTTTACCCGGACGGAGCTGCTCTTTATATGACTACCGTCGGTTTCCCCGGTGAGGATAAACTGATCTTTTATAAAAAAATCTGGCAGGCTGCTATGGAAGCCTGTCTGGCAGAAGGAGCAGCAATCTCACACCATCACGGCATCGGTTTGCACCGGGGACTTTGGATGGCCGAAGAACATGGTGCAGGGCTTAATATCCTGCGTCGCGTGAAAAAAGCTTTTGATCCTGAGGGGATCATGAATCCTGGCAAACTTGGGCTGGAGGAGAATAGTATATGGCAGAAGTAAATATGGAACAGCTGCTAAACTGTGCGCTTTGTCCAAACATGTGCCGCTGTGATTGTCCGGTACTGCAAGCACTCGCTCAAGAGAAAGTTGCTCCGGCAGCTAAAGCCCGTTTTGCTGCCATGCACATGCACGATCATTTAAGCCTTAGTGAAGAAATCATCGAAGCGCTGGCAAACTGCCTGGGATGCCGGGGTTGCACAGTGCTTTGCCCATTTCCCGAACTAAACCTTTGCGACGAACTACTTAACTCCCGCCTTAAAGAACATCAGTTAATCACCCTGCCTTCCTGGGAACCATATCTTGCCAATTTAAAAAAATACGGCAGCCCCTACGGACAGAAGCCTCCTCATGTCCATAAGACCGGCAAGGGAGCAGAAGTGATCTATTTTGCCGGGTGTACAACCCTGGCCAACCGTCCACAATCTTTGGCAGCCGTCGAAAATATATTTCAGCAAGCTAAAGTCAGCTATCAACTGATGGATGAAGATTGTTGCGGCTACCCGGCCGAAACCTGGGGGAACCCGGATCTGGCCTATAAGCTGGCTACTGAAAATTACCGCAAATTTAAGGAAAGTGGCGCTAAAACCCTGGTTACCGGCTGTCCTGAATGCTGGCTAACTTTCAGCAGCCGCTACCCCGAGTGGAATCTGGAATTGCCGCTGGAGATAATTCCTGCCCCGACCTTTTTTCTCAAACTGCTGGAAGAGCACTTACTTCAACCTAAAGTAACGAATTTGTCGACAGTCAGTTACCATGATCCCTGCATCTGGGCCAGAACTGCCGGAATAATAGAAGAGCCTCGATCCATTCTCAACAGGATACCGAACCTGACTGTGATCGAACCTCTAGCTTCAAAAGATCGCACTCATTGCTGTGGTGGGGGCAGAATGTTTCAACTGTCCTTTCCGAAAACCGCTGAATCAATTGCCGTTACACGGTTGCAGGAATTTCCCGCACAATCTGCAATAGTTACCTCCTGTCCGTTCTGCCTGGAAGGGCTGACCACAAAAGAACGAAAAGTGATCGACCTGGCTGAACTGCTGGCCGAAGCTTGCAGTTAAGAGATTAACTATTCTTCAGTAAAGGCGGTTAAAACCCATGTTGAAAAAATGGAGCGCCAGAAATCGTGATCAGTATCAAGATTATGCCGGGAAGAATAATTTCGATTTAGTGATCATTGGCGGAGGGATCACCGGTGCCGGTATTGCCAGGGAATGTGCTCTACGGGGCCTTTCATTCTGCCTGCTTGAAAAAAACGATTTCGCTTTCGGCACTTCTTCCCGCTCTTCAAAATTGTTTCATGGGGGGATGCGCTACCTTGCCTCCAAAGAATTTGGCCTGGTGCGCGAATCAACCGCGGAAAGAAACTGGCTTCGGTGTCACCTTCCCAATCTGGTCCGTCCTCTCGGTTTCATCTATCCCTCTTACCAGCACTACAAGGCAACACCCTTGATGGTTCGGGTCGCCGTTTTTCTTTACGATCTTCTCTCCGACACGTTCGCCAGGTTTAAGAATTATCGTAAATCACAAATCCTGACGGCTTCGACCGTTGGAGAAATTGAACCGGCCGTTGCTTTGGAAATTCCAGAACTTGGTAGAATGACTATGGCCGGGTTCTACTATGATACCAATTGCGATGATGCCAGGGTTACCTTAGAAATCATCAAAGAAAGTCTGATCAAGGGTCAAGGCCGTTCCGTGGCTCTAAACTATACCGAAGTAAAAGGCTTTCTTCACGACAAAGAAGGCAAGGTAAACGGAGTTGTCGTTACAGACCAAATATCGGGCAATGTTCTTAATATCCTCGGACGCTGCGTAGTTGCTGCTGCCGGGATCTGGACCGACCGGATCCTCTCCAAAGCTGATTATCGGGAAGAACGTATTTATCCAACTAAGGGCGTCCACATTGCTGTCCCCGCTGAGCGCCTTGGTAACAGAAATGCATTCAGTCTCGTGTCCCTCGATGATGGACGTTTTTTCTTTATCCTACGCCGGGGACGGATCTCTTTAATTGGGACAACCGATACCGCTTACTACCCTGAATCGACCAACCTTGACGAACCCTGGTGTAACCGGCAAGACTGTGACTATCTATTGCGAACAGTCAACCGGATGTTCCCGCAGGCCAGACTGACCGATCGTGACATTATCGGCGCTTATGCCGGCATCAGACCCCTGATCAAACAGGAAGGAACAGAATCTGAATCCGCTGTTTCCCGAAGCCATGAAATTTTTAAAACAGCTGAAGGAATTGTCGCCCTGGCCGGCGGCAAGTCAACTACCCACCGCCGGATGGCTGAGGACCTAATTTTCTACCTGATAAATAATAGGAGCCTGGAACCATTTGCCGATCTGAAAATGATGAAACGCGGTTTTTCGAAACAGCCTTTCACCATCGGTTTGACCCACAGTGAATTTGACAAGCGGGTCCGTGAAAATAACCTTGAAGCAATCGCCTACCCCGACCAACATGAGCATTTCTACACCCAATATGGCCGAGGAGGATTGGAAATCCTTACCATAATTAAGGAAAACCCCCGGGCAGGAAAACCGCTGCTTGCCGGCTACCCTTATTGCGAGGCAGAAATCCTCTATATCTTGGAATATGAAAACACTCCCAGGCTTTGTGATCTGCTCTGCCGCCGCACCGAGGCGCAGTGGACAGTGTGGCATTACGAACAACCGGCGCTCGCAGAGGCTGTCGCTTCAATCATGGCTTCATACTATGGCTGGAGTAAAAATATCAAAGCTGCCGAAATAGCTGAATACCTTGAATATATTGCGAAAAGTGTCGGCTTCCTAAAAGATCAACGGTAAAGATCTTTAATCTCGCCGGCATAATTATCCAGAACAACCCGTCGCTTTAATTTCATCGTTTGAGTTAACATTCTGTTCTCAACAGTAAAATCTTCCCGCAACAGGAGATACTTTTCAGGCACTTCGTAACCGCCAAAGTTTTTAGCCAAGTGATTCTTTATTTCAGCAATGAGCATCTCTTTAAACCGTTCATTGTTAACCAGTTGATCAGGGTCAGAATCGATCCCTTCTTTTGCCGCCCACCGTTCGGCAACTTCAAAATCAGGCAATACCAGACAAACATTATATGGTTTACCGTCACCGTAAACCATGGCATTAGCTACCAGGGGAAGCAACTTTATCTCTTCCTCGATGACCGCCGGGAAGACATACTTGCCGTTAGTAAGTTTATATTGCTCTTTAATCCTTCCGGTAATCCATAGATATCCATCCTGATCAAATCGTCCGCGGTCGCCGGTACGAAAACCGCCATCAGGCATGAGAACAGCCGCAGTTTCTTCCGGTTTATGATGATAGCCTTTCATTACATTAGGTCCATAAACAATGATTTCGCCGTCATCGGCTCCCTCTTCAGTTACTGAATGGTCAATGACCACTTTTTGGCCTTCCAGTACTTTACCGACACTACCGATCCGCCAGGCATTTGGGCTGTTCATGGTAACAGCAGGCGCGGTCTCGGTTAACCCGTAACAATCATAGATGGGTATACCGATATCATAAAAAAATTCAGCGATATCCTTGTTCATAGCCGCGCTGGCGGTCAATGAACCGATAACCCTTCCGCCCATCGCTTCTTTAATTTTGGAAAATACCAGCTTATCAAGTAAAGCGTGCTTAATGTTAATCAAGGCGCTGGATTGTCCCTTTTCAGCCATTTCGCGTTTCTTTCCAGCAATGGAGCATGCTGCATCAAAAAGTTTCTTCTTTAATCCGCCGGCATCGCTCATTTTAAGCTGAATGCCATCATAGATCTTATTAAAAACCCGTGGCACAGAAATGATGTAAGTGGGTTTAATAATGCGCAAATCCTCGGCCAGCGTAGTAACGTCGCGCATAAAGCCAAGTGAACCACCGAACTGGATCCAGTTGTTTAACTCTGCACTGAGGGCATAAGAGTGAGCCCAGGGCAGCATGGAGATCCCAACTTGCGTTTCATCAAGTTCCGGATAAAGTTTGAAACCTGCCCTTGAGCAATAGGTCAGGTTGCCGTGGGTTAAAAGAACCCCTTTTGGCTCAGCAGTTGTGCCGGAAGTGTAAATCAAAACCGCTACATCGTCATAGTGTGGGATGAGGGGTTCAACCGGATTGGCTAGACCCAGCTTTTCCAAGCTTTCCATACTCTGATCGCCTGTTGTTTCAATGACAAAAATATCTTTTAGGGTGGGGATCTCCGCTTGAAATGCTTTGACCTGGTCATAAATATCCAGAGTTGAAACAACCAGTAATTTAATCGCACTATCTTTTATTATGTATTTCCAGGTTTGGGCAAGCTCTTTTTCATACATCGGTACATATCTGGCATTACGGCCGTAAACAGCATAAGCTAAAACTGCCCAGTCGGGACAGTTAGGGGCAATAATGCCGACAGTATCATTTTCGCCAATCCCCAGACTGGCCAGGCCGCCACGGGCATGACTAATCCTTCTGCCAATCTCGCCATACTTAACCGGTTTTAAACCACCTTTGCAGTCATGAGTCAAAAACAGGTTATGATCGTAAAATCGTTTTTCACTTTCTAGCCACCATTCGACCAGATTATCCGGCTTTTCATAGTTCCACAACCTAAATCACTCCCATCATTAGGATCTAAAGATTTTTCCAGGAAACCAAAGTAAAAAGAATATTCCGCCAAATACCTGCCTATTTCGCCTAATTATGAATATTTCTCTCTATTTATCATTTATCCTGCTTTGCACCTGCCCTATTTTTTTATCTTTGCGGAACGGCGGAAAAGAAAACGGCTTACAGCAAAACGTCTCAAACGTTTGCTCCAAGCCGCTGATCATCCATCAGGCAAAGCGGTATGAATTTAATCAGTAAGACGCTTTTCCTTTCATGATCACCACTTTCAACTTCCAGCCGTAGCTCTGCAGCAGTTGCTTTAACGCATCACGCAGGCTCCCGTAATCGAACTGATAATCATAGACAATCTCGCTCCCGGGAGCAAACCCCCGTTCCCTGCTCTGTTGAAAGACTTCACTGCCCTTAATCTTCTTTTTTTTGAAACCGACTGAGAAAGAAAGACCTGAAGAGGATTCTTTCAGCATCTCCCAGTAATAAGCAGTTCTCTGCTCTTCATTCAGCAGCATCCTGGCAGTATAGGTGACTGTTTTCTTACCACTATACCAACGGCTGTTCGTCACTTCATTACTGATTTCGATATCCGTATCAACGCCGCGGACAATCTTGTAAGGACCTGTTTCATTGTAGTTAAGGATTTCCTGCAGAATTTTTTCTTTTTCTAAACCATTTTTCCCCTGCATAATATCTCGCTCTCCTCCTGATAAAATATCCTTTACTGGCAACACTTGAAGTTGCTTGACCCTTCACAGCTAGATTATAGTTAAAATTTAAAAAACCGACAACAGCTTATGATCAGCCACACTATAATCCTCAGCAGATAAGCATTAAAAGCAGGATCCAATAAAACAATCGAGAAAGAATTTAGCTGACAGAAAACCACCGAAGGAGGAGAACCAATTGGATTTTAAAAACTGTAAAGCGCTGATAACCGGCGGGGCATCCGGCCTGGGAGAAGCGGTAGTCAGGGAGATAACCATTGCCGGCGGCTATGCCGCTATCCTGGATCTGGATGAAAATCGGGGTAAAACACTGGCTTCCGATCTAGGCAATAGCTCGCTCTATATAAAAACCGATGTTGCTTCGGCCAAGAGCGTTAAAGCCGCAATCAATCAAGCGGCGGCAGCTTTTGGCTTGATTAATGTTCTTGTCAACTGTGCCGGCATCGCACCGGCTGCCAAGGTGCTTGGTAAAAAGGGTCCGCATGACCTTGAGCTTTTTACCCGGGTACTGCAGGTCAACCTGATCGGAACCTTTAATACTATCAGGTTGGCAGTCGAAAGGATGGCTGAAAACTCCCCCGGGACTGATGGGGAGCGAGGGGTGATTGTTAATACTGCTTCGATTGCGGCATTTGAAGGACAAATTGGCCAGGCTGCCTACAGCGCCTCGAAAGGAGGCATCGTCGGCCTGACGCTTCCGGTAGCACGTGAACTGGCAGCTCTGGGGATCAGGGTAGTTACGATCGCCCCGGGAATCATGGAAACACCGATGCTGATGGACATGCCGGATCATGTCCGTGAAGCGCTTGGCAAAATGATTCCCTTTCCCCCAAGATTGGGCCACCCTGATGAATATGCGCAGTTGGCCCGACATATAATCGAAAATACTATGCTGAACGGCACAACTATCCGCCTTGATGGCGCAATCAGAATGCAGCCCCGCTGAAAACTGCCGGCAGATCCAACAAAAAATCACTCCAAAGGCTTCAGGAGGCTTACTACCGGCGGTTCAAGGATATAGTCTTTAATTTTCTCCCTGAACTGCTGATAATGCTCGGTTTTCCGGTGCTCCTCCAACGCTTCCATATCAGCATACTGTTCAATAAAGTGCACCTCGGAGGTGCCGTCAATTGGAATGTATGGAACGTAAAGTAAACAGTTCTTTTCATTTTTATTAACTGCCTCAGCCATTGTTAAACAAGCGGAAGCCACTTTTTTTTCAGTCCCGGGCTTAATTTTTAAAACAGCAACCAGAGCAATCATCTTTTCATCTCCATTCATATTTTCCTGATCATTTGTATCTATCTTACCATACCGGATAGTATTGCTACTTCACCATTTCATTGCAGCCATCAATTTACCGGAAAAATCGCTTTAGGGATAAAGGATCGGCCCATTCTTCGTGGAAATATAGAGCTATAAAATACTGCCCGATGGCAATGTGCATTTAAAAGGAGGGTTTCCCATGAGCAACAACCAGTCGGTTCTAAAGATCAGCAAGAAAGCCTTCATCCAGTCAGCTCTGATTATCCTAGCTTTGATCATTACTGCCGGATTACTCAGCCAAGCTATCCCCAGTGGCAGTTTTGAGACTACAATTTCAGACGGGCGTAGCGTAATAGTGCCTGGTTCTTTTCGCTATACCGAGGCGCCCCCCTACCCGGTATGGCGATGGTTTACTGCCCCGGTAGAAGTGCTCTGGGGCCCTGATGCTGCCGTTATTATCACCATCATTGTTGTCTTGCTGCTGATCGGAGGCGCCTTTGCTTTACTTGAAAAGGCCGGCGTTTTAAAAGCGGTTATTGCCAGGGTGGTGCTGCGCATGGGTGACCGCAAATATCTGCTAATGGCGGTTGTCATTCTCTGCTTTATGCTTTTTGGCGCCCTGCTTGGCATCTTTGAAGAATTTATCATCCTCGTGCCCGTAATGATTGCCCTTGCTTACCTGCTTGGCTGGGATGCGATGACCGGCCTCGGGATGAGCCTCTTAGCCGTAGCATTCGGTTTCTCAGCTGCCCTGGCTAACCCCTTCACTATCGGTATAGCCCAGCGTTTAGCTGAACTACCGGTCTTTTCGGGTCTGGGCCTTCGTGCTTTGGTTTTCATCACGATCTACGGAATTTTATGTTTTTTCCTAATTCGCTATGCCAAAAAAATTGAGAAGGAACCATCGCTTTCACCGGTGTATGAAGAAGATGCCAGTTTGCGGTCCCGGTTCAGCCTGACCCGTGAAGAACTAACAGCCCAGGCCAATCCACGCCTAAAAAGTGCCCTGACCTGGTTTTTAGCCTCGCTGGCAACCATTATTGTGATCAGCATCGCAGCTGCTTTTAACAGCGCTATTTCCGGGTTTGCCCTGCCGTTGATCGGGTTAATCTTTTTGCTGGGCGGGGTAGGAGCAGCACTGCTAAGCGGAATGAAACTAAAAGAAGCAGCCTCCGTATTCGGCAGCACAGTTGCCGGTATCTCTCCGGCTATTATCCTGATTTTAATGGCGGTCAGTGTAAAACATATCATGACCAATGCCCAGGTTATGGATACAATCCTTGATTACGCTGTGCGCACTATTGGTCATGCTTCCCCATACGGTGCTTCACTGATGGTTTATGGTCTTGTGCTGTTCCTTAATTTTTTCATTGGTTCGGCCTCGGCTAAAGCTTTCCTGGTCATCCCGATCATTGCCCCTCTGGTCGACCTGGTCGGTTTAACAAGACAGACTGCTGTTCTTGCATTTGCTTTTGGTGACGGTTTCAGCAACGTGCTTTTCCCGACCAACGCCGCTCTCCTGATCGGTTTGGGGCTGGCCGGCGTCAGTTATCTAAAATGGTTCAAGTGGGTTATTTTACTGCAACTGCTCGTCCTGATTGTAACTACTCTTTTTGTTTTATTGGCCGTTGCCATTAATTATGGACCGTTCTGATCGGTAAGCAGCATTTCAGTCTAAAAGCAATATAAGCCTTTGGCGCCAATCATAAAACAGTCGGCTCCAAAGGCTTTTTCTTCACCTATTTTCTAAGCTGTTTTTTCTTTCGCAGCATAAAGATGCAGAATCGATTTTGTATCTGGATCAACATTGCCGAAAAGGAGAAAGATCAGGATCTCTTCCGTAAAACCAACAATATAGATTAATAGCGTCAGCCTGGTCATCAATGTTACATCGAATAAAAAAGTACAGATAATAATTAGAAAAACCATGACTGCATTCCAGCGCAGGATAAAAGTATGCATCATCACTGGGCGTTTGAACAGAAGACCCGATAGGAGAAAAGAGAATCCAAGCAGCAAGAAAAAGACAATCAGGTATGTTTTATTGGCAGCAACTACTTCAGGACGCAGATAATTAAGAAAGTAGGCCGACGATATGTAGAAGAAGAGATCGGCCAGTGAATCGAGTTCCTTGCCATAATGTGATACCTGATTTAGCTTCCGGGCAGCAATACCATCGAAATAGTCAGTTGAACCAATTAAAATATAAAATATTAAGAATAGCAGGTGCTGGTCGAGATGCAGTAAAATAAAAAGGCCGGGAAGCAGGATAATCCGAGAAACCGAAAGCAGATTTGGAATAGTCGGTTTAAACGCCAATATTTTTCCTCCCACCAATGTAAGATGGCTAATCATAGCATATTGGCGTTTACAGGGCTATAGGTATTTTAAATTTTCAAAAATTAGTTGCGCCAGTTGCTCGCTTACCGGTTATCAGCAAGATCACCGCAACTAGCACTGCCAGGCTGCTTAGAACGATCAACAGCCACTTACAGAGGGTAAAAAGAGGGACCAGGGTAGCAACTGGCGGGACAGGAAGCGGGTAGCGGTACATCAGGTAAGCAGCACCGCTATTTTCCAGCAAGTCAAACCAAAAGGCTGCCAAGGGCAGTAGGTTCAGTAAGCGCCACCGGCTGGAAGCGGGCAGATAACGCAACAGATAAGTAATCAGGGCTATAAAAAACAGCAGGTATACCACCGGCCAGATCAAATCAAACGTAAAACGCTGATAGATATAATAAGCCCTGCCTTCGACTCCATAAGCTTCAGCCATTGCATAGAGGTCAGTTGCCTTGTAAAACAAGGAAGTATCAGGCGATCGTTCCACCCCGGTGATCATCCTTAACCGACCGGCCATCTTCGGCAAAATAAAGACTACAAATACGACAAAAATCCCCATCGCACCTATAAAAACAGGCAGATTGACCATTCGGTATAGCCATTCTGAAAGACGCCGCCAGACACTTTTTCTCAAGCAGATCACAACCTTTTAAACTACAGGTTCGTTACTATCGATTATTTCAACATCTTGCCTTTCTAATCCTCTTGGAAAAAAATTAATTAACCAGTTACTACTGTTTAGCAGAGGAAAGTTGTTGCCTTTTTTTTTCATTGAAAATCAGGTATGATTAAAAAAGTGCAACACCAAGCTACTTCAACAGTGAATGATCTCAGCTAAACAGGCAGGTCAGATCAACTATTATAATACCGAACGGAGGTTGTTGGCTTGAGAGATAGGAACCTTTATGCAGAACCGTACCGCATAAAAATGATTGAACCGATTAAGATCAGGGATCGAAAGACCCGTGAAAACCTGATTGTTGAAGCAGGTTATAACATTTTTAATCTAAAAGCCGAGGATGTCTATATCGATCTGTTGACCGACAGCGGTACCACTGCCATGAGCGCAAACCAGTGGGCTGGTCTGATGCTTGGCGATGAATCTTATGCCGGTTGTAAAAATTTCTTCAATCTGCGTGACGCCCTGCAGGATATTTTTAATTATCAGTATGTTGTCCCAACCCACCAGGGGCGGGCTGCAGAAAATATTCTAATGTCAATGTTTGTCAGCGAAGGACAACGCATCATTGGCAATATGCACTTTGACACCACCGAAGGTCACATTCGAATGCGCAAGGCAGTGCCGGTGAACCTTGTGATTGAAGAAGGCCTCGAAACTGCTTCGGACCACCCTTTCAAAGGCAATATTGACCTGGCAAAACTGGAGAAAGAATTGAAAAACAGTTCCGCAGAGGAAATACCCTTTGTGATCATTACTGTAACCTGCAATAGTAACGGAGGGCAACCGGTATCAATGGACAACATTCGTGACGCTGCCGGCCTGGCCCACAGATACAAACGCCCTCTTTTTCTGGATGCTGCCCGCTATGCCGAAAACTGCTACTTCATTAAACAGCGTGATCCCAAATATAAAAACCATTCCATCAAAGAGATTGCCCGGGAAATGTTTTCTTATGCCGATGGCTGCACTATGAGTTCCAAAAAAGATGCATTGGTCAATATCGGTGGGTTTTTGGCCTTTCGGGATAACGAGGAATGGTATGAAAAAGCGGTGCAGATCCAGATCTGTTACGAAGGCTTTCGAACCTACGGAGGGCTCGCCGGTCGTGACCTGGAAGCTTTAGCCAGAGGGCTTTATGAAGGACTCGAAGAAGATTATTTAGAAGACCGGATCGGACAGGTTCACTACCTGGGCCATCTGCTAAACGCTGCCGGCATTCCCATTATCCAGCCAATTGGCGGTCATGGGGTTTTTATCGATGCTCTTAAATTTTTACCCCATATACCACAGTCAAATCTTCCGGCTCAATCGCTTTCCATAGAACTATACCGGGTTGGCGGAATCAGGAGTATTGAGCTTGGAACTTGTGTTTTTGGTTATCTTGACAAGGTCACTGGAGAAGAAGTATACCCGAAGCAGGAGCTGGTCCGATTGGCCATCCCACGTCGGGTCTACAGTGATCGCCATATGCGCTTCGTTGCCGCTACCCTGGAGCAGATCAGCAAGCAAAAAGAAGCAATAAAAGGGATGAGAATTACTTATCAAGCTGAAATCATGCGGCATTTTACCGCCCGCTTCGAGATGCTTTAAGCTTTAGACTCTTTTCCATAAAAACAGCGGCTGCCAGGATAAATGTTCGCTCCAGTCTTTTGTTTTCAGCTCCAAGAAGCAATATACTGCAGCCCCTTAACTTGGGGCTTCCACTCCTGGACAGACCAGTTTCCCGGCAGGCCGCGATCTTTTGCTGCCAGCTCAAAATGGCACAATGCAATGCCCATATCGATCAGCTGGATCCTGATTTTGCCCAACATCCGGTTGTAAAGTTTGTTTTCTTTTAGAAATAAATGGATTAAACCCTCATTATCCTGCACTAAGCGCCAGGGCTGTTTGTTTGATGCTGACGGGCCTAGCCTGACTGCTTCAAAAGCATCCCTGTACTCGCCGGTTTCTTTCTCATCAAGGGGTTCCAGCGCACTGCCTTTAAAAAATAGATCGGACCAGGGTTTGCGCCGATTAGAGCCTGCCCCAAAACGCAGGACTCGTTCAGCTGCCGATTTTTCCAGGGCAGGGTAACCAACCGGAGTGATGGCTGGCAATAGCTCATGTTTCGCCAGATTGATTGTTTGGGCGAATGCCGCCCGCCTGAAGGTTCCGCCCAACCAGCAGGTTCCCAATCCGCGCCTGGTCAGGTTCAGGATGATTTTTTCCAGGTTATAACCCAGATCAACCAGCGCCATGCTCTGATCACTAATTGCTCCCAGGATAAAAAGATGCGCTCCTTTGATCACTCCGTAAGTGCCCAGGGATTTTAATTCGTCAGCATCGAGGTTCTGCAGGTCGAGCACTATGAAGCGGACTTTATGCCCAAAAGGTCCGGCCTTTGAAAATTCACCGGCCAGTTTCTCAATCATTTTCCTTAGATCGGCTTCAATTTCTTTTTCGGCATAACTACGAACAGAACTTCTCTCCTGGATGACCTCAAACCATTTGTCCATCATCTATCCCCGATTCTATTAAAGTAAAAAGCATACCACGATTATAACTGAAAATGAAAACTTCGACCGTCTGCCGGAATTCTCCGGCAGGTTATAATGTGATATGCTTTTTATGGTAAATTAATGCTGCAGACCGAAAAAATAGTTATTTTTTTAGTGAGCTGACAACCAAGGCTATTACCAGGCCAATGGCAAAGCCCCCGATTAAACCATTGGTCTGAAAATAAATCACACCCAATAAAGGAAAAACAGTAAAACCAATAATCACTAAGACCAAAGGAAGAAAACTGAGACCAAAGATAATTCATCATCCTTTCAAATTAATTGATGGGCATTAATTTAGACTCCTGATCGGAGCCTTAGTTGGAGTGCCATAAATAATTGCCCTTTTAAATATTTAACCTCTTTAGTAATATTTTATATGATATTATTTTTTCAGGCAAAGCAGCTAATGCTTGTGAAATAATGCTACAAGCCAATTAACTTAATCCTGCGTGCTCTTAGGCTTAAATGCACCATAAAACTTAGTTATTCGCCCTAAATTGTCTTAAACAGGCCTCTATGAGCCCAGATGAGGGATTATCAGGCAAATCTACAGTAGTACCAGACCAATGCGTAAAGAAAGGAAAACCCCAATGCAGATAAATTCTAATCTGGTCGGCTGTAAAATGAAAGCTTTTCAGGTTGAAGTAACCCAGCGTCAAATCAATAACTATGCTGCCGCTGTTTTTGATCCGAATCCCCGTTATCTTGATGACACCAGAGATGAAGGATTGATCGGTCCTCCAACTTTAGGGGCTGCGATCACCTGGCCTCTAATCCAGAACATTTATGACTTTATTGACTTGGAGCTCCCCATCGAAATGATCTTCCGCCTGGTTCACTACTCCGAGCAATTAATCATTAACCGTCTCTTGAAACCTGGCGATCAGCTTACGATTATAGGTGAAATAGCTGCAGTGCTGCCCGAAAAAAGAGGAACTCACATTATTTTCAGGCTCCCCGCATTCGATCGGCAAGGGACACCGGTATTTACCGAATATCTAGGCGGAATGCTGCGCGATGTTGAATGCAGCGACCACGGCCAAATTGCCGGCAGCTTACCAACCCCACCCCCGACTCCGGCAACCGGCAGCGCAGCGCTTTGGGAATCATCTGTTCCAATTCCGAGGGAAGCCTGCTATCTTTATGAGGGTTGTGCCAATGTACCATTTCCCATCCACACTTCTCCTGCTTTTGCCAAAGCCATGGGTCTGCCGGATATCATCTATTTTGGAATTGGAACCCTGGCCCGTGCAATCCGGGAAATGGTAAACCGTGAATTGCAATCCGACCCGACTAAGATCGAGCACCTGGCCTGCCGCTTCCGCGCCATGGTCCTGCCTGACAGTTTCATCCGAATCCAGCTGCTGAGCAGAGTTTTAACCAATGAATACAGGGAATTGCATTTTAGAGTTCTAAACCGTGAAGGAAAGGAAGCGGTCAGCGAAGGATACCTACGGGCAGGGAATTGAAGATCAACTAGCAGGATTAATAATCTCAGGGTAGAATTAAGCTTTATGATGAATTGGCACAAAAAAGCATTGGAGGGAAAGTTTTGAGTGAAAACGGTTGGAAGCTACCGCTATTAAACTCTTATCCAGAAAAATGGGCCAGGGAAATGCCTGACAAACCCGCCCTGATCCAGCATGAAGATGAAAAAACCATTACTTACAAGAAATTCACTTCGCTGGTTGATTATTTCGCCCTGCGCCTTCTGGATATGGGCATAAAAAAGGGCGACCGGGTTGCTACCATGCTGGTCTTGATACCCGAACATGTTCTCCTGATGTATGCCTGCTTCAAGATCGGAGCGATTATTGCACCGCTGGATGTTCGTTTAAAAGAGATGGAAGTAGTGCGCGATTTAAATAAAATTAAGCCCAAAGCATTCTTCTTTTTAGGCAAAACACCGCTTATTGACTTTCGCGAAATGGGCAAGGCTGTCCGTGACAACTGTCCTTATGTCGAACACCTGGTCCAATTCACCCCGAATCCCGAGCCGGGAGAGCTAATCGACGGGGCCATTGCTATCACCGATCTGATGGCCAAGGGCAAATTAATTGGTTTAAAGCTAAAAAATATCTTTAGCCGAGAACTGGAGAAAGCCTATGCGAAAGTTGATCCCAAAACCCCGGCACTGATTATTTTCACTACAGGCACTACCGGCGAGCCTAAACCGGCAGTAATGTGCCACGAAAATATTATCGTTCAAAATGAAGTCCTAAACAGGGGCGTGGGACTCGATGGCAGTAACATGGTAATGCTGGTTAACCTACCCCCGAGCCATGTGGGTTGTGTGACCGAACAGCTGATGACCACACTCTATTTAGGAGGCACGGCGGTTATTCTGCGCATTTTCGATCCTAAAGTTACCCTTGAAGCAATTGAGAAATGGAAGGTTGGCATATTCGGGCAAATTCCTACCCAGTTTCGGCTGGAATGGGCTTTACCTGAATATGAAAAGTATAATTTGAGCAGCCTGGACTATGCCATCTACGGCGGCTCAGCAGTAGATACTGTCTTTTTGAACCAGCTGGCCAAGATGGCTCCTAATTTCGGAACCGGAATTGGGATGACCGAAACTGCCGGTTTTTATTCCTTCACCCCAAAGGGAATATCTGTTGAGGAAATGGCCGGACAGGTAGGCATGACTTTTGAAGACTTAGCCCCGGTGACGATCCGTAAACCGACCCAGGAAAACGGCAATGCCGGCGAAGATCTCCCAGATGGTGAAATCGGCGAAATTTGTGTCAGTGGCCCCATTGTTTTTCAGGGCTATTATAATATGCCGGAAGAAACCAACAAGGCTATCAGCAAAGATGGCTGGCTCTATACCGGTGATCTGGGCTTCTTTAAAGATATGGGCAGTTACAAAGCCCTTTACCTGGCAGGCCGCCAAAAATTTGTGATCAAGCAGAAAGGTTTCCAGGTCTTCCCGGATGAGGTCCAGGATTATATCGCCGCGCATCGCAAGGTAGACATAGTTGATGTGGTCGGTGTAAAACATCTTGTTTTCGATGAAGGGATTTTTGTCTTTGTGCGTCCGAAAAAAGGCGAAACGCTGACGGTTGATGAAATCATGCAGCACTGCCGGGGTATCGCCTCTTACAAACGTCCGCAGCACGTAGAAATATGGCCTGAAAATAAAGATTTTCCCTTGACCAGAGTTGCCAAGGTGGACAAAAAAGAATTAATCATTGTCGCTGAACAAATTGTGGAAGAATTACGCAAAGCAGGTCAGTGGGATGCAGGATAATTTAACATATTCATCAGGGGCAACTCAGAACAAAAAGAGATTGCCCCTTATGGCTCTATGGTGCTTGCTGCACCCTCGCTCCGCAAAAGGTTTCTCATACCCGGAGTAAACTTTACTGATCCGTCAGGCATAACCCATAGGGCTTCAACATCCGCTAAACTTTCCGCCAAGGCAAAACTTTTTGCATAAGGCAACAAAAACAACTCTGTTGACAAGAAATCAGCTACCCCCGCATCTTTTGCCACAACTGTAACCGCCCGGTAGTAATCTGCCGGCATTAGTGTCTCCGGATCAATCAGATGATGGATCACCTTTCCATCTACCTGATAAAAACGCTGGTAATCGCCACTGCTGACCACCGCTGCATCGGTTAAATAAAGAACATCTAGCAGGTTATCACCGGTAGTGCTCACAATTGAAGCTTCCGGATCCTGAATGCCCACCCCCCAGCGGTCGCGTTTACCATCTAAGGGTTTACCGATTAGTGAAACATTGCCCCCGGCACTAATGATTGCCGATTCAAGACCGGCCGCAATCACTTCGCGTTTTACCAGTTCAACCGCAAACCCTTTAGCTATTGCCCCTACATCAAGGCTCATCCGTTGATCGGGTAAAAAAACCGTGCCCATGTCAACATCGACAATCACCTGGTCAAAAGCTGTATAATTAGCTGCCTCGCGCAACTCGGCTAGCGGCGGAAGGGTGGCAGTCTCAGGATCATACAAACCATCTTCTCTGTAGCGATGCCAGATCTTTAACACCGGACCTAAGGCAATATTGGTCGCTCCGCTGGTCCGGTCTGACCATTCGCGGGCAAAGAGGATCAGGTCAATGATTTCTTGATCAACTTTAACCGGCTCTATACCAGCTTGATCATTGATCGTTTTCAGGTTATTAATTCCCTCATAGTGGTTATAGATATCATACAACCGGTGCAAATGAAGCATCCGGTCATGAATCAGTTCGTAGTAACTGTTAAACTCGTCTTCACTGGCAGTAAAGGCCGTTACCTGAACCAGGGTATTAAAGGTGTCAAAAAATGTATCGGAATAGCTTTTAGGACC
>CAZAKI010000002.1:5786-7500 GCA_964485855.1 uncultured Syntrophomonadaceae bacterium | reverse complement strand
CCTTGATGCAAATCCGTTATGAAGTATACCATAAAATGCTCCCCCACCTACAGGTGGGGGAGCAAGGTTACAGTGCAAAGCATCTAATTATTACCGGGACCTGCTGTAAGCTTCTTCAACAGAGTAGATGTAATCCTGGACGGTTATAGTGACCAAAGAAACCAGGTCAGGATCATCAGGAACTGCCGGGTGAGCAGCGTCAACTTCCTTAACCTGCATTGCTTTGATATCTTCGACTGATTTGCCAATCATCCAATCCTCTAGAGCGGCAATCTGCTCATACCACTCAACGCCTATCCCGGAAGCATTAATCATCCCGTAATCATCACCTAATTCTTTTTTCGTCGGATAAAGAGCTGTGCGATCAGAAGTAACCTTACCTTCGGCATCGAAATTAACCCGGGTCTGGGCAGTATCGATCTGCACTCCGGCAACCTGGCCGGCATCATCAAAAACTACTGCAGCAATAATAACATCAACCTGACCCAGGGGAAGAATTTCAGTATCACCGGCCATCTGGTAACCAACTGAGCGGCCGATTGAAACTTTATGGCCCAACCCCAGGCTAACTGCATCCGGCTGAACGGCTGTGCTATTATTGTAAGCCTTTTCTACGGCTGCCAGATAATCCTGCACAGTAATCGTAACCAAAGAAACCAGATCCGGCTCATCGGGTACGGCCGGATGAGCCGCATCGACCTCTTTTGTCTTCATTGCCTTGATTTCTTCTACTGTTTTACCAACCATCCATTCCTCGAGAGACGCAATCTGCTCATACCACTCAACGCCTATCCCGGAAGCATTGATCATCCCATAATCATCGCCCCGCTCAATCTTGGTTTTGATCTCTGCAGCCGGGTCAGATGCAACCTGCAGTTCTTGATCAAAGTTGACCCTGGTCTGGGCTGTATCGATCATTACATCGACTACACGACCGGCATCATCAAAAGCAGCAGCGGCAATAACGGTATCCACCTGGGCCATGGCCATTATTTCATTATCCGGATCGTAATCGAGTGAGCGGCCGATCTTTGTCACCACACCAAGACCAAGGGTGGCAATTCCCTCGCTAACCGGAGTATCATCAACCGGCTCTTCATCAACCGGGGTATCGGCAGCCGGACCGGTACCGCATCCGGAAACCGCCACCAAAGAAACTAAAATCACAACCAACAACCACATATACTTCTTCATTCAATAACCTCCTCTAAAATAATCAATTAGCAGATGTGAGCAAAATAATATTTGCTACTATTACTATTATAATACTATCTTTTAAAAAAAAGATCAATGCTTTTTATAAATCATATTATATTACAGTCAATATTGACCGAGAATAAGGGAATCACTGTACTTTCCAAGCGATTCTGATTGGAGTTGACCGATCCCGAATTATATCTTATTATTATTATAATACGATATTTGAACCTGGCTTCCAGCAGAAGGGAAAATTGAGGTATTAATGCCAAATACGTTAATAAAGTTAAACTATCAACGTTGCAACCCTGCCTACTGCGATCATGGAATATGCATTGCTGCCGCTGCCTGCCCGCTTAAGTTAATTGCCCAGGAAGAAGCGTTTGCCATTCCGATGGCTAATCCTGCCTTGTGCAAAGGTTGTGCCAAGTGCGTTAACGCCTGCCCGTTGCGGGCCCTGGAACTGATCTAACCGGCTTGGATTTCAATCCCCTAATCGCCAGGGAGGATTAACACC
>CAZAKI010000002.1:0-5686 GCA_964485855.1 uncultured Syntrophomonadaceae bacterium | reverse complement strand
TTTATGCTTAATCCGTAAAATGGTAGAAGCCGTTTTTTCAAGAAGGTAAATCGGGAATCCTGAAGAATTAATGATCAGAAAGGAGCGATGGTCTTGAAAATACTGGTTTGCACTGATGGATCTGAGAATAGTAAGAAATGCATAGAATTTGCCGCACGCATGGTCGGTGATTGTACAATCAATGAAGTAGCGATTATTTTTGTTCACGAGAGCGCTCAGATGTTTCCGGATTATTGGCATGGTAAATATCCTTTCTCACCGGAAGAAGAGAAACAGCTCAAAAATCTGGATAAAAGGATCATCGAGGAACGAAAAGAGATTTTTAGTGAAGCGGTCAAACTGTTCAACGCCCCAAACATCAAGCTTGACACTATTTTTAGGGTAGGGCATCCGGCTGAAACTATTGCTCGGGAGGCTGAAGAGGGAAACTACGATATTGTAGTGATTGGCCGCCGTGGTAATGGAGGGGTGAAGAAACTGTTTATGGGCAGCGTAAGCAGCACGGTCCTCCAGCTGGTTAAAACAAATATTCTTATTGTCAAGTAGCCTTTATTTATTAACTGCATGTGGTAAAGCGACGGGAAAGGCAGCCGCTTGAACCTTATCCCGCCGCTGCTCATTTACCGGGGCATAATTGATTCATCGGCAACAAAGTGCGGCTTTCTTTCCAGGGTATGAACAGCCTGGATTTTACGAATCGTTTTGGTTATACCGCGCATCACTAAAGAGTGTGTTTCGGCAGTGCTGCCTCGATAGCGCACTCCACTTAACATATCGCCGTCAGTTATACCGGTAGCGGCAAAAAAGATGTCCTCGCTTTTTACCAGATCTTCTAAGGTTAATACCTTTTCCAGATCGGTTTTGTCCTTATCGTAAAAGTGTTCCATATCTTCACTCTTCGGGATCAGGCGACCCTGCATCTCACCACCTAAAATCTTCAGGGCCACGGCAGCGAGGACCCCTTCGGGAGCGCCGCCGATGCCAAACAAAATATCAACCCCGGTATTATCAAGCGCAGTGGCAATCGCCGCTGAAACATCACCGTCGCTGATCAACTTAATACGCGCTCCGGCCTCTCGGATCTCGGAAATTATTTTTTTATGACGCGGGCGATCAAGAATAATTGCCGTTAAATCTCGGACATCTCTGTTCAGCGCTTCAGCCAAGGCCTTCAGGTTGTCACTGACAGAAGCATCGATACTGATGCAACCACAAGCTTTTGGTCCGACTGCAATTTTATCCATATAAAAAACATCGGGAGCCTGAAGCAGACAGCCACGCGGTGCAACAGCCACAACTGAGAGTGCATTAGGCAGTCCCCTGGCTACCAGGTTAGTGCCTTCAAGGGGGTCAACAGCCACATCAACTTTGGGTTTGCTGTCAATGCCCACCTGTTCACCGATATAAAGCATCGGCGCTTCATCCTTCTCCCCTTCGCCTATGACCACAGTACCATCAATATGCACTGTATCAAAAACTGAGCGCATTGCATCAACTGCAGCCTGATCAGCCGCCTCCTTATCGCCCAACCCCATCAGGCGGCCGCAGGCCAGAGCAGCAGCTTCTGTTACCCGCACAAACTCCAGTGAAAGTTCTCTCTCCATACTATTCACTCCTTTACAATCGCTTCCCGGCCCCTGACCAGGAGCAACATGATTAGAATCCCCAGGGCATCCAAGCCAAGATCGAGCAAGGTGGCTTCCCGTCCCGGCACAAATAACTGGTGAAACTCGTCGCTTACTGCATAGAGCAACCCGCCAGAAAAAGTTAAAACAGCCGCGCTTAAATTCCAGCTGAAATGACCCTGGTTTATAGCCCGGTAAAGAAAAAACCCCAATATAAGATATCCACCCAGGTGACCTAAATTTGCCGCAATCGGAAACTGCTTTAGGACACTGCTATCAGCAGGCTGAGCGGAAAAGAAAAAGATCAAGGCCATCTGTGCAAGCACCGGCCCCCACCGATGAAACGCCTTGCCGAGCCTCAGCCAAAAATTCTTGTCTTTCATCCTCCACTTTAGTCCAGATCTCCTCTTTCCAGGGGCATGCTCATGCAGCGCGGTCCACCACGTCCACGTACCAGCTCGGAACCATTTATTTCGATAACCTCAACTCCGCTTTTTCGCAGGGTATCGTTAGTCGCCTCGTTGCGATCATAACAAACTGCAGTTCCCGGCCGGACAGCCAGGGTATTGGTACTGTCACCCCATTGCTCGCGGGCAGCGGTAATTTCTTCATTTGCACCAGAGTAGATAATCTCAATATCTTTTATATTTAGGGCCTTGCGCAGAGCGCCAACCAGGCTGTAGCCACTGCTAGCCTCCACCCGATTATCACTGCTTTTTTCGAGCCAGTAAACATTAACCTGATCCTTTATCCCTGGGAACATTAAGAATTTATCCCTATCAACCATCGTCAGAACCGTATCAAGATGCATAAAAGCCCTGCGGGACGGAATCTGGACAACAACGATCTGTTTGACCAATTCCTTTTCGACTAAATATTTATGAGCAATCCATTCGATAGCCTCTTCAGTAGTCCTTTCACTAAGGCCAATCATCAACGATTCCTGGTTCAGAACAAACACATCTCCGCCTTCAATCCCATATGGAATCTGCTCGTGGAAAGTCAGATCAACATCCTTAAACAGGGGGTGATACTTCTGAATCATCCGGATAAAAATAGTTTCAAGACGGCGGGCCGGCAAAAACATGCTGCTTACCTGCAGACGGTTGCCGATCATTGCCCCATGGTCACGGGTAAAATACATATTGGGCAGTGGAGCAAGGTAGAAAGGGTAGCTATCAAGGGTTAGGTCACTTAAAGTCCGGTATTTTTTTAAATGCTGGACTTCAGACTTAGCTAAGCCGGCAATAATCGATGAAACCAGCTCTTCAGGCGGCAAATCGTTTAGGAAGTTATAAATGGTATCTAAGACTTCAGGCTCGATGAGGGGGCTTGCCTTTAGATGCTGCTTGATCAGTTCGCTTTTTACGCCATCATCCTGAACGATATCATAGAGCATCTGGCCGACATAATACACTTCAACACCGTTTTCTTTTAGGGTCTGGGCAAATTCATCATGTTCCACCTGGGCCTTAGCAAGCCAGGGGATTTCGTCAAACAGCAGGTCTTCTAAGTAGCGGGGGGTCAGATTTTTTAGTTCCAACCCCGGCCTATGCAATAATACCTTTTTCAACGGACCGACTTCGGACCAATTTTGCATTACTGTACTCACTACAATCCCTCCTAAGCGATAATGTCATGCTTATCAATTCGCTATGAACAATGGTTTTCCTTTTTTTTCCGGTCATTTTTACAATATTCCTGTTTCTTTATCCTGTGGTAATTTCTGTGGTAATTCCCTTCGATCGGCTTGTAGATCGGCTTGCAATTTTAACGCTATCGGAGTATTATTAACGGGATCTAGTAATCCAAGTATTACCGAAAGATAATGGAGACAGGACATTTCCTTTGGTTTTGGAGATGTCTTTTATTTTAATGTGGAAAGGTTTGAACATCAATGAAAACATTTGCCGAATTTGGAATCAGCCCTGAATTGGTAAGGGCTACAACCAATATGGGCTTTGAAGAAGCGACAACAATCCAGGAGTTAGCCATTCCGATTGCTTTAAATGGCAAAGATATTATCGGACAGGCCCAGACCGGCACCGGAAAAACAGCCGCTTTTGGCCTCCCAATGCTGGAAAAGATTCAACCTGCAGGCGGCGCCATCCAGGGTCTGGTGATTACCCCCACCAGGGAACTGGCCGTCCAGGTGGCCGAAGAACTAAATACCCTTGGTAAGTACAAAAACCTACGCGCTCTACCGATCTACGGCGGACAGGATATTGAACGGCAAATCCGGGCCCTTAAAAGTAAGCCCCAGGTGATCGTAGCCACCCCCGGCCGTCTGATGGATCATATGCGGCGTAAATTAATCCGCCTGCAACAGCTTCTGGTTGTAGTGCTTGATGAAGCTGACGAAATGCTCAATATGGGCTTCAGGGATGATATTGAAACAATCCTGGCCGAAGTACCGGTAACCCGGCAAACAATGCTCTTTTCCGCTACTATGCCCCGCCCGATTTTGGATCTGGCCCAACAGTTTATGCTGGAACCGGAATTCATTCAGATTAAAGCAACCGAGATTACCGTTCCCAACACAGAACAATACTATTACCAGGTTCACGAAAAAGAAAAATTTGATGCGCTCTGCCGTCTGCTCGACCTGCACTCGCCGGAATCATCGATCATCTTTGCCCGCACTAAAAGGCGGGTTGATGAACTCTTGGAAGGTCTGATCAAACGCGGCTACTCTGCCGAAGCGATTCACGGCGATTTAACCCAGGCCAGACGGGATACGGTAATGCGTAATTTTAAAAACGGTAATACAGAGCTACTGGTTGCCACCGATGTTGCCGCCCGCGGTCTCGACATCGGCTCAGTTACCCATATCTACAACTTTGATATCCCGCAGGATCCGGAAAGCTACGTACACCGCATCGGGCGCACCGGCAGGATTGGCCGAGCCGGCCTGGCCGCAACCATGGTCTTGCCTCGCGAACTGGATCACCTGGAGTTGATCGAGCGCTCAATCAAGCGCAAGATTGTACGCCAACAGGTACCCAGCATGGACGAGGCGATCAGGGGTCAGCAAAAAATAACGATCGGAAGACTTTTAGAAGTAATCGAAGCTGGTGAATACCGGGCTCACAAAGAGGTAGCCCGAGAGCTGCTGGAGAGTGAAAGCGCATCAACTCTATTGGCTGCAGCGCTCAAACTGTTAACCAGGGAACCGGATCAAACTCCGGTAATGATTACCGCTGATCAAACCTGGTATCCGAAACGAAAAGGGCAGTCGGCTGGACAACAGCGCAGCTCGTTCCGTCCAAAGCAGGACAGTCGTAAAGGGCGCGGCAGTTACCGCAGCGGTGGCAGTAAAAAGAGTCGTTACCGCCCTGATCACAAGAAGCAGTACTCAAAATAAATCTCTGGCAGCAGAAATTTTGACAAAAACAGGGGGCTGAACCGATGACCAACAGCAATTATATTGTACTAACCTTAAAAGATGGCGTTGCCACCCTTAAGCTGAACCGTCCGGACAAAGCCAACGCCTTTGACGGAAAGATGTGGCTGAACCTGGCAGAAGCAGCTGAAGAGGTCCGGTTAAACAAGGACATTAGGGTTGCTATACTCACCGGCGAGGGAAAATCATTTTGCGGTGGCCTCGATCTAAACCAGACCTCAACCGAAGGGGTAGCCCTGGGCCGTGAAGCATCAAGGGGCGGCTTCGATACCCTGCAATATGTCAGCCGGGTTTTTACGATGATCGAAAGGCTGCCGGTTCCGGTAATTGCCGTGATCAAAGGTGGCTGCATCGGCCTCGGCCTGGAGCTGGCCCTGGCCTGCGACATCAGGTTGGCCGCCAACGATGCCGTATTTTCAATCCCAGAAGTAGTCTTCGGCCTGGTGCCGGATTGCGGGGGCACCCAGCGCCTGCCACGTTTGATTGGACCGGCCATGGCTAAAGAGCTGATTTTAACCGGCCGCCGTATTGAGGCAACGGAAGCTTTGCGTATCGGTTTGGTTAACCACCTCTATTCATCTGAAACACTGCTTACGGAGGCCGAAAAAATGGCCGTCGAAATCGCCTCGCATTCTATTCAGGCCGTTCAGGCATCCAA
>CAZAKI010000001.1:121793-125178 GCA_964485855.1 uncultured Syntrophomonadaceae bacterium | reverse complement strand
TTGTAACCGGGTGCCAGGGGGGGCAAAAAGAGGTCGACCCGGAAAAGCTTAACCTGGTTGATCATTATGTCGAAGATCTGACGAAAGCCCTCCTGGATGCCGAACCAGATCTTTTAGGCTGGGTGCGGGAGCCTTACTCCGAAAACTTACCACTTAAATATGATAACGATCGTCTGGCCTTACTGGATGAACACAAGCAAAAAATTGAGGCGATAAGGGAGCGAAGGCAAGGCGTTGAATTCCCAACAGAGGATGAGATTGCCGACTGGCAGGTAATTGTGGTGCGTGGGGATGACGAATGGCTGCTGGAAGGCAGCTCAGTGCTTGAGGCGCTGCTTGAACTGGATACACTGAGTGATCGTTTTACAGCAGCAGTTGAGTTGATTGTAGCTAACGAAGGGGTTATGACCATGACTCAATCGGAGCTGATTATTACCTTAACGGAAGAGTTGTTACCGGCGGTCGAAGCAATCAGGGCTGTATTATACCGGTAACTACAAGGGAAGGAAAGCGGCAGGTGAGATTTAAAGCAACCGGGTTGCAGGGACTCTACTTAGTCCTGCTGGAACCAAGCGCAGATGAACGGGGATCTTTTGCCCGCACTTTTTGCCGGCAGGAATTTAAAGGTCAGAACTTAAATATTGATTTTGTACAGAACAGTATTTCAGTAAACAAAAAGCGGGGTACATTGCGCGGCATGCATTACCAGGCTGCCCCGGCAGAAGAGATCAAGTTAATCCAGTGCATGCGCGGAAGCGTTTTTGACGTGGTCATTGATCTAAGGCCTGATTCTCCAACTTTCTGCGAGTGGGCCAGTTTTGAGCTTAGTGATGTCAATAACCAGATGCTCTATGTTCCCGAAGGATTTGCGCACGGTTTTCTTACCCTGGAGGATCGAACAATTTTACATTACATGATTTCTGCTTTCTATAACCCGGAGCTGGCCAGGGGAGTCCGGTACGACGATCCGGCTTTTAAGATCAGGTGGCCGGATCTTGATCTGATTATCGCGGAAAAGGACCGGTCGTGGCCGGATTTCAGACGATGAAAAAAGTGCTAATTACCGGAGCAAGTGGTTTTATCGGCTCTCACTGCCTGACAGCGTTGCTGAAGCGGGGGTTTGAAGTTCATGCCATCAGCTCCAGGGGACGTTGGAACAGGAAGAACCAGGCAGTTGAATGGCATCATGTTGATCTTCATCATTTTGAGCAGATCGTTCGACTGCTGCTGGAAGTGCGACCGCAGTACCTGCTGCATTTGGCCTGGGATGTGAAACATGGCCTTTACTGGAGCTCACCGGAAAATCTGCGCTGGGTGAGAAGCAGTTTAAACCTGCTGCAGGCTTTTAGCGATGCCGGGGGCAAACGGGTAGTGACCGCCGGCAGCTGTGCCGAGTACGACTGGAACTATGGTTACTGCCGGGAAGAATTCACCCCGTTACGACCGGCTACCTTGTATGGGGTCTGTAAAGATGCCCTGCAGAAAATGACCAGTGCCGCCTGCCGGGAAAGTGGGCTAAGTTCAGCCTGGGGCAGGCTCTTTTTTTTATATGGTCCCGGGGAAGACGAACACCGGCTGGTGCCTGCTGTAGTTACCGCTTTACTGCAGGGAAATGCTGCCCACTGTACCCATGGGGAACAGGTCCGCGACTACCTTTACGTAGAAGACGCAGCAGAGGCTTTTGTTTCGCTCTTAGCCAGTACGGTTGAGGGTCCGGTCAATATTGCTTCATCACGGGTTGTCAGGTTAAAAGAGGTTGTTTATGCCGCGGCTGAAGCGGCAGGCAGGACCGATTTAGTACGCCTGGGAGCGCTGAAAGCTTCTGCCGATGATCCTCCACTATTGCTGGCTTCTACCGAGCGATTATTCAATGAAGTTGGCTGGCAGCCGCAGTGGAGCCTGGAAAAAGGGATGCAGGAAACTGTAAAGTGGTGGAAGCAGCAGGTTAGTTTTTAAGTCTGACTATTAACTTATTAACTTATGGGCGGAATTGTATCGGGGGTGCAGGGCTACTGATGAAAATGTCAGAAAAACTTAAAATTGTGATCGTCGGCACCGGTTACGTTGGCCTGACCACCGGGGTAGTTCTCGGCTACCTGGGTCACCGGGTTACCTGTGTTGATCAGGATATGGCCAAGATCGACAAACTCGAGCGGGGCATCTCGACGATTTATGAACCGGGGTTGGAAGAACTGCTTATTCAATCTGCGGCCCAGGTTAAGTTTACAAAGGATCTTCTGCGCGATCTGGTTGACGCCCAGGTAGTAATCATCGCTGTCGGTACGCCCGCCAAAGAAAACGGTGATACCGATTTAAGTTATGTTGAAGCGGTCGCGCGCGAGATCGGGATGGCCATGGATGTTCTGAAACCACCGCTGATCATCAATAAATCGACCGTTCCGGTCGGTACAGCCAGGCGGGTTGAGACCGTAATTTGTGAAGAGCTGGAGAAGCGCGGTCAAGGGTGCCATTTTAGTGTGGCCTCGAACCCCGAGTTTCTAAGGGAAGGCTCAGCCCTGTACGATACCCTCTACCCGGACAGGATTGTGGTCGGAGCAAACGATATTAATGCTCTTAACCTGGTACGCCAGATGTACGCTCCAATCCTGGAGCAGACTTTTACCCCACCACAGTCAGTGCCGCGGCCTGAAGGTTACAGCTTGCCGGCGTTGGTATCAACCAGTCCGACCAGCGCCGAATTGATCAAGTATACGGCCAATGCTTTCCTGGCTACCAAGATCTCTTTTATCAATGAATTTTCAGCAATAGCGGAAAAGGTTGGCGCCGATATTGTTGAAGTAGCAAAGGGGGTCGGACTTGACCGGCGGATTGGCGCCGGTTTTTTAAAGGCCGGAGTCGGTTGGGGTGGAAGCTGCTTCCCGAAAGATGTTCGCTCGATCCTGTTTACCGGCAGCCAGTACAACTGTGAAATGCCGCTGGTTCAGGCTGCACTCGAGGTAAACCGCCGCCAGAAATTAAAGGCGATTGAGAAATTGCAACAGCTTTTAAAAGTGGTCAGAGGCAGTACAATCGGCATACTGGGTCTGGCATTTAAAGCTGACACCGATGATATCAGGGAGTCACCCGCTATTGAGGTGATTAAAACTCTTTTAGAAATGGGGGCGCGGGTCAAGGTTTATGATCCGATAGCAATGAAAAAATACCGGCAAACCTATGCCGATCACCAGGTGGTATATTGCGGCACAGCAGAGGATACGGCCAGCGATGCCGATGCCCTGGTTATTTTAACCGACTGGGATGAATTCCTGCATTTGTCCTGGGCGGAAATGGGTGCCACAATGAAAAACAAGGTGATTGTTGACGGTCGCAATATGCTCGACCGTGAACAGCTGCAGCAGGCCGGTTTCACCTACAGCGGCATCGG
>CAZAKI010000001.1:116261-121693 GCA_964485855.1 uncultured Syntrophomonadaceae bacterium | reverse complement strand
ATTAATATTGTCTTCATAATAACAAGGGCTGATGATTTGGGCGGGGCGCAAAGCCACGTCCGCGATCTGGCGGTTGCCTTAAAAGAGCAAGGCGAGCAAGTTACCGTGCTGGCTGGAGGTAATGGCGGCGCCCTTTTTGAAGCTCTGGATAAGCAGCAGGTGGATTGGCGGCTCCTGAAAAACCTGGTTCATCCGCTAAATCCGGTTAAAGATCTGCAAGCTTTTTGTGAGATTAAAGATCTATTAAGGAAGCTTGCCCCCGACCTGGTGACCACCCACTCTAACAAGGCTGGATTTGTCGGGCGTTTAGCGGCAAAAGCTTTGAAAATACCGGTAATCCATACCTCGCATGGCTTTCTCTTTGGTGGCCGTGAGCATTCGTTTTCCGGTTACTGTTACCGGTTTGCTGAAAAAATCGCCTCAGGCGCAGCTGATCGGGTAATTTGCGTTGCAGAAAGTGAGTGCGAACTTGCTAAACGGCTAAAGGTCATCAAGCCCGAAAAACTAAAAATTGTTCATAATGGTTTGCCGGATGTGGAATTAAAATCCCTGGCTTCCGCGGATCGTGAGCCGCCGATTTTAATCAGTGTAGCCCGTTTTTCCAAGCCTAAAGATCACTACACTTTGCTTCAAGCCCTGATTGGGCTAACCGAATACCGGTGGCGCCTGGACTTAGTGGGTGATGGTCCGAAGCAAAAATTGATTGAGAAGCTGGTTAGGAACTGTTCATTAGCAGGTAAAATAAATTTTTTAGGGACCCGCAGCGATGTTCCAGGACTGCTTGCGCAGAGCTCAATTTTCATTTTGTCTTCAAGGCGAGAAGGGTTCCCGCTTAGCATTTTAGAAGCGATGCGGGCCGGCCTGCCGGTAATTGCGACAGATGTTGGCGGAATTTCGGAAGCTCTAATTGACGGAGAAACCGGTTTTCTAGTGCCTGCTGGTGATTACAGCGCACTGAGAAAACGCATTTGTGCGCTAATTGAAGATCCGATCTTAAGGAAACAGATGGGTGCTAAAGGACGGGAAAGATTCCTGCAATACTTTTCATTACAAACAATGGTTGAAAAAACCTGGCAGCTATATAGGGAAGTTGCCAAGCAGTAGATTAATTCCCCCTCAGCCCGACCCTCTCCCTCGAGGAAAGAGGGAGTTTCAAGTTTTTAAGGAGTGGCCGCTAGCTTGCTAAGAGACTGCATTTCTGGTAATAATAGGTTAATGAAAGCAGAGCCTGATCGCTGCAGGGGGCGTTTCGATGAAAGTAGTTATTTTGGCCGGAGGATTGGGAACCCGGCTGGCAGAAGAAACAGTAACGAGACCAAAACCGCTGGTTGAGATTGGCGGCAAACCGATTATCTGGCATATCATGAAGCACTATGCCTACTATGGTTTTAAAGAATTTGTCGTGGCGCTTGGCTACAAGGGTGAGCTGATCAAGCGTTATTTTGGCGATTATTTCAGAATGAACGGGTCGGTATCAATTTCGCTGGCTGACGGCAAGATCAAGGTGCATGACCAGGTCAGCGAAGACTGGCTGGTGCACTTAATCGAAACCGGCCTGACCACCAATACCGGCGGCCGGTTGCTGCGCCTGACAAACTGGTTGACCGATGAACGTTTTATGCTGACTTATGGTGACGGGGTATGCAATATCAATTTGCAGAACCTGCTTAAATTTCATAAAGAACATGGCAAGCTGGTGACCGTTACAGCAGTGCGGCCCCCGGCCAGGTTTGGCAGCATCAGTTTCAAAGAGGGAGATCTAATCAGCGAATTTGTTGAGAAGCCGTTATCCGGTGGAGGCTGGATTAACGGCGGTTTTTTTGTGTGTGAGCGGGATGTCCTGAACTACATAAAAGACGATGTTCCCTGGGAAAGTGAGCCGCTGCGGCAAATTGCCGCCGACGGCCAGCTGGTTGCCTACCGGCATGACGATTTCTGGCAGTGCATGGATACCTATCGGGAACTGAAAATACTGGAAAATTATTGGAAGAACGGGGATGCGCCTTGGAAGATCTGGTGAGAGAATTGCCAAAGCAAAGCAGCTTCTGGCGCGACCGGCCGGTGATGGTGACCGGTGGGGCGGGATTTCTTGGCAGCTGGCTGGTTAAAAAACTGGCAGCAGCCGGCGCCGCTGTCGTCTGCCTTTTACGCGACCGGGTACCGCAATCGGAACTGTTCAGGAGTGGCAGCGTTGAAAAGGTTAACCTGGTTAACGGCGACATTACCGATCAGGCTCTGCTGGAACGCGTGCTGGGTGAATACGAAGTTGACACCGTATTTCACCTGGCAGCCCAGACAATTGTGCCAATAGCCAACCGTAATCCCATTTCCACCTTTGAAAGCAATATCAGGGGCACCTGGACGCTTTTGGAAGCCTGCCGCCGCAGTCCGCAAATCAGGCAGATTGTGGTCGCTTCTTCCGACAAGGCTTATGGTCAGCAGCCCAGTCTCCCCTATAGTGAAGATTTTCCCCTGGAAGGCTCTTACCCGTACGATGTCAGTAAAGCCTGCAGCGATCTGCTGGCTCGCAGCTATTATTTAACCTACAACTTACCGGTCAGCATTACCCGTTGTGGTAATTTTTTCGGCGGCGGCGATTTGAATTGGAACCGGATTATCCCAGGTACAATTCGTTCAATTTTACGAGGCCAGCAGCCGTTGATCCGGTCAGACGGCGAATATATCCGTGATTATTTCTATATCGAAGACGGGGCGGCAGCTTACCTGCTGTTGGCCGAAAAGTTGGCGGAAAATCGGGAACTGGCCGGCGAGGCCTTTAACTTTTCCAACGAAATCCAGTTAACTGTCCTGGATATTGTCAGGAAAATCACTGCCATTATGGGTTCGGAACTTGAGCCGGTTATCTGTGGTGAAGCAACCGGAGAGATCAGACACCAGTACTTAAGCGCTGCCAAAGCCCGCCGCTTGCTGGACTGGAGCCCGGTTTTCGATTTTGATGAAGCACTGCGCAGGACTGTTGCATGGTATGAAAGGTTTCTCAAGGATGATCGCTAATCTTTTAGTTTCGACCATTGATGCCGGGATTAACAGGATTGAAAATATCCTGCTACCCAGGCGGCCCGATTTAAAGTATGTTATATCGCACCAGGTGACCAATGAACAGTTCCGCGTTATCCCGCCAGCCTTGCAGCGCGAAGATATTATAATCGGTCAGATTGAAGGCCGGGGTCTTTCGCGTAACCGCAACAACGCTTTTGCCTTGGCGGATGGCGATATCGGGATTCTGGCTGATGATGATGTGCGCTACCGGGAAGCTGATATTGATACAGTCTTAGATGCTTATCAAAAAGATCAGAAGCTGGAAGTGGCCTGTTTCAAAATTGCCACCCCTGAAGGTCAACCACCATATAAGGATTACTATCAGTTTGACTACCTGCTCAATGACGAAAGTCATCACTATCTATCAACTTTAGAGATAACGGTCCGGTTAAGCGCGCTCAAAGAACATAATCTGGAATTTGATGAACGGTTCGGTTTGGGCAGCAAACTGAATAGTTTTGGTGAAGAAGCGGTCTTTATCCATGATTGCATCCGGGCAGGTTTGAAGGTAAAGTATATCCCCGAATTTATCGTGGAACACGAAGCAACCAGCACGATTAAATCCCTGGAGCAGTACGCTGAATCAAACAATATCTTCAAAGGGGCTTATGATGCCAGGCGGTATGGCTGGCTGGCCTTGCCGGCCGCAATCTACGGCACCTTAAAGTTCTGGCCGGAAATTAAAAAAGAGGGTAAGCGACCCTTAAAATATCTGCAGGAGAGGTTGCAAGGAATTATCTATATTTACCAGGAGCCTGCAACTAGTTAAGCCTAGTTTGTAACTAGTTAAATCTAGCCTGCTGCTTAGAAGAGACTGTCCTGCGGTCAAGCGTTCAAGAAGCTGACTATATCTTTGGCCGTTGGGATCGATTGACCGGTCAAGCCCGAACGAGAAAGGTCGTGCAATGTGAAGCCATTGGTTAGTGTCCTGCTGCCGGTTTATAATGGGGCTGCTACCATCAGGTCGGCTATTGAGAGTGTTCTTGAACAAAATTACGACAACTTTGAGTTTGTGATCGTCGAGAATGCCTCAACTGATGCCACTTTTGAGATTATTACAGAATACAGTGCCGACCCGAGGATTAGGGTGATTCGCAACCAAAAGACTTTATCCCGCCTGGAAAATTTCACGAAAGGGTTTGCTGCAGCCAAGAAAGAAAGCAGCTGGTACAAGTTTATCGGTGATGACGACCGTTTGCTGCCCGGTTGTTTACAAGCGATGGTTGAAGCGGGAGAACGAGGTAAGCAGATTGGACTGGTTACTGCTCAATACTACAACGGTGACCGCTTGGTAAAAGGAATCTTCAGTGAAGAGGAAAATGTGATCAGCGGCCCGCAGATCCTAAAAAGAATGCTGATCGATCCGGCAGCCCGGGCAGCCATTTTTTCACCGGCTGCTGTCTTAATTGCTCCTGAGGCCTACCGTGCGCTGGGTGGATTCCGCACCGATCTGCTGCATGCTGATGCCGAACTTTTTTATCGTCTGCTCAACACCTATGATCTGGCTTATGTGCACCGCCCCCTGACCGCAATCGGGTATCACCGTGGTTCAGGACAGGCGCTTAGTACTGTCAGTGGCGATACCTTTGCCGAAGCTTACCTGATTCGCTATCTCCATCTGGACCAATATAATCGGGTTAAACTAAACTGGTTTGAAGTGGAGCAGGTTAAATACAACCTGGTTCTAGATTCAGTCGGGTTCATGCTGGCCCGCCTGACCCAGGGCGATTATCAGGCTGTTTCCCGCCACTTCCAGAAGATGCCTTTAAAAACTCGCTATCACCTGCTGCCGGCCCTGTTCTACTTCCTGGTCCTGGCAGTCCGAAAATTAATCCGACGGGAACCGATCCGGTTATTCAGGGGGGAAACACGATGATCAGTGACAAGAGAATCCTTTGTGTGAGCAGCAGCGGGTGGGAAGAGCCGGGAGAGCTGCCGGTGATCTGCGAGATGCTTTCCGGAGCCAACAACATCATCTGGATTAATCCTTTCGGCCGGTTCAATGCCAATCTATTGCCGCGGATCGATCGTTTAAAAGAGAACCTGACGGTTTACTATCCGGGGTTTAATTTTCTGCCGCTCCCATTTCTCGGAACATTTAATCGCTCCAGGCTGCTGCTGCATACCAAGATGTACCTACTTGAGCGGGATTTTGAACCCGAGCTGGTAATCTTCGATCATCCTGAACTGATCAATTTTGCTGCGGCTTTTAAGAAGCGGGACTCACAAATTCTCTATTACGCCAGGACTGTTGAAGAAGAAACGATTACGGCAGGGCAAAAAACGGCAGCACGGGCTATTGCCCAATATGTTTACAAACCGCGAAAAGCGCCGTACCAGATTGCCGAGGAAGATTATCTTGCGTTTATCAA
>CAZAKI010000001.1:108066-116161 GCA_964485855.1 uncultured Syntrophomonadaceae bacterium | reverse complement strand
GGACCGAGAATGTCCTGACAGCCGCCATTGCCGAAGGAGTAAAAAAAGTAGTCTGTCTTTCTACCGATAAAGCAGCATATCCGGTCAATGCCATGGGGATCTCTAAAGCAATGATGGAAAAAGTTTTTACGGCAAAATCCCGAACTGTATCGGCCGCCCAAACTTTAATTTGTGGGGTTAGATATGGTAACGTCATCTGTTCCCGCGGTTCGGTGATCCCTTTATTTATCGAACAGATTAAAACCGGACGTAATATTACGGTAACCGATCCCCGGATGACCAGGTTTATCATGAGTCTTGATGAAGCAATTGATTTGATCCTATACGCTTTTGAGATGGCGGAAAACGGTGATTTAATGATTAAAAAAGCCAATGCCTGTTACATTGGTGATTTGGTCCAGGCCGTAAAAGAAATATTCGAAGCTGATAATCAAGTTGACCTTATTGGCACCCGGCATGGTGAAAAGACTTTTGAGGTGCTAATGACCAGGGAAGAATCGGCCAAGGCTATTGATATGGGCGAATTCTTCCGGGTTCCGGCTGATAATCGGGATTTGAATTATGCTATCTATTTTGAAAGAGGCTCTGACAAATTGACCAATGCTGTGGAATACAATTCTAATAATACTAATCAATTAACGGTTTCAGAAATAAAAGATAAGCTGTTGAGCCTACGAGTGATCCAGGATGAACTGGCTGGATGGCGGGGTCGGAAGCAATGAGAGTCCTGGTTACGGGGGCAACCGGGTTTATCGGTAAAAATCTGATCGAGCAGTTGCAAAAGATGGGTGATATTAAGATAGATCAGTTTTGCAGTGCTTCAAGCATAGAAGCATTGCGAGCTTCTACCCGCCACTGTGATTTTGTTTATCATTTGGCGGCAGTGCACCGACCTGCCAATGTAGTCCAGTTTAGTGAGGTTAACATTGGCTTGACCGAGAATCTGCTGCAGTTTTTGAAAAGTAATCGAAACCGATGTCCTGTTTTACTGAGTTCGTCGATTCAGGCCGGTGATGAGACAGCATACGGTGCAAGCAAGCGGTCAGCAGAAGAAGCGCTGAAAGCCCATGCAGCCGAGACCGGTGCACGGGCCGTGATCTACCGCCTGACCAATACCTTCGGCCGCTATGCCCGCCCCAACCAGCATTCGGTAGTGGCAACCTTCTGTTACAACATCGCCCGCGATCTGCCGATAAAAATTCACGATCCGCAGAAGATCCTCTATCTTTATT
The DNA here is from genome assembly GCA_964485855.1 of uncultured Syntrophomonadaceae bacterium. Taxonomy (GTDB): domain Bacteria; phylum Bacillota; class Dethiobacteria; order DTU022; family DTU022; genus UBA993. The sequence goes on along the minus strand of CAZAKI010000001.1, from coordinate 114,929 downwards.
ATATCGATGACGTGATCGATTCGTTTACTGCACAGCTGCAGGGGGATGGGGAGCCGGATGCCGACGGCTTTTACCGACTGCCCGCATCACTAACTTATGCTGTTAGCTTGCAGGAACTGGCCGATCAATTATACTTTTATAAACTCAAGTTACAGGACGACCTCAAGATAGAACCAGGAGACGATTTTAGACAAAAGCTTTTTGCTACCTATCTCAGCTACCTTCCAGCTGTTGATTGATCGGTAAAGCGCTGATTTAACCCCCGGCTTAGGCGACAGGCAAAAATAACTGAGAGTTAAGGGAAAAAACGGTGGAACAATTAAAAGAAGAAAAACAAGCTGCTCTGCCCGGCAGCTTTAATTTTAAAAAGCTGTTTTCCGATGTGGCCGTGTATAGTTCCGGCAATTTGTTGGTTAAAGGCTTGTCACTGATCTCGGCCCCGATCTTTACCCGTCTGTTTGATCCGGCCCAATACGGTGCCTGGAGTTATATCAACGTTTTTGTAACATTCTTAACCGGAATTCTGCTGCTTGGCGGTGACAACGCTTATACCCGCTATTTTTTTCTCTGTAAAACTGAGGCTGAAAAACAGACCCTGACGGCAACCTGGTTTTCATTCCTGGCTCTCTGGAGTATAGTCGTTGTGGCCGTGTTGCTCCCGTTTAACCGGGTGTTATCCGAGTGGATGCTGGGTGAAGAAAGCTACCGGGTGGCCTGGGTTATTGGACTTGCTTCCAGTCCCTTGATGATGATGAATCTGATCTTAGCCCAGGCGCTGCGCAACCGCTTTCAGGCTAAAGCTTTTGCCCTGTTTAACCTGGCAACAGCGATCCTGACCATCGGCCTGGGTGTATTGTTTGTCGCTTTTTTCAAGCTTGGGGTGGCCGGAGCTTTGCTTGGCGCCGCCACTGCGTTTTGCCTGATGATTCCATTTCGTGTCTGGGTAATTCGCGACCTGTTAAGTTTTTCCTTTTCATGGCAGTTCCTGAAACAGCTGTTGCTCTTCGGGTTGCCGCTGGTGCCGATGAATATTGCTTTCTGGCTCTTCAGCAATGCCGATCGGCTGATGCTGGCCCGCCTGGCTTCTCTCGAAGCCGTTGGTCTCTATTCGATTGCCGGCTCACTGGCGGCAGTGATCATGCTGCTACAGACAGCTATCGGCCAGTCATGGCTGCCACATGGAATTAAAGTGTTTGAAGAAGACAATCAGTTGGCATCAACGGTCTTTGTGCGGACGATGGTCTTTTTTTTAGCGGCAATGGGTCTGCTAATCACCGGTTTTGTAGCCCTGGCCCAGGAAGTGATTATCCTGCTTGTGCCGCCTGCCTATTACGCGGCCTATGCGGTCATTCCCTTTCTGGCCGCCGGTTTCATTTTTTTTACCAGCGCCCATGTTTCCGTGGTGGCCATCATGGCTAAAAACAAAACGACCTACATCATGCTGGCCTGCTGGTTGGTAGCCTTAATTAATATTGGATTAAACGCTTTGCTGATTCCGCTTTTCGGTATTGCCGGAGCCGGTGCAGCTACCGGAATTTCCTACCTGCTTTTTGCCCTTAGTTATTCGCTTGTTTCAAGGCGCCTCTGGCCGATTGACTATCCGCGAAAAATCATGGCCGGATTGATCGGCATTCCATTACTGGCAGTATTTTTAATTTATCTAATCGCCATATTTGGACCCGGGGTGCTGATAAACCTTTTGCTTAAAATCTTGATCACAATTCTTGCTGCAGCCGGTTTGGCTTTAACTGTTTTGCGCTACGAGAATCTGGCCTTAAGGGAAGTGCCGAAGCTGATTAAGCGCTTAATTGATCACCGTGATCTAAAACAAGGAGCATCAAAAGGGGAATGAAAGTTCTTTTTGCCGAGTCACACAATTTAGATCGACCTGATCCGCTTGGCTCGCATCACTATATCCGGCAGTTTCAGCAGGCCGGCCATGAGTGTTTCTGGCTGGGTCCGGCGATTAGCCCACTGCATATTTTCAAAGCCGACCAGTTAAACCGCCATCGTTTCAGGGTTTGGCAGGAAGGAGGGCGTGATGTTCAAGGGGTCAGATGGCAGGTTCCCTTGACTATGGCCTTTTACTATAATTTACCTTTGCTTAAAGCGATTACGGTCGGGCGTAACCAATACCGGTTTTGTCTTCCGCCGCTCGGAAAAACCTTAATCCGAAACGGATTCAGCCCGGTTGATCTGCTTTGGTGTGCCGGACCGGTTGCTTACAGCTTGCTTGATCTGGTTCCGCACAAAATCAGCTGTTACCGCATTGCCGATCGCCTCGATCAGTTCAGGCGCATTCCACCCAGTACCGCAGCCCTGCAGCTGGAGCTGATCAGGCGGGTGGATTTTGTCCTGGCCACTTCAAAAGCTTTATTTGAGTGGGCAGCGGCAGTGCGAACCCATGACCTTTATTACCTGCCGAACGGGGTCAGTGAACTGTTTTTCCAGACCAATCTTTCCCGCCCTCAAGATTTTCCCGCTACCAGCTTACCGGTAGCGATCTATTTAGGCACGCTGGATACCCGCTTCGATATTGAAACGGTCAGCGATGCTGTGCTTAGAGAGCGAAATATCTTTTTTTTATTAATTGGTCCGCTTACTGATCCGCGCCTGCAGCCGCTAATTGCCAACCTGCAGGCTGAACCAAATTTTACCTGGCTGGGTCCGAAGCAACAAAAAGAGGCGCCGGCTTACCTGCAGCACAGCATGATCGGTCTAATCCCTTTTTATCTAAATGAGCTGACCGAAGCGGTGAATCCGATCAAGTACTATGAATATCTGGCCAGCGGGCTGCCGGTTGTGGCTCCCCGGCTGCGAGAATTGGGCCTAATCAATGGGCCGGTTTGCTATTATCGGGACCGAGCCTCATTTACCAGCGCTCTGCAACGAGCTTTAGAAGAAAGGAATGCCGGAACTGGGGCGCATAAGCGTTTTGCGGCCGATTTGACCTGGCTGGAACGGTTCAAGCAAGTCAGAGCCATTCTTGATCAGCACCTGCAGCATTGCCTACCGACAGCCGAAACTACCACGGCTCCATGGCTGTCAATCGTGATCATCGGGCGCAATGAAGCTGAAAACCTACCCGATCTGTTTGCTACACTGCCAGCCGGCGCTGATCTGGAGTGGATTTACATCGATTCGGGCTCAACCGATTACAGCGCGGCTAGAGCAGCGGCGGCCGGCGCCAGAGTCTATGTTCTAAACGACGATTCAATATATGGTCCCGGCACCGGCCGTTATGTGGGGACCAAGCTGGCGACAGGGCGCTGGGTGCTCTATTTGGATGGCGATATGCGGCTGAGAGATGATTTTAAAGCCTTTTTGCTGCGCGTAAAAGCGGAGGAAGATCAGATTCCTTCCCGGATTGCCGGCTTTGTCGGACGGACGATCAATTGTTATCGTGATGCTGAAGGTAGAATTCTGGAAAAGCGCGATTACGTGGTTCTGCCGAAAAATGAAATGGGCCTGCCGCAAGAATGGGGTAAACCGGCAAAATATCACGGGGGAGCGGTGCTCTACCGCAAAAAGGTAGTAATTGATGCCGGCAATTGGAATCCGGCCCTTTACCAACTGGAAGAACTGGACTTATTAAGCCGGGTAATTGCCAGGGGTTACCGGGTGCAGGCAGTTGATCTGCCGCTGGCCGATCATTTGACGGAGCGCCTCAGTCCGCAAGAGAGACTCCTGGTAAATTTCCTTCCCGCCTGGAAAGGGAAAAAGTTCTATGGGGCCGGACAGCTGGTGGCAGCCCGATTGCGTGAAGGTGGCCTGTTGACCTTGATCCGCATTTATCCTTATCCCTTGGTGATTCTTGGCGGATTGCTGGCCACCCCCTTACTTTACCTGATCTGGCCGCTTTTACCTTTGGCGGTTAACCTGGCGATTGCCTCCTGGATTGGATGGCAGAAAAAATGGTACTTTTATCTAGTTTATTTAGGCAATCTTTTGCAGATTATCTGGGGTATCGGTCACTATCAACCTTTTAAACCCGGGTTTTCGCATTACAACGGGGAAAAACAAGCAAGACCAGGGTCCGGTTAGAAGATTGATGTCTTTTATTTCGGCGGAAGAGTAGTATAATAAGGCAGGAAACGCCGATTCCGGCGAAGAAAAACACTTAATTAAGCCGGATGACCAATGCTATTGCTAAACGATCCGACGGAATGAAAGATGGTGATGGTGATCAATAACAGCACTGCACTGAAACCGATCGCTATACCTAAATGGCTGGTAGCCCTGGTTGATCTCTCGCTTGCTAACCTCGGTCTTTTCTTCAGCTTTCTTTTGGTCAGCCGTGAACTGCAAGGTTTTCAGATCGGCCCGCTCCTGGTGCTGCTGCCATCAATAGCCATTGTGACCGTATTTCTTTTTAACAACCTGGGCCTCTATTCCCGTCCGGACAGTGATTTTATGGTCCTGTTGCGGGCCCTGGTGACCGGGGTAATCGGTTTAGCCCTTTTTAGTATTTTATTTGCCTTTTTGACCAGGGCTTTTTTATTTCAACGGACTGTTTTTCTCTTGGCGCCATTACTGCAGCTTCTACTGCTGCTTTGTTGGCGGATCTTATACTGGAAACTGGATCGCTGGGTCCAGGGGCAGAAAAGGCTGCTGGTAATTGGCAGGATCATTGATAGTGAAGAGATCCTTGAACAGATCGGGCAAATGACAAAAGGTCCGTATATTGTGACCAGGGTGATTGAACCGGTTTCAATTGATGATCAAGCCCATTTTTTAGAGGAAGTCGAAGCGGTGATGCTGGTCGGCGCCCTCGGTCTTGAGATCAAGAATAGAATTATTCGTGATTGTTTTGATCGCAACTTAGAAGTGTTAATTGTCCCCGGACTGTATGAGATCATTCTCACCAAGGCTTCAATGACCCAGATTCATGATACCCCAATTATTGAGTGCCAGGAAATGCAGCCTGGCTTTATGCAATTTTTCAGCAAGCGCTGCATGGATCTCGCAATTGCGCTCCTGCTTTCCGGACCGGCTCTGCTGCTGCTGATTCCGCTGCTGGCGGCGATCCGCCTTAATTCTACCGGTCCGGTAATCTACCGCCAGGAGAGAGTGGGGTTGAAGGGTAGAATTTTTATGCTTTACAAACTGCGAACAATGATTATTGATGCGGAAGCTACAAGCGGCCCGGTGTTTGCCACGGAAGAAGATGATCGGGTCACTGCTGTAGGTCGTTTTTTGCGCACAACCAGGCTTGATGAACTGCCTCAGCTCTACAACGTGCTGCGCGGCGATTTAAGCCTGGTCGGGCCCCGTCCTGAACGCCCTTATTTTGTCAGCCAGTTTGAGGAGCAGATGCCGGAATACCGACTGCGGCATCTCGTTAAGCCCGGGATGACCGGGCTGGCCCAGGTTGCCGGTCATTATGCTACCAACACTGACGATAAGCTGCGCTATGATCTTTACTATATTTCAGATTACTCGCTGCTTCTTGATTTCAAAATATTGCTTTTAACCATTCCGACCCTGCTAAACCGGGAAGCGGCAAAAGGGATGCGCAGGGAACTGGCCGGGAGGTTAGAACATCATGGCTGAAGTCCTGGTGATTGGCGGCGGGGTGGCAGGGATGTCTGCGGCCTGGCATGCGAAAAAAGCCAGCCGTGAAGCAGTAATATTTGAAGCAGAGCAAAGCTGGGGCGGCTTGCTTGATCATTTTACCTGCCAGGGTTATCGCTTTGACCAGGGGGTGCACTTTGCTTTCAGCAGCAATGAAGATTTCCGCCTGCTGCTTGAAAAAACCGCTTACCATGTTCACCGGCCTGAGCCCTATAATTATGAGCAGGGCCGGTGGCTGAAACACCCGGTCCAGAATAATTTATATCCGCTGCCGGTTGCAGAGAAAATCGAGGCAATTAAAAGTTTTATCAACCGGCCGGATCAAGGTCCAAAAGTTAAGCATTACCGGCAGTGGCTTGACCAACAGTTCGGAGAAGTAATTGCCGGGCGTTTCCCGGCCCGCTACACCGAAAAATATTGGACAGTTCCAGCTGAGCAACTGGGTGTGGAGTGGATCGGCAACCGGCTCTACCGGCCTACCCTGGAAGAAGTTTTATATGGCGCAATGACCGATCAAACTCCCCAGACTTATTACCTGAAGGAGATGCTCTATCCCCGGTCCGGCGGCTTTAAGGCATTTTTGGAGCCTCTGGCCGCGAAGCTTAAAGTGCAAAACGGCAAAAAAGTAATCAAGGTGAACACCGCCAGGCAGTACGTTGAATGCGCTGACGGAACAAAGGAATATTACGGCCTGCTGGCCAGCAGCGCTCCCCTGCCGGAATTGGTTAAAATGCTTGATAACCCTCCCCGTGATGTTCAAGAGGCAGCCGAACAGCTGTGGGCAACCTCGATTGCCCTGGTTTCGGTGGGCTTCAAGGTGCCCCGGGCGGGTGAACACCTGTGGTTTTATATCTATGATCACGAGCTGTTGCCGGCCAGGGTCCATGCCCCGTTCCGCAAGGCAGCAGATAGCGTTCCTGAAGGTAAAAGTTCTTTGCAGTTTGAAATATATTTTTCCCGATACAAGCCGCTGCCGGGCAGTGCGGAAGAGCTAACCGAACATGTTTTGCAGACAGTGGAAAAGATGCAGCTTGCCCCGCGCAGTGCGGTAACCGTTGTTGATTTTAGGATTTTACCTTATGCTTTTGTCGTCTTTGATCGAGGGATGACTGCCCGACGCCGGCTGGTGCTTGAATATATTCAGAGCAAAAGGATTATCCCGGTAGGTCGCTTTGGCCTGTGGGATTATCTCTGGAGCGATCAGAGCTTCTTAAGCGGTAAAGCGGTGGAAATGGCCGCGAATATGTTATAATTAGGCAGAAGATGGAAATTAGGTGAAAGAAGGCTTT
>CAZAKI010000001.1:103248-107966 GCA_964485855.1 uncultured Syntrophomonadaceae bacterium | reverse complement strand
GCCGCGAATATGTTATAATTAGGCAGAAGATGGAAATTAGGTGAAAGAAGGCTTTAGCCATGGTAAAGAACAGTGAAGAGCGACGTCCAGATGCGACAGGAGTAAAAAAGACACTGAAAAGTGGTAGTCTTAAAAAGAGGAGCCGCGGTTCTAAAGCTGCCATTATTGTTGCCCTCCTGATCATAGCACTGGTTTTCCTAACGGCAGTGGTAGCTTTTGCTTATTTTAACCAGGTTAAAGAGACACAGCGGGTTTTATTGGACGATGTTTCGTTCGAAGAAGAATATGATCTTGATCTGCTTTTTCCCGAACATATTCTTAACATCGGACTGCTGGGATTCGATCGGGGTTGGAACCGCGAAGAACAGGGACAATACCTTTTCCGGCCCGATATGTTGGCGGTACTTTCCATCGATTTTGACACCAACCGGATCTCGGTAGTGCGTATTCCCCGTGATTCCTACGTCCCGATTCACGGGCAGGGCGGGTTTCACGATAAAATCAATCACTCCTTTTATTACGGCTATATCCGGAACGGCGATAATTCAGAAGCAGCAGGGATCCGTAATACCCTGCAAACGGTAAGCAACGTTTTAGGTGGTATTCCGATTCATTATTATATCTCGGTCGATATGTATTCGATAATTGAATTGGTTGATGCGTTTGGCGGCATTTACTATGAGGTTGAAGAGACCATTTATGATAAATACTGGAATGTCGGGGCGGTTCTTGTCCCGGAAGGTCCACAACTGATGGATGGCAAGACTTACCTGCGCTACCTGCAGTACCGCGATGATAAGACCAACCAGGATTATGGGCGGATCGATCGACAGATGAACCTGCTGAAAGAAACTTTTCTTTATTTGAAGGAAAAGGGGCGGATTACCGATATTCCGGCTGTTTACCGGATTTACCGGGATTACGTGGATACCGATCTTTCAACCACCCAAATTGCCGCCCTGGCTTACTATGCCCGCGATTTTCAGGTGAATGATGAAAACTTACACTTTTACACGGTGCAGGGGGAAGGGCAGATGATGGATGGAATCTGGTACCAGGTAATTTTCCAGAGCGATCGCCTGCGAATTATTAAAGAAGTTTTCGGTTTTGATACCGATCCCTGGCCGGCGATTGTCTTGGAAGACAGCCCGGAATACCTTGCCGAACAAGAGCAAAAACGGCTTGAAGAAGCAGGCCTGGATGATGATTGGCCGGTTCTGCCGGACGAAGATGATGAAAGTAGTCCGGAAGAATCGGATAACAACGCTGAAAATGTTGAAGTAATCTTAGTCCCGGACCTGACCGGATTGCTCTTGGACGAAGCCGACGCGCAACTGGCAGCCCTTGGTCTGGAAAGCGGTAATATCGATGAACGTTATTATCATTACATGGAAGCGGGACGGATCGTATTTAGCGATCCACTGCCCGGTCAATCGGTATATCCCGGAACCAGGATTGACCTGATCGTTTCACTGGGTCCAGAACCTGCCGAGCAGTGAGGTTTTTAGTCCTTGAAGAGCGGTTCAGGTAAAACCTGAGGCTGTTAAAAAGGAAAAGATGACTGATGGTGACAAAAATGCCCCAGAGAATCAGATTCTATTTTGCCCTCGGGATTATTTTTTCGATCGTGATCTTTTCCTTTGCCCTGATATTTTCAGGAGTTTACCAGGTTTACTTCGCCCCGGCTTCCCTATTTCAAGCCGATTTTGATCATGCCCGACCGGTGGAGGAAGAATTCGATCAACGGACAATTAACGTGGTGATCCTTGGTCTGCACAACCGCAACGAAGACAACAGTTTCGGTGAAATCTATTATGTTGATACCATCTTAATCGCTTCAATTAATTTTGATCGCAATACTTTATCGCTCTTATCCGTACCCCGTGATACATATGTTAAGATTGCCGGCAGCGATCTAGCTGACCGAATCAGGCAATCCTACAGCTATGGTTATCAAGCGGCTGCAGGCGAATCACACTCTGCCGGTTTGCAAACGACCCTTGAAACCATTGCAGCGATGTTTAAAGAGGTATCTCTGCAGTACTACATTGCGATGGACATGGAAGGTTTAAAGAAGCTGATCGATGCAATGGGTGGGGTTTACTATGAGGTGGAACAGGACATGATCGGTTTTACCCCGCAGGAGTCTCTGGCAGCCGGTCCGCAGTTGCTTGACGGCAGAGGCTACATGACTTATCTCACCTACCGCGAACCTGATGCCCGCGATGATCTAAACCGCATGAAACGTCAGAAAGCGCTCTTGCTAGCCACTTTTGAATATTTTAAAGAAATGGGTCTGTTCAGCTACGTGCTGCCGACCTATAATGTTTATCGTGATCATATCAGCACCAATCTTAGTTTCAATCAGATTGCCGCCCTGGCTCTCTTTGCCGCTGAACGGCTGGAAAGCGATGCGATCAGCGATTATTCTTTGCAGGGTGAATATTTTACCATGGAAGAAGGCGGACCCTATTATCTGGCCCTCGATGAAGAGGAAAAAGAACTGCTGATTGAAAAATGGCTCGGTCACTGAACCGATTTCAGCTTGGTCCGCAAGGGAACGGAGAGTGCAATGGCTTCAACTGATGGAAAAAGAGAAAGACAGGAACTCTGCCTGGTAACGGGCGCTGCAGGATTTATCGGTTCCCACCTGACCAGACGCTTACTGGCTGAAGGCTGCCGGGTAATTGGACTGGACTGTTTTACCGATTACTATGATCCGAAGCTGAAATGGGCTAATATTGCCGACCTTTTGCCTCATCCGGCTTTTGACCTGATTGAAGAAGATTTGGTCGAGGCAATTAAGTTGCTGCCTCCCGGGATTGAAAAGGTTTTTCACCAGGCGGCCCAGGCCGGTGTTCGGGCCAGTTGGGGTCAGGAATTTTCTCATTACACCCATCACAACATCCTGGCAACCCAATGCCTGCTGGAGTGGTCCAGGGAAAGTCGGCCGAAAAGTTTTATCTATGCTTCCTCCTCTTCGATCTACGGAGTCGCGGATCGTCTGCCGATGCACGAAGACGATTTACCGCAGCCCTATTCACCTTACGGGGTTTCAAAACTGGCGGCGGAACAGCTCTGTACCCTTTATCACCGCAATTTTGGAGTGCCGACGGTTTCGCTGCGTTATTTCACGGTATACGGACCGGGGCAGCGCCCAGACATGGCTTTCCATCGCTTCATCAGGGCAATCTTAAACGGAGAAGAACTGACTGTTTACGGTAGTGGAGAACAGACCAGGGATTTTACCTATGTTGAGGATATTGTCACAGCTAACCTGGCCGCTGCGGCCAATGCACAGGCTGCCGGCCGGATTTATAACTTAGGTGGCGGCACCAGGGTTACAGTGAATGGAGTTCTTGAACTGTTGGGAATAATCACCAACCGAACAGTAAAAGTAAAGCGGGAAAGGCTACCGGCCGGTGATCCGCCGCATACTTACGCTGATACTAGCCGAGCTCGGTCTGAACTGGGATTTAAGCCTCGCACCGGGTTGGAAGAGGGGTTACGGCTGATGTGTGAAAGTCTGAGTCCACGCTAGCAAAAAGCTTAATTTTCAGGCTTCCCATGTAAGCGGGTGAGAAGAAATACGGCAACTGCCCCGCAACCGGCCAGGATGATAAAGAGAAGATCGATTTCCACGGGCAGCAAGGCCCGGGTTGAACCGGCGATTAAACCGGCCAATAAAAAAGATACCTCGACCTGGTACCGGCGATACAAGGCGGAAAGCAGGCGGGCCAGGCCAAAGAGCCCGACCAGAAAACCTGCAGACAAAAAAGCCAACTTCAACCATTGCCAGTACCTGACTGCAGCAATTACATCATCATATAAGTTGACAATCACTAAAACGGCACTGCCGGATACCCCGGGTAACAGCATCGTGGCGCTGGCCAGGGTCCCTCCCAGGAAAAAGTGAAACAGGCCCCCCGGTGGTAAAACAGTAAAAGTCTGAGTTGGTGAGCAGACTAGAAACCAGCTGACGTAAAAACCACTAGCAATCAGCAGCAGGGGCAATGGTCTGAGAAAATATTTTTTTTGGTTTCCCAAAACGGTAGGCACTGAAGCAATCAGTAAGCCAAAAATAAAACCGGTGATTAAGCGATTATGATTTTGAAAAAGGTAGCTTACAGCATAAACTGTTGCCAGGGTACCGAGGACAGCTCCGGCTAAATGCAGATAATAAGGGCGGATTGTGAAAGCGGCCAGGTCGTCGATAAGGTTTCGGTAAAAGCCGAGGATTAAGATTATGGTTCCAGCACTGAGGCCAGGCAGCACCAGGGCAACACCAATTAAGATTCCTTCAACCAGCTTAGTAATCAAAACTGCTCCTTCTGTTAGCATCGATGGTAATAGTGTGACTGTTAAATTCGCGAACCTGGCCGGGAATCCTTCACAAAAAAGGACCGATCCGATCTTCATTTTTTGATCAGGCATGATATGATAATAATAAAGATGAAAAAATTGTTCAACCAGGTTAAAGTAGTTAACTATGATCCTGCAATCAAACGCATTGGGGTGGTGGCCGATACACATGTACCAAGTAGGGCCCATTTCTTACCGCCCCGACTTTTTGAAATATTTGCCGATGTGCAGTTAATTTTGCATGCCGGCGACCTGGTCGATGAAAAAGTGATCGATGAGCTGAGTGCCATTGCACCGGTTGAGGCGGTGGCTGGGAATATGGATCCGCCAAGACTACAACAAAAACTCGGCCGCCT
>CAZAKI010000001.1:0-103148 GCA_964485855.1 uncultured Syntrophomonadaceae bacterium | reverse complement strand
GCTCTAACCATGAAGTATATTGGGAGAAGGAATTATTAGCACTCACTTCGGTAGAGTGCTGCTAAGTAAAAATATTAACAAAGGAGGAACACAATATGAATCTCAAACCCCTTTCAGACAGAGTAGTAGTAAAGGTTTTGGAGGCGGAAGAGAAAACTGCCAGCGGTATTGTCCTGCCTGACAAGGCAAAAGAAAAACCGCAGGAAGGTGAAGTAATGGCCGTAGGGGCAGGTAAGGTTTTAGAAAATGGCAGTCGGATGGAGATGGATGTCAAGGTTGGCGACAAAATTTTATTTTCCCGTTATGCCGGAACAGAAGTTAAAGTTAAGGGTGATGAATACCTGATCTTACGCCAGGATGACATTCTGGCCTTATTTAGTTAATAATTTAAGAATTAAGGAGGTTATAAAATATGGCTAAACAGATTATTTACAATGAAGAAGCCCGGCGCGCCCTGGAAAGAGGCGTTAATGCCCTGGCAAAAACTGTTACTGCAACCTTAGGACCCAAGGGTCGCAATGTAGTGCTTGATAAAAAATTTGGCTCACCGCAGATTACCAATGATGGGGTAACAATCGCCCGTGAGATAGAACTGGAAGACGCTTTTGAAAACATGGGTGCTCAACTGGTTAAAGAAGTGGCGACCAAAACCAACGATGTTGCCGGTGATGGGACTACAACAGCAACCCTATTGGCCCAGGGTATTATTCGCGATGGATTGAAAAACGTTGCCGCCGGAGCCAATCCGATGCTGATGAAGCGCGGGATTGAAAAAGCGGTTGCCGTAGCATTGAAAGAACTTGAAAAAATGAGTAAACCGGTGGAGACCAAGGAAGATATTTCCCAGGTAGCTGCAATCTCGGCCAGCGATGAGACGATCGGTGAACTGATTGCTGAGGCGATGGAAAAAGTTGGTAAAGACGGGGTAATCACCGTAGAAGAATCCAAGGGCTTCACGACCGACTTAAAGGTTGTCGAAGGGATGCAGTTCGATCGCGGTTATATTTCTCCTTATATGGTAACCGACACTGAAAAAATGGAAGCGGTGCTGGAAGATCCTTTCATTATGTTGACCGACCGTAAAGTCAGCAATATCCATGACCTGCTGCCACTGTTGGAAAAGATAGTTCAAAAAGGTAAGCAGTTGCTTCTAATCGCTGAAGATGTTGAAGGCGAAGCGCTGGCAACGCTGGTGGTTAATAAACTGCGTGGGACATTTACCTGTGTTGCGGTAAAAGCTCCCGGATTCGGCGATCGTCGTAAAGCAATGCTGGAAGATATCGCTGTTCTGACCAACGGCAAGGTTATTTCTGAAGATCTCGGAATCGATATGAAAAATGTCGAGATTGACATGCTTGGTCATGCCCGCCAGGTCCGGATCAGCAAAGAAGAGACCGTGATTGTTGACGGCGGCGGCAGCACCGAGGAGATCAAGAAGCGTATTGCCCAGCTGCGGGTTCAGATCGAAGACACTACCTCAGACTTCGATCGTGAAAAGCTGCAGGAACGCCTGGCCAAACTGGCCGGCGGTGTAGCGGTAATTGAAGTAGGCGCCGCTACTGAAACTGAAATGAAAGAGAAAAAGATGCGCATCGAGGATGCTCTTTCCGCAACCCGGGCTGCCGTGGAAGAAGGTATCGTTCCCGGTGGTGGTATTGCTTACTTGAATATTAATGAAGGGTTCGGACAGCTGGAAACAGAACTCGAAGATGATGCCCTGACCGGCCTGCTGATCGTCAAGCGGGCTTTAGAGGATCCGGTGCGGGTGATTGCCGACAACGCCGGAGCTGAAGGTTCAGTTGTCGTCGAGAAAATTAAGGCAATGGACAAGGGGACCGGTTTTAATGCCATGACCGGAAAATTCGAAAACATGATGGCTGCCGGCATTGTTGACCCGGCAAAAGTAGCACGCTCCGCAATCCAAAATGCAGCCAGTATCTCGGCTCTTTTCCTGACCACCGAAGCGGTTGTTACTGATCTGCCTGAAAAAGATGGCGGAGGCGGTGGAATGCCCGGTGGCGGAATGCCCGGCGGCGGAATGGGCATGATGTAAACTTGTGCTTGTTTGACTCCGGCTACCAGCCGGTATAAATAAGAACCCCCGACCTGTGATCATGGCCGGGGGTTTATTTTTTTATCCAAGTTACTCGACAGTGTCCCGGTTATCCACTATAATCGGTTTAATAGTTTAAATATTGCTTCATGAAAGCATTGCCAGGAGGCAGACCCAATGATTGATTTTTCTTTGACCGAAGAGCAGCTGGCTATTCAGAAGCTAGCCCGTGACTTTGCACAACGGGAAATTGTTCCGGTAGCGGCTGAATATGATCGTAGCGGTGACTACCCGGATGAAATTGTCCGCAAGGCTTTTAAAGCTGACTTGGTCTATGGAGTCATTCCGGAAGCATATGGGGGAAGTGGTCTCGATGCGCTTGACCAGCTTGTAATTGCCGAAGAGCTGTCAGCAGGTTGTGCCGGAATCGGCAGCTGTATTGCCATTAACAGTTTGGCGGCAATTCCCCTAATCTATTTTGGCAGTGAAGAACAAAAGCAAACATTGTTAACTGAGATCTGTAGGCAGGAAAAAAAAATGGCTCTCTGTGTGACTGAACCGGGCGCCGGTTCCGATGTTGCTTCAATCGCCACCACGGCTAAGAAAGAAGCGGGAAAATACATCATTAGTGGTAATAAGACTTTTATCACCAACGGTGGAGTAGCCGATTACTACATTGTTTTTGCATCGGTCGACCGTTCACTTGGACACAAGGGAATTAGCGCTTTTTTTGTTCCACGCAATCAACCCGGGGTTTCAGTCGGTAAAAAAGAAGATAAAATGGGTCAGCGGGCTGCCAGCACAACTGATGTGATTTTTGACCAGGTCGCTATTCCTGAAGAATACCGGATCGGTGAAGAAGGCCAGGGCTTCAGGATAATTATGCAGACTTTTAATCATTCACGACCGGGGGTGGCTGCTTCAGCGGTGGGTGTAGCCAGAAGTGCCCTGGATTATGCGCTGCAGTACGCCGCGGAACGTGAGCAGTTTGGTTTGCCGATCCTGATGCACCAGGCAGTAATGTTTATGCTGGCTGATATGGCCAAGGAGATTGAAGCCGGAAGGCTGTTGGCCTGGCAGGCAGCCTGGAAAGGCAGCCGGGGGTTGGATAACTCGAAAGAAGCGGCGATTGCCAAGGTTTTTTGTGGTGATATGGCGATGAAGGTTACCACTGATGCCGTCCAGGTATTTGGTGGCTACGGTTATATTAAAGATTATCCCGTAGAGAAATTAATGCGCGATGCCAAGGTCTTTCAGATCTACGAGGGAACAGCCCAAATTCAGCGTCTGCTGATCGGTCGATCTCTATTCAAAGCATACTTTTAGTTGCTATTAACGATTAATTTGGTTCGCAGGAAGCCCTCCATGCTGGGTAGGGCTTCCTGCGAATTTGTCTACTTGGGTTTCGGATAAGCACTAAGCAGTTCGATGTTATTGTCAATTTCTTCTTGCGGAAGATTGTAATCGGTCAGTTTACCGCTCATATAGGAATCATATCCGCTCAGATCCAGCAAGCCATGTCCGCTCAAGTTAAACAAGATGGTTTTTTCGAGTCCTTCTTCCTTAGCTTTGTTTGCTTCGTCAATCACGGCAGCGATAGCATGGTTCGTCTCGGGAGCGCAGACAATCCCTTCACTGCGCGCAAAAATTAAGCCGGCTTCATAGGACTTAAGCTGATTGTAGGCCCGGGCCTCGACCAGGTTATCACGGATCAGTTGGCTTACCAGTGGCGCCAGACCATGGTACCGGAGCCCACCGGCATGCAAGGGTGCAGGCATAAAGTTGTGTCCCAGGGTATGCATGGGCACTAGCGGGGTGGTGGCAGCGCCGTCTCCGAAGTCATATAGAAAGGGAGCACGGGTCATCGTAGGACAGGCAGTAGGCTCAATGCCTAAAACGGTCAGTTCCTTACCGTTAATTTTGTCCCGGACAAAGGGAAAGGAGAGTCCGGCAAAATTACTGCCACCGCCGACACAGCCGATTACCACATCCGGATAATCGCCAAATTCCTTCATTTGTTTCTGTGCTTCCAGGCCAATAATGGTTTGATGCATCATAACATGATTTAAAACACTACCCAGTGAATATTTTGTATTGATTTTAGAGGTTACGGCATCCTCAACCGCTTCGCTAATAGCGATGCCCAAGCTTCCTGGAGTATCAGGATTTTCCTCCAGTAGTTTGCGACCGTAATTAGTATCCGGGCTGGGACTGGGCACACACTCTGCGCCCCAGGTATTCATTAAGAGTTTGCGGTAAGGTTTCTGGTCAAAGCTGATCCTAACCATGTACACTTTCAGCGGCATATCAAATAAGGCGCAGGCGAAACTGAGGGCACTACCCCACTGTCCAGCCCCGGTTTCAGTAGTCATTCTTTCAATTCCGGCAATTTTGTTGTAATAGACCTGGGCGACCGCCGTGTTAGGTTTATGACTACCGGCCGGGCTGACTGATTCATTTTTAAAATAAATTTTTGCCGGTGTTTTTAAATGCTGTTCAAGGCCGTAAGCCCTGGTCAGGGGGGTCGGTCTCCAGATAAAGAGTTTTTCAAGAACCTCATCCGGAATATCAATCCACGGCTCAGTGCTGAACTCCTGCTCGATCAGGCTCATCGGAAATAAGGGAGCCCAATCCTCCGGTACGGTTGGTTTTCCGGTGCCCGGGTGTAAATAAGGCTGCATCGGATTTGGCATATCAGCTTGAATGTTGTACCACTTGCGCGGCATTTCCTTCTCGGATAACTTGATTGTGCGTGTTTTCATGGTAATTCCTCCTTTGATTTGTGTAGCTAAATAAGGCAAATAAAAAAACTCCCGTCCGGGGACGAGAGTTATTCGCGGTACCACCCTGGTTACCTGCCTTGGCAGGCCACTCTTTCAGGTGCGAGAAATATACTTCCTCAGACCTGCTTTCTTTTAGCGGTGAAAGTTCCGACCGGGTCTACTTGCGTGCTTTCCGCTTTCAGCCGGTACCTCCAGGAGCCATTCACGCGGTGGATTGACGCCGGATTTTCAGCTTTGGAAGATTATTGCTTCCGTTATCCGGCTCTCTAAGACGATCCGCTCCGAGCTACTAGTTCCTTTCATCGGCAAAGCGATATTCTCTTTGATTTCAAAGATTAGCACAGACCGGCATCGATGTCAACAACTAAAATAAAAAACATATACCCATATATAAAAAATTAACGATCGAAATAGATATTTTTCCCGCTGGCTGAGAGGGGAATGCCGATGGCAATTTCGCCTTCAATTAATTTGGTGCGCAGGGCTGAAACCCCGATACGATACATGATTCGATTATCGGCATTAAAAAGAGAGGCAGTTTTTACTGCTGAACCAACGGCAATCCCCAGATCCAAAAGACGCCAGGCGCAAAGCGGTCCACTGAATTCCGGTCCTTTAGTCATGTTTTTGGCCATTTCAGTGCAGCTGGCAAAGCCGCAAGCTCCGCAGTCAAGTCCCAAATAGTGCGGTTTGTTTAGCCCTAATAGGAGAACGGCGCCCGAGTCGGCAACATTTTTACCGTCCCGATCGTAATTCGGTTTGCCGCTTTCTTCACCGTAGGCTAGCATATCATTTGACAGTCGGGCAAGATCAGCGCCTTCGATCACCTTAATTTCAAGATAATCTTGACCAACGGCTTTTGGTGCTGTCCGCGCCGCGAGGGCCATCATCTTGGCCACTGTTTTCAGTTCATCCTGCATGGGGTCTACCTCCTGTAGTTAAAACATTGTTGTAATTAAATGTTATCAGTACTGCTTAATTCCTACAAGATCAAAAGAGAAGAACATTATTTGGAATACAGGCAGGATAATCAACTTCGCTGGGAGAAAAGTAGATTACGGATCAAGATGTTAAAAATAATAACGAACGTTAAAAACATAATTTTAACGGGGGAAAGTGCGCCTAGGGTTCCGCCGGTGGATAAAGAATTTCCGTATTTAAAAAAGCCGGGCTGGTCCGAGTGGTGCAGGTATCCATCCATCTTCTGGGGAGCGTTTTTGTGGATGTCACACCGAAGGGATAAAAACCCAGGCGGGTAGGTTTCACTCGATGCCTATCTGCCTGGGTTTTATTTTTTACCGGGAGGGGTGAATTGATCGTCTTAGTTACAGGTTTGCAGGAAAAACTTTTGCTAATTTGTATAGGAACTGATTACTCGAGCTGGTAAAACTTTCATATATGGCCAGTTATCCAGGTAAAAGATAAACTAATGATCATCGTGTAATCAAGATTAATAATCGGTTGGAGTTGATAAAGATGAAAGAGATGCAAGTAGGGATTGTAATGGGCAGTGATTCGGATTTGCCGATCATGCAAAAATGTGCCGATGCCCTCGATGAATTTGGAATTGGCTGGGAGATGGTGATCTCCAGTGCGCACCGACACCCGGAGAAAACAGCCCGCTATGCCCGTGGCGCCGCTGAAGCGGGACTGAAAGTAATCATTGCCGGAGCGGGCGGAGCGGCTCACCTTCCGGGAGTAATTGCTTCGATGACCCACTTGCCGGTAATCGGGGTACCGGTTGCGATTGAACCGCTGATGGGCATCGATTCTCTCTATTCAATCGTCCAGATGCCCCAGGGAATACCGGTGGCCACTGTTGCCGTAAACGGCGCTTTTAATGCCGGTTTGCTGGCTGTGCAGATCCTGGCCATAGCGGATGAAAGTTTGCGTCACCGCCTGCAAAGCTACCGTCAGAAGCTGGCAGCCAGGGTAGAAGAAAAAGATAACGCCCTGCGGCTTAAGTTCAGCCAATCTAATCAAGTTGAACCAGGTGCAGGGCAATGATCGAACGCTATACAGGCATGGAGATGGGCCGCATTTGGAGTTTGGAAAACCGTTATCAAAAATTTTTGCAGGTGGAGATCTTGGCAGCCGAAGCATGGGCTGAACTGGGGGTTATTCCCAAAAAAGCAGCACAGGCCATTGCCGAGAAGGCTTGCTTTGATCTGCAGAGGATCGAAAGTTTAGAAAAAGAGACCCGCCATGATGTCGTTGCCTTTACCCGCAGTGTCGCCGAATCATTAGGAGAAGAAAGCCGTTATTTTCACTACGGCCTAACTTCTTACGATATTGTCGATACCGCATTATCGGTGTTGCTTGTAGAAGCTGCCGATCTGATCAAAAAAGGTTTAAGTGAGCTGGAAGCCGTTTTAACTGAACAGGCAAGGCGTTACAAGTTAACCCCGATTGTCGGAAGAACTCACGGAGTGCATGCCGAACCGACCAGCCTTGGTCTTAAATTTGTCCTCTGGCTGGCTGAGATGCGCCGTAATAGCCAAAGATTAGAACGCGCAACCGAAGTAGTAGGAGTTGGTAAAATTTCCGGGGCGGTAGGTAATTATGCCCATATCGATCCATTTATTGAAGAGTATGTGTGCCATAAACTGAATTTAAAGCCGGCCCTGGTATCAACCCAGATTTTGCAAAGGGATCGCCACGCTGAATACCTTGCGACCATCGCCATTATCGGGAGCAGCCTCGAAAAGATTGCTTTGGAGGTCCGTAACCTGCAGCGTACCGAAACAAGGGAGTTAGAAGAACCTTTTTACAGCGGGCAAAAAGGTTCTTCAGCCATGCCCCACAAGCGAAACCCGGTAACCTGCGAAAAGATCTGCGGTTTGGCACGCCTGCTGCGCGGATACGCTACGACAGCATTGGAAAATAATGCTCTCTGGCATGAACGCGATATTTCACATTCATCTGTTGAACGCGTAATTTTTCCTGACAGTACATCAGCTGTTGATCATATGCTGCAGCAGACCATTAAAGTGGTGGCGGGGATTAGGGTGAACGAGGCTCAGCTTTCAAAGAATCTCGATTTAACCGGTGGTCTAATCTATTCACAGCGGGTATTGCTTGAACTGGTTGAAAGCGGTATGTCCAGGGAAGAAGCCTACGATTTGGTTCAGCGTTACGCTATGCAATCATGGGAAAGCGGCAAATCTTTCAAAGCATTGCTGGCTAATGACAAGCTGGTTAACAGTCAAATTGAAAAGCAAAAACTGGAGTCCTGTTTTTCACCCGATTATTACCTGAAGCGGGTTGATTATATCTACAGCCGCTTGGGGCTTTAAGGATTGGTCTAATCATTATTTTTCAAGGAGGCGACTGTGATGAAAGGAGAATTTTTGTACGAAGGAAAGGCAAAAAAAATTTATCGAACTGATGACCCTGATTATTTGCTGGTAGAGTTTAAAGATGATGCTACAGCTTTTGATGGAATCAAAAAAGACAGCCTGGCCGATAAGGGAATTTTGAACAATAGATTGTCGGCGATATTTTTTCAGTTGCTGGAAAAAAATGGCATAGAAACTCATTATCTAAAAACAACCAGTGAACGCGAAATGCTGGTTAAAGCTCTTGAGATTATTCCAGTTGAAGTCATCGTTCGCAATATCGCCGCCGGCAGTATGTCGAAGCGGCTCGGGATTGCCGAAGGGATCAGGCTAAAAAAGACAGTCCTTGAGTTTTCATTAAAAAATGATGAATTGCATGACCCCATGATCAACCATTATCATATTTATGCCCTTGAACTGGCTAATGCTGAAGAGATGGCAACGATCGAAAAAGCAGCGCTGCGTGTCAACGAGATCCTGATTCCTTTTTTAGAGGAAAAAGGGATTACACTTGTTGATTTCAAGCTGGAATTCGGTCGGCACCAGGGCAAGGTGATTCTCGGGGATGAAATCTCGCCTGATACCTGTCGTTTCTGGGATAGCAGCAGCGGTGAGAAGTTGGATAAAGACCGTTTTCGCCGTGATCTGGGCGGAGTGGTTGATGCTTACCGCGAGGTCCTTAAACGTCTGGAGGGAGGCGGAGATCCTGCAGTGGAAAGCTAAGGTCGAGGTTACTTTAAAGAAATCAGTCCTTGATCCGCAGGGTGTAGCGGTTGAAAATTCATTAAAAGCTCTCGGTTATGAGCAGATCGGACAGGTCAGGGTTGGCAAGTACTTGGAGCTGACACTGGATGCCGCCGACAGGGAAGAGGCGGCAGAGTTGGTCGAAGATATGTCGCGCCGCCTGCTGAGTAATCCGGTGATAGAAGACTTCAGTTATAGTTTACAGGAGGCCGGTTGATGAAATTTGGCGTAATTGTTTTTCCCGGTTCAAACTGTGATCTCGATGCTTATCACCTGATCCGGGATCAGTTGCATAAGCAGGCAGTTTATATTCGGCATGATGCTTTATCACTCGGTGATTGCGATCTGGTGATCTTGCCCGGAGGATTTTCATATGGAGATTATCTACGCTCGGGAGCAATTGCCCGTTTTAGCAAAATCATGACCGCGGTAGAGACATTTGCGGCAGCCGGAGGCCTGGTGCTTGGTATCTGTAATGGTTTCCAGGTTCTGACTGAAGCCGGTCTGCTGCCCGGCGCTTTATACCGTAATAATCACCTACAGTTTCGTTGCCAGCAGGTCAATATCCGGGTTGAAAACAACAAAACACCTTTCACCAATGCTGCTGGTAACCAAGAAATCTTAAAGATGCCGATTGCCCATGGAGACGGTAATTATTACGCTTCGCCGGACCAGCAAAATGAAATGGAAGCGCACGGGCAGATTCTTTTCCGTTACGTCGATGAAAGTGGCGAAGCGACCACTGAAGCCAACCCAAACGGATCGCTTGACAATATTGCCGGGGTCTGTAACCGCAAAGGCAATGTGGCCGGCTTAATGCCTCATCCCGAACGGGCCGGAGAAAATATTTTAGGTTCCGCTGATGGCTTGATTATTTTTAAATCACTGCTCAGTTACCTGGAAAGAGAGGGGGCTTTTATTCGTGATTGATCGCCCCTGGCTTCAAATGGGTCTCAGCGACCGCGAATACGAGATGATTGTCAATCAGCTGGGACGAGAACCAAACCTGATTGAATTAAATATGTACAGTGTTATGTGGTCTGAGCACTGCAGTTATAAACATTCGCGATCAGCGCTCAGCCTTTTCCCAACCAGCGGTCCTCAGGTAATTCAGGGGCCGGGAGAAAATGCCGGGGTAGTTGATCTCGGTGACGGATGGGCGGCTGTTTTTAAAATTGAAAGCCACAATCATCCTTCTGCCGTTGAACCGTACCAGGGAGCGGCGACCGGTATTGGAGGGATTCTCAGGGATATTTTTACAATGGGTGCTCAACCGATTGCTTTTTTAAACTCCCTGCGGTTCGGCAAGCTTGATGATCTGCGCAGTCGTTATCTTTTTGACGGGGTGATCGCCGGTATTGGTGGGTACGGCAATTGTGTCGGGATCCCAACAGTAGCCGGAGAAATATACTTTGAAGAATGTTATCGTGGCAATCCCCTGGTTAATGCAATGTGCGTGGGGATCATGCCGTTAGAGCGTCTGGTTTTGGGTAAAGCTTCAGGTGAAGGTAACCTGGTAGTCCTGGTGGGTGCCAGAACTGGACGTGATGGAATTCACGGGGTGACCTTTGCATCGGAAGAGCTTTCGGAGCAATCGGAAGAGCGACGTCCTGCCGTCCAGGTGGGGGATCCGTTCCTGGGAAAACTCCTGTTGGAAGGTACCCTTGAAGTGATCGCCAAAAAACTGGTTACCGGAGTCCAGGATCTGGGCGGAGCGGGTTTGACTTGTGCTCTTACTGAAACAGCAGCCCGGGCCGGATCGGGTGTTGATATCGATCTTGATCAGGTGCCATTACGCGAAGCGGGGATGCAACCTTTTGAAATTCTTACTTCCGAATCACAGGAAAGAATGCTCTTAATTGTAGAGCCCGATAAATTCGAAGCGGTAGAAGCGGTATTCAAGCGCTGGGAACTTGCTCCGGTTGTTCTCGGCAAGGTAACCGCAAGCGGCAAGGTAGTAGCCCGGTTCGGTGGAGAAGAGGTAGTCAATGTTCCGGCGCAAAGCGTATCCGGCGGCTCTCCCACTTACCAGCCTAAAGCGAAGGAACCCGATTATTTTAAAGAACTAGCGGCTTTTGATCCACTAACACTGCCTAAGATCAAAGACTATAATCAGGCACTGCTCGATCTATTGAGAGATCCTGATATCGCTTCGAAGGAATGGGTTTGGCGGCGCTATGATTATCTGGTTCGGACCTGTACAGTTCAGGGTCCGGGGGGAGATGCAGCAGTAATCAGAATCAGGGAAAATGGTAAAGCCCTGGCTATGTCTGTTGATGGAAATAGCCGCCAGGTTTACCTTGATCCTTATTTGGGTGGAATGCTTGCCGTTGCTGAAGCAACCCGCAATATCAGCTGCTGTGGCGCCGAGCCTCTGGGGATCACCGATTGTCTAAACTTCGGTAATCCGGAAAAACCAGAAATCTACTGGCAGTTTAGGAACGCTGTATCCGGTATGGCTGAGGCCTGTGCTCAATTGGATGTTCCTGTTGTCGGCGGTAATGTCAGTTTCTATAATGAAGTTGAAGGAGAGGCAATCTATCCAACCCCGGTAATCGGGGTGGTTGGTCTGTTGGATAATTACGAAATTCAGGGACGAATTGCCTTCAGAAATAGGGGCGATTTGATCTGCCTGCTTGGTGCAGACGAGATTACTTTGGGCGGCAGCCAATTGCTGAAAACAGTTCACGGCCAAATCAAGGGAGCCTTGGCTAAAATTGATCTGATGCTGGAAAAGCGGTTACAACTGCTGGTAAGAAAATTAATTTTAGCTGCTGCCATCGAGTCAGCCCATGATTTAGCAGAGGGAGGATTAGCTGTTTCGCTGGCCGAGTGTTCAATGGCTGCAGGGTTAGGAGCTAGTGTTAGACTGCCTGCGACGGACCGACCGGAAGTTGCATTTTTTGGTGAAGGGCCATCCAGAATTTTAATTTCTGTCAGTCCCGCTAGAATGGAAGCAGTACAAAAAGAAGCTGCTGCTTATGCAGTTCCCTTGCACGAGCTAGGACAGGTCAAGGGAGATGCGCTTTTGATGTTTTGTGGTGATGATCTGCTGGTTCAGCAAGATTTAAAAAGAGCAAAAAAGGCATACGAGGAGGCTTTTCAATGGATTATGACCTAACAATTCCCTGCAGGAAGAAGCACTTTTTGCGTGAGGCTTGTGGGGTATGTGGCGGTTACGCCGAAAACCAGCCTTTAGCTTATCTAAGCTGTTTTGCTCTTTATGCTTTGCAGCATCGTGGTCAGGAAAGCGCCGGGATTACTGCCGGTCCGGGTGAAGGGCGAAAATTATGGTTAAAAAGGGGAATGGGTTTAGTTTCCGAAGTTTTTCCCGACAGCGCTGATTTAAAAGGGATAGTATGTAAGCTGGCTGTCGGGCACGTGCGTTATTCCTACGGCCAGGAAGGGCGGAACCCGGAAAATAGCCAGCCGCTTAAACTACGCTACCGATTTGGCGAACTAGCGGTAGCCCATAATGGACATCTTTTAAATGCTAATTTATTGCGGTCAGAGCTGGAGGAAAAAGGAGCCATATTTCAAACCGATACGGATTCAGAGCTGTTGGCCCACATGATCGCCAGACAGGGTAGCGAACAGCTGGAAGAAGCTCTGATGGAAATAGTCCCGCGCCTGAAAGGAGCTTTTGCCTTTATTGTCACCGACGGACATCAAGTTGTCGGTCTACGCGATGGTCATGGATTCAGGCCGCTTTCACTGGGAAGACTGAAGGGAGGAGGCTACTTTCTTGCTTCCGAAACCTGTGCTTTTGATACAATACAGGCTGATTACATTCGGGATCTTGAACCTGGTGAAATGGTGATGCTGAATGCCGGGGGACTAAAGAGCAAGCAAGTGATTACGAACAGTGTTTCAAAGCTCTGCATCTTTGAATACATCTATTTTGCCAGACCGGATAGCAACCTGCAGGGAAAGAATGTCCATCTGGTCAGGCGGGAGCTGGGAAGAAGTTTGGCCCGTGAACATCCGGTTGATGCCGATATTGTTTCGGGGGTTCCCGATTCAAGCATTGCCGCTGCTTCAGGATTTGCGGAACAAGCAGGATTACCGTACGAAATGGCCCTGGTCAAGAACCGTTATATCGGCCGGACCTTTATTAAACCAACCCAAAAAATGAGAGAAGAAGGGGTTGATCTAAAACTAAATGCTGTGCAGAAGATTGTTGAAGGTAAGCGGGTTGTTTTAGTGGACGATTCAATTGTCAGGGGAACAACCAGTCTGAAACTGATCAAAATTATGCGCAGGGCAGGAGCCCGGGAAGTTCACCTGCGGATCAGTTCGCCGCCGGTAACCGGCTCTTGTTTCTACGGTATTGATATTCCCGACCCCCAGGATCTGATTGCCTACCAGCATGAACCTGCAGAGATTACTCAATTGGTTGGGGCCGATTCAGTCGGCTACCTGAGTCTGAATAACACCTTTAAGGCCATCGGGCTGCCACCAGGTCAGCTTTGTACCGGTTGCTTTAGCGGGGATTACCCGGTATTGCCATAATCCGGAGTTTTAGATAAATTATGATCAGAATCTCACACAGATGGAGGATGATGATTGATGAATGTTTTGCTCTATCTTGCACCAATTTGTGCGGTCATTGCGCTGATTTTTGCCTTAATTCTCTGGGTTAAAATGGTAAAAGCCGATGCCGGAAACGAAAAGATGCAAGAAATTGCCGCTGCGATTCATGAGGGGGCCATGGCTTTCATGAAACGTGAATATATGTACCTGGCAATCTTTGTTGTTGTATTGACGGTTGTCCTTGCCGTTGCGATCAATATACTAACCGCAATCAGTTTTGTCATCGGAGCAGTTCTTTCCGCCACCGCCGGTTATATTGGGATGACCGTAGCGACAAGCGCCAATGTGCGAACTGCACATGCCGCCCGTTCCGGAATAAACGAGGCGCTTGGAGTGGCTTTTTCCAGTGGCACAATTATGGGTATGATGGTTGCCGGTCTCGGTCTGCTTGGTCTTGGGGTCTTATATTTAATTATTCGTGATCCGGCTGTAATTAATGGTTATGCGCTGGGAGCCAGCTCTATAGCTCTTTTTGCCCGGGTCGGGGGCGGTATTTATACTAAGGCTGCCGATGTTGGCGCCGATCTGGTTGGTAAGATTGAGGCGGGTATCCCCGAAGATGATCCGCGTAATGCCGGGGTCATAGCCGATAACGTTGGCGACAATGTCGGTGATGTTGCCGGCATGGGTGCCGACCTTTTTGAATCATATGTTGGATCGATGATTGCTACCATGACGCTGGGAGTTGTCTTGTACGGCCTGGGTGGCACCCTGCTGCCCCTAATCGTAGCTTCAATCGGGATCCTGGCCTCCATTTTTGCTTTTTTCTTTGTTCGGGCGAAAGAAGGGGTCAGGCTTGGCGCAGTGCTGGAAAGAGGAATCTGGATCAGCGCCCTGGTGGTCCTGGTAGTTTCTTTTTTCGTAGTCCGCTCTTTTGTAGCGCAGGGTGTTTTTCCGAATCTCGGACCTTTTTATGCTGTTGTTGCCGGTCTTTTAGCCGGAGTAATCATCGGCAGGGTTACCGAATATTATACTTCCGATCATTTTAAGCCCGTACAGGATATAGCCAGGGCATCGCAAACCGGTCCGGCTACCAATATCATCAGCGGCCTTGCTGTCGGGATGAAAAGCACCGTATATCCGACACTGACCATTGTGGCTGCCATCCTGATTTCTTATTACTTTGCCGGAATTTATGGTATCGCCATCTCAGCGGTTGGCATGCTGGCAACGGTTGGCATGACCGTAGCGGTTGATGCTTATGGGCCGGTAGCCGATAATGCCGGTGGAATTGCCGAAATGGCCGAACTTGAACCGGAAGTGCGCAAAATTACCGACCAACTTGATTCATTAGGTAATACCACCGCTGCTATCGGTAAAGGTTTTGCTATTGGTTCGGCGGCGCTAACCGCACTGGCTCTGTTCACGGCATACGCCCAGGTGGCTGAGCTTAGTGTCATTGATATTACCAGCGCTCGGGTTATTTCCGGTCTGTTAATTGGTGGAATGCTGACCTACTTCTTCACCTCCAGAACCATGGAAGCAGTTGGTAATGCTGCCTATTCATTAATCGAGGAGATCCGCCGCCAGTTCAAGGAAATTGCCGGACTGATGGAAGGTAAGGCCCGTCCGGAATATGCCAAATGTGTTGATATCAGTACCAGGGCGGCTTTAAAAGAGATGGTCGTCCCTGGTCTGATGGCGGTGATAGTTCCTTTGGCAGTCGGCCTGATTCCTTTTCTTGGTCGGGAAGCTCTCGGTGGATTGTTAGCGGGTGCCTTAGTGACCGGTGTGCTCCAGGCTATCAATATGGCCAATGCCGGTGGAGCTTGGGATAATGCCAAAAAGTTTATCGAGGCCGGTAATTTGGGGGGTAAGGGAAGCGATCCGCATAAAGCAGCCGTAGTTGGTGATACGGTTGGTGATCCTTTTAAAGATACGGCAGGACCTTCCTTGAATATCTTAATCAAACTGATGAGCATCGTTGCCCTGGTATTTGCTCCACTCTTTTTCTAAAACGCTTGCGAAGCCCGGCCATCGGCCGGGCTTTCTGCTTCAGATTATAAAAGCGAAGGGGTTAGTTGTATGGCTGAAGATCTCAACTACAAGAAAGCCGGAGTCGATATTGAGGCTGGAGATCAGGCGGTCGAACGGATTAAGAAAGTGGCTGATTTAACTTCTCGGCGGGAGGTTCTACAGGGAATAGGTGGTTTTGGCGGGTTGTTTATGCCTAACCTGTCAAATGTAACCGATCCGATTTTAGTTGCCGGCTGTGACGGGGTGGGCACAAAATTGAAACTGGCCTTCGCTGTAAACCGTCATGACACGATTGGTATTGACTGTGTGGCGATGTGTGTAAATGATATCCTGGTCCAGGGGGCGGAACCCCTTTTTTTCTTAGATTACCTGGCGATTGGCAAGATGGATCCCCTACAGGTCGAATCAATTGTCAGCGGTATTGCCGCCGGTTGTCAGGAAGCCGGATGCGCTCTCCTTGGCGGCGAAACTGCTGAAATGCCGGGTTTTTATTCCCCGGGTGAATATGATCTGGCTGGTTTTGCCATTGGAATGGTCAGTAAAGCCGAGCTGATAGACGGTTCAACAATCAGAAAAGGGGACATCATTATTGGTTTAGCCTCTTCAGGACTTCATTCAAACGGTTTTTCATTGGCCAGACGAGTCTTGCTGGAAGAGGCCAATTTAAAACTTACCGACTATCAAAGCGCTTTCGAATTGACCCTGGCTGAAGAATTATTAAAACCGACAGTAATTTATGTCAAGTCGGTCAGATCGTTATTGAAAAGCTGTCCTGTAAAGGGCATGGCCCATGTTACCGGGGGTGGCCTGGTTGGAAATCTGCCGCGGATCCTACCCGCAGGCACTGCCGGTGAAATTGACACCTCCGCATGGCCAAAGCAGAAAATCTTTGCAGTGATCGCTGAACTGGGCTCAATCAGTGATCAAGAGATGTATAAAGTATTTAACATGGGGATCGGTTATGTCCTTATTGTTCCGGAAACAGAATCGGAATCTGTAATCAGGCACTTTTCTGGGTATCACATTCAAGCTTATCCCCTGGGAAGAATAGTTAGCGGAGAGCGCGAGGTATTTTTAAAATAAGCAGATTTTACTTTTCGTTATTACTGGAGCAATAACTGAAGAGGATTAGGCCAATTAAAAAGAGAAGTAATAACCTGCCTTGAAGATCAACAATCCGGGAGGATTTACAGATGAAGCGATTGGCCGTTCTTGCTTCCGGCCAGGGGACTAACCTGCAGGCAATTATTGAAGCCTGCGACCGGAAAGAAATCGCCGGCCAGGTTGTGCTTGTTGTTAGTGATTGTGCTTCTGCCTACGCTCTTAAGAGGGCCGAAAAGCACCAGATCGAATCTGTTTTTCTGGATCCCAATTCATTTCAGGGTAGGAACAATTACGATCAAACCCTGGTTTCGATTTTAAAGGGAAAAAAAATTGACCTGGTTGTCTTGGCCGGCTATATGCGATTGCTCCCCGCTAGTTTTGTTGAGGCCTTTTTCTTAAAAATTATGAACATCCATCCTTCGCTGCTTCCTGCTTTTCCAGGCCTGGATGGGATTGAACAGGCTAGGGCATACGGGGTTAAAATAACCGGATGTACTGTCCATTTTGTTGATCAAGGGCTGGATAGCGGACCGATTATTCTTCAGGCCAGTGTGCCGGTAATTCAAAAAGAAAGCCTGGAAACCCTTAAACAGCGGATACAAGCTGCCGAACATCGTATTTATCCGACGGCAATTGATCTGTTCTGCCGTAACAAGTTAAAGGTAGAAGGAAGAAGGTGTTATATTATTGACCACTAATAAAAGAGCCCTAATCAGTGTTTTTGACAAACGCGGCATCAAGGATTTGGCTCAGGGGCTTTCAGAACTCGGTTACGAACTACTATCGACTGGCGGGACAGCTAAAGTAATTCGCGAGGCCGGTCTGGAAGTGACCAACGTATCTGAAGTTACCGGTTTTCCAGAAATTTTACAGGGAAGGGTTAAGACTTTGCACCCTGCTATTCATGGCGCAATTCTGGCTCAGACCGATATCATGGAACAGCAGGAAGAACTGAAGCGGTTTAATATTACGCCGATTGAGATTGTCATCGTCAATCTTTATCCTTTTACGGCTACGATCAGCCGCACGGGTTTCAGTCATGAAGAAGCGGTTGAAAATATTGATATTGGCGGTCCGACCATGATTAGGGCAGCAGCAAAGAACCATCGATATATAACGATTGTCGTGAATCCGGATCGGTATGAGGCTCTAGTGGCGGAGCTGAAAGCCAAAGGGAAGATAAGTTCTGAAAACCGTTTGAAGCTGGCCGCTGAAGCTTTCGCTCATACTGCCTGTTACGATTCTGCCATTGCAGCTTACTTTAACCGCTTGCCTGAAGGAAAAACAAGGTTATTCCCTCTTCAGGCCACCATTGGTTTGGAAAAAATTTCAGATTTGCGTTATGGTGAAAATCCACAGCAGGAAGCGGCATTTTATGCTTTTCCGGGCATGAAGTACGGGCTCGCAGCGGCAGTCCAGCTGAAAGGAAAAGAACTGTCTTTTAACAACCTCAATGATCTTGGTACGGCCTGGGATTTGGTGCGGGAATTTGATAAACCAACCGTTGTGGCTGTTAAGCATGCAAATCCCTGTGGTGTTGGATCTGCGGATACGATCAGTAAAGCCTTCGAAATGGCTCATGATGCCGATCCAATCTCGATCTTTGGCGGGATTATTGCTGCCAATACTCTCATTGACAGCTCGGCGGCTAATCAGATGAAAGAGCTGTTCTTAGAAGTTATTGCTGCTCCTCAATTCACCGATGAAGCGCTTTCTATCCTTAGTTTAAAAAAAGATCTGCGAGTGCTCCAGATTCCCCTGACTGGAGATCCTTTCGAACAAGACGATTTAAAAGCGGTTTCCGGCGGACTACTGGTTCAGACTGTCGACCGAGAACCGGTGGAGCTTAAATCAGGCCGAGTGGTCAGCAAACGCCAACCGACAAAAGATGAATGGATCTCCCTGGAGTTTGCCCAGAAAGTAGTTAAACATGTTAGTTCGAATGCTATTGTGCTGGCCAGGGGTGAACAAACTGTCGGGATCGGAGCCGGTCAGATGAACCGACTGGCGGCAACAAAAATCGCGATTGAACAGGGCCAAGGGAAAACTAAAGGAGCGGTTCTTGGCTCCGATGCATTTTTCCCGTTTCCCGATGGAGTTGAGGAAGCGGCAAAAGCAGGGATTACAGCCATAGTCCAGCCGGGTGGTTCCTTAAAAGATTCCCAATCGATTGAGATCTGTGATCAATATGGTCTGGCCATGATTTTTACCGGCCGGCGTTATTTTAAACATTAACGATATTAAGATTTTGAGCTGTGAGAGCGAGTAGAGAGGATGATCGAAATGCGGGTATTAATCGTAGGCAGCGGGGGGCGCGAACATGCTTTAGCCTGGAAACTGGCCACCAGCCCTATGTTAACCAAGTTATACTGTGCACCCGGCAATCCAGGTACGGAAGGGCTGGCCGAAACAGTCAACCTCTCAGGCGATGATCTTGCCGGAATCACAAAATGGGCCGTAAAAATGAAGATTGATCTAGTAGTGATCGGACCGGAAGCCCCATTGGTTCTTGGCCTGGCCGATCGGTTACGCCAAAATGGTCTGAAAGTGTTTGGTCCGGGAAGAGCAGGAGCTCAGCTTGAAGGCAGTAAAGTATGGTCGAAGCGGCAGATGAAAAAATGGGGAATCCCAACTGCTGATTTTGCCGTTTTTGATGATTTTGATGATGCTCGACATCACCTGGCTCGTTTCTATGGCGGCTCGGTTGTAATCAAAGCAGATGGTTTGGCCGCTGGAAAGGGAGTAATCGTTGCCAATGGGCCGGCTGAAGCTGAGCAGGCCCTCTATGACATTATGATTGAAAAAAAGTTTGGGTCTGCCGGTAATCGGGTTATTATTGAACAATACCTGACCGGAGAAGAAGTATCGGTTCTAGCTCTTTGTGATGGCAGCCGCTTGATCATGATGCCGTCCGCGCAGGATCATAAGGCGATCGGGACAGGAGACAGTGGACCCAATACCGGCGGGATGGGAGCCTACTCGCCTGCACCGGTTTATAAGCGGGAGTTGGCCTTAAAGACTGAAAACAAAGTCTTTAGACCTCTTTTAAATGGCTTACTAAATGAAAATATCAATTTTCGGGGAGTGATCTATGCCGGTTTAATGATTTCCGGGGATCAGTTAAATGTTCTTGAATTTAATGTGCGGTTTGGTGATCCTGAAACCCAGGTAATCCTGCCGCGTTTACATTCAGATCTGCTGCCTCTTTTACTGGCTGCAGCAGGTGGAAATTTTCATGACCTTGAAGCCGAGTGGAGTGATGATCCGGCTGTCTGTGTGGTGATCGCCGCCAAAGGCTATCCCGGGCACTATGAGAAAGGGTGGCCAATCCGGGGATTGGAAGAAGCTGAGAAAAGCGGAGAGGGTAAAGTGACTGTTTTTCAGGCCGGAACTGCTTTAGAGAAGGGAACCTTAGTCACTGCCGGTGGAAGGGTACTCGGGGTAACCGCCTGGGACAGCGATCTGCGCGAAGCGGTGAATAAAGCATACCGGGCTGTTGATTTAATCGAATTTGAAGGGGCTTATTGCAGACGGGATATTGCCCACCGTGCCCTGAAGTGAGGGCCAGTTGGAGCAGTGGTTAAAGAGGTGATCTATTGAGGCGTGAAACACTAATCGTCGGCTATGCAAGAACTCCCTTCGGCAAATTTATGGGTTCCTTAAGTGCCATTCCCGCAGTTGAACTGGGCGCAATTGCTGTGAAGCAAGCTCTACGGCGTTCAGGTCTTTCAGGGGCGTTAATCGATAATGTTTTATTGGGGATGGTAGTCCAGGCAGGAGCCGGTCAAATTCCTTCGCGACAGGCTTCGATTAAAGCTGGGTTGCCTCCCGAGGTTCCTTCTGAAACGATTAACAAGGTCTGTGCATCGGGTTTAAGGGCGGTTAATCTCGGGGATGCCCTGATCCGCGCCGGTGAAGCTGATTTAATCGTCGCGGGAGGAATGGAAAACATGAGCGCCGTTCCTTACTTTTTATACCAGATGCGTTCGGGTTTGCGTATGGGTGATAACAGTTTAATCGACGGCCTGATCAAAGATGGACTGTGGTGCCCTTTTTACGATGTTCATATGGGAGTTCACGGTGGTTCCGTTCCGGCGGAAGAGGGTATCACTCGCGATCAGATGGACCGTTTTGCGCTGCATAGTCATCAGAAAGCAGTCAAGGCCCAGCAGTTGGGATTATTTGATCAAGAGCTGGCTTCAGTCCTGGTTCCGCAGCGAAAAGGGGCTAGTCTGCTCGTTGAAAAGGACGAGTTACCCCGCCCGGATACCAGTTTAGAATCGCTCGCTAAACTGCCGCCGGCATTTGAAGCAGAAGGCTTAATCACTGCTGGCAATGCCCCGGCAATTAGTGATGGAGCAGCCGCCCTGATCCTGGCCTCAAGTGAAAAGGCAGCTGAATTAAGCCTGAAGCCTTTAGCGACAGTGGTAGCCCAGGCAGCGGTATCACTTGATCCACGTTACATTGCTACCGTACCATTTGCAGCTGCTGAAAAAGCCATTCGTAAGGCCGGTCTAAAGAGCAAAGAACTGAAGTTAATCGAAGTAAATGAAGCGTTTGCCGCGGTAGCACTAACCTGCATCAAGCTTGGCAGATGGGATGAAAGTATTGTTAATGTTAATGGTGGAGCCGTGGCCCTGGGCCATCCGATCGGTGCCAGTGGAGCCAGAATCCTGATTACTTTGATTGCCGAGTTGCGCAGAAGGGGTGGGGGGTACGGTCTGGCCACGATCTGCAGTGGTGCTGCTCAGGGTGAAGCTGTTGTTGTAAAGGTTTAGAGGAAGAAGGAGCTGGCATCTTTGGAATTACTCCTCAACAAACACCACTTAAATCGCCGCGAAGAATTCCGTTATTTTGCCGAACATGAATTGGATACGGGGGATCATTTCCCCCGCGAGAATTTAGCTAAAGCCGGGCAGCGCGGTTATATGGGATTGCCCATTCCCAGTTGCTGGAATGGCCAGGGAGAAGATTTTCTGACCTATATTTTAATGATCGAGGAAGTATCTAGAGTTTGTGCTTCAACCGGAGTGATCCTCTCAGTTCACACCTCTGTCGGGACTTTTCCTTTGCTCTATTACGGAACAGTTGATCAAAAGAAACAATATCTTGGTAAACTTGCCGGTGGAGATCTGCTTGGTGCCTTTGCGCTGACAGAAGCGGGAGCGGGTTCGGATGCAGCTGCGCTTATTTCTTCAGCTGTTGTGGTTGAAGGAGGATACCGGCTGAACGGGAGCAAGCTTTTTATCACCGCGGGAGGTGAAGCGGATCTGATTACAGTTTTTGCTACTCTTGATCGATCGCTTGGTCACCGGGGGATTACTGCTTTCCTGGTTGAGAAAAACCAGCCGGGCTTGGTTGCAGGCTTGCCGGAAAAGAAAATGGGCTTATCCCGTTCAAAAACGACCGCACTACAGCTGGAGGATCTCTTTGTTCCGACGTCGAACAGGTTAGGAGCTGAAAAGGAAGGTTTCCAGATTGCCATGTCCCTACTGGATGGAGGAAGAATTGGGATTGCCGCACAGGGACTGGGTCTGGCCCAGGCGTCACTAGATTTTACTTTAAACTATCTGCAACAGGTTAAAGGGACTACAAATCAAACCAATCATTCGTCTGTTTTGATTATTGCCGAACTGGCAGCAAAAATTGAAGCTGCCAGGTTGCTGGTTTACAGGGCGGCACTTGCCAAGGAAAGCGGCAAACGTTGCACCCGGGAAGCATCGATGGCAAAACTCTTTGCTACGGACCTGGCAATGGAAACAGCAACTCGCTGTTTAGATCTTTTCTATCCGGCCTCAAAAGGTGGGAACAATCCGCTGAACCGCTATTTCTGTGATGCCAAGGCGACACAGATTTACGAAGGAACAAACCAGATCCAACGAATTGTAATCGCCAGGGAGCTCCTAAAAAGATTGAGCTAGAGGCTTGAAGACAATAACTAAAGTGGGAGGAATAGCCGATGAATTTTGTGCTGACCGAAGAACAGGAAATGACCAAAAAAATGGTGCGTGATTTTGCTGAGAAAGAACTAAAACCAGGAGCGGAAGAAAGGGATGACCAGGAAAAGTTCTCAAGGGCTATTTTTGATCAGATGGGCAAGCTAGGGCTGACCGGAATACCCTGGCCGGAAGAATATGGAGGAGCCGGTTGTGACTTTATCAGCTACGTGATAGCGGTGGAAGAACTTTCAAGAGTAGATGCCTCAACTGGCACCACGCTATCGGCTCACACCTCTCTGGCCGGTTGGCCGCTGTATAAATATGGCAGCGAAGAGCAAAAGAAAAAATATTTAGAGCCGATGGCTTTAGGGGAAAAACTTGGCGCTTATGCTTTAACCGAAGCCGCGGCCGGAACCGATGCCGCCAATCAAAGTACGACGGCCAGACTTGAAGAAGATAGCTATGTGTTGAACGGTAATAAAATATTTATTACCAATGGTGGCGATGCAGAAATCTATATTGTCTTTGCAGTTACTGATAAAACGAAAAAAGCTAAAGGGATCAGCGCCTTTATCGTTGAGCAGGGCATGGAAGGGTTTTCCTTTGGCAAAAAAGAGAGAAAAATGGGCTTAAGATCATCTCCCACCCTGGAACTAATCTTCGAAAACTGCCGGGTACCCAAGGAAAACCTGCTTGGCGCTGAAGGGGAAGGTTTTAAGATTGCCATGAGTACTTTAGATGGTGGCCGGAACGGAATAGCAGCCCAGGCAGTCGGTATTGCCCAGGGCGCAATGGAGGAAGCGGTTAACTATGCTAAGAGCAGGGAACAATTTGGGCAACCGATCGCCAATTTTCAGGCAATATCTTTCATGCTGGCTGACATGGGAACCAAAATTGAAGCGGCTCGCCTGCTTACCTATCAGGCCGCTTACCTGGAAAGCGCAGGACTGCCATATGGAAAAGCATCGGCGATGGCTAAACTTTTTGCCGCTGAAATGGCAATGGAGGTAACCACCAATGCGGTCCAGATTTTTGGTGGTTATGGTTATACTAAAGATTACCCGGTGGAGAGGTACATGCGGGATGCCAAAATTACGCAAATTTACGAAGGGACAAGTGAAGTACAACGCCTGGTAATTTCACGCTACCTTCTTGCCTAGAACCCGCGATTGCTGTACGGATAAACTAGAGAAGAGGCAAGTTATTTGCTACTGGTGTAGATTACTTCAGATCGGCAAAAGAGGTGTTTATAACTGATGGATAATGCTAAGCCTGGCCTGATCATGGTATTTACCGGAGACGGAAAAGGGAAAACAACGGCTGCTGTTGGACAGGCGATCAGGGCTTTAGGGCACGGTTTTAGGGTTTACATGATTCACTTTATGAAAGGTCGAGATTATGGAGAATTTTTAGCTACAGCTCAGCTTCCCAATTTGACCTTGGTGCGTGCCGGGCGCGATGACTTTGTTAATCGTGATAATCCTGATCCGGTTGATATTGAACTGGCTCAGGCAGGATTTGCAAAAGCCCGGAAGGCAATTTTAAGCGGTGAATATGACCTGGTGGTGCTGGATGAGATCAATGTTGCTGTTGATTATAAGCTGATTAGCGAAAATGATTTACTGCAGTTGCTCGAAGAAAAGCCCGATGGGGTTACCGTTGTCCTCACAGGACGTAATGCTTCTGCGGAACTGGTAAAAAGGGCTGATCTGGTCAGCGAAGTGTTGGCAATCAAACATCATTACGAACAGGGAGCCGGCTGCTGTCCTGGAATCGAATACTAAAAGCGACGATTATTTTTAACTATGGGGTGAAAAAATGCAGCAGTTGGTCGAGGAACTATTAACAGGAAACAGGCGGGCCGCGGCACGGTTAATAACCCTAGTGGAAAATAATGACAAACAGAAAAATGACCTGCTAAAAGAGCTGTTTCCGCACACGGGGCGAAGCTATGTAATCGGTATAACCGGAGCTCCGGGAGCGGGAAAAAGCTCGCTGGTCGACCAATTACTGCAGCAGATCAGGTTCGAGAAGCTGAGCGTGGGAGTAATCGCAGTGGATCCGACCAGCCCATTTAGCGGAGGGGCGATTCTCGGCGATCGCATTAGGATGCAGGATCATGCCCTCGATCAGGAAATATTTATTCGCAGTATGGGCACCAGAGGTAGTTTAGGCGGATTGTCAAGATCAACAAGGGAAGCAATTCAGGTATTGGATGCGTTTGGGAAAGATCTGGTATTGATCGAAACGGTCGGGGTTGGACAGTCAGAGGTGGATATCGTAAAAACAGCCGATACGACCGTAGTAGTTCTTACTCCGGCCGGTGGTGACACAGTCCAAACGCTTAAAGCGGGAATAATGGAAATAGCTGATGTCTTTGTGATTAATAAGGCCGATTTACCTGGCATGGAAAGAACAGTTACCGAGGTCAACATGATGCTTGATATGCAGGGAGATAAGTCATGGAGACCACCGGTAATACCCGCTGTATCAATCAGGGGTGAAGGAGCAGCGGAGCTGTGGGAAGCACTTAAAAAACACCGTCAGTACCTTGAGACCAGTGGGGAGTTAGACCGTGTCCGCCGGTTGCGGATCCGCCGCGAACTGACTGAACAGGTTGAGTATCTTGTTAAACAGAAGGTTTGGGAGCAGATCAAAGAAACTATTGATTATGACAAGCTGGTTGAAGAAATTGCCGGACGGAAAAAAGATCCCTACAGTTCAGCCTGCGAGCTACTGGAAAACATTAATTTTTATCGTTAAAAAGCGGGTGATCATTTGAGCAGAGATCGGGTTAATCAAAAATTGCATCAAGAGATGAAGCGATGGAAGGAAAAAGTTGCAAAACAGGAAGAGGCAGAAAATATTTTTCAAACTATTTCCGGCATACAAGTCAAGCCTCTTTATACACCTCTTGATCTTGGTGAGTTTGATTATAGCAACGAACTTGGATTTCCCGGTGATTACCCTTACACGCGTGGGGTACAGGATACGATGTACCGGGGTCGTTTCTGGACGATGAGGCAATTTTCCGGTTTTGGTGATGCCTACGATTCAAACCGTCGCTATCGCTATCTTTTGGAGCAGGGTCAAACCGGTCTTTCAGTCGCTTTTGATCTGCCGACTATTATGGGCTATGATTCTAATCACGAAAGATCCGCCGGCGAAGTCGGCCGTTGTGGTGTTGCCATTGATTCACTGGCCGACATGGAAATTCTTTTTGATCAAATTCCGCTCGATCAGGTTACCACTTCAATGACCATCAATGGTCCAGCCGCAATATTATGGTGTATGTATTTGGCAAACGCAGAGAAAAAAGGCATTAATTTAGATCGGGTGGGAGGGACGATTCAAAACGATATTTTAAAAGAGTATATCGCTCAAAAATCATGGATTTTCCCGCCCGGACCTTCATTGCGCCTGATTACCGATATATTTGCCTTTGCTTCCGATCATGTTCCACGGTGGAATACAATTAGCATTAGCGGTTATCACATCAGGGAAGCGGGCTCAACCGCGGTCCAGGAACTGGCTTTTACCCTGGCGGATGGCTTTGCTTACGTCGAAGCGGGGATCGCAGCGGGCTTAAATGTGGATAGTTTTGCACCGCGTCTCTCTTTCTTTTTTAATGCCCATCTTGATTTTTTTGAAGAGATCTGCAAGTACAGGGCTGCCAGAAGAATTTGGGCTCGCCGGATGAAAGAACATTATGGAGCCAATGATCCCCGGTCTTTGAAGATGAGGTTTCATACCCAAACTGCCGGTTGCAGCCTGACCGCACAGGAGCCTGAAAATAATATTATCCGTACCGCGTTGGAAGCATTAGCTGCTGTATTGGGGGGAACCCAGTCACTGCATACAAATTCAATGGATGAAGTTCTTGCGCTGCCAACGGAAAACGCAGTGAAAATTGCCCTCCGGACGCAGCAGGTTATCGCCCACGAGAGCGGAGTGGTTAACTCGATCGACCCTTTAGCCGGTTCGTATTACGTCGAGGCTTTAACTAACCAAATGGAAAAAGAGGCGGAGAGCTATTTTGAAAGAATCGAGAAACTGGGTGGGGTTTTAAAGGCAATTGATTGCGGATTCTTCCAACAGGAAATAGCAGATGCAGCCTATGACTATCAACAGGCGGTAGACAGCGGTAAGCGGATCGTAGTTGGGGTGAATTGTTACAGTCATGCTGAAAAACAGCAGATTGAATTGCTGAAAATTGATCCAACAGTCGAAAGGAAGCAAGTTGAGAGACTAGAAAAGCTGAAAGTACTAAGGGATCAAGATGCAGTGAAAAAAAGCCTTTTAAACTTAAAGCAATCAGCAGCCGGAAGCGATAATTTAATGCCTAAGATTCTCGACGCGGTGAAGTGTTACGCCACGGAAGGAGAAATAGTAGAAGCGTTGAAAGCGGTTTTTGGCGAGTATAAAGAAAAGCCGCTATTTTAATTTTATATTATTTACTGGGAACCGCGTTGCTGATCTCAATAATCTTACTTTACTTGAGATCTACCCGGGGCATTTTTGCTGAATCGGTCTAACTAGTTGGATGATATCCCGGAGGTTGGTCATGAAGAAAATAAGAGTCTTACTGGCAAAACCTGGGCTTGACGGTCACGATCGTGGGGCGAGAGTGGTTGCAAGGGCCTTACGTGACGCCGGAATGGAAGTTATTTATACCGGATTACACCAAACACCCGAACAGGTAGCAGAAGCAGCAATGCAGGAAGATGTTGATCTTGTTGGCTTAAGCATTTTATCCGGTGCCCACATGACCCTGGTGCCTAAAATTAAGCAACTTCTGGGGCAGATGGGGATGAAAGAGATCCCATTGGTTGTGGGTGGGATTATTCCCGAAGAAGATTCGCAAGCATTGATTGCCGGTGGTTTCGCCGACCAGATATTTACACCCGGGGACTCACTGGAAAAAATTTGCAGTTATATAATCAGTCGGTTTTAAGCAACCGAAGGTGGATTTTTCTTGGACGGTACGCATTTGTTTACTGTCTTAGTATTAGTTCTTGCAAGTTTAAATCTTTGGTAGCTCCAATTGATATAATCGGCAATTGCTTCGCTTAACGGCCTTGCCTGGTACCCCAGCTCGTTTTTGGCCTTGAGTGAACTAAAAACAGAATTACCAAGCAGGGTTTGCAGGGAATAAACTGTATATCTGGATTTAATTTTTAACCAACTAATCAGTCCCTGCAATAAACCGAGCACTAGAATGGCAAAGTGAATCGGTATTTTATACATCACACTTTTAGTGCCGCTGGCCTGCTGGGCCATCTGGCACAGGTTTTCAACCGATGCCTGTGAGCCTGACAATATATAGATTTCACCCTTTTTACCCTTATCTTTTGCTTGGATTAAACCGCGGGCAACATCACGGACATCAACAAAATCGTATGCACCATCAACCAGAAGGGTAGGACGAGTGGTGGCAAAAGAAAGCAGGGCTTTGCCAATTTCCGATCCCCGATAATCGTGAA
Source organism: uncultured Syntrophomonadaceae bacterium (assembly GCA_964485855.1). Taxonomy (GTDB): domain Bacteria; phylum Bacillota; class Dethiobacteria; order DTU022; family DTU022; genus UBA993. The sequence goes on along the minus strand of CAZAKI010000001.1, from coordinate 75,134 downwards.
GACCGATGATCCCGCTGGGACAGACAATAACCGCATCAAGACCTTTAGCGATAAAATCAAGGATTGTTTTGGTGCCTTCCGCTTTTGTTCGATCATAGGTACCCATCGGGCTATCAAGAGCAAGGGGTGTCTGTTCATCAATTACAGTACCCAGCGGTTCACGTCGAAAGGCATGAACCGAGCTGACATGAACCAGGCGACGAACATGGTTGTTTAAAGCAGCTTCGGCCACGTTTCGGGCACCTTCAACATTAACCTTGGTCATCAGATCTTCCATCCCGGGTCTGATGGCAATGATCCCCGCTAAATGAAAAACTGTATCAATACCCCACATGGCCCGATTTAATAAATCACGATCAAGGATGTCGCCGACAATAACCTCAATCAGCATTCCCTGTAAAGAATGAAGAGGTTCGCCCGGGTGAACAAGGGCTCGAACTTTTTCATCTGCTGCTAAGAGCTCTCGAACCAGAACGTTACCCAGATGTCCTGCTGCGCCGGTTACCAATATCATCTAACTATTCCCCCGTTTTAAACCATCTAATAACATTTCAATACTCTTCTGCAGCTTACTGCCCCAATCACGGCGATCTGGTTCAAGAGCAGCCTGTAAAAAGAAACCACTGGAGAGCGACAGCAAGAGCTGGCCTGCCGTTTCGGGATCGACCGTTTTTAAAGATTTCTCTTCACTACCACGGTTTATCAGTTCGGAAAAAAGATTTTTGAACCGTTCGTAGGGAGCCAGGGTTGCCTGGCGGATTTTTTCATTACGATGCGCGTTGGTCCATAATTCTAGAAATAAACCCATAAAAAATCGATTATGATCGAAGACAGTCTGCATCATACCGGCCATTTCGATCAAGCCGTCAGGCACAGTTTTGGCTTTAAATGTAATTTCGGAAAGGTTTTCCTCGATGGTTTTTAACCAGGAATCAATCAATTTAAACAAAACGGCTTCCTTGCTTTCAAAATGGTAATAAAAAGCTCCTTTACTAACCCCGGCAAGTGTACAGATTTCGGCAACGCTGGTTGCTTCATAACCATTGCGGGCAAATAACGATGTGGCGGATTGCACAATGTTTGTTTTAGTTTGAATTTTACGTTCCAAATTATTCATTACCGTCTCCTAAAATAAACCGACCGGTCGTTATGTTTATTATTTTAATCTAAATTCTGCAAACAAGCAAGGGCTGATGATATATAAAAATATTTTAGTCCAGGTTAACAAGACGAAATTTAACAGGTCAAACGATGTAAGAATCGTGCAAAATTGTGCAAGGAAAAAAGGGAATAATAAAATAAAATTGAACTTATTACTAAAGATAAAAAGTTAAGTAGGTAATCTTTAACCTAAGGATTTCAGGTGATCGGATGAATGAAGAAAATCGGCAAGAAGCGATGGAAAGATTAAAAACATTAAAGAAAAAAATTAATGAACACAACTACCGCTACCATGTCCTGGATAAACCGGAAATTGACGATGCGGATTTTGACAGACTAATCCGTGAACTTGAGGATATTGAACAAAAATATCCTGAGCTGTATGACCCTGATTCACCTTCACAAAGGGTTGGCGGAGAACCACTGGCAGAATTTTCTACTGTCGAACATCAAGTACCGATGCTTGGCCTGGATAATGCTTTTAGCGCTGAGGAACTAGTTGATTATGATCGACGGGTTCGCAAACAGTCAGGACTTCAAAAAATCGAGTATTTATGCGAGTTAAAAATCGACGGGCTGGCGGTTTCGTTAGAGTATTTAAATGGTCGGCTGAACAGGGGATCAACTCGCGGCGATGGTTTCTTCGGCGAGGATATTACCATGAACTTAAGAACAGTGAAGCAAATCCCACTCCAGCTAAAAAAGGCGTTAACTCTGGAAGCTCGGGGCGAAGTATATATCCGCAAAGATGATTTTGAGCAGCTTAATATCCACAGAGCGGAGGAAGGATTGCCACAGTTTGCCAACCCCAGGAATGCCGCTGCCGGTTCTCTGCGTCAGCTTGATCCTCGCCTGACTGCCCGTCGTCCCCTAAGAATATTTATTTATGGATTAGGTAAACACGATCTGGAATCTGAAACTCAATCCGACATTCTTGGGCAGTTGGAAGCGCTTCATCTGCCGGTTAATAAAGAACGGGCAATTTGCAGAGGTCCTCAGGAAATTTTAGATTTTTGTCAAGAGATGCAGAAAAAACGTTTTGATCTGCCTTTTGCGATCGACGGGGTAGTAATCAAAGTTAACAGCCTGGTGACTCAAGAAAAACTGGGCTGTACGGCACGCAGCCCACGCTGGGCTATTGCCTATAAATATCCGCCTGAAGAAAAACAGACTGTAATCAATGATATCCAGGTTAATGTAGGCCGCACCGGGGCGATTACGCCGGTAGCCCTGTTGGATCCGGTTTCATTAAGTGGAACAACAGTACAGCGGGCTAGTTTACACAATGAAGATTTCATTAGGGATAAAGAAATCCTGATTGGTGATCAGGTTGTGGTCAGGAAGGCGGGAGAAATAATTCCCGAGGTGGTAAGGGTTTTAAAAGAGAAACGCAGCGGTTCCGAAAAGCGCTTTAAAATGCCGCTAACCTGTCCTTCCTGTGGTAGTAAAACAGTGCGCTTGAGTGATGAAGCGGTAACTCGCTGTATTAATCCATCTTGCCCGGCCCAGCTAGTTGAAAAACTAATCCATTTTGCTTCTCGACGTGCAATGGACATCGAAGGTTTGGGCCCTGCAGTTGCCGAGCTGTTAATGAAAAACCAACTGGTTGAAGATGCCGGCGATCTTTATTTCTTGAAGCTCAATGATTTACTACCATTACCGCGCATGGCAGAGAAATCAGCCCAAAATTTACTGGAAGCGATCGAGAAGAGTAAAGGTAAGCCACTTAGACATTTGATCTTTGGTCTCGGTATTCGGCATGTTGGTGAAAAAGCGGCAAGGATTCTAGCTGAGCAGTTTGGAGATTTACAACACTTAAGGAAGGCTGAGCAAAATAATCTGATGGCGATTGCAGAAATTGGCCCGAAAATAGCTGAGTCAATTGTTTTGTTTTTTAATACCCCTGGTACTGATTTAATCCTTTCAAAACTAACCTCAGCCGGAGTCAGGCTTGACGAACCACTGCATGCAAAGGAAGAACGCGGTCAGCTCGACGGTAAGACATTTGTTTTCAGTGGAATCCTCGAACATTATACACGCGAAGAAGCAGCCGTTATGGTGGAAGAAAACGGCGGCAAGGTCAGTAATTCCCTGAGCCGGAAAACCAATTACCTGGTTCTTGGCGCAAATCCTGGCAGCAAACTGGCCAAAGCGAGGGAACTTGATGTGGACATTATTGACGAACAGCAACTGCTTGCTTTAATTCAAAGGGAAGGGTAAGGAAAACCTTCAATGATCAGTAATCTTTCTAAGGGTCAATTTAGGTTATTAAATGATGGAAAAGACTCTATGGTTCTTCTTCAGGCCATTATTGATTCACTGTCCGATGCGGTCTCTATAGTTGATGAAAAAGGGAACGGAATGATGATTAATAGCGCTTACACCAGAATTACGGGAATGACCAGAGAACAAGTGTTAAATAAACCGGCAACTGTTGATATTGCAGAAGGAGAAAGTGTCCACTTAAAAGTCCTGGAAAGTGGAAAAGCGATTACCGGAGTTCGAATGAAAGTAGGACCACTGCGCAGAGAAGTAATCGTAAGCTGTGCCCCCTTATTCTTAAATAAAGAGATCAAGGGTAGTGTCGGAGTAATTCACGATATTTCTGAGTTGAGGCTGGTGATGGAAGAGTTGGAACGCACTCGCCGGCTGGTCCGGAAATTGGAATCTCGTTATACTTTTAAAGACATTATCGGTGACAGCATGTCACTGCGCAAAGCTATAGAGCGAGCAAGGCAGGCTGCCTCAACCCCGGTATCCATATTATTACGAGGTGAGTGTGGTACTGGTAAAGAACTTTTTGCTCATGCCATTCATCATGACAGTGAAAGGGCTGATCAACCGTTTATCAGGGTTAACTGCGCATCACTGACTGACACTCTTCTGGAAAGCGAACTTTTTGGTTACGGTGATGGGGCTTTTACGGGTGCTAAAAAAGGAGGGCGTAAGGGATATTTTGAAGAGGCTACTGATGGTACTTTGTTTTTAGATGAAATCGGTGCGATGGGTCCGGAAGCTCAAGCCAAATTACTGAGGGCACTTCAAGAGGGTGAAATAATCAGGGTAGGCGAGTCACGTAGCCGGCAGATCGATGTGCGAATTATAGCGGCGACGAATGCCAATCTGGAAAAGCTGGTCGAAAATAATTATTTTCGACAGGATCTTTATTATCGTCTCAATGTATTTCCGATTTATTTACCTTCACTGAAAGAGATGCTCAGTGATATCCCCCTACTGGCTAATTATTTTGCCTCCCGCTGCGCCCTGGAATACGGCCTAAATTCAGTGGAAATTGCCCCTACAGTATTTAAACGACTGAAAGCCTATGACTGGCCGGGTAACATCAGGGAGTTACAAAATGTAATGGCTCGCGCGGTGATTAACTTAGATCGGACAGAAAATATGATCACTGAATCTCACTTAATGATGCCCGACCTGATCACAGGAAAAACTGAAACAGGAGAAAGTGAGAAACCGCTAGGCAGTTTAAAAGATCTGCATAAAAGCTGGGAAAAAGGTATTTTGCGTCAAGCCTTGCTGGAAGCCAAAGGCAACAAGGCCGAAGCAGCACGTATCCTCGATATTTCAATCCGCAATCTTTACAACAAACTTCACCAACAAAACCTAATTTAAAATTTCTCTTTTTTTATGGCATGAAAATTGCAAAATAATTTTGTAGCTAACAATTGAGATAAGGAGAGATGCTGATCGTTAAATATTTGCCAGGATGGCGGCTAAAGAGCTTGAGGAAGGTTATTGAGAGTTTTAGGCCTTAGAGCAGAGACGCTTTAGATGTTAATAAAAGCGGGACAGAAAAGACTTTAAAAAAGAACCATGCAATATTTTGCAAGCAAACTATTTCATCTTGCAAAATATTGTAGGGAGGAATGTAAATGCGCAGAGGAATAACCGAATTTAGGTTACACGGCAGGGGGGGGCAGGGGATTGTTGTAGCCGCATCGATTTTTGCCGAAGCTGTATTTTTAAGCGGTAAATATGCCCGGGCTTTTTCCCTTTTTGGCGCTGAGCGTCGCGGTGCGCCGGTAACTGCTTTCATTAGAATTAGTCCGGAGCGGCTGATGCCCCGTAGCAGAATTTATCATCCTGATTATGTGGTAGTGTTTGATGCAACAATTAGCAGACAGACTCTTTTTTCTGGCCTGCAGGAGGAAGGAAATCTGATTATTAATGCCGGGGAAGATTGGCGGAAACTATTCGAAAAAAATAGGACTAATCTCTGCCAGTATAAAGTATTTCAAATTGAGGCTAAAGAAATTGCCTTGAAAAATAATCTGGCCATCGGTAGTTTTCCAATGGTTAATACGGTGATGCTTGGGGCTATGGCTAAAGTAAGTGGATTGGTCAACCTGGAACATTTGACGGCATCGATTAAGAAAAGAGTTTCAGTAAGCCTTGATGCTAATATTAATGCGACCACCGAGGGATTTGCTAGTGTAAAGGAGGTGGCGTACCTTGCAGTTGATCGCTAGCCAGGTACCAACATTGTTTGCCGGTGGATCTAAAGCTATCACGGTCAACAAGACCGGGGAGTGGCGTTTTTTAACTCCCTTCAAAATGAATCGGTTATCACCATGTCGCCAGGGCTGTCTTTTGGACGGTGAAATACCGGCTTGGCTTGAAGCGGTAAAACAAAAAAAATGGGCAGAAGCCTGGGAGATTATGAGCCGCTATAATCCTTTCCCGGCAATTACCGGTTATGTTTGTTTTAACCCCTGTGAGCAAAACTGTAACAGGACTCAGTTGGATCAGGGAATTAATATCAGAGCAGTGGAAAAGGCAATTGGTTTGTGGAGACTTGATCATTATCAGCCGCCAGAAAGAAACAAAGAAGTAAAGAAGGAGATCGCTATTGTCGGCTCCGGCCCGGCTGGTTTAAGCTGTGCCTATTATCTCTCCTCAGCCGGCTATGGGGTTACCATTTACGAAAGATCAGCAGTAATCGGTGGTATGCTTGCGCTTGGCATCCCGGAATACAGGTTACCACGTGATATTCTAAGACAAGAGCTGGCCATCTTGAAAGCGGAAGGCATTATTTTTAAAACCAATAGCGCCTTGGGCAAAGATTTTCAGCTCGATGATCTATACAAACAGCATGAACAGGTTTTTCTGGCTACTGGAGCCTGGCTTGCACGCAAATCCAATATTCCGGGTGCGGAAAGTCGCTATGTTTATAATGCTCTTGACTTTCTCTGCCAATACAATCAAAGTAGGATCCCAGAGGTTGGCAAAACAGTTGTTGTCATTGGCGGTGGTAATGCAGCAATCGACAGTGCACGTAGTGCACTACGCATTGCCGGAGTGCAACATGTTGTTTTAATCTACAGGCGCAGCAGACCTGAGATGCCAGCCGATCAACATGAAATTGATCTGGCAGAGCAGGAAGGCGTAGAGTTTATTTTTAATGCTTTACCACGTGAGATTATTAAAACCGAAGAAAGAATAATTGGTGTAAGGATTGATTACTGTCGGACTGAAAAACAAGGTTTGTTTGTCGATCGGGATAGAAGTTTTATTAAAGATTGTCAATCCGTAATTATGGCTCTTGGCCAGGTTCCTGATTTAGCAGGATTGGGTACTATCAATAGTAGTCAAAATATTTTTGCCGGAGGAGATTTAGTCAGTGGCCCGGCAACAGTGGCAGAAGCAATTAAAGCTGGACACTGTGCGGCGGAGGCGATTAAAAATGTTGATGAAAAATTAAAAGATTTGAGTTTCCAGGCCAATTATGGTGATCCAGTTACCTTTGAATATTTAAATCTGGCTGCAAGAAATAATCTTGATTTAAAACAGCGGGACGACAACCCGGTGGCAGAAGCAGAACGCTGCCTTGGTTGCGGAACCTGTAATTCATGCGGTATCTGTTATCTATACTGTCCTGATTTAGCTGTTGTCATAGCAAACGGTCGTTTTGAGTTTAACCTGGACTATTGCAAGGGCTGTGGCATCTGCGTCAACGAATGCCCGGCCAGAGCTTTGGAAATGAAGGAGGAGCCGGCGAATGACTTTTGAGATGATTAGTGGCAGCCAGGCCGCCGCAACAGCCGTTCAAAGAGTTGGTGTTGATCTGATCGCTGCTTATCCGATTACACCGCAAACGGCAATTGTTGAAACTTTAGCTGATTTTGATGCCAGGGGAGAGTTGGGAGGCGAATTTGTCAGTGTTGAGTCTGAATATTCAGCTCTTGCCTTTTGTACCGGTGCGTCAGCTTCTGGAGCCAGGGTCTTTACCGCTACTGCTTCACATGGTCTGGCCTACATGCATGAAATGATTCATTGGTCCAGCGGAGCAAGACTGCCAATCGTTATGGTTAACGTGAACCGGGCTATCGGTGCCCCCTGGTGTCTCGATCCGGATCAGGGCGACAGTCTCAGCCAGCGGGACACAGGATGGCTTCAGATTTATTGTGCCAATGCCCAGGAAGTCTTTGATACTGTTTTACAGGCATTTTCGCTGGCTGAAAAATTGCTTTTGCCCTGCATGGTGGTATTTGACGGATTCTATATTTCTCATACCTATGAGGTGGTCGATATTGCAGAAAAATCTTTGGTGCAAAGTTTAATCGGACCGCCAAATTTTAAAGCCCAGGTTGTTCCGGGATATCCGGAAAATTTGCACGGATTGTCAACCGGTGAAACAGTCCATAAGTTGGTAAAAAATCGCGACGATGCGATGCATCTTGCGCCGGAAGTTTTTGCCGAGATCAATAAACAGTTTAAAAAAGTTTTCGGCCGTAGTTACCAAGATGTGGAGGAATATATTCCTGCCGGTGCCAGAAAAGCTATTATGGCGGTTGGGGCATTAGCAGAAACGGTAAAGTGGTCTTTGCCAGACCTGGAAAATATCGGGCTAATCAAGCTGCGGATGTTCAGACCTTTTCCCGCCGAAAGACTGCGTGCGATCGTCAAAGCTTATGAGCTGGAAGAGATTATTGTTCTTGATCGCAACTATTCAATCGGGAGCGGCGGAGTATTTGCCCAGGAACTCTGTCAAGCTCTTTACCAGTTGCCGGTAAAGCCTGTAATCAGGGATCTGATCTTGGCCGGCGGCATCGATTTAACCGGAGATATGCTTTTGAACATGCTCAGTGCAGGCAACGCAGAGACAAATGACCAGTATCTTGAAGTCTGGGGTGATCATCTAAAATGAAACCGGAAGCATTAGTCCATCAACAGGAAATGGTTTATTCCGGGCATAATGCCTGTCCGGGCTGCGGTGCTGCGCTCGCCGTCCGTTTTCTAACCAAGGCTCTTGGATCCAATATTGCTGTTGCGCTAACTGCATCCTGCTGGAGTATTATTGCCGGGATGCCTCCTTTAAATGCCTTAAAATGCCCTGTCCTACACTGTCCGTTTCCCAGCGCCGGTTCTGTAGGGAGCGGGCTTAAAAGGGGCTTGGAGGCAAAAGGTTACCATGAGACTACAGTTGTCGTGCTGGCCGGAGATGGCGGTACTTTTGATATCGGCCTTCAAGCCTTGTCTGGAGCAGCCCAGAGAAACGAAGACTTCATTTTTGTCTGTTATGATAACGAAGCTTATATGAATACAGGTATGCAAACAAGTTCGGCGACACCTTTTGGTGCGAGGACAAACACCGCGCCCTATCCACTCTTCAAAGAGGGAGAAAAGAAAGACATCATGCAGATCATGGCGGCGCATAGTGTACCGTATATAGCAACGGCAACGATCGCTTATCCTGAAGATTTGGATGCAAAACTGAAGAAAGCCAAAGCGATAAAGGGCTTTCGCTTTATTCATATATTATCGCCCTGCCCGCCTGGCTGGGGGACTGAATCATCAGAAACCGTTGAAATATCAAGGCTAGCGGTTACAACCGGTTTCTTCCCTCTTTTTGAAGTAGATAATGGCACCACCTGGAGGATGACCGTTCAGGCTGACATTAAAAGCGTTCCACTCAGTGAATATTTGGGGAGACAAAAACGTTTTAAGAACATGGATCAAGCTAAATTAGAACACTTGCAGGCAGAAGTTGATCGGGATTACAAAAAGTTAATGGCTAAAGTAGCAAAATAGCCGGCAAGCCTTCCATGATAAATTTTAGAATTATAATAAATTTTATAATTAGCGGCAGGAATTTCCCCATGCAGGCCGAAAAAGAAATATAAATGTACAACTGCAGAAATTTCATGGGAGGTGTCTGGTTTGCGGGAGCTTGCCGCGTCTGTTATTAGTGATCATGTGGCCGAGATGTGCCAGAAAGCAAACATCTACTTAGGCGAAGACGTCTTTTCTGCCTTAAAAAAGTCAATGGATACTGAAGAATCGCCAACAGGTAAGGAAGTCTTAAAACAGCTGATTGAAAACGTTGAGATTGCCAGAAATGAGCAAATTCCGATCTGCCAGGATACGGGGTTTGCTGTTTTTTTTGTCGAGTGGGGACAGGAAGTGCATCTGACGGGAGGAACGCTTGAGGAAGCGATTCATGCTGGTGTGCGCAAAGGATATGAAGAAGGATATCTACGCAAATCAATTGTCGATGATCCTCTCTACCAGAGGAAAAACACCGGAGATAATACCCCGGCGGTAATTTATACGGATCTTGTACCCGGTGATAAAGTGAAGATCTCTTTTGCCCCAAAAGGCGGCGGCAGTGAAAATATGAGCACGGTAAAAATGCTGAAACCGTCGGATGGTGAAGCCGGAGTAATTGACTTTGTTGTCAATCACGTTAAAGCTGCCGGACCGAATCCTTGTCCCCCGATAGTTGTTGGTGTCGGCATAGGTGGTACTTTTGACAAGGTTGCGGTGATGGCCAAAAAAGCCCTTTTCCGCCAAATAGGTTCAAAGCATGGCGATCCGGTTTTCGCGGAGCTTGAAGCGAAAATACTGAGCAAGATCAATGATCTAGGCGTAGGTCCCCAGGGTTTCGGTGGTAGGACTTTTGCTCTTGCCGTTCATATTGAAACATTTCCTTCACATATCGCCAGCATGGCAGCGGCAGTCAATATTAATTGCCATGCCTGCCGCCACCTGGAACGAGAAATATAATTTGATCAAAGCAGGAAGGAGGACAGCACAATGGAACCGAAAAAAATTTCTGCACCACTGAGCGATGCGGATGTGCTTGCACTTAAAGCGGGAGACAATGTATTAATTAGTGGAATCATATATACGGCACGTGACGCAGCGCATAAAAAACTAATTGAGTTGATGGAAAAAAATGAGGATCTGCCGATCGATTTAAAGGGACAGTTTATTTATTACGTGGGACCGGCTCCGGCCAAACCTGGACAGGCAATTGGTTCAGCCGGACCGACAACCAGCGGTCGGATGGACGCTTATACTCCAATGATGCTCGAAAAAGGGATGAAAGCCTGTATCGGTAAGGGTTTAAGAAATCAGGCGGTCAAAGAAGCGCTAAAGAAATATAAGGGCGTCTATTTGGCTGCAGTGGGAGGGGCGGGAGCATTACTCTCGAAACGAATAATCAAAAGCGAAGTTGTTGCCTATCCGGAATTGGGGCCGGAAGCGATTCGCAAACTCGAGGTGAAAGATTTTCCGGCCACTGTGATCAACGATGCCTACGGCAATGATCTGTATGCTGATGGAGCTAAAAAATATGCGCGCTAACCGCACCTGATCTCTAAAAAAGCAGTCACCAAATAATAAAGGCAGGGATAATGATAATGACCATGAATAAAGAAGATTTGCTGGCTAAAGCCAAAAAGCCGGCCGAGGATGCGATGAAATTGCATCCCTTTTATAAAGGAAAAATTCAAGTGGATCTTAAGTGTTGTGTCCGGGATATTAAAGATTTTGCAATTTGGTACACTCCGGGTGTAGCCGAACCCTGCAAAGCGATAGCTAAGAATAAAGAAGATGTTTACAAATATACCAACAAGGCTAATTTGCTGGCGGTTGTATCAGATGGAACTAGAGTTCTCGGATTGGGTGATATCGGTCCCGAAGCCAGCATGCCGGTAATGGAGGGGAAAGCGCTACTTTTTAAATACCTGGGTGGAGTTGATGCTTTTCCAGTTTGTGTTGACACTAAGGATCCTGAAGAGTTCATTAAGTTCGTAAAAATGCTGCAACCTTGTTTTGGCGGGATTAACCTTGAAGACATTGCAAGTCCGAAATGTTTTGATATCCTGGATCGGCTGAAAGAAGAGTGCCACATTCCGGTCTGGCATGATGACCAGCAGGGAACGGCCATGGTTAATCTGGCCGGTTTGATTAATGCTTTAAAAATAGTTGGTAAAAAGATGAGCGAAGTAAAAGTAGTCATGCTGGGAGCCGGCGCAGCTAATATCTGCACCGCCCGTTTGATTATTGCTGCCGGGGTGGATCCGGCAAAGATCATCATGCTTGACAGCAAGGGGACATTACACAAGGGTAGGACGGAGTTAAAGGAAAAACACCCGGTCAAATGGGAACTTTGTCAGACTACTAACGCCGGTAATCTGGTTGGCCAACCTGCTGATGCCTGTAACGGAGCCGATGTAATCATTGCCCTTTCTACTCCCGGTCCTGACACGATTAAAAAAGAATGGATCTCCAGCATGGCGAAGGATGCAATTGTTTTCGCTTGCGCTAACCCGATTCCAGAAATCTGGCCCTGGGAGGCTCTTGAAGCCGGGGCGAAAATAGTATCAACCGGGCGTTCTGATTTTCCGAACCAGGTTAATAATTCGCTCGGCTTTCCGGCAATTTTCCGCGGTGTTTTGGATGTTCAAGCCACAAAAATTACTGATACAATGTGTATAGCTGCTGCAGAGGAACTGGCTGCCTGCGCTCCGGATGGCGGTATGAATCCCGAGAAAATATTGCCGACGATGGACATGTGGGATATCTTCCCCCGAGTCGCAACTGCGACGGCGATGAAAGCAATTGAAGAGGGAGTAGCCCGCATCAAGCTCAGTAGAGAAGAAATCTACAAGCTCGCCGAAACATCGATCGGCAAAGCCCAGAAGCAGACCCAAATGTTAATGGAGAAAGGGTTTATTCCTGCACCACCTGCCGAATAGGTCTGCTTTGCCAAAGGAGGATAATATGAGCGACGAAATTAAGATGGTTGATATTTATATTATGGGTAAAAAATATACAGTTCCGGAATCCCTGACCATCATGGATTCCATGGAGTATGCGGGATACCAGTTAAAGCGTGGTTGCGGCTGTCGGGCCGGGTTTTGCGGAGCATGTGCGACTGTATACCGAATGGCCGGTGATTACGAGTTAAAAGTTGGTCTGGCCTGCCAGACAAAAGTGGAAGATGGCATGTATTTGGCTCAAATCCCCTTTTTCCCCGGCCGTAAAGCAACATTTGATTTAGATGAGATCAAACCATCAGTAGCCCATTTTGCCCAGCTTTATCCTGAAGTTTACCGCTGCCTGGGATGTAGTTCCTGTACGAAAGTTTGCCCCCAAGACATTGATGTAATGCAGTATATCGCTTACATCCAGCGTGGTGATTTTGAGAAAGCAGCAGATTTATCTTTTGACTGCCTGATGTGCGGTCTTTGTGTATCGCGTTGTCCGGCAAATATTGTTCATTATAACGCTGCCCTCACTGCCAGGAGGCTATATAGCCGCTACATAGCTAAGCCGGATCAATTTTTAGCAGAGCGCACAAAGGCAATTGAAGCGGGTGAATGTAACGCCGATATTGATGCCCTGGTTTCTGCAGATCGCGATTCACTGCAGGATATGTACAACAAGAGAGAAATTGAATAACGAACCTGGAGAGGAGGTATTAGATCATTGGCATATAGCGGTAAACTTGGTGAGTTAGTAAAAAAAGTTGAAGAGAGCAGGGCCTCACGGGTTGGTGTTCATTTTCCACGCATGACTCAGGAAGAGCGACAGGAAGTGCTTGAAAAATTTCACCCAGATTATAATCCCGACGGTTTCCGCGAGATCAAGGTTGGTGTCAGCAAGGGAGCCAGGATGCCTGTTGAAATGGCTGATGTTTTTGAATCATGGAGCCGCCTGCGTGATCTAAAACTGGATCTGGAAACAGAACCGGACTACGATGTAGACGTTTTAATCATTGGCGGAGGGGGCGCCGGTGCTTCCGCTGCCCTTGAGGCGCATGCAGCCGGGGCCAATGTGATGATAGCTACCAAATTGCGTTTTGGTGATGCCAATACGATGATGGCGCAGGGTGGTATCCAGGCTGCCGATAAGGAAAATGATACTCCGGCTATCCACTACCTGGATGTAGTCGGGGGCGGACGCTTCGATAATGTTCCCGAACTGGCCCGTGCCCTGGTTATGGATGCTCCCCTGGTGATTAAATGGCTCGAGAACATGGGAACCATGTTTGATAAGAAAGATGATGGGACGATGGTCACCATTCATGGTGGAGGCACGTCAAGAAAGAGAATGCATGCTGCCCGCGATTACACCGGAGCGGAAATCATGCGCACGCTACGTGACGAGGTGCTGAATAAAGGCATATCGATTGTTGAATTCTGTGCTGCTGTTGAAGTAATCCTCGATCAAAATGGAAGAGCAGCCGGCGCAGTACTTTTTAATGTCGAAACCGAACAGTATCTGGTTGCAAGGGCAAAAACAGTAATTCTGGCAACTGGTGGTTCCGGCAGGCTTCATTATCGCGGTTTTCCAACCAGCAACCATTATGGGGCTACAGCCGATGGATTGGTCATTGGGTACCGGGCCGGTGCAAAAACGATTTATGCCGACTCAATTCAGTATCATCCAACCGGCGGTGCTTATCCGCCACAACTGTTAGGTCTTCTGGTTACAGAAAAAACCAGGGGTTTGGGGGCTACACCTCTTAATATTAATGGAGAACAATTCGTTTATCACTTGGAAACACGTGATGTTGAGTCATCGGCTATCTTGCGAGAATGTCACGAGAGAAATCTTGGTGTGCCCTTGCCAACAGGCTTAATTGCGGTCTGGCTTGATTCACCAATAATTGAAATGATCCACGGCGAGGGAACTATCGAACGCCAGCTGCCTGCCATGATGCGCCAGTTTCAACGGTTTGGGGTTGATATCCGTAAGGAACCGATGCTGATTTATCCTACCTTGCATTACCAGAACGGCGGCCTGCTAATCGATGAAAACGGACGCAGTACTGTTGAGAACCTTTACGTAGCTGGTGAAGCGGCAGGTGGGATCCACGGCACTAACCGCCTGATGGGCAATTCGTTGCTTGATATTATTGTTTTTGGAAGACGTTCTGGACGACATGCCGCCAAAGTCAGCCTTGATCTTGACAAACCGGTTGGCTTGAACCTGCAGCATGTCGACCATTACCACCGTGAATTGGAAGATACTGGGGCTGCAAACGACAGGATCGGTCCGATGTTGCTTCCCCATTACACCCATCGGTGATCTTTATGGTTCCTTCGCTCTTAAATGATTTGCTGGTTTTAGACCTGACCCGTTTGCTCCCAGGTCCATTATGCACTATGCTGCTTGGTGATTATGGGGCAGACGTGATTAAAATAGAAGATGTAGATCATGGAGATCCAACCCGTCATATCGGTTCCCAAATTGAAGGTAGCGGAACGTTTTTCAGACAGATTAACCGGAATAAACGCAGCCTTGCGGTTAACTTAAAAGCAGAACAAGGACGGGAGATAATTTACCGGCTGATAAAGCAGGCCGATGTTTTAGTTGAAGGTTTTCGTCCCGGCGTGATGAAGAAACTGGGTTTAGATTACGATTCTTTAGCAGGAGTCAATTCCCGGCTGATTTACGCATCAATTAGTGGGTACGGCCAGCTAGGCAGTTTTAAGCACAAAGCCGGTCACGACCTCAATTACACTGCCCTTACCGGTCTTCTTGAACTGAGCGCCAATGAAAGTGGCGAACCGGTTATGCCCGCGGTTCAAATCGCTGATATTGGCGCCGGTTCGTTAATGGCTGTAATTGGGATCTTAATGGCCCTACATGATCGCGATAAGAGCGGAAAAGGAAGTTTTGTTGATATATCAATGACCAGGGGGCTTTTGCCCTGGCTTGCCTATGCCGCTTCCACATTGTTTGATGGAAAAGGGCTTCCCGGTCGAAACCGGGGACAGATCACCGGTGCTTATGCTTGTTATAATCTTTACCAGACTGCAGATCGAAAATACATCAGTCTTGGGGCCTTGGAGCCCGTTTTTTGGGAGCGTTTTTGTCAAAAGGTTGAACATCCGGAATGGATTGGACAGCAATACGATCCGCAACAACAGAAGAAATTGCTGATCGAAGTACAACAGTTGTTTAAGACTAAAACCAGGCAGCAGTGGGTCAAGTCGTTTGCGGAAGTTGATGCCTGCTGCGAACCGGTCCTTTCACTTGATGAATCGGTTGAACATCCTCTCAGCATCGAAAATCACTTTTGGCTAAAAAATAAGGTGGCCAATGATCATGTTGAGTTGTTAACAGGTTTTCCATTGCTGTTTTCCGGAAACCCAGGTACTTTAAGACTGCAGCCACCGCGCCACGGTGAACACAGCAGCCAAATCTTAACTGAGCTTAATTATTCTGAAGAAGAAATTAAGGTTCTAGATAGTAGAGGCATCATTCGTAGCGGATCATAAAAAAGTCTTTCGCTGCAAAAGATATTTTTCTTTACCTGTCGTCAACCCCGATCTATAATGTTTTATGTCCAGAAAGCATAATTATATTTTAAATCCTGATTTAATTGAACAAATTAGGTTTAAACTTGCAAGCTATTATCCGGATGCAAAAACCAGCCTTAATTATCAAAACCCGTACCAGCTTTTTGTTGCCACTGTTTTATCAGCACAAACAACTGATCAACAGGTGAACAAGATAACAGCTGGTTTATTCCAAGCCATTCCCTCAATCGAGGCATTAGCTTCCCTGGAACCTCAGGATCTTGAGCCATACTTGAAAGGGTGCGGTCTTTATCGTAATAAAAGTCGTTACCTGGTAGCGGCAAGCAGGATTATTGTTGCTCGGTATGACGGTAAAGTTCCAGATGAGTTCGATCAATTAATGACTTTACCTGGAGTGGGGCGAAAAACGGCAAATGTCATTATCAGCGGCGCTTTTGGAAAACCGGCTCTTGCAGTTGATACCCATGTTTTTAGAGTTAGTAGAAGGCTTGGTCTTGCTGACAGTAATAATGTTGTTGAAGTAGAAAAACAGCTCCAGGCCGTGATCCCTATTTGCGAATGGACAGAAATTCACCACCGCCTGATCAGGCACGGTCGCAAAATTTGCCATGCCCGAAAACCTGACTGTCTAGCTTGTTTCCTGGAGACGCTATGTCGTTATGCGCGAGAGAGGAGAGACAATTAATGCCCTGGAAAGAGTTAAGTGTTGACGAGCTGAGACTAATTTGTGAACCAAACGAAATTGACTTTAAAACGACGGCTGAAATCCCACCGCTCGAAGGAATGATTGGCCAGGAGCGAGCAGTGAAGGCGACAGAGTTTGGTTTACGGATTAAAAAACATGGTTACAATATTTTTATGACTGGCCTGACTGGAACCGGTAAATCAAGCTATGCTCAATCAATTATCGAAAAAATTTCTGCTGAAGAGCCGGTTCCTGATGACTGGTTATATGTCTATAATTTTGATCATCCCGGTGAACCGATAGCTTTAAACCTTCCGGCCGGCACAGGTTACTCTTTTTGTACAAAAATCAAGGAACTGCTTGAAGATTTAAAACAAAACATCCCCAAGGCTTTTGACGGAGATGACTATGAAAGGCAGAAGTCTATCTTCATCAAAGAATTTCAGGAAGCCAGGGGATTACTCCTTGAAGAACTCAGTAAGGCTGCCCAGGATCAGGGTTTTGCCTTAAAAAGAACTAGTTCGGGCTTTGTAACCATACCGCTGCAAAATGGTGAACAAATTAGTGAGGAAGACTATGCCAAGTTGGATCAGAATGAAAAAGATGAGCTGGAGAAAAAATCAAACGAAGTGCAGATCAAAGCGATGGAAGTCATGCGACGGGTTCAAAAGGTTGAAAAGGATTTTAAAGAAAGATTGAAAAAACTCGATCAACGGATCGGTATGGCAGCCATCGGCCATCTTTTCAGCGAACTTAATGAAGAATATGCTGATTACCCTTCGATCGTTAAATATCTGCAGGATTATCAAAATGATGTTTTATCCAATCTTGCCGATTTCCGTGAAGAAGAAGAGGAGCAGCAGAATTCAATGCTTTGGCTGAGAAGGCAAAGTCAGGATCAGGCTGAATTGCGTTATACTGTTAATTTGCTGGTTGATAATCGTGAAACTAAAGGCGCTCCAATGGTCTATGAAACTAATCCTTCCTATTACAATCTGCTGGGTAGGGTAGAATATGAGAATCGTTTTGGGATGGTTGTAACAGATTTTTCGATGATCAAGGCAGGGGCTTTACACCAGGCAAACGGTGGCTATTTAATCCTGCAGGCCAGAGATGTTTTAACTGCTATGCAGTCATGGGATGTATTAAAAAGAGTGTTGCGAACAAGAGAGATCCGCATTGAAAATATTGGAGAACACTTTGGATTAGTGGCAATGGCAACGCTCAGACCGCAATCTATTCCTCTCAACCTGAAAGTTGTAATGATTGGCAGTCCTTACCTTTATCAAATTCTTTATCATTACGATGAAGATTTCAGGAAGCTGTTTAAAATAAAGGCTGATTTTGATATTGAAATGGAACGGCAGGAAGATAATATTCGAAAAATGGCTGGTTTTATATCTTATCACTGTAACAAGCAGAATTTACGACACTTTGATTTATCGGCAGTTGCTGAAATAGTTGAATACAGTACCCGATTGGCAGAAAAACAGGATAAATTAAGTACTCGGTTTAATGAAATTGTTGATATTTTATTTGAAGCGGACACCTGGGCTGAATTGGACGGGGTTAAAACGGTCAGCCGCCGACAGGTTGAAAAAGCGCTGAATGAAATGGTCTACCGTTCAAATAAATATGAACAGAAAATTATTGAAGCAATTAACGAAGGTCAAATCCTAATTGATCTGAAAGGAGAAAAAGTAGGACAGGTGAATGCGCTTTCAGTTATCGATCAGGGTGATTACAGTTTTGGCCGGCCTTCAAGGATAACAGCATCAACCTATGTGGGTCGTAAAGGTTTAATTAATATTGAGCGGGAAAGTGATTTGAGCGGAAAAATCCATAATAAAGGAGTCCTTATTTTGAGTGGCTGTCTTGGAGAGCGCTACGGATCGCAAATTCCAATTAATCTGACTGCTTCGCTCTGCTTCGAGCAATCATATGGCGGAGTAGATGGTGACAGTGCATCGGCGGCGGAGTTAATCTGTTTGCTGTCAAGCCTAGCCGAGGTTCCCCTGCGCCAGGATCTGGCGGTAACCGGATCAATTAATCAAAAAGGAGAGATTCAGCCTGTTGGTGGTATTAACAGTAAAATAGAGGGTTTCTTCTTAGCCTGCAAAGCAAAAAAATTGACTGGAAAGCAAGGGGTGATCATCCCCGAGCAAAACAAGAAAAATTTGATGCTCAAAAAAGAAGTGGTTGAAGCAGTCAGAAAGAAAAAGTTTCATATTTATACTATCAGTAATATCGACGATGGTTTAAACCTGCTGGCAGGAATCGAAACCGGTAAAAAAAATATAAGCGGCAAATATAAAGCTGGAACTTTTAACGATAAAGTCATGAAAAAATTATTAGCTTATAACGAAATTATGAAAAATGAACCGGATAAAAAAGCTGAAGTGATCAAAAACAGAAGGTTAAATAATCAATGAATGTTGTTCTTGTCGAACCGGAAATACCACCAAACACAGGAAATATTGCCAGAACTTGTGTGTTGACTGGAACTAAACTTCATCTTGTCAAACCTCTCGGTTTTTCAATTGCCGAAAAAGAAGTCCGCCGTTCTGGATTGGACTACTGGCCCTATTTGAACCTGACCGTATACGAGGATTTTTTATCACTGGAAGCTGTCAGGGGGCAGTCCAGGCTAATTTGTTTCTCGACCACTAGCCTTAGTCGTTATGATCGAATTGCCTATAAGCAAGATGATTTCCTGATCTTTGGCAGTGAAACAAAAGGTTTGGCTCCTACTATTTTAAGAAAAGCCGATTATGTTTTACGAATTCCAATGATCGCACAAATTCCACGTTCATTGAATCTGGGTAATTCTGTGGCGATAGTACTGTATGAAGCTTTACGACAGCTTAATTTTCCCTTTATGGTTTAAGACAAAAGGGTTGTTGCATCTTCTTCGGCTTTCCGCTGCTTCAGGTAGTAATGATCAAGAAGAACTTTAAGGGTTGCCGTGATTGGAATAGCGAGGATGATTCCGAGTACACCCCATAGCTGTGCCCCGATTAAGATGGCAACTACAACGGTTAGCGGACTCAAATCGGTAGCTTTACCCAAAAACAGTGGAGTAAAAAGGAATGCATCCAAAATTTGAACGATAAGATAGAGGAGCACGACCAGGAAAAAACTTGGAGTAGCAGGCATGATGCTTAAGAGAAGAGCTGGAATGGCGGCGGCAAAAGGGCCGATGTAGAGGATAATATTAAAAAGACCGGCAGTAATACCTAATAAGATCGCGAAAGGCATCCCCAACAGCGAGAGGCCGGTCCAGATCAAAAGACCGACAAAAAGGCATTTCATGAGTGTTCCCCTAATATAGGCGCCAACTTTAAGATCTACGGTACCTAAAATATGAATGACATTTTCCTTATAAATCTGTGGAAACAGCAGGGTTAGATTTTGTTTTGCTTTTTCAAGATCCTGAACTAGGTAAAAAACAAGAAAAACAAGCGCGAGCATGATCCAAATGCGGGTAACTACACCCAGGGAGATAGCGGTTAAGTTGCGTAGCAGTAACTGGATATTACCTGGCACCTGATGGACGAACTGGTTGGCGTACTCAACAAAGGCAGCAGTAAGTTCGAGTTTAAAACGCTGATCGATTTCTTCAAGCTGTGCGGTGACTTTGGGTAGATCCTGAATGAATTCTGTAGTTAAAAAACTGATTAACTGACGCATTTCAAAAATTAAGCCGGGAATTAAAAGATAAAAAAGCAGCATTACTGCAATTAAGATCAACATAGATGAGATTAGCGCAGCAATAACCGGCTTGAAATGGTTTTTAATTAAGTAATTGACCAGGGGATTTATAGTGTAAACGATGAAAACAGCAACGATCATTAAGGATATAACTGGAGCCAGTTTGATTACGACCCAGGTGGTAAGGATTACTGTTGCCACGATCAGAATTATTTTCAAAGCAAGAATGGTTTCTCGGTCCCGTAGCAAAACTTTCACGTCCTTGTAGCTCACTATTTTAGAGGCAAATATGAATTGTCAGATAGATTTTATCATAACCGGAGAACGAAAAAAACCTTTACTAATTAAAGGAACTGATCATCATTTAGGCGAAAATTAACTAGGCGAGTAAACATCTACAGGGGGATATTAATTGAATACCGGTAATTTTGTTCACTTGCATTGTCACAGTGAATATAGCCTTTTGGACGGGGCAGCCAGGATTGATGAAATGATTAAAAAAGCAGTGGCTCTGAATATGCCTGCACTGGCTATAACCGATCACGGGACAATGTTTGGAGTCATCGATTTCTATCGCGAGGCAAAAAAGGCCGGCATTAAACCGATTCTAGGTTGTGAGGTCTATTTAGCCAAAAGATCACGTTTTCAAAAGGAAGCAAAAAAAGATGATTCTCAATACCATCTACTTCTGCTTGCTGAAAATGAAACAGGATATAAAAATTTGATGAAGCTAGTGTCTGCAGGTTACATTGAGGGATTTTATTATAAGCCGCGCATTGATCGCGAGCTACTGGCTGCCCACAGTGAGGGATTAATTGGGATGAGCGCATGTTTGGCCGGTGAAATTCCAACAAATATTCTTAGTGGCCAAATTGAAGCGGCTAAAGAGGCTGCTGCATCTTATCAAGATATTTTTGGGACAAACAATTTTTTTCTAGAACTTCATGATCACAATTTGCCTGAACAAAAAATTGTTAATGCCGAACTGAAAAAAATTGCCTCAGAACTGAATATACCTTTGGTTGCATCAAATGACGTTCATTATTTATCACGGGAAGATGCAATGGTTCATGATGTATTACTCTGCATTCAAACCGGTAAAACTATTGATGAAACTGAACGGATGCGTTTTGAATCTCCTGAATTTTATTTGAAAACTGCTGATGAAATGATCTCCCGTTTTGCCGATTGCCCTGAAGCCATTGATAACACATTGATCATTGCTGAACGTTGCAATGTAGAAAGAGATTTTAACCAAAGACATTTACCATCGTACCCTCTGCCAAAAGAGATTAAAGCAGGTGATTATTTAAAAGAACTCTGTTTTGAACGCCTCTACAAACGATATTCGGAAGTAAACGAAGAATTAATTAAACGGCTAAATTATGAATTGACAGTAATCTGCCAGATGGATTATGCTAATTATTTCCTGATAGTCTGGGATCTGATTGAATATGCAAAAAAATCTTCAGTAATCGTCGGACCGGGAAGGGGTTCGGCGGCAGGTAGCCTGGTTGCATATTGTCTCGGTATAACTAATATTGAACCGCTGCGGTATGGTTTGCTGTTTGAAAGGTTTCTAAATCCCGAACGGATTTCTATGCCTGACATCGATATAGATTTCTGCGATGATAAAAGAGATCGCATTTTGGCTTACGTCTGCGAAAAATACGGGCAGGAAAAGGTTGCCCAAATAATCACTTTTGGAACAATGGCTGCCAGGGCTGCGGTGCGTGATGTTGGTAGGGCAATGGCGATACCCTATGCCGAAGTAGACAAAATTGCAAAGCTTATTCCCATGGAGCCGAAGATGACAATCGCCAGGGCTCTTGAACAGAATAGGGAATTGCAGTCGAAATACCAGGAAGAACCTTACCGAAAGCTGCTTGATACATCGATGGCAGTAGAAGGAATGCCCAGGCATGCTTCGACGCATGCGGCAGGTGTTGTAATATCCAAAGAACCCTTAGTTAATCAGGTTCCGCTCTATAAAACGTCTGACAGCGCAGTGGTGACTCAATTCCCGATGATGACCCTGGAAGATCTGGGCTTACTAAAAATGGATTTTCTGGGCTTAAAGACACTCAGTATTGTTGGTGAAGCGCTTAAAAATATCAATAAGCGGATCGGTAAAAAAATTAATATCGAAGAAATTACCCTTCAGGATAAAAATACCTATGAACTATTATCCCAGGGGGAAACAACTGGAGTATTTCAACTTGAGAGCACTGGCATGCGTTCTGTACTTCGGGAACTGATGCCAAATAAATTTGAAGATATTATTGCGGTTGTAGCGCTTTACCGGCCTGGCCCGATGGAGCAGATACCGGTTTTTATCAAAAGTAAACATGGACAGAAGAAAATTAAATATGCTCACCCTGTCCTGGAACCGATTCTCAATGAAACTTACGGTGTGATTGTTTACCAGGAACAGGTGATGGAAATAGCTGCCAGGATGGCCGGTTTTACGCTTAGCCAGGCTGATCTGCTCCGGCGGGCTATCGGAAAAAAGAAAAAAGATCTTTTAGATCAACAGCAGGAAATGTTTGTTGAAGGTTGTTTGAATAGCGGATATTCAAAAGAGTTGGCAATCAAGATTTACGATTTAATCTTAAAGTTTGCGTCATATGGGTTCAATAAATCTCATGCGGCTGCTTATGCCCTAATCGCGTATCAAACTGCCTACCTGAAAGCAAATTATCCGGTTGAATATATGTCGGCATTAATGACAGTATATTATGCTAACAGCGATAAGGTTGCTCTCTATATCGCTGATTGCCGTCGTATGGGGATTGAAGTTTTACCACCGGATATCAATGAAAGTGAAGAACATTTTACGGTGATTGGTGAAAAACGAATAAGATTTGGCCTTGCTGCGGTTAAAAATGTAGGTCTCGGTGCGATTGATTCAATCATTCAAGCCCGTAGCAATGGAGGCAAGTTTCAGTCACTACGTGATTTTGTATCCAGGATTGATTTAAGGCTCTGTAATCGAAAGGTATTGGAAAGCCTAATAAAATGTGGTGCTTTCGATTTGCTGGGCGGGCACAGGTCTCAGTATCTGGCAATTTTAGATGATGTTTTAGCTTATGGCCAGGCTGATCAAAGGGAAAGAGACAACGGTCAGATTTCGATGTTTTCTTTGCTTGATCATAAAGTTCAAGAGGAAATGATTGACGATCGTTTAGTTGAAATTGAGCCCTTCGACGAAATGGAAAAACTCGCCCTGGAGAAAGAAATGCTTGGCTTATACATTTCTGGTCATCCGTTGGAACCTTATCGTGGCATCTTGGAAAAGCATGACGATTTATCAAGTTGTGCTGAACTTTCCGAAAGCGCTGACAACCATCATGTGAAACTGGGTGGAATCATCGTTGCCGTTCGTATTTTTTATACCAAAACGAAAAAACAGATGGCTTTTGTGAAATTAGAAGACCTGACCGGCAGTGTTGAAGTGGTTATATTTCCAGACCTGTTCGAAAAATGTTCTGCACTGATCGGTGAAGATAACCTGGTGATTGTCGAAGGTCGAACCGATATGAAGGAAGAAGAAGAGGTAAAGATACTTGCGGAAAAAATATATTCCTTAAACTGTAAAGATAAATACTTTCTTTTGGAGATCAATGAACAGCATGATGAAAACCTTTTAACCAACCTAAAAGACACTTTAGTAGCAGAAAATGGCAATGTGCCGGTTTGTATCTATTTTCGCCAGGATGACAAAACTTTATTGTTGGCAGAAGAATTTTGGGTTCGTGATCACCCTGCTTGCCGCGAGCGGTTAGAAAACATCTTAGGTAAGGGGTCGGTGATTGAGCAAAGAGGAAATAATTATCAATCATTTCTTAAAGATAATTAGCGCGATTAATTCGATTGGTGAAGATCACTGTTGGAGGCATTGTTGATGCGTAGAACAAAGATAGTTTGTACCATTGGGCCTAGTATTGATGGTGAAGAACGGATCCGGGATATGATTGAAGCGGGTATGGATGTAGCACGGTTAAATTTATCCCACGGCAAGCGCGAGGATCATTTACGCAGGTTGAAAATGATCAGGTCAGTCAGTGAAGAAATGAATAGCAACGTGGGATTTTTATTCGATACGAGAGGTCCGGAAGTTCGAACCGGTCCTTTAGAAAAGGATTCTGTCCAGTTAGTAGAAGGAGCACGATTGATCTTAACTACAGAAACGGTAACTGGAAATAGTGAGATAGTTTCAGTAACCTATCCAGATTTTCACAAGGATCTTAATCCTGGTTGCCAGGTATTGATTGACGATGGCTTGATTACTCTTGAAGTATTGTCTGTTTTCGATCGAAACATCGAATGCAGGGTAATCCATGGCGGTGAGTTACGCAGCTATAAAGGGATAAATACGCCAGGAACGAGAATCAATCTACCGGCGGTGAGTACAGAAGATCGAGTTGATATTGAACTGGCAGTTGAGCATGACATTAATTTTATTGCCGCTTCTTTTGCCCGCAGTGCAGAGGATATCTTGGAAATCAGAAAAATTGTTGAGGATAAAGGCGGCAGCATCATGCTGATAGCGAAAATAGAAAGTCAGGAAGGAGTCGCTAATTTTGAATCGATCTTGTCTGTTTCAGATGGGGTAATGGTGGCCAGGGGTGATCTTGGTGTGGAAATACCGACTGAAGAAGTACCTTTACTCCAAAAGCAATTTATCCGAAAATGCAACCGTCTTGGCAAACCGGTAATTACAGCAACCCAGATGCTCGATAGCATGATCCGTAACCCCCGTCCGACCAGGGCGGAAGCCAGCGATGTGGCCAATGCAATATTTGATGGAACCGATGCTATTATGTTATCCGGAGAAACTGCCATTGGAAAATTTCCGGTAGAGTCCGTATCAACAATGAGTAAGATTGCTGTTCATACCGAAAGCGGTCTTGGTTATAAGAAAATATTAGAAGATATGCGGCCGTTAATTAAAAAAACAGTTACTGATGCTATTAGTTATGCTACCTGTCACACTGCATATGAGCTCGGCGCAGATGCCATTATTACTGCTACCCAATCGGGCCAGACCGCCAGGATGGTATCAAAGTATAAGCCAAAGGCGCCGATTATAGCCGTTTCATCTCGTCAGCAGGTCGCTAATCAACTAACGCTTACCTGGGGAGTGCGGACCGTTATCTGTCCACCGGTTAGCTCGACTGATGAAATGTTTGCCAATGCCATTCAAGCCGCAATGGCTGAAAAACTAATAAAAAATGGGGATCTAGTGGTGATAACCGCCGGTGTGCCGGTCGGTATTGCCGGCACAACGAATTTATTACGGGTTGAAACAGTTGGTGAAATTATTGTAAAAGGAACTGGTATCGGCAAAGATGCGGCATCGGGCCAGGCATTCATTGCCAGGACAGAAAGCGACCTTGAACAGTTCTCAGCAGGACAGGTTTTGGTTATAGCAAGCACTGATATTAACACGATGGGTGCGATCAAGAAGGCGGCTGCTGTCATCACCGAAGAAGGAGGACTTACCTCACATGCGGCTATTGTCGCTGTTAGTCTAGGGATCCCAACGGTAGTCGGAGTAAATAACGCGCTTTCGGTTTTAAAGAACGGTGAAACAATTACTGTTGACCCAATCAGGGGACTTATTTATCGTGGTGAGGCTAATGTTCTTTAATCACAATTGAAGGTAGTGATCTTACAAACAAGGAGGATTAGTCGAAAAATGTTCTCTAAACCGATCATCATTTATCATCAAGATTACCTGATTCATAACCAACCTGGTCATCCAGAACGAAAAGAAAGATTAGAGTATATTCTTTCGACACTAAATGGTAAAGGGCTTTCTGCTAAATACAAGTTGATTGAACCTGTACCGGCTTCTCTTAACGCGATCAGCCAGGTGCATGATCCGGATTATATTGCCTTAGTTGAAAAGGCATGTCTTTCCGGACGGAATTATTTGGATCTGGATACTTATCTGGTTCCTGAATCATACCAGGTAGCCCTGCTGTCCGCAGGTGGAGCGCTTACTGGTCTTGAAAGGGTGATGACCGAAGAGAGAGGGAAAGCTTTTGTCCTGAACAGACCGCCCGGCCATCATGCTGAAAAGAACAAAGCAATGGGTTTCTGTCTTTTCAATAATGTAGCTATCGCTGCTAAAAGTGCTCATAGTGTATATGATCTAAAACGGGTAGCCATTGTCGATTGGGATGTTCATCATGGAAACGGCACACAGCACAGCTTCGAAGATGACTCACAAACACTATTTATTTCAATCCATCAAAGCCCGGCTTATCCAGGCAGTGGTAATCTTGAAGAGGTGGGAAATGGTCCGGGAACGGGTTTTACTGTTAACTTGCCTCTTCCTGCCGGTTGCGGGGATTTTGAATATGAGATCTGTTTTAGGGAAATAATAATCCCCATTCTCGATCAATTTAAACCTGAACTGATCATTGTCTCAGCCGGGCAGGACGCTTATTTAGATGATCCCCTGGCCGGAATGTCACTATCTTATTACGGTTATCAAATGATGGCCGAGCAGCTTGTTAGCGCATCTGAACGCTGGTCTGCAGGCAAGCTTCTACTCTGCCTTGAAGGTGGGTATCACCTCCAGGGTCAAGCTGATGCCATTGTTCAAATTTTAAACGCAATCGGTCAGTGGGGTTTTCCGGTTAATAAACCACAGGAAAAATCTGAAGCGAAAGAGTATTTTAGGCGACGATTTGAGGAGATTAAAAAAATACAGAAACAATATTGGAATATTTAACAATGCTTCAGACTGCGCAAGATTAAGCCGCCGGGCAACTTAGGATAAAAAAATGTAGTTTTTTGCGGCATTACACCTTTTTTCAAAGCACGATCCCAGACTGTATCAATTCTGATATCGGCAAAAATGAAAGCAATTTCGCCAGATTTGTTTTCATAAACCTGTCTTGCAATCTGCTCCAGTTCATGCGGGTAAGAGATTTTCGTTGCAGCCATGGTTGCGTTATGTACATTCATAAATGGCTCCAGAACATATTTATGCAACTGTTCAACAGGCAGCAGGTAGCTGTCGGTTCTGACCTTCGGCACTAAAATAAAGCCAGTATTCCTGGTAAGATAGCCAAAACTATCCCTGTAGTCTTTTTCAGTTGAAAGCCGATCATAATATTTTACTAGATCGATGTTTTTAAGTTTTCCCTGGTTATGGATCTCGAAATTCTGATCGATCAAATCGTTTATTAACATTTGCTGTTTACGATCAAGGTTATTTAACAAACGGTGTGTCGGCAACATTAGTAAACCCGAATCTTCAGAACTGACCAGGGTTACTAAAACCGATGATGACTCAAGGTTTAAACTATTGTCTTCTTGTGTGCTAAATTTTAATGCGGTTTCATAGCGATGATGACCATCGGCGATTAATAGCTTTTGTTCTTCTGCATAGTTGCTGAAAAACTGCTGTTCTTTCTGGTTTTTTATTTTCCAAATCCGATGCTGGTGGCCGTTAGTTTCAGATATCTCGATTGAAGGTTCTTTTGAATGATACTGCTTGTAAAAAGAAAGTATTTGCTTGTCAGGATCACGCATCAACATAAAAATAGGGCTGATGTTGGCCATTAAATGTTTTAAAAGTTTGTAACGATCTTCTTTCGGCGCTGTC
This sequence comes from uncultured Syntrophomonadaceae bacterium, assembly GCA_964485855.1. Classification (GTDB taxonomy): domain Bacteria; phylum Bacillota; class Dethiobacteria; order DTU022; family DTU022; genus UBA993. Next base: position 47,371 of record CAZAKI010000001.1, on the reverse strand, counting down.
ATTGTCCGTTCATGAGGAAAAACTGATTTGCCGAAAGGCTCTAAACGCAGGGCCGCCATCATTCCTATTCTGGTGTATAGGCTGCCTCTGTACTTGAAAGATTGTTCATGAAGGTAAAATGAAGGATGATCGTCTTGGATGAGTACCCGCTCATCAATCCACTGTTGAAAGGTTTTTGCGGCACGAGTATAGCGGTTGTTGTATTCGTGATCATCAGCGTAACTGAGACCCTGCTCTAAACGGACTAGATTGAAGGGACTTTTTGAATAAAGGCTTTCTTGTTCTTCAATACTTAATACATCGTAAGGAGGAGTGATCACATCAGCTAATGGACCTGATTGCTTTTGATTGTAATATATACCTTTAAACGGTTGAATTCGAGCCATCATTAAGTTTATACTGCCCTTCAGATTAGCGTGTTCTTGTTCAGTAATAACGGCTAGATTCTATAATATGCTCAACAGTATTGCAACAGGGATCCATTGAGCTGATTGCCGGACTAAAATGATCACAGCTATCCTTAAAAATTGCCATCAAACGTTAACTATGCTATACTACCTCTGGTAATTTCAAATACTCACGTTTGTTGAACCGTAGACCGGTTGGCGCGATGCTCGGTTACGGTTATGAAGCAGGCGGCGGTAAAAACAAAAGGAGGAATTAGATTGGCCAGAGTAAGTATGAAGCAATTGCTTGAAGCGGGTGTCCATTTCGGTCATCAAACCCGTCGTTGGAACCCCAAGATGAAAAACTATATTTTTACTGAGCGTAACGGGATTTATATCATTGATTTGCAAAAAACCGTTAAGCTAATGGATGTTGCCTACAATTATATTCGAGATATGGTTGCTGATGGGGGAAGTATTATTTTTGTCGGCACCAAGAAACAGGCTCAGGAATCAATTCGGACAGAGTCGGAACGCTGCGGAGCCCACTATGTTAACCATCGTTGGCTTGGAGGGATGCTGACAAACTTTAGCACTATCCGTCGCCGAATTGACAGGATGATTGAGCTTGACCGAATGGAAGAAGATGGCACATTTGAAAGATTGACCAAAAAAGAAGTTCTGAACCTGCGTAATGAAAAAGAGCGATTATTAAAATTCTTACGCGGTATTCGTGAAATGAAAAAAATTCCTGACGCTATTTACATAGTCGATCCCCGCAAAGAAAGAATTGCGGTAGCCGAAGCTCGTAAACTTGATATTCCGGTAATTGCCATTGTTGATACTAATTGCGACCCTGATGAAATCGATTATCTGATACCCGGTAACGATGATGCAATCAGGGCTGTTAAACTGATCACTTCAATAATGGCGGATGCTGTCCTGGAAGGTAAGCAGATCAGCGAAGCACCGGAAGTAACGGAGTCTGAAGAGAAAGAAGAGAAAGAAGAGAAAGAAGAGCAAGAAATCGGTGGAGCGGAAAACTTTGAGGTCTTAGAAAAAACTGAAAGTGTTAATAATGAAGCTAGTGTTGTGAATGAAGGCACTTTGGCTCATGCATCTGTAAATGGTAATGACACCGAAGGAACTAAGGCCAATGATGCGGAACAGGTCGAGGAAACTGTAACTACTGAAGAATAATCAATTAAGGAGTGTCTATAGATGCAAATTGAGGCTAAAGTGGTCAAGGCGCTGAGAGAAAAAACTGGTGCCGGAATGATGGATTGCAAAAAAGCACTGACCGAATCGAATGGAAATGAAGAAAAAGCAATTGATATCTTAAGAGAAAAAGGTTTAGCAGCAGCTGCCCGTCGTTCCGGAAGGGCAGCTAATCAGGGAATTGTTGATTCCTATATCCATCTGGGTGGTAAAATTGGAGTTCTGGTGGAAGTAAATTGCGAAACCGATTTCGTAGCCCGCAATGATGAATTCCGTGAGTTCGTTCGTAATATATGTCTGCAAGTTGCGGCAACGAATCCTCTTTACCTTAAAAAAGAAGAGGTTCCCCAGGGTGTTATTGACAAAGAAAGTCAAATAATTAAGGCTCAAGCTTTAAATGAGGGAAAACCGGAAAAAGTAATTGAAAAGATTGTCGAAGGTAGACTGGAAAAATATTATCGGGAGAATTGTTTGCTGGAACAAGATTATGTTAAGGATGATGAGCAGACGATAAAAGATCTGTTAACAGGAATGATTGCCAAAATTGGCGAAAACATAGTAATCAGAAGGTTTACGCGCTTTGAGATCGGTGAAGGGCTCGAGGAAGATTCGGGCTGCTGCCAATAATCGTCAAAAAGAACACTGAAAAGTGTTCTTTTTTTTTGCGATTATTGGATAAATAGAACTGGCTTGAAGGTTGTCAGAAAATAAATGTCGAATAAGAAATATGCTGGAGGTGCAGCTTGGAAAAACCTGCTTATAAAAGAGTTATTATAAAATTAAGCGGTGAAGCAATGGCCGGTGACCAGGGTTTTGGCATCGATCAGGAAGTGATTGAAAGTATCGCTTTACAGATTAAAGAAGTGACTGAATATAAAGTTGAAGTAGCAATAGTGGTTGGCGGTGGCAATATATGGCGTGGGGCACAAGCCGGTAAGAAAGGGATGGACCGGGCTACTGCTGATTATATGGGGATGCTGGCTACGGTAATCAACGCCCTTGCCCTGCAGGATGCCCTGGAAAGGCACGGTGTCGACACCAGGGTTCAAACTGCTTTAGAAATGCAACAAGTTGCCGAACCGTATATTCGAAGAAGAGCGTTGCGCCACCTTGAAAAGGGAAGAGTAGTTATTTTTGCCGGAGGAACCGGTAACCCATATTTTTCCACTGATACGACGGCAGCTTTAAGAGCTGCTGAGATTGAAGCGGAAGTCATTCTTTTAGCCAAGGGAAAAGTTGATGCGGTATATGATGATGATCCACTGACAAATCCCGCAGCTATTCGGTTCAGCGAATTGAGTTATATTGAAGTCATCAACCAGGGACTCGGTGTGATGGATTCAACAGCAGCTTCCCTTTGCATGGACAATAAAATCAAGTTAATTGTATTTGGTCTAAATCTCGGAAATATCAAAAAAGTTATTATGGGTGAAAAAATAGGAACGATAATCAGAGGTGAATAATTTATGTTAGACTTGGTATACAACGAAACCGAAGAAAGAATGCAAAAGGTAACCGGCGCTTACCAGCGTGAATTGGCTTCTTTACGCGCCGGCAGGGCAACGCCCGCTCTCTTGGACCGAATTGAAGTAGAGTATTACGGGACAGTGACACCTTTGAACCAGCTGGCGGGCATTTCAGCCCCTGAATCGAGACTCCTGGTAATTCAACCATGGGATAAACAATCAATTGGCGATATTGAAAAAGCAATTCTTAAATCAGATCTTGGTCTAACGCCAAACAATGATGGTGAAGTAATCCGGTTGGCGATTCCCCAGCTAACTGAAGAAAGAAGGAAAGAGCTGGTTAAGTATCTGCGGAAGAAAGCTGAAGAAAGTAAAGTAAGTATTCGCAATATCAGGCGCGATGCCAATGATGAAGTTAAACAGCTGGAAAAATCAGGCGATATCTCTGAAGACGAGCACAGACGTTCCCAGGAAAAAATTCAGGATATTACCAACCAGAAAATTACTGAGATCGACGAAATAACTGACTTAAAGGAAAAAGAGATTATGGAAGTTTAAGTTAGATCGTTTTGGTAGATGTTAATGGTTTTTACTGCATTAATCCGGGAGAGCTGACGCGACAGAGGTTTCAAGCCGATTGTATAATTTGCGGGTATAATCTGATCAAGAAGAGGCTCTCTCTTTTGATGCAAGGGAGAGTCGTTTATTATCTAGACGGTGGTTTATTAATAATGACGGTACAACAAATCAAGGATCTGGAAACACATATCCGCACAGAAAAATTGCCTGTGCATATTGCGATCATCATGGATGGAAATGGCAGGTGGGCAGCTGAACATAATTTGGCTCGTCACGAAGGTCATCGTCAGGGTGTGGAAACAGTACGCAGTACTGTAAGGTATTGTAACAGCCTGGGTATAGAGATCTTGACCTTGTTTGCGTTTTCCACTGAAAATTGGCAGCGGCCAGTGTGGGAAGTGAATTACCTGATGAGCTTGCCTGAAAAGTACTTTCAAACAGAGCTGCCGGAATTAATTAAAAACAATGTGCAGGTAAAAATGATCGGTGATCAGAGCAAATTGCCTCACAAAGTGAAGAAAGTCATTGCTGAAGGTGCTGAGGCAACGAAGGATAATAGCGGTATGATCTTGAACTTTGCCTTAAATTACGGCTCGCGGGCTGAAATATTAAATGCAGTCAATTGCTTGATTGAAAAAGCTTTTAAAGATGGAAAAATTAATCAAATATCAGAAGAGCATTTTTCCCGCTACCTCTATACGAAAGATCTGCCCGATCCCGATCTATTGATCAGAACCAGTGGAGAGCTACGGGTTAGTAACTTTTTATTATGGCAACTGGCCTATACTGAATTGTGGTTTACAGATGTTTATTGGCCTGATTTCGGAAAACTGGAATTACTAAAAGCGGTCGACGCATTTCAGAAACGTAAAAGAAGATACGGAAAAGTTTAAGCACGAGAAAAGGTGATCAGATGTTTTATCTACGAGTTATTTCCGCTCTGATTGGTATTCCGATTGTCATCGGGGCAGTTTATCTAGGTGGGATTTGGTATACCCTGCTTTTAATGATTGCTGTTAACTTAGGGATCTTTGAATACTATAAAATGTTTAAAAGCCAGGGCTTTTATTTGCCTATTTCCTTCGGCTTTGTTGGAGTTACCTTGATGATCTGGATCTTTTATCTTGAGCAGCAGCAGTTTCTTTATGCGGCTCTGATGATCTTATTGGTACTACTGTCTTTACATGCCTTGTTTTATATGGGACGGTTTAGTATTTCCGAATCTGCATTACTGTTATGGGGCATAATCTATCTCGGGGTGTTAGCAGGTTACATGGTGTCCTTGCGGATGCTTCCGGAAGGAACTTTCTATACTTATATTCTGTTGTTCAGCGTATGGATTCATGACACACTTGCCTATTTTATCGGCATTAAATGGGGAGTGCGAAAGTTTGCCCCGCTCATTAGCCCTAATAAATCGGTGGAAGGTTCGTTGGCAGGAGTTCTTGGATTGACTACGATTCTTTTTTCAATGACAATTCTTTGGCCAGATTACTTACCAATTAATCCACTGCAAGCGGCAATATTGGGGTTGGGGATTGCTATATTTGCCCAGCTAGGCGATCTGTTGGAATCTGCGCTAAAAAGACAGCTAAAAGTCAAAGATTCAGGAGGTTTAATCCCGGGGCACGGAGGGATCCTGGATCGAATGGACAGTTTATTGCTGTCAGCTCCCTTTGTTTACTATTTTTTTATTTTTATCAACCTGCTTAAGGGAGTTCAACTTTGAAAAATATTGCTATTCTAGGTTCAACCGGGTCAATCGGCAAACAGACTCTTGAAGTAGTTGACAGCTTAAAACCCGAGTACAAAGTTATTGCATTAACCGCAAATCGCAATTATGAAAAGCTGGCTGATCAAGTCGGACGTTATAGTCCGCAGTTAGTGGTGCTCAGCGATCATAAGAGCGCCTCTAGTATTGCTAGTTTGATTGGAAATGCTGAGTGTCGGATTGAGAGTGGTGCACAAGGTCAAATTATGGCGGCAACCTGGCCTGAAGCTGATCTGATTGTCTTAGCTCTCGTCGGTTTCAGCGGTTTTGAGCCGCTTGTGGCAGCTTTGAGAGCAGGTAAAACAGTGGCCTTGGCGAATAAAGAATCCCTGGTTGTCGGTGGTGAAATCTTAGCGAGAGAGGGATTACTCGGTAAAAAATTGATTTTACCGGTTGACAGTGAACATTCTGCCATCAAACAGTCATGGACCGCTTTATCAAAAAAAGAGATTCTACGCATCTATTTAACGGCATCCGGCGGCCCTTTTTTCGGGATGAAGCGGAAAGAACTTGAAAAAATCAGTCCTGAACAGGCCCTGGCGCATCCCAATTGGAAAATGGGTGCTAAAATAACGATTGATTCAGCAACGATGATGAACAAGGGCTTGGAAGTAATGGAAGCACGATGGTTATTCGGTCTTGAGCTTGAACAGATTGAAGTTGTGGTCCACCGTCAAAGTATTGTTCATTCTATGGTAGAATATATTGACGGATCGATAATTGCTCAGTTAGGCGTACCGGATATGCGAACACCAATTCAATTTGCCCTAACCTATCCTGAGCGGAAAAAAAGTCAGGTGGAAGCATTTTCCCCCTATGGGGCAACCCTTAGTTTTGAAAAACCTGATCTGGATAATTTTCCTTGTCTCAAGCTTGCACGCCAGGCAGCATTGCTTGGTGGAACAATGCCTGCGGTTTTAAACGCCGCCAATGAAATAGCAGTAAATCTGTTTTTAAAAAAGGAGCTTTCCTTTAATGGGATTGCGCTTATGATTGAAGATGTTATGAACAAACATCAACACCTTAAATCACCTGAGCTAAATGATATTGTTGAAGCTGATCATTGGGCACGCATGACGGCTTTAGACATTGGGAAACAATTTGGTGGGAAGGATTGATAAAATGCAAACGATCGTTGCTTCAATTTTAATATTCGGGGTTTTAATCCTGGTTCATGAACTTGGTCATTACTTTGTGGCCAGATTAACCGGCATTAAAGTCATTGAATTGGCTATCGGTTTTGGCCCAAAATTAATCGGTTGGAGAAAAAATGATATTGATTATTCTTTAAGAATATTTCCTCTCGGCGGTTTTTGCCGAATGTTGGGCGAAAACCCCGAAGAAGCCGAAGAACCGGATAGCTTTCCGCAAAAACCGCTGATCAGCCGTGCGGCTGTCCTTATTTCAGGTGCAGGCATGAATCTCGTCTTAGCCTTAACTGTTTTTTTTATGATTTTTTTCTTTATCATTGGAATACCAACAACCTCCAGTGGAAGAATTGGAACGGTAATTGAAGGGATGCCTGCGGAAACCGAGGGGCTACAGAGCGGTGACCTGATCGTCGCAGTAAATGAGCAGGCTGTGGAAGATTGGAATGACGTGCTGACTTATATATCGGTTAAGCCAGAGCAGGAGATCAAATTACTGATTGAGAGAAACGGGGATCAATTTAATACCAGCTTAACAACAATTATCGATCCGGAATCTGGACGCGGCATGATCGGGATTGCGCCGCCGGTAGAAAAATATCGTTTCGTTGCCTCTTTAAGTAACAGTTTTCAACGCTTTGGGATGATTATTACTTCAATATTCCAGGTTGTTACCGGCCAGGCGCCACTCGATGTCACCGGTCCTGTTGGGATTGTATTTGTCATCGGTGAAGTGGCGCAAACCGGGTTGGTGAACCTGCTGTTATTAACTGCTCTGATTAGTATCAGCTTAGGAATTATGAACTTGTTACCGATTCCCGCTTTAGATGGCGGTCGCCTTTTCTTTTTAGCAGTCGAAGCAATCAGGGGTAAAAGAATCGAACCGGAAAAAGAAGGTTTAATTCATTTCATCGGTTTTGCCTTGCTTATTTTCTATCTCCTATTTATTTCTTATCAGGATCTGATTCGCTGGGATGTTATTCCTGGCAACTAGTTTTCAACCGAAAACGAAGGGAAGAACTGATTTAGGGGCTAACCATAAATCAAAAATAAAATGAATAGTACCGGAAATCGAAGAAAAACACGAACAGTTAAGGTCGGAACACTCGAAATTGGCGGTCAGGCGCCGGTTTCAATCCAATCGATGACCAATACTGAAACAACTGATGCTGCTGCGACTCTGGAGCAAATAAAGCTTTTGGCTGAAAATGGATGTGAGCTGATTCGTGTTGCTGTTCCAAACTTTGAAGCAGCAGATGCCCTTAAAGTAATAACCAGCCGGAGTCCGCTGCCGGTAATTGCCGATATTCATTTTGACTATAAACTGGCCCTGGCGGCTATGGATAATGGTATTTGCAAGGTTAGGATCAATCCCGGTAATATTGGTGGTTACAAAAAATTTCTGGAGATTGCACGTAAAGCAGCAGACCTTGGCTTAGCAATGCGGATCGGCGTTAATTCCGGGTCTCTCGAAAGAAAATGGTACGACCTTTACAAACATTCTCCTTCGGAAGCTTTGGTCAATTCAGTGTTTGGTTTTGTTGAGAGCCTAGAAAAAATAAATTATCAAAATTTTGTAGTTTCAATTAAGGATTCTGATGTCTTGAAAACAATTAACGCTAATCGTCTTTTTGCAGTCCAAACTGAATATCCTTTACATTTGGGAATTACTGAAGCCGGTCCCTTGGAGACAGGGATGATTAAGGGAGCAATTGGCATAGGCACGCTTTTGGCTGAAGGGATTGGTGACACAATCAGGGTCTCGCTGACAGCTTCACCGGTTGAAGAGATTAAGATTGCCAAAAAAATTCTTCAGGCCCTGAAGTTGCGCCGCTTTAATGCTGAGTTGATTTCATGTCCTACCTGCGGTCGTTGCCAGGTAGATTTGGTCAGCCTGTCAAATGAAGTTGAAAGTATTTTAGAACACTACGATTTGCCGCTGACAGTTGCTGTTATGGGTTGCGCTGTCAATGGCCCGGGCGAAGCAAGGGAAGCTGATATCGGGGTTTGCGCCGGCCAAAAAAAGGGATTGCTTTTTAAGAAAGGTAAGGTGATCAAAAGAGTTAACCTTGATCAGCTTCTAAATGTTTTAAGTTTAGAATTGGAAAAAGAACGGATTGATCACAAAAAAGGAGCAGGCAAAGATTATTGAAAACTACGGTGATTATTCCGGCCTTTAATGAAGAAGATAATATTGGTCCTGTTTTGAAAACGATTATCGCTACGCCTCTGATTGATGAAATCATAGTTGTTAGTGATGGTTCAGAGGACCAGACAGTGCAGGTCGCTTCAGCCTTTAAGGAAGTCCGAATCATCGAATTGCTTGAGAATCGCGGTAAGGGTGGTGCGGTTAAAGCTGGTCTTGATAATTGTCAAAATGAAATCGTTCTCATTCTTGACGCTGATTTAACCGGATTAACCTCGGAGCATATTCAGTCTTTAATCATTCCCCTGATTAAGGGGGAAGCGCTGATGACAACAGGTGTTTTTAAAAAAGGTAGAATTATTACTGATTTTGCACAAAAAGTTGCACCATTTCTCTCAGGCCAACGAGCGATAAAGCGAAACATATTGGAAAATCTTTCCGATCTTGATCTGGCCCGTTTTGGCCTTGAGGTTGCCCTCCACCAATACGTTGAGGAACAGAATATTGAAAATGTAACCGTAGAATTACCGGATCTATCCCATATTATGAAAGAGGAAAAACTCGGATTTTGGAAAGGTTTATTTTCAAGATTACGAATGTACTGGGAAATTATCCGTTATGCTTTAAATGCTGATCATAGTAAATAACTGATTGCAAGGATTTAGATATCCGGCTAAAATAGCTGCCGCTATTGCATCCGGAGATTCTTTATGATAAATTAAAAAAGGAAGAATTTTTCGCGAAGGGTGGGGTTTCCCACTCTTTCATGTTACAGAGGGTTTTTACTGTTTAAGAGGAATTTAGATGAACTGGGAAGATACAAGAAAGAAACTGGTGGAATTGATTGAGCCTTTGATCGAGAACAGGGGTTTCGAAATGATCGATTTAAATTACTATTCAGGGCGCCAGGGGAAAGTATTTGTCTGTATTGATTCTTCCGCAGGGGTGACAATTGAAAATTGTGAGGAAATTAGCAAAGCAATTTCAGGACTTTTAGATTTACACGATCCTTTGCCTCATGCTTACTTGCTTGAAGTATCTTCACCTGGACCTGAAAGACCTCTGAAAAAAATCGAACATTTTAAGCGTTTTATCGGAGATATGGTTAAGATATCAACTTCGGAAGCAATTCTTGGAAAAGATAAGTTTGCCGGAAAGCTGAAGAATGTTAATGCTGGTTTTATCACAGTTGAAAGTGAGGGGGGTCTAGAGACCGAGATACCCTTCGGTTTAATTCAAAAAGCTCATCGATGGTCTATTAAACCAGGGACGAAGAATATGAAAAGCAAATGAAAGAAAGGAGGTTTAGCGGAAAATGAATAAAGAGCTTTTTGCAGCTCTTGATTCCCTTGAAAAAGAGAAAGGGATTAGTAAAGATATTCTGTTTGATGCGCTCGAAGTTGCACTGATATCAGCTTATAAAAGAAATTATCAGTCTGCCCCGGCGGTAAGTGTTACTATTGACCGCGATACCGGAGAGATTAAGGTGTTTTCCCAGCTTAAAGTGGTTGAGAATGTTGAATCAGAACAACAGGAAGTCAGCCTTTATGAAGCAAAAGTATATGATCCACGCTGCCAGCTTGGTGATCTGATTGAAATGGAAGTAACTCCGAAAGAATTCGGAAGAATTGCCGCCCAGACTGCAAAACAGGTTGTTATTCAGCGGATCAGGGAAGCAGAACGCGAACTTATTTATGAAAGTTTTGTTGACAGAACAGAAGAGATTATTACCGGATTGGTAAGAAGATTCGAGCAGCGCAATGTAATCATTGATTTGGGAAGAACAGAAGCGATATTGCCCATTGAAGAGCAGATAAACCACGAACGGTATCGGCAGGGAGAAAGAGTTAAAGCGTATATCGTCGATGTCAAAAAAACAACCAAGGGACCCCAAATCATCGTATCGCGGACACATACCGGTTTTCTAAAACGTTTATTTGAAATGGAAGTACCGGAGATTTATGAAGGCATTGTTGAAATCAAAGCTGCTGCGCGCGAAGCCGGATATCGCTCAAAATTAGCGGTTTATTCTAACAACAAAGATATTGATCCTGTGGGGGCTTGTGTAGGGCCAAAAGGAAGTAGAGTTCAAGCAATTAGCACCGAGCTAAAAGGTGAAAAAATTGATATCGTAAAATGGAGTGAAGAAACTGAAGAATACATCGCTAATGCGCTCAGTCCGGCGAAGGTTGCATCGGTAATGCTTGATTCGGAAAATAAACTGGCAACAGTTGTTGTTCCTGACAACCAGCTGTCACTGGCTATAGGAAAAGAGGGTCAAAATGCCCGCTTATCCGCAAAAATTACCGGATGGAAGGTCGATATATCGAGTGAGACGCAATATACAGAAAAAAGTCTTTCAGCAATCGGACTGGCTGAAAAATCAGATGAAGATAATGAAGTTGATATCGATCAAAGCTCTGTAGAAGATCTTAGCCAAGATAGTGATCCAGATCCAAACCCGGGAGTTGATCCGGAAGAGGAAATAGAAAATAATGATTAGGAAAAGAAAAATTCCAATGCGAACCTGCATTGGTTGCCGACAACAAAAATCAAAACGGGAGCTAATACGAATAGTAAGGACTCCCGATCAGCAAATTGTCCTTGATCTAACCGGTAAGAAACCTGGTAGAGGAGCTTATATTTGCCCCCTTGAAGACTGCTTGAAGCATGCAATCAAGGGCAAGAGGCTGGAAAAGAATTTACAGCAGCCGATATCGGCTGAGTTGGAGGCTGAATTAATTGAACTCTTGTTACAAACCCGACATTTAGAAGGTTGAAAACGGGGAGGGTTTACTTGATGGAGGTGTTTTAATGAGTAAAGTACGGGTGTATGAGTTGGCAAAAGAGCTGGGTATAACCAGTAAAAAGTTAATTGAAGTAATGGAAAGTATGGAAATTATAGTTAATAACCATATGAGTACCTTGACTGATGACGAAGCTAAAAGAGTGATGTCAGTTTTAACTGGACAGTCTGATGAGAAACCACCGCAGGATTCTCCAAAAGTAGAAAAAGAAAAAGTAACAAGTGAGAAGGAAGAAGAACCATCGAAACCGGCTAAAAAGAAAGAAAAAAAAGTAATTGAAGAAAAAGCAGTTGCTCCGAGTAGGAAGGCTCGTAAAGCAATTCAAGAAGAAAAAAGGGCAGCTCTGCTAAAAGCAAAAAAGCCTAGCATTAAATTGGAAGGGCAGGTTTCTGTCGGTGAACTTGCCGGTCATCTGGAAATAACACCATCTCAATTGATCGGTTTTTTGCTCGAAGTAGGCGTGATGGCCAATATTAACCAACCCTTGAATCAGGAGACAATAGAGCTTGTAGCAGATGAATACGGCTATGATCTTGATTATATCGAAGATCCGGTGGAAGAAGAACTGCTTGCTTTTGAGGGTGACGATCAGAAGAAAGAACTACCCAGGAAACCAGTAGTGACCGTGTTGGGGCATGTAGATCACGGTAAAACATCTTTGCTGGACGCCATTAGAAGTGCCAATGTAACTGCAGGAGAATTTGGTGGTATTACCCAGCATATTGGTGCTTACCAGGTTAAGGTCAACGATAAAAAGATCGTTTTCCTTGACACCCCCGGTCATGAAGCCTTTACGGCAATGCGCGCCAGGGGCGCCCAGGTAACTGATTTAGCAATTCTCGTAGTCGCAGCTGATGACGGTGTCATGCCACAAACGATTGAAGCCATAAATCATGCTAAGGCTGCCCAGGTACCGATCTTGGTTGCCGTAAATAAAATTGACAAACCGGATGCTAATCCCGATCGCGTTAAACAACAGCTTTCTGAACACGGCCTGGTTGCTGAAGAGTGGGGTGGGGATACTATATTTGTCGCTGTCAGCGCAATTCGGGGCGACGGATTGGATGAATTGCTTGAGATGATCTTGCTTTTATCTGAAGTTGCGGAATTAAAGGCAAGCCCCGAAAGATCTGGTAGGGGAACGGTGATTGAGGCTAAACTTGACCGCGGTCGCGGCCCAGTAGCAACTGTTCTAGTCCAGGATGGTACCTTGAGAGTCGGCGATCCAATAATTTGTGGTTCAATAGCAGGTAAAGTAAGGGCAATGGTTAATGACCGTGGAGAAAAAGTTAAATCAGCCGGACCTTCAACTCCAGTTGAAATACAGGGCTTAAATGAAGTTCCACTAGCTGGAGATCTTTTTCAGGTTGTCAGTGATGATCGCATTGCCAGGCAGGTAGCCCAAAAAAGATCCATGAAGCTAAAAGAGGCGACTCGGTATACGCAAAGAGTAACCCTGGATGATCTTTTTAAACAGATCCAGGAAGGTGAAGTTAAAGATTTGAATCTAATCTTAAAAGGCGATGTTCATGGTTCCGTTGAAGCCTTGCAAGATGCTCTTTATAAGTTAAGTCTAGAAGAAGTCCAGATTAAGATTATCCATACAGGTGTCGGGGCGATCAGTGAATCCGATATTATGCTGGCTTCAGCCTCAAATGCAATCGTAATTGGTTTTAATGTCCGCCCGGATAATAATGCACGTAAGTTGGCGGAACAGGATCAAGTTGATATCAGGTTATACCGAATTATTTATGAAGCGATAGAAGATATCAAGGCAGCCGTAACCGGTTTACTTAAACCGATTATGAAAGAAGTGATTCAAGGTCAGGCTGAGGTTCGCCAACTTTTCAAAGTATCAAGATTGGGGAATATTGCCGGCTCGCATGTTACCGAAGGCAAGATTAACCGCAATGCATTGATCAGGGTGATTAGAGACGGAACGGTTATACTTGACTCGGGGAAGATTGATTCACTGAAACGTTTTAAAGATGATGTCCGCGAGGTCCAAGCGGGATATGAGTGTGGTATATTACTGGAAAACTTTAATGATTTACACGAGGGAGATATCGTCGAAGCATATATTATGGAACAAGTGGCCCGTTAATAAAAGTTGATCCGGCTCGGTTGTTTATAGTGAGCGTGGGAGGCTTAAGATGTCTGAGAACAGAGTCCGGCGAGTAGCCGAACAGATAAAAAAAGATATCAGTTCTATTATTTCTGGTGAAATTAAAGATCCGCGGATTGTTGCGATGACAAGTGTTACAGGAGTTGAGCTATCAAAGGATTTGCGCTATGCTTCTGTTTATATCAGTGTTTACGGAAGTGATACTGATAAAAATGAAACGTTACAAACATTAATCAGGGCTTCTGGCTTCATTCGTAGCGAAATTGGCAAGCGGATCAGGTTAAGATACACACCAGATATTAATTTTTTCCTCGATAATTCCATGGAATACGGTGCCCATATTGAAAAAGTAATCAAATCATTGAATAATGAAGAGAACATCTAATGAACGATCGGGAGAAAATAATTGAAATCCTGCTGAAAGACGATAACTTCACTTTAATTTCGCATATGTTGCCTGATGGTGATAGTATTGGTTCGCTGCTGGCTTTAGGCGCCGGGTTAAAAAGAATTGGTAAAAAGGTGCAAATGTTTACACCCGGACCAATTCCCCGCAAATACACTTTTCTTAAAGGGGCTGAACTGGTCGATAATCAGGTTTTTTCTTCGACTAGTTCAAAAGTAGTTATTGTTTTAGATAGCAGCGATGAAGAAAGACTTGGTCTTTTTAAAGATCAGGTGATGTCTTTCGCTAGAATAATCAATATTGACCATCATGTGACTAATCAAAGTTTCGGTTCTCTTAACTTGATTGATTCAGAAGCTTCGGCTACCGGTGAAATAGTATTTGGTATCTTGAAAGAGCTGGGTGTTGAGCTCGATCAGCCAATCGCCGAAGCGCTATATGTAGCAATCTCAACGGATACCGGATCTTTCAAGTATGATAACACAACCTCGCATACTCACCTGGTAATTGCCGAGCTTCTGAAATACGATCTTAGTCCGGGAGTGCTTTCGCAGAAGATTTTTGATGAAAGACCCTTATCGTTTTTCATTCTGCTAAAAGAAGCGATATCCAGTTTGGAGCTTTACCTCAAGCAAACAGTAGCTGTAATGACAATTAGCAAAGATATCCGGGTTGGTAGTGGTGCTACAACCGATGATCTGGACGGTATTGTCAATTATACCCGTAATATTGAGGGTATAGAACTGGGTATCTTGTTCTACGTAGAAAGTGATCGTGAGGTAAAGGTGGGCTTCAGATCCAAGTTACTCGATGTCAGTGCCCTGGCCGGAAAGCTTAACGGCGGAGGCCATGTCCGTGCTGCAGGGTGCCGTTTGCAAGGAAACTATGAAACAGTGAAAGAGAAGGTTTTAAGAGAAGCCTTTGAAATGCTAAAAGAACTTTAATACCAGGGGTTAGAAATTGGTAAATGGAATCGTAGTGATCAATAAAGTTAGAGGATACAGTTCACATCAAACTCTGCAGGCTGTCAGACAGATATTTTCAAGTAAAAAGGCTGGACATTCCGGAACCCTTGATCCGCAGGCCGAAGGGGTTTTGCCTGTATGTATGGGAAAGGCTACCCGTTTAACTGAATTTATCATTGAGCTTCCCAAACAATATTTGGCAGATATTACTTTGGGCAGAGTTACTGAGACAGGAGATGCGGAAGGTAAGGTCATCAAAGAAAGTTCAGTTCCCCATTTAAACAAAGTACAATTAGCCACTATTGAAAAGACTTTTCAGGGTATACAGCAGCAATTGCCACCGCTTTATTCTGCTTTAAAATATAAAGGCCGCCCTTTGTATCGCTGGACGAGGGAAGGAAAGGCTGTCCCCAGGAAATCGAGAACGATAGAAATTTATCAACTCGAAATTAAAAGTTATCGTTTTAATCATGAACCGCAGCTTACCATTAACTTAATTTGTTCCCGTGGTACCTATGTGCGAAGCCTGGCTGTAGATATCGGAAACTTAATCGGTTGCGGAGCTTATCTTGCTGCCCTAACCCGTACAGCGGTTGGGCCCTATTGTATTGAAAATTCGTTTACCCTTGATCAGCTCAGGCAGCTTGAGATCAAAAATCAACTCGAAGCGGCTATCCTGCCGATGGACTCTGCACTTCAGCATTTACCCGCTCTTGTAATGACCGATCTGGAGCTGGAAAAATTGCAGAATGGTCAAACTATAGATATTTTTCCGGAAAAACCGCACTCTGTTTTTATCGATGATCTTGTATACAGACTTTATAATACGGATGGCTTGTTTCTAGCGCTAGGGAAAATTATGAAGCATCATGAAGCATATAAGATAAAAACGTTAAAATTTCTTAATACTAATTTATGCTGATGGAGTTACAAATAGATGGAGATTATTAATAATTTAGTTCAGTTTCCGCCGGATATCAAAAATTTGCATCTAGCTCTTGGCAATTTTGACGGGATTCATCGTGGCCATCAGGCTATTTTGAAAGCAGCTGTTCGACAGGCTCAAAGAGCAGGAGGTGCGAGCGCTGCGTTAATATTTAACCCTCACCCCCTGAATATGCTCAGGAAAGGTAAAAACGTGTCCTTGTTGTCAGATCTGGTAGATCGTGCTGAAATTATGGCTGAGTTGGATGTTGACTATATGATTATCGAGCCATTCTCAGAACAACTCGCTTCACTTGAACCGGAACAATTTATCCAGAAAATCCTGATTGAAAAGTTAAAGGTAAACGCTGTATTTATCGGTGAAAACTATCGTTTTGGTCGTCTTGGTGCCGGTAACGCACAAACCTTAATAAAATGGGGTCATAACAAAGGTTTTATGACAGTCGTGCAACCTTTGCTGACTTATAAAGAAAGAATCGTAAGCAGTTCACTAATCCGTAAAATGCTAATTGAAGGTTCAGTCCGGGAAGCGGCTGAATATCTTAATTACTTTTTTTACCGGGAAGGAAAGGTATGCCGTGGAAGTGGTCTTGGACATCGCCTGGTATACCCTACGGCAAACTTGACCACTAATGGAAATCTGCTTTGGCCAGGTGATGGCGTTTATCTTACTGCCGCAGGTAAAATAAGCGATCATATCTACTACGGAGTTACAAATGTTGGTCTAAAACCGACATTTAATAATTATGCTGATCGAACTGCAGAAACGCACCTTCTTGATTTTGATGGTTCACTCTATGAGCAAACTATCCGGCTTTGCTTTTTAGAAAAATTAAGAGATACCAGATATTTTCCATCACCACATATGCTCAGAGAACAAATTGCAAAAGATATTCAAAAAGCGCGTGATCTCTTGTTATTATTGCAGGAAGGTATTACTGAAAGTGCCCTTTCTTTACAAGCAGGGTGTAGTGTGCTAAGATCATCATAGTTTAAACCGCAGGCTAGGGAAAACGATTTCCCGACGTTTCGCTTGGCTTGCGGCGTTTTATAATAAGGGAGGATAGCTTAATGTTGGATAATGAACGCAAGCAGCAGATCATTGATCTGCACAAGAGGCATGAAGGCGATACTGGTTCTCCGGAAGTGCAAATTGCACTTCTGACTGAAAGAATTAATTATCTTACCGACCACCTAAAGATCCATAAGAAGGATTTTCATTCACAAAGAGGGTTGTTGAAAATGGTCGGGCGCAGGAGAGGCCTTTTAAACTACCTGCGTGACCGTTCACCTGAACGTTACCAGGCAATTCTAGCCAAGCTTGGATTGAGAAAGTAAAGAATCGATAAACACGGGGGGATGATTACCCCCGTGTTTACGGTTTTGTTGTGTTTTTACATGAGAGGAGTACTAGAAATATGAACGTATATGAACTTGATTTGCAAGGCAGAAAAATGACCTTCGAAACAGGAAGGCTGGCTAAACAGGCCAGTGGTTCTGTTTTGATGAGATACGGTGATACGGTTGTTCTCGTAACTGCAACCGTTGCAGATGAAGCACGCGAAGGAATCGATTTTTTTCCGCTTACGGTTGACTATGAAGAGAGACTTTATGCAGTAGGCAGGATACCAGGTGGTTTTATTAAAAGAGAGGGACGTCCAACGGAAAGAGCAATCTTGGGCTGCCGGCTTACCGATCGGTCATTAAGACCACTTTTCCCTAAAAGTTTCCGTAATTCTGTCCATATTGTATCAACTGTATTATCGATGGACCAGGATTGCCCTCCGGAGCCTTTGTCGATTATCGGCGCATCCGCTGCCTTATCGCTATCAAAAATTCCTTTTGACGGACCAGTAGGAGCGGTTATCGTCGGCTTAATCGACGGGAAACCGGTCATTAATCCAAACCAGGATGAAACACAGAAAAGTGACCTGCATTTAATGCTCGCGGGAACAAAAGAAGCAGTAATGATGGTTGAAGCAGGATCAAATGAAATCAGTAAAGAAGAACTGCTGCAGTGTATCGAAGCCGGACATCAGGTAATCAAAGAAATTGTTTCTGTGCAGGAAAAAATGGTTACCGAAAACGGCATGTCAAAAATGGAATTTATTGCAGCAGAAATCTCTGACGATATCCAGCAGAAAATAGAAGTGCTGACCAGGGATAAAATTGAAGCAGCGTTTCAGATTGTTGAAAAAAAAGAACGCGAAGAGTTTTTGTCAACTATAAAATCAGCCATGATCGAAGAACTTGCCGAACAATATCCTGAACAAGAAACTGAGTTGGCAAAAATCTTCGAACTTGTGTTAAAAGAGACAATGCGTGCATTGGTGATTAAAAAAGGTTTAAGGGCTGATGGGAGAAAAACCGAAGAGATCAGACCGATTAGCTGTGAAATATCGGTATTACCACGCACTCACGGATCAGCGGTATTTACCCGCGGACAAACCCAGGTAATGAATGTTTGCACACTTTCTGCCCTGCGTGATGTGCAGCTGCTGGATGGACTTGGTTTGGAAGAATCGAAACGCTTCATGCACCATTATAATTTTCCACCCTACAGTGTCGGTGAAACCGGGTTTATGCGCGGTCCCGGCCGCAGGGAGATTGGTCATGGAGCCTTGGCAGAACGTGCTTTAGAGCCGGTTGTCCCCTCGGAAGATGATTTTCCCTACACTATTCGCCTCGTTTCTGAAGTCCTTGAATCGAATGGTTCAACTTCAATGGGCAGTGTCTGTTCCGGATCAATGTCGATGATGGATACCGGTGTTCCACTAAAGCGTCCTGTAGCGGGAATCGCCATGGGTCTGATCAAAGAAGGTGAAGATATTGCTATCCTTTCTGATATCCAGGGAGTCGAAGATTTTCTTGGAGATATGGATTTTAAGGTTGCTGGGACTGAATCAGGCATAACCGCTATTCAGATGGATATAAAGATCAAGGGTATTTCCAGCACCATATTGGAAAAAGCTTTGGAACAGGCTGATCGGGGCTACAAGCATATACTGGCCATCATGAACGAAACCATTTCAACTCCAAGGCCTGAATTATCTCCGAATGCTCCACGCATGATAAAAATGCAGATTGGTATTGATAAAATCAGAGATGTTATCGGGCCAGGCGGAAGAATGATCAATAAAATAATCGCTGAAACCGGAGTGGGCATTGATATTGAACCAGATGGCCGGGTGTTTATTGCTGCCGTAGATCCTGAAAATGGTAAAAAAGCGCAACAGATGATTGAAGCACTGGTGAAAGATGTTGAAGCTGGTGAAATTTATTTAGGTAAAGTGACCAGGGTTGAACGCTATGGTGCTTTTGTCGAATTATTACCTGGCAAAGAAGGGTTGTTGCATATCTCTCACCTCGCACATCATCGCGTCGATAAAACCGAAGATGTTGTTAAACTGGGTGACAAGATCGAAGTTAAAGTTCTCGATATTGATGAAAAAGGAAGGATTAACCTTTCCCGAAAAGCCCTGCTGCCAAGGCCTGAAGGAGCCGGAAATGATCATGAACGCCGGGAAAAATCGCGTCAGCGTCGGGATTAGATTAGAAAATATTGCCCCTAAACACTGCAATGATTATTGAAATGGTAACTGGAACGGTGGAGGTGCAGTAATCAACTGGGACACCGTTAAGGTTATAATCAAAAAAACAAGTGCAGCTGAAGATCTTCCACTGCCGCGCTATATGACTGAGGGCGCTTCCGGGATGGATCTTTACGCTGCAGTTGCCGAAGCGGAATTAATAAAACCGGGAGATCGGAAATTAATCTCAACCGGATTAGTAGTAGCTGTACCTTCAGGTTATGAGCTGCAAATTCGCCCTCGCAGTGGTCTTGCTATAAATAACGGGATAGTGATTTTAAACGCTCCGGGAACTATCGATTCCGACTACCGAGGTGAAATAAAAATAATATTGGCTAACTTAGGCGATGAACCCTTTATTATTAAGCGCGGAGATCGGATTGCCCAAATGGTTCTATCACCGGTAGCCAGGGCGATTTTGACCCTAAAAGAAGAACTTCCGGCTACAAATCGAAGTGATGGTGGATTTGGTCATACAGGGTAAGTGTTAAGCGGTCTGACTTCAGCGGTCGCTAAATAAATACCTTAATAATTATTTTAGGTACTATATTGGAGGATTAATTTGTCTAAAAAAAATCATAATCAGGTAGTAAAATTAATTCCGCTTGGCGGGGTTGGTGAAATAGGAAAAAATATGTTTTTAGTGCAGGTCGGCAATGAATGTATTTTGATGGACGCCGGCCTAAAATTTCCGGATGAATCGATGTTAGGAGTTGATATTGTCATTCCTGATATATCTTACATCCTGGAGAACAAACTTAATGTTTTGGGAATTATACTAACACATGGTCATGAAGATCATATCGGCGCAATGCCATTTATTTTAGAAGATATTAAAGCACCGATTTATGGAACCAGGCTAACTCTCGGGCTCTTACAGGCGAAACTAATGGAACATCCTGTAAAGGATTTACAACTGAATGAGATTGTTCCGGACAATAACTTGGTTCTCTCCGCGAATTTCAAGATCGATTTTTTCAGAACAAATCACAGTATTCCTGATTCAGTAGGCTTGGCTATTGAAACCCCGGCCGGAATCATAGTTTACACTAGTGATTTTAAATTCGATCAAACTCCTGTTGACGGACGAATCACGGATTATCACAAATTGGCAGATATAGGTAAACGGGGTGTTGTCGCTGCTTTGATCGATTCTACAAATGCGGATCGTCCCGGTTATACACTTTCGGAAAAAGTAGTTGGCAACAGTATCGATGAAATATTCCGCTTGTCGAACAGCAGAATTATTCTTGCTACTTTTGCTTCCAATATCCACCGTATTCAGCAGGTTGTCAATGCCGCTGTCCGTTACGAGCGGAAGGTTTGTGTGATTGGACGTAGCATTGTTAATTCGGTTAATATCGCCACAGAGCTGGGTTATTTAAAAATACCGGTTGACGTTTTGGTTGATGTCGATCAGATCAAGGAGATCAATCCTGAAAAAATGGCGTTAATTACTACCGGCAGCCAGGGAGAACCGATGTCGGCTTTAACTAGAATTTCCCAATCTGAGCACCGGCAGGTTGAAGTCCGGGAAGGTGATACTGTAATCATTGCAGCCAATCCAATTCCCGGAAATGAAAAGTTAGTAGCCCGAACCGTTAATAATCTCTTTCAGTTAAAAGCAGAGGTTATTTACAGGGCTGTATCAGGAGTCCATGTATCAGGGCATGGCAGTGAAGAAGAGATCAAACTGATGATTAATCTTCTGCGACCCCGTTATCTTATCCCGGTGCACGGTGAATTCCGACAGATGACGTATTGTTCAAAAATCGCCCAAAATCTTGACATTCCAGAAAATAATGTTTTTCTCGTCAAACCCGGTAGTGTCATGGAATTCACTGATGGCAAAGGCAGGCTCGCCGGTACTGTCCCGGCAGGGCGGATCTTGGTTGACGGTTTTGGTGTTGGTGACGTAGGAGAAGTTGTGATTCGTGATCGCCAGATTCTATCTGAAGATGGGATTGTTATTATCGTGCTTGCGATCAACCAGGATAATGGA
Organism: uncultured Syntrophomonadaceae bacterium; assembly: GCA_964485855.1. Lineage (GTDB taxonomy): Bacteria > Bacillota > Dethiobacteria > DTU022 > DTU022 > UBA993. The sequence goes on along the minus strand of CAZAKI010000001.1, from coordinate 25,817 downwards.
AAACTATTAGCTGGACCGGAGATAATAACCCGCGGTTTTGTTTATGTCAGGGAGTCAGTTGACCTGATCGAAGGTTCAAAAGAATCTCTGTTAAAAACAATTAATAAAATTAATAACGAAAAGTTAAGTGAATGGAATAAAATTAAGTCGCGGATTCGCGATTCGGCATCATCATATTTTTATGAACACACTGGCAGACGCCCGATGATCATGCCAATTATCATTGATATTCCAACTCAAGATAACAAGCTGCAATAGTGATTATCAATTTAGTCCCGGAGAACGCGCTTAAGCGTTCTCTTTTCAAATAAAAAAGTACTAAAAATGGAAAAGGGGGCTATTAGATGAATCGTTATAAATTCATTCTGAACCCAATTGCCGGGAGTGGAAGGGCCAAGGCACTTATGCCTGTAATCGAAAATTATTTTAAAGATGCTAATTTGCATTTCGATATTTATCAGACTAAGGAGCCACGAGATGCAATTGATGCATCTAAACAGGCTGTAAAAGAAGGTTATAACATCGTTGTTGCGGCCGGCGGTGATGGGACCGTAAATGAAGTATTAAACGGGTTGGCCGGTAGCGATGCTGTTCTGGCTGCTATTCACGGTGGCAAAGGCAATGATTTTGCGATGAGTGTTAATATGCCCCGCGATGTGATTGAAGCTTGTCAGGCTTTACAACGAGCAGTGGTTAAGAAGATTGATCTGGGCAAAGTTATGAATCGCTATTTTATTAACTCAGTAGGCGTAGGATTTGATGCGACTGTTGCGCAGAGAGTTAATAAAGGTATAAAACCGCTCAATGGAATTTGGGCATATATCTATGCCGTATTCGAGACATTGTTTTCTTATCGGCCAATTGATATGGAGATTGATCTTGGTGATGGTAATCGTTTTACGAAAAAGCCTGTTTTGGTGGCAGTCGGGATCGGCAGCACCTATGGTGGAGGGATGAAAATACTTCCCCAGGCGATTCAAGATGACGGACTTCTTGATATATGCGTTCTTGATCATATGAATAATTTGAGCTTGGCATACCACTTCCCAAAAGTTTTTAGCGGTAAACATATTCATTTAAAGCAAGCAGCCATGTACCGATCAAAAGAAATAACACTTTATTTAAGCGAATCTCACCCTTTGCACATGGAAGGTGAAATCCTGACCGGAGAATATATGCACTTTACACTGGAGCCAAAAGCAATGAACGTGCTAATTGGGGGTAATTAAAATTGTCGCTGTGGGAAGTTTTATTATTGGGGCTGGTCCAGGGATTAACTGAATTTTTACCAGTCAGCAGTTCGGGACATCTGGTTATATTTCAGAGCATCTTAGGGCTTGAAGAACCCGGAGTGACCTTAGAAGTGTTATTGCATTTCGGGACCCTGATCTCAGTCTTAACTGTTTTCCGAAAAGATTTTCTAGCCCTATTTTATGTTTTAAAAGACAAACAACAAGGTCATTTTTTGATCCTTTTGTTGACCGGAACCTTGGTGACTGGTCTAGTTGGCCTGCTATTTAAGGATTACTTAGAATTGGCTTTTAAATCAACTATTTTGGTCGGTTTTATGCTTCTAATCACTGGGACTCTGCTCTTCCTGCTTGCATATCTTCCGGTTGGTTCCAGAAAAATGGACCAAATGAAGCTAAAAGATGCTGCATTAATCGGCCTCATACAGTCTTTAGCCATAATTCCCGGTATTTCAAGATCAGGATCAACAATTTTTGGATCTCTCTGGCGTGGGCTGGATCGCGAAACCGCTATCCGCTATTCATTCATGCTTGCGGTTCCTGTAATCTTTGGGGCTACGCTCCTTGAAACAAAGCACTTTTTTTCAACATCGTTTGATATAAAGTTGCTAATTTATTATTTGGCGGGAGCTTTGACTGCATTTATTTCAGGTTTATTTGCTATAAAAACATTTATCAAACTTCTTACCAGCAATAAACTGCATTATTTCTCCTTTTACTGCTGGGTGTTGGGTATATTAGTTATAATTACAAGCTGGCCAGGGCTAACAGATTTATTTTAGAACTGTTTAGCAACCTGTAAGCTTTTGAATGTTTACTTTACAGGCACGAACAAATGTTTTATACTATTGTTGAACTAGCATTGATTGAGAGTTGAGTAATTTGGCCAGAAAGAGAAAAAAATCTAAAAACAAGGAAATGCATCAACAAGTAAAAGGAATAATGTTGTTGGCATTTTCATTCTTTACAATCCTTTGTTTTTTCCAACCTGGACAAACTGGAAGCATAGGGGTTTATGTAAATCTTATTCTGCGTCATCTGGCAGGCGATGCTGCAATCGCCATATCGATCATCATTTTAGTTTTTGCACTGCGTCTTTTATTACCACAGGGGAAGTTTCAAATCAAAAACAGACTGCTAGGTATTTTATTACTTGCTTTGATGGTTATTACCTGGGTCCACACGGAAATGATGCGTTTTTACGGTCCCTTTTCATCAGCTGCTCATGTTTTTCGCACCAGTCTTACCTTGGGCTTTGCTCGAGAAGGAGGCGGCTTAGTTGGTTCAATATTTTCCGGGATCCTTATTTTTATGTTCGGAAATAGAGGCAGCCTGGTTATTCTAAGCGCCTTATCACTGATCGCAATCCTGCTTGTGCTCAATCTTTCTGTCAGAAAAGTCTTAACACAAGCAGATCATTTAATACGAAAGATCTTTAAAGGGTTAAAATACATTTTGATCAGCATAGTGAACATCTTTGAAAGTACAGGCCGATTGATCATAAACTGGTTCGGGAAAAAGATTACTAACAGACATTACAATGATATTAATTTTAATACTAATGGCATAGGTATTCCGAGCAGCACGATGATTGAAACAAAGCAAGAGCCGGAACAACCAAAAATAATTAAAAATGATCAAGAACCGGAAAAGGTTCTTAATCATAACTTTTTACAAGCTGAAGAAACCGTGGTAGAAAAACCGCTGTCGACAGGTAGAAAAGAAATTGATCGAAATAAAATAACAAAACAGCATCTAGTTTACCAATGTCCAACTCTCGATTTGCTTTCATTACCTGTAGCCAATGGGGAACAACATCAACGGCAAAGCCGAGAAAGAGCCAAAAAACTGGAAGATACTCTTCATAGTTTTGGCGTGAAGGCGAAAGTGGTTCATGTGCAGTCCGGGCCGACGGTTACAAGATTTGAGGTTCAACCTGAAGCAGGAGTTAAAGTAAGTAAATTTGTCAGCCTCTCTGATGATTTGGCTTTAAATCTCGCTGCACCGCTGGTCAGGATTGAAGCTCCGATCCCCGGCAAAGCTGCACTAGGCATTGAGGTTCCGAATAGCAGTATATCACTGGTTCATTTACGTGAAGTAATCGAAGACCAGAGTTTTGTTCATAGTAGGTCACCCCTGACTATTGGCCTCGGTAAAGATATAACCGGCATTCCTGTTATTGCTGATTTAACTACAATGCCGCACCTGTTAATTGCTGGTGCTACCGGTGCAGGTAAAAGTGTGTGTCTCAACACAATAATTACTAGCATTATCTACAAGTCAAATCCGGACCAAGTCAGGTTTTTAATGATTGATCCTAAAGTCGTAGAGCTGAGTGTATACAATGGGATACCGCAGCTCTTGATGCCGGTATTAACTGACCCACGTAAAGCTGCCCTGGCCTTAAGAAATATGGTGCGCGAGATGGGCAGACGCTACGATCTTTTTGCCAAACTTGGTATTCGGGATATTGGCGCCTATAACGATCTTATGCCGGAAGATCCCGAATTGGAAAAGATGCCATACATCGTTGTTGTGATTGATGAACTGGCTGACCTAATGATCGTATCTCCCGGTGAAGTGGAAGATTCAATAGCCCGCCTGGCACAGATGTCAAGAGCTGCTGGAATACATCTTCTGGTTGCCACTCAGAGACCTTCAGTTGATGTTCTGACAGGGATAATCAAGGCCAATATTACTTCAAGAATCGCTTTTACTGTTTCTTCACAATTCGACTCCAGAACAATTCTTGATATGGCTGGCGCTGAAAAATTACTCGGCCGCGGTGATATGCTTTTTTATCCCGTTGGTTCAGTAAAACCTTTTCGGGTTCAAGGTGCTTATGTCAGCGAAGTTGAAGTCAAGAAGATTACCGATTTTATCAAAGAACAGGGCCTGATCGATTATGAACAACAGCAGAATCTTTTTGAAATAGAAGAAGTTGAAGATCCTAAAACTAGTCTCGACGACCTGTTTCCTGATGCAGTTGATCTTGTTGTTCGTACAGGGCAGGCTTCTATATCCTTGTTACAAAGACGTTTTCGAATTGGATATACCAGGGCAGCCCGTCTGATTGATGATTTGGAAAGCAAGAATATTGTCGGGCCGTTTGAAGGAAGCAAACCCCGCGAAGTACTAATCACCGAGGAAGAAGCAGCAAAAATCTGCAGCGATTTTAAACCTGAAAATTTTGGAGAATCCTTGTAGTGCAAAATCAAGCGTTCAGCAAGCTGATAAAAAAACCAGCGAACAAGAATCCATTAAAAATAGCCTGTATTTCACTAGGCTGTTCAAAAAACAGGATCGATACCGAAGAAATTTTAGGTTATCTTTCCAATCTCAACTTTGTTGTAACTGATGATCCGGCTAATGCCGATCTGGTGATGATCAATACTTGCAGCTTTATTGAAGAAGCGCAAAAAGAATCTATTGAAACCTTGCTGAAGCTAGCAAAAAAAAAGCAAGGCAAATATCCTCTTGTCTTTGCTGCTGGATGTTTGGTTGAAACTGCAGGAACTCCTTTACTCAATATGCTTCCAGAAATTGATGGGGCAATCGGGGTTCATAGCTATAAACACCTTAAACGTTTCATCAAATTACTACTTACGGGAAAAAGAGCAGTTATTAAGATTAAGGCTCCTTCTATCTACAGCCCTTTAGCAAAACGTATTCTGTCCAGATCAGCTCATTCTGCCAATGTAAAAATAGCCGAAGGATGTAACAACAACTGCAGTTACTGTCTAATCCCAAAAATACGAGGTCCATATCGCAGCAGAAACACTGAGGATATCGTTGAAGAAATTCGAAATCTGCTTGAACATGGAACCCGTGAAATTGTTTTAATCGCTCAGGATACCACAGCATACGGCTCTGAACAGGGTAGCGCAGAAGACCTAGCTTCGCTTGTTAATAAGATCTTAAAACTTAACTACCGATTCTGGCTGCGGATTATGTATACCTACCCTGCAAGGATTAATAAAAATCTCATTACTGAGATGGCTAATGATTCCCGGGTATGTAATTACCTTGATATTCCCTTGCAGCATGCCAGCGAAAAAATATTATCAGGAATGAAACGTCATTACAGCAGGGAGAAAATTAACCATCTTTTGACAAAATTGCGCTCAGTATTGCCTGGTATAGCTATTCGCACCACGGTAATGGTTGGTTTTCCCGGAGAAGGCAAAAATGAATTTGAAGAGCTTAAATCGTTCGTCGAGAAAAATCAGTTCGAACATTTGGGAGCTTTTATATATTCAAATCAGTTTGGTACAACAGCAGATTTAATGCCCGACAAGGTACCCGCTAGAGTAGCAGCCAAAAGATATCGCTCAATAATGTTTACGCAGCAAAAAATAAGTCACTACCTTAATCATAAATTTGTTGGAAAGAAAAAAGTGGTTATAATTGATCGGAAGCTTGAAAATCACCACAATATTTACTTCGGGCGCACTGAAGAGCAAGCTCCGGAAGTTGATGGTGGAGTTTACATTTATACAAAAATTGATTTAAAGGTTGGAGACTGGATAACAGCAAAAATTATTTCCGCCTCCGCATATAATCTCTTTGCGGTTCTTGTTTGTGTCCATGCTGAATTACCTTAGATGAGGTGAATGATTATTGATTGCTGAGATTATATGTATTGGGAATGAACTACTTACCGGACTTATCGAGAACAGCAATAGCAGTTACTTAACCCAAAAATTACAATCAGCAGGAATCCAGGTAGGTGAAATGGCAATTGTTGCCGACAGCCAGGAAGCAATAGCCAGGGTACTGAATAATGCGTTAAAAAAGTGCGATCTGGTCCTGATTACCGGTGGACTTGGTCCAACTGATGACGATTTGACCCGAGAGGCTGTCTCCGCAGCAATAAAAAAACCCCTGATCCTTGATCATCAATACTTAGATGAACTTAAAACATTATTCCGGAACCGCGGATTTACAATGACTGATAATAATTGTAAGCAAGCGCAAATAATCGAAGGCAGTATTATGTTAAAAAATGAAATCGGCACAGCACCGGGAGCAATAATCGAAGAGCAAGGCAAAATAATCGTTTTATTACCTGGTCCGCCACATGAGATGCAGCAGATGTTCGATCATTATGTATTGCCAGTCCTTCGAAACCGGATTGATGATCGCGTTTACCTGGTTAAGACACTTAAATGTATTGGCATTGGCGAATCGCTGCTCGAAGCGAAAATAAAATCTTTAGGCAATTGGAAGTATCATCCAATCTCGTATATTGCCAGAGGCATGGAAGTAGATTTGCAGATAAAAGGAACCGGTAATGATCAAAAAGCCAGGGCAGAGATAGCTGAAGCAGAAAAAATGTTACGCAATCTACTTGGTAAGCATATTTTTGGGGATAACGAACAGACTCTTGTTAGTACAGTGGCAGATCTTCTAAAAGCGAGAACTCTAAGCTTGGCTGTTGCTGAATCATGTAGTGGAGGTTTACTGTCCGATCTCATTACTAACCAGCCAGGCAGCTCAGATTATTTTAAAGGTGGAGTCGTTGCCTACAGCGATGAAGCAAAAAAGAATATTTTAGGATTATCAAAAACAATTCTTTTCAATGAAGGGCCGGTAAGTGCGGCAGCAGCAAAAGCGATGGCTGAAAATGTTTGTAAAATTTTTAATGCCGATTACGGTATTGCCATTACCGGTTTAGCTGGTCCGACTGGTGATGGTTCGGGACAACCGATCGGTACAGTCTTTATTGCTATTGCCAATGTCCCAGATGGGCAGTTTCAAGAAAAAAAATTCTTGTTCAGCGGCAATCGGAGGACAATTAAGGAGAGAGCGGTCCAACAGGCTCTTAATATTCTGCGATTAATGCTAATAAACTAAACAGGAAAGCAGAGGAGGCTTCATCAGATTACACTTCGAGTATTTATCGCAGTCGAACTGGGTAGCTCTCAAAAACATCAGTTAAGCACACTGCAGCATAATCTAAAAGCTTATCTTAAGGGGGTGCGTTGGGTTCGTCCTGAGGGAATGCATCTTACTCTTTCATTTATCGGGAATGTTGAGTTGGAAAAGCTCGAAACACTTGGTAGGATTATCGTTGATGCCACCAAAAATACAGTGCCATTCAGATTAAATTTTGCGGGTTGTGGGGTGTTTCCAACCCAGGAAAAAGCCCGGGTAGTTTGGGTAGGTACGGATCAGGGAACAAGCGAATTGAAAAAAATAAGAAATGCTTTGGATCAACGACTGACCGCAATTGGGTTTGTCCAAGATTCTCGACCATTCAAACCACATCTAACCTTGGGACGAATTCGCTATCCTCTTGACCCTGAAGTGATTGGACAATTCTTAGAACGGGAAGCCCTTTTCCAAACCGACACAGAATGGATTAAAAATATTATCCTGTTCGAAAGTCGCCTAACTGCCCAGGGTGCTCATTACAATCCACTACAGGTTCATGATTTTCAACGTTAAAAATTTTATAAAATTATTAAGCAGGAAAAAGATTTGCCGACCAAGAAATAGGCTGTCAATAAATAAATAAATAGGGGGACCACCAGTTGGAAAAAGACAAAGCATTGGAAGTAGCCCTTTTACAGATCGAAAAACAATTTGGCAAAGGTTCAGTAATGAAGCTGGGGCAAGATGTCAAATATGAAGTCGCAACAATTTCTACCGGAAGCCTGACTCTTGATGTTGCCCTCGGAATTGGCGGAGTACCGCGGGGAAGGGTGGTTGAAATATTCGGACCCGAATCTTCAGGTAAAACTACCGTCGCACTACATATTATTGCCGAAGCGCAAAAAAAGGGTGGTTATGCTGCCTTTATCGATGCCGAGCATGCTCTTGATCCGCAGTATGCTACTAACCTGGGAGTAAATCTTGATGAATTGCTGGTATCACAGCCAGATACGGGAGAACAGGCTCTTGAAATCGCTGAAGCTCTGGTACGCAGTGGTGCAATAGACGTCCTGGTCATTGATTCTGTAGCCGCCCTGGTTCCAAGGGCTGAAATTGAAGGGGAAATGGGCGATTCTCATGTAGGGTTGCAGGCTCGTTTAATGTCGCAGGCTCTGCGAAAACTGTCGGGAGTGATCAGTAAATCGAGAACCTGTTCTATCTTTATTAATCAGATTAGGGAAAAAGTGGGGGTGATGTTTGGCAATCCTGAGGTAACTCCCGGGGGGCGAGCTTTAAAATTTTATTCCTCGGTCAGATTAGATGTCAGAAGAATTGAATCCTTGAAATTGGGTTCAGATCAGATTATTGGCAATCGTACCAGGGTTAAGGTAGTTAAAAATAAAGTTGCTCCACCATTCAAAATTGCTGAATTCGATATATTGTACGGAACTGGTATATCTGCTGAAGGATCAGTAATTGATATGGGTATTGAATATAAAGTATTAAATAAAAGTGGCGCCTGGTATTCTTATGGCGATGAAAGATTAGGTCAGGGTAGGGAAAATGTTAGAGATTTTCTCAAAGATAATCCAAAAATGCGTGATGAAATTGAACAAAAAGTAAGAGAGGCTGCCGGACTTCCTATACCTGGGACACAGCAGGAAACCCAGGGTTTAGAATCGAAAGAAACTGATTAATTATGCATAATGACGAGCAGTACAAAAAAGCCAGATCACTTCTCTTTCGTTATCTGACTTACCGGTCCAGAACTAAAAAAGAAACGTCAGATTATTTAAGTAAAAAAGGGTTTAGCCCTGAAGTTTGTGATACAGTCATCACCGAGCTGCAAGAACTTGGTTATATAAATGATCGTCTTTATGCCCAGGATTTTATTCGATATCGCAAAGATAGGGGGATAGGGTCACACCGGATTCGTTTTGAACTGTTGAACAAGGGTTTTGAAAACCAACATGTTGATGAGCTGATCAGTACTCTGATTAATGACCATGAAGAGTTGGAAACTATTGAACGCTTAATCAATAAAAGAATTCAGAAAAACAGCAATTTCGATCAGCGCTGGTTGGCTCGGCAAATATCTTTCCTGCAGCGACGTGGGTTCAGTAATCATTTGATTTTTAAAGCGCTTAAAAATTATGGACTGACGGAATAAAAGATCTAGATTAATAACACGCATCATCAGTTGCCTTGACATCGATTATGATTAGGTCTACAATAAAAAAGGAAAAATATTTATATTTTTGATAGATCAGAGCATGACTAACAAGAGAGAGCCTGGTATCACCAGATACTGAGGATTGAACATAAATAAATAATTATTTTGGTTAAAGGTTACATTTGTACCTTTTCCGACCTTTCTCTGTAAGCTGTGTTCTGAACACAGCTTTTTTGTTTTTGAGAAACGAAAATAGTGAAACGGAGGTGAATTAATATGCTAGAAAGTTTATTGATGATCATCGCTGCCCTGGTATTAGGTTTGGGTGGCGGTTATTTTATTCGCAAATTAATTGCTGAAGCTAAAATATCTTCAGCAGAAACAGCGGCAAAAAAAATCTTAGAAGAAGCAGAACAAGAAGCAAACTCAATAAAAAGAGAAAAACATCTTGAAGCTAAAGAAGAAGCACATCGACTACGTACAGAAGTTGAACGAGAAAATAAAGAACGGCGAGCAGAAATCCAAAGGATGGAAAAACGGCTTCTCCAAAAAGAAGAAACTCTTGATCGTAAAACAGCCAATGCTGAACGAAAAGAAGAAGATCTACGCCGAAAAGAAGAAGAAAATAGGGTATTCCGCGAACAATTGGAACAGTTGCAGCAGCAACAACTTACTGAATTGGAAAGAGTGTCGGGAATGTCATCCGAGGAAGCAAAAGAGCTTCTGCTAAAAAGGGTCAGAGAAGAAATTAAGCACGAAATGCTAGTGATGGTAAAAGATATGGAAAATCAGGCTAAGGCTGAAGGCGATAAAAAAGCCCGTGAAATTGTAACTCTGGCGATACAGCGCTGCGCAGCCGATCATGTTACGGAAAGTACAGTTTCAGTCGTTTCACTTCCCAATGATGAAATGAAAGGCAGGATTATTGGACGCGAGGGACGCAACATTAGGGCACTTGAAACATTAACCGGGATTGATCTGATTATTGATGACACCCCTGAAGCTGTTATCATATCGGGGTTCGATCCAATCAGACGGGAAGTAGCACGTCTTTCCCTTGAAAAGCTGGTTAGCGATGGACGAATTCATCCAGCAAGAATTGAAGAAATCGTCGAGAAAACACGTAAAGAGGTTGAAAATCAAATCAAGGAAGAAGGCGAGCGTGCTACATTTGAGGCCAAAGTTCACGGAATTCATCCCGAATTAGTTTATCTTCTTGGTAAATTGCGTTTTCGGACCAGCTACGGGCAGAATGTTTTACAGCATTCAATTGAAGTAGCTCATCTGGCTGGAATAATGGCTTCTGAACTTGGGCTTGACGTTAATTTTGCTAAACGGGCGGGTTTACTTCATGATATTGGTAAAGCTATTGACCATGAAACTGAAGGATCACATGTATTTATTGGTGCTGAAATAGCTAAAAAGTACAAGGAATCTGAATCTATTGTCAATGCTATCGAAGCCCATCATGGAGATACGGATTTTAAAACTATGGAGGCAGTTTTAATTCAATCTGCTGATGCTATCTCCGCAGTCCGTCCAGGTGCTCGTCGTGAAACTCTTGAAGCATACATTAAACGACTTGAAAAATTGGAAAACATTGCTGATTCATTTGATGGTGTTGAAAAATCCTATGCCATCCATGCCGGCCGGGAAATTAGGATCATGGTCAAACCGGAACGGATTGATGATTATGCATCGATCCAGGTTGCAAGAGATATTGTGAAGAAGATAGAAAGCGAATTGGAGTATCCCGGTCAGATAAAGGTAACTGTTATTCGCGAAACAAGAGCAGTTGATTATGCCAAGTAGAGCATTCAAATTGATTATGATTAGACTGACTTGCGTACAGAAAGTGCCCATCACGGGCACTTTCTGATCATTTACAAAGACAGATTATCGACAGGGGAGAGTTGGCTTTGAGGATCATGTTTATCGGAGATGTAGTCGGAAAACCAGGGCGCTTATACCTGAAAAATAATTTACATGATCTAAAAATAAAACACAAAACCGATTTTATCCTTGCAAACGGAGAAAATTCTGCCGGTGGGGCTGGTATAACCGAGAAAGTGTTTCTGGAATTACGTTCACTAGGGATCGATGTAATCACTGGTGGAAATCACATCTGGGATCAGAAAGATATTTACAACTTTATCGAAAAAGAAGATCGAATCATCAGACCTGCTAATTATCCAGTGGAGACCACTCCAGGTCTTGGCTCGGTATTAATAAAAGGTAAGGGTGGAAAAGTAAAACTTGCAGTTATTAATTTAATCGGTCGGATATTTATGAAAGCTGTTGACTGCCCTTTTAGGACCGCTGATCGTGAAGTGGAAAGGTATACTGATTATACAAAAAATATTATTATCGATTTTCACGCCGAAGCAACTTCAGAAAAACAGGCAATGGGTTGGTATCTAGATGGTCGGGTTAGTGCAGTAGTTGGCACTCATAGCCATGTTCAGACTGCCGATCAACGGATCCTGATTAATGACACTGCTTATATCACTGACGTTGGAATGGTTGGTCTCTACGATTCAATACTCGGAGTCGATAAGTCTGAACCGCTAAAAATGTTTTTAAGTCAGATCCCCCAACAGTTTAATATTAGCCAGGGCAAAGTTCTCTTTAATGCTGTTTTAATCGAAATTGATGACTTCACTGGTAAAGCATTAGCCATAGAACGAATATATGAGATTGATAAATAGATCATATCAAATTATTCATATAATTCTGGCAGGATATTTCGACCAAAGACCGAATAGATTAGATAAATCCGCAAAGGAGGCATCTAAAATTGGACGTATTAAAAGTCTCGGCAAAATCGAACCCAAATTCTGTAGCAGGCGCCCTAGCCGGGGTACTTAGAGAAAAAGGCAATGCAGAGATTCAAACTATCGGAGCAGGAGCATTAAATCAAGCAGTAAAGGCAGTAGCTATAGCAAGGGGTTTTGTTGCCCCTGGCGGTATTGATTTGATCTGTATACCGGCCTTTACGGATATAGAAATTGATGGTGAAGAGAGGACGGCAATAAAATTAATTATTGAACCTCGATAATAGTAGTAAATATTTTTGCATTCCAGCGCCCTCTTAAAAACTGGGAGGGTTTTTTTTTGAAATAAAAGAAAATCGCTCAATATAAGAAAGAATACAAATGTCAGAAGATAATCTAAAAAAAGTTGACCTGCATCTGCACAGTAACCACTCAGACGGATTGTTCAGTCCTGAAAAGTTAATAGCAATCATTGTGGAAGCAGGAATCACCGCTGCAGCCTTGACTGATCACGATACACTGACCGGTCTTGAAGAAGCAGCAAATGCTGCAGCTAATTTTGATCTCGAATTCGTTCCCGGTGTAGAAATAAGTGTTGTGGAAGAAAGGCGGGAAATCCATATTCTTGGTTATTATCCAAGAAAGTTGGATTTTCTGAACAGCAAGCTTTGTCACTTAAAAGATCAACGCTTTAAACGCATGAAAAATACAATTGCTCTTTTAAATTCAATGGGGTTCAAATTAACCTATGATGACTTAGTCAGTAAAGCAGGTTATGCCGCTCCGGGAAGGCTGCATCTGGCCCGTGTCATGCTGGAAAATAGGTATGTTGGCAGCCTGGATGAAGCTTTCAAATTATATCTGGGATTTGGTAAGCCGGCCTATATTCCGAGGAAAACCTATAGTCTCAAGGAAACAATGAATTTGCTTAAAATTAGTGGGGCGATCCCCGTTATCGCCCATCCTGGAATGATTGGCATTACCATGCTGCCAGACCTAATTCAAATGGGCTTAAGAGGTGTGGAAGTATTTCACCCCGACCATAACAAGGCAATGACAGCCAAACTATTACAGATTACCAAAAATAATGGTTTGTTAATAACCGGCGGATCTGATTTTCACGGTAAAAACCTGGATAATTATAGTTACCCCGCTGAGAGGGCTATAAACTTTTGTTATTTTGAAGATTTACGAGCCGCTGCTACTTACAATTAATTTAACAAAAATAATCTGTTTTTCTTTTCAACTGTTTAATAAAATGCTACAATCATTAATATGTGAGCCTCGGAGGGTATTTTGAATATGGGAAAATTTGAATTTGCCATTCAAGTTATGGTAATCGGTTTCACTGTTGTTCTAGTTACTTTATTTTTATTATACGGCATTCTAATTTTCTTCAGCCGCATATTTTCGCGCTCTGATCGTCTATCCAGTAAGAAAAGACCACTCGAAAGTAATAACTTGTCTGAAAAAAATGATCTAAACCAGACTGCGGTTATTGCGGCAATCACTGCAGCTGTCTCTAGCTATCTTGAGAGTCAGGGTGGTTTGGTTAGAACCGGTAAAATAATAGTCAAACCGAGATCTGCTGCGGTGCCGGTAAGCAACAACTGGCAGATTATAGGTCGTAAAATCCTGATGCAGGGTGCAATTGATATCGACAAGACCAGGAGGAATTTAAGATAGTGAAAAAATTTAAAGTAACAGTCGATGGTAAAGTATTCGATGTTGAAGTTGAAGAGTTGAATCAAAATACCGGAACGGAATCATCAGTTCCGAATAAGATTCCTGCAGAAAATCCTGCAGTTAAAACCACTGCCGCTAAAACAGTTACTGGCGGAAAAATTACAGATAAACCACCGAAACAGGATAATGTGCAGACTGCCGAAGGAGATCTGATTGTTAAAGCACCAATGCCAGGTTCCGTGCTCGACGTGAAAGTAAAAGCGGGAGACATGGTTAGCTCTGGGGATGTTTTAATAGTACTGGAGGCAATGAAGATGGAAAATGAGCTGACGGCTCCCCAGGATGGTTCTATTCAAGAAGTTTACGTAAAACAAGGTGATACAGTAAACAGTGGAGATCCATTAGTTGCATTTTCCTAACATAACAGTTCCTAACAAAATACTTGGCAATGAAGATGAAAGGGGTTGATCTAACTTGATTGACCTGCTTACAGAATTTATCTCCGGTACTGGCTTTACAAATATTCAGCTAAATGATGCGATCATGATTGTAATTGCCTGTTTTCTTTTGTATCTTGGCATTGCAAAAAAATATGAACCGCTGTTATTGGTCCCAATCAGTTTCGGAATACTACTAGTTAACCTGCCACTTGGTGGTTTAATGCAGGCTGAATCGGGAGATCTGCTCGGCGGGCTTTTTTTCTATCTGGCAAAGGGGTTAGAATTAGGGATTTATCCACCGTTAATATTTTTAGGTGTCGGTGCAATGACCGATTTTGGTCCTTTAATTGCTAACCCGGTTACTTTATTATTAGGCGCTGCTGCTCAGTTTGGAATATTTTTAACTTTCATTGGTGCTTTTTTCCTTGGTTTTACTGCTCCACAATCTGGGGCCATTGGTATTATTGGTGGTGCTGACGGACCGACTGCGATATTTTTAGCAAACAAACTGGCACCTGAATTGCTGGGTTCAATTGCCATTGCGGCCTACTCGTACATGGCACTAGTTCCAATTATTCAGCCACCGATCATGAAAATATTAACCAGCAAAAAAGAACGTGTTGTTGTCATGGAGCAATTAAGACCGGTAACAAAAACGGAAAAAATATTATTTCCGATTGTTGTCATAATCCTAACCGGTTTGCTGCTGCCGGCAGCTATCCCCCTACTCGGGATGCTAATGTTCGGTAATTTACTCAGAGAAACCGGTGTAACTGATCGCTTAAGTAAAGGGGCACAAAATGAACTAAACAATATCGTTGTCATATTTTTAGGCCTCACAGTAGGCGCAAAAGCAACAGCTGTCTATTTTCTGACCCCTGATACAATTAAGATCATTTTACTGGGATTAAGCGCTTTTGCTTTTGGAACTGCTGCCGGTGTGTTAATGGGTAAGTTGTTATATGTTATTACCGGTGGCAAGATCAATCCGCTGATAGGTTCAGCAGGAGTTTCTGCTGTTCCCATGGCAGCTCGTGTCTCTCAAACTGTTGGCAAATTAGAAAATCCCAACAACTATTTATTAATGCATGCCATGGGACCTAATGTTGCCGGTGTGATTGGTTCAGCAGTCGCTGCTGGTATTTTACTATCGATATTAAACTGATGAACGGAGGTTGCTGTGTCTGACATCAGAGTAAGATTTGCTCCCAGTCCAACTGGAGAACTTCATATTGGCGGGGCCCGCACTGCATTATTTAATTATTTGTATGCTCGCAGGTTTAACGGAACCTTCGTGTTGAGAATTGATGATACTGACACAGCACGTTCTAAACCTGAACTCACTGCAAAACTGACTCAAGCACTAAACTGGCTTGGATTAAAGTGGGACGAAGGTCCATATTACCAGTCGAAAAGGGATAATCTCTATCTGGCAGAAGCATTAAGACTGATTGCTGAAAAGAAAGCGTACCGTTGCTATTGCAGTATGGATGAGTTAGAAAAAGGTAGAGAGCAGGCTCGCAAAGAAAATAGAACGTTTCAATATCCCGGAACTTGTCGCAATCTTAACCCTGACGAAGAAAATCGATTAGTTAAAAACGGAATCCAATCAGTGATCAGACTTATAACTCCCAGGGAAGGCGAAACGATTGTCCCTGATCTAATTAGGGGAGAAGTCCACTTTGAAAATAGCGGAATCGATGATTTCATTATTATCAAATCAAACAGCCTACCAACCTATAATTTCGCCAGTGTTGTCGATGATCTACTTTTAAAGATTACCCATGTAATTCGTGCCGAGGAACATCTCTCCAATACACCACGGCAGATTCTTTGCGCCCAAGCGCTCGGTTACAGCCTCCCATTATATGCACACCTGTCGATGATCTTGGCGCCGGACCGCAGTAAATTGAGTAAACGGCATGGAGCAACTTCCGTTGAAGAATTTCGCAGCCAAGGTTTTTTAGCGGAAGCGTTGATTAACTATTTATCTTTACTGGGTTGGTCACCAGGTGGAAGCGGGGACGAAGACGATATTTTCACTCTTGAAAGAATGTGCCAAACATTTTCGCTTAAAAAAGTCACGAAAACAGCTGCTATCTATGACTTGGAGAAACTCACCTGGATGAATGGCCATTATATTCGCAATTATGATCTTGATCAATTAATTCGTTTAGCCCAACCTTTTTTTACAGACAAAGGCTTAATTAGAGCAGATGCGAATGCGGCTGAACTCTCCTATCTGAAAAAAGTAATTGCGTTGAACAGGGAACGAGCTAAAACATTGGTCGAACTGGCTGATCGTTCAAACTATTTTTTTACTGATCAATATGAATTTGATCAAAAGGGAATGGAAAAAGCATTTTATAGAGAAGGTGCTGCTGAGGTTTTAAAGCAGATTCGCGACAGATTAAAAACGCTAGACCCTTTTGTTCATGATCAGATCGAGACCCAATTTGAGTGTTACAGCCAGCAAAACGATCTTTCAATTGGAAAAATTATTCAGCCGGTCCGTATGGCCGTAACCGGCTTAACCGGTGGGCCAGGGTTATACGATATACTGGAGTTACTGGGACGCGAAAAAACCATACTCAGGTTAGACAGAGCAATTTCGTACATTCAAGAGACAACAATCTAAGTAACTACTGCAACCTTAACGATCTTTTTTATTATAACCACTTTTCAGCATGAAAAATAATATGAAAAATACTGCGATCAGGGCTATCCCAATTATCAGGTTTAACACTTTATTTCCTCCTTTTGGCAGTAAGTGAATATGATTAGAACGTGAATAGAAAGCCCACTGTTATAAAAAACAGGGGGCTGATTATTATGGCTGCGGGACAAGGGATCGAACCTTGGCTTGATGATCCAGAGTCATCCGTGCTACCGCTACACCATCCCGCAACAACAATAAACATTATACTCAAACCGTGATCCAGATGCAATAGCGAGCTTGAAACATTTCTAAAAATCAAAGAATCTGCGGCGCTTGCGATATGGGTACCATTTGCGTGGTGCACTACTCTTATTTTCAATTAATTTTTGATAAATCGAAAGCATTTGCTCAGCAGTCCTTACAGACGATATTTCTAATGCATTTTCAAGGGCCTTTTGGGCCATTTTGCGTCTTAAGTCATGATTGTCAAGTAACTCCAGGATTGCTTCAGTAAAAGCAGATAAGCTCGGGTCGGTTAATAGTCCGTCTTCTCCGTGTGAGACTATCTCAGCTGGTCCAAATGCTCTGATCGCTACAACCGGTAAACCGGCAGCCTTGGCTTCTCCGATTACTAAACCCTGTGTTTCGGTAACTGAGGGAAAAATAAAGAGATCGGCACTGGCATAACAATGAACAATCTTATGACGGGGAAGAACACCGGTAAAAAACACTTTTTCGCTGATCTTATTTTTCCGGCAGAATCTCTTCAGTGCTTCTTCCTGAGGTCCTTGTCCGACAAGAATGAGCACAGTTTCGGGATAAATATTATTGATTTCAATAAATGCCTTCAAGAGAAAATGAACATTCTTCTCTTTCCCCAGGCGACCGACAAATAATAGGGTCGTTTGGGTCTCATTGATGGCATAGTTCTCCCTTAACCAATTATGGTTAAGATTAGCAAACTCATTAAGATCAATCCCAGTGGGAACACATGTGGTAGGCGATTTTACACCGATCCGCCTTAAATAGTTTACTACTAATTGTGAAGGAGCGATTACCATGTTGCAACGGTTGCAAAAATCGCGACAGATTAGTTGAACAATTCTCCTTGAGGCATCTTCAGCGAAAGGGATATAATGGACATATTGATCATAAAGAGTATGGAAAGTAAAAATTAAAGGTAACCGATGTCTCCTGGCGGCGCGGGCACCCAAACTACCCATCAAAAAAGGTGAATGGACATGTATAATGTCTAGCCCGATTTCTTTGATTGTTTTGCTTAGCTGGATTGAAATCGGCAACGGTATAGAAAATTCGGGGATTGTAGGAGCTGGAATAGCAGCGAACCGGAAAACATTATCTTCCTTTGGCGGTTTTGCCAGGGGATAATCAGGAGCAAATATGTATACTTCGTGGTTACGGTTACTAAACTCGCGGGAAAAAAGATCAATCGATCTCACCACTCCGCTAGTGTAGGGCCGGTAACTGTCGGTAAATACACCGATCTTCATTTTTTACTACTCCTTAGGACCTTAATTCCTTTTACCACTATTAGTGTTCATGAATAGAATTGATATTTTCTTCCGCTATGCTCAAAACACGGTTCATTGAGTCAGAAAAGCCATATAGTTCAATTACTTCTTTACTGAAATTACTAATCTCTTTTAGACGCTCATATTGACTTTCATTTAGCTGAAATTTTTCAGGAGATGCAGCAAATACTGCAGAGAGAGGGAGAACTCTATGCCGCCAGTGACGATTTACCCAGCATATTTCATAATCGACATCACTAATCCAAGTATCGCCAGTATGATAATCTTTCGTAACATCAACGTCTAATAAAATACTATATTCGCTGTACACTTCGTTGTAACCGTCACCTGCGTATTGATGAGTAAGAAAGCTTCCCTGCGAATAAGCAGCTAGGGCAGCTCGTGTTGATCCATCATCTGACTCGATAAAAAACCATTCCAATGGTTGAATCCACTTTGGATGGCCTCCGATGATTAAATCTGCACCGGCTTGGGCCATTTCTTCTGCTCTGAGGCGAAGATATTCTGGCTGTGGTTCATGAGCATGTTCGGCTCCCCAGTGTGCAAAAACAACTACTAAGTCTGCTCCCTTTTTAATCGCAGTCTGAATGTCTTCGATTATTGGTGATATATCAAGAAATTCAGGGGTATGATTAACTATGTATTCGTGACCTTCGGGAATGTAATTGCCGTTGGTGCTGTAGGTATAGCCAATTAGGGCGATGCTTATACCGTTTTTTTCAATGATCAGAATTTCTTCCTGTTCATCACTGCTTTTATAAGCTCCAATTGTAATAGCTCCCATACCACGGATATGATCGATGGTATTCATTAATCCGTCATAACCGCGATCTAGGACATGATTGTTAGCCAGATTGAAAATATTAATCCCTGCATCATAAAGCGCATCCGTTAATTCTTGTGGAGAATTAAAAAGAGGCCAACCGGTATAACCGCTGTAACCACCATAAGAGACATCTGGGCCAGCTTGGGAAACCTCTAAGTCTCCTATGACCAAATCTCCTTCCTGCAAGTAAGGAGAAATGAAATCAAAGCTTGGACTGAAATCATAGCTATTTTCATCTATTTTTGCCTGACTGATTTGTGTTTCAGTAGCCATGATATTGCCGGCTGAAATCAGTTTAACCGTTCTAATATCAGGCTCAGAGTCTTGGCTTTCCTTGATTTGATCTGTTCCCGATACCAAATCACCAACCTGACTGGTTTTTTGGTTAAATAAATTTTCCGGTGGATATACAGCCCCGGTTTTGATCCCTGCGAGAAAAAAAACCATCGCAAACACAAGCAGCAATCCAAAATAAGCAATACGGCGCATTGAGTGAGTTACACCTTCCTGTTCATATTTTCTATACGTTAAATTATATCACATCGTATTTCCGCTACATCTGGCTAAACCAGATTAGCACTGAAAAGAGCCAAGGCCACTGAGTACCGTTATTCCCAATTGTATCGTTTCCATCTTGTTGTTGGTTGTAATCGCCTAATTCGGGATGAGGACCAAATAATAGATATTTCCCCTGACCATAACGTCCAGCAATGATGGCTGGCTGATTATTAATCGCATAGCGACCAAGGATAGTAACCCCAGCCTGATTATCCGCAGCGAAATAAGGTCCATCAAAATAATAGATGGCTATAGCTTGGCCATATCCTTCGTTTGCTGTGAGAAGAGGATTAAGTAATATTTCTGCTTCTTCACCCCAATTTATTTCGTTGACTAGAGGACCGACAGCTACTCCTCTATATAATTTGAGTGGATAATCATAATCTTCACCCATCCAACGCAGGATATCAGCCGCATAGTAAGCGCCTGCACAACTGCCGATATAAGCTCCGCCTCCGGCTACGAATTCTTGAATCGGCTGATGATCTTCAATATAATAGCGGTATTCAGAGGCGAAACCGCCTGGGAACCAGATTAGATCAAATTGATCCAATAAATTATTTGACACGATGTCATTTTCGTTAAAAAGGGTATAGCTAAGATTATAAGTTGTAAAAAACTCTTCCAGCGCTTTGACATTTTCATCCCAGCTGCCTATCCCATTATAGATTCCAAATTTGACTGAAGGTGAGAAAGCAGCCTGGTTGAAATCATTAGGATTGAAATCTATGGGCAATTCGACAAAATCAGCTGCGGAAGGAACTTGATCGCTTTCATATTTAGCCAGATCAGGATCATTCTGATCGTATAATGTTTTCATCGGGAGGGTGCAGGAAGGGAGGAGAAATAATAGTAAGAGTAAGATGATCCCAACATGCTTAATTTTTAGGCAGCAGCTTTTGAGCATTGTATTCTCCACGCAATATTTTTGTGGTAATCTCAAACCATTATATCAGTTAACGTCAAATCTAGTTGATTGTTAATTAAATAATCAAGTAGTGAATAATGTTCGAGTTAAATATAATTTGCTAATAAAGTTAACATAAGATATATTATCGGAAGTAATAAGTTTTATCTTTTATCTTCTATTACCGATTTATTACAAAGCATCTTAAACAGCTTCCCTTCCCTTAAATCTTTCCCCAGTGTTTTAAAATATCGTTAAATCGAGTGCCGCATTGCGGGCAATCTCCTCGATAATGTAAAATAAAGTTGCAATGGCAACATTTCATGGCCGGAATCGGTCTAGCCATATCACTGTTATATTCTTCCAGGATAGTGATTAATGGTTGGTGGCTGTTGCTTATTTTTTGCGAATTCTTTTTGTCCGCTTTTTGGGTTATAAGCATCTTTTTTGCCAGCTCATCAGTTGTGCTATTCTCTAAATCCTTCTGCAGATAGAGTTTAATAAAGTTATATGTTGTGCTGTAGCCCCTATGTCCGAGGACTTTTTGAAGAGTAATCGGGTCCCTTGTTTCTCTTAAAAAATCGACAGCAAAAGTTAACCTTAATAGGTGTGGGTATACATCCTGCTTTAAGCCGGCTTTTCTGGCCAGTCTTTTAATCATTTCCCTGATATATCGATCTTTTAATTGATTACCGGCCAGTGTAGTAAATACATAATGACTTTTTCGCGGTTTGATCCTCATCCAGCTTTTCAATAGGTTTATTACGCTTAGCTCAACCGCGATATTTCTCTCACAGGCTCCTCCACTCGCTTCGATATGCAGTAAGCAGTGATCCCAATTGACTTGATTTTCTTGCAGATTAATTACCTCACTGACTCTTAAACCAGTTCTCAGCATTAAACTGATCAGGCATAAGTTACGCAATCCAGTCGGTGCTTTTGGATTTGGTTGTTCCAATAGGGCCAGCTTTTCTCTGGCATCTAAAACCCGTGGTTCCCGTAATGTTTTAATCATATGGTCCTTTCCAGCAAGCAGAATCATAGCATTTTCGGTATTATATATCTGATTAGAATTATAACTATTTTCAGACATAAATTCAACATTAACTTAATGATTATTAATACTTTATAACAGTCTGAAATTGGTATTGACAAGTGGGTATTTTTTGGGTAATCTTACAAACAAGTTGCGTTAGTTAAATATTTAACGGCGATGATCGGGCAAAGTAGCGGGTAAAACATTACCAGAGAGCTGTAGAAAAAGGTGCAATACAGCAATGTTAAGCTTGTGAACTCCCCCGTTAGCTGCCAACCGAAATTAATTTGATTATTAAAAGTAGACTTGGCCGGAGACTTCCGTTATTGTAAAGAGTGGGTGGTAGATGTTTGCCGCCAAGAAGAGTGGTACCACGGATTAAACTTTCGTCTCTTATTAAGACGAAAGTTTTTTATTCCTCCCCCTCACTCTGCTGAATTTAATATTTCAGGAGGCGTAATAACGATGAGCAGCACGGTAAAAACAAATGGATCTGAAAAGATCTATCTTTTTGACAGTACTTTACGTGACGGGGAGCAAACGCCCGGAGCCCGCTTAAATTTTGAAGAAAAATTAGAAGTGGCTCGCCAACTTGCTCGCTTGGAAGTTGATATTATTGAAGCCGGTTTTCCCATATCTTCACCGGGAGAACTAAAAGCCGTTCAAGCTATTTCTGAACAGATCAAGGGTCCGACTATCTGTGCCTTGGCCCGGGCGGTTGAAGGCGACATTAATGCAGCCTGGGAAGCAATTAAGAATGCGGAAAAACCTCGTCTTCATGTTTTTTTAGGTGCTTCTGACATTCATATGGAATATAAACTGAAAAAAGATCCAGAAGTTTTAATCGAACAAGCAGTTGAAGCTGTAAAATACGCCCGGAAATTTTGTCCGGAAATTGAGTATTCACCTGAAGATGCCACCCGAGCACGTGATGATTATCTCTATCGATTACTTGAAGCTGTGATTAAAGCTGGAGCCAGGATCATCAATATTCCCGATACTGTCGGTTATACTGTACCGGAAGAATTTGGTGCCTTGATCAGGCGTCTTCGGGAAAATGTCAATGGTTTGGACCAGGCCATGATCAGTGTTCACTGTCATAACGATTTGGGTTTAGCTGTTGCCAATTCGTTAGAAGCGGTTAAAAATGGAGCTCGACAAATTGAATGTAATATTAACGGTATCGGTGAGAGAGCCGGTAACGCCGCTCTGGAAGAGATTGCTGTTGCTTTGCGGATACGCAGTAATCACTTTCCCTACTATACCACTATCAACTATAGTGAAATTTACAGAACCAGCCGGCTGGTCAGTAAACTGACGGGAATCTCTGTACCGGTCAATAAAGCAGTGGTCGGACTTAATGCCTTTGCTCATTCATCTGGAATCCATCAAGATGGAATTCTTAAAAATAAAGAAACCTATGAAATAATTGATGCCGAACTGATCGGTGGAAAAGCAGCACAAATGTGCCTGACTGCTCGATCAGGACGCCATGCTGTTATGGATCAACTAAAGAAATTGGGGTTCTCACTGGATAAAGAAGAACTTAATAAAATCTACGACCATTTCGTAAAATTGGCTGATAAAAAGAAAGAAATCTACCCTGAAGACCTTGAAGCGTTGATTCTCGATCATCTTTCATTTACCGAACCTCGTTACAGGCTTGATTATCTGCAGACAGTCAGTGGTAGCAAAAGTATTCCTGCTGCAATTATTCGTTTAAAAAAAGATGATGACAGCACCGTTGAAGAAGTAGCGGTAGGAGCCGGACCAATTGATGCTGCCTATAATGCCATCAATAAAATTACCGGACTAAGTATCGGTCTGGAAAAATATAAAATCAATGCCGTTACACAAGGCCGTGACGCTCTCGGTGAAGTCCAGGTGGAAATGGCTTACCAGGATCGAAAAATTACCGGTCGTGGTACCAGCACTGATATCATCGAAGCTAGCGTAAAAGCTTATTTAAACGGACTTAATAAGCTTTTACGCCTCAATGGCTACCAGTAAGAAACTTATTAATAACCATAATCTGTATAAACAGGCAAACTATTGTTTGCCTGTTTATTATTGCTGTGATATAATATTCAAACAAAAGATCCGGGGGTATAAACAATGGAGCCCTTGACAGAGAAACAACGCCGTGTCCTCAGGTATATCGAACAGGAAGTTGCCCGCTGTAATTATCCTCCTTCTGTTCGTGAAATCGGTAAAGCACTTGGTATTAGCTCAACAGCTACTGTTCATGGTTATTTGGATCTACTTGAAGAAAAAGGTTATATTATGCGCATGGCTACTAAGCCTAGAGCAATAAAACTGCTTGTTTCTTCCGAGGGCGATCCCGATCTAAAATGCTCATTTGCTCCATTAGTTGGCCGCATTACTGCCGGATTGCCAGTCCTGGCTGAAGAAAATCGTGATGGTTACTTTCCAATCCCCGATCACCTGGCGGTTGGCGATGGTTGCTTTGTTTTGAAAGTTGAAGGCGAGAGCATGATTGATGCCGGCATTCACAGCGGCGATTTTGTTATAGTCAGGCAACAGGTTACGGCAGAAAACGGGGAAATAGTTGCCGCCCTTTTGGATGATGAAGCAACTATTAAGCGGTTTTTCCGTGAAAATCAAGGTTTTCGTTTGCAGCCGGAAAATAGCCGTTATGAACCGATCATGGTCGAAAACATCAATATTCTTGGCAAGGTTGTTGGGCTTTTTCGCAAGTTATAAGGCAGGGTTTTTAAAGTATTTTTCCAACCGCTTTATCATCAACGGGTTTACCGTAGCTTCTACAGTTAAATATTCTTCTTGATAATCAATATTTTTTATCTCACCGTGTTCTCTGATTACTGACAATAATTTTCCCTCATCATATGGTAAATAAACCTTCACCATCGGTCTTCGTCTATTCAAATGATCGGCAATTCTTTCTTTCAGCTGATCAACATCGCTGTTTTTATAAGCAGAGATAAAAATGGCATCTGGAAATTCTCTTTTTAGATATTCAATTTCCGTTGAACTGTCAAGAAGATCAATTTTATTAAAGACTAGCTGTTCTCGCGCAGCAGATTCAGGATCTATATTTTGTAAGTGTTCCCGGACAATTGAGATTTGATTTAAATGATTTGGATGGCTGATATCGATGATGTGAAGCAGCAGGTCACCGGCTGCTATTTCCTCTAAGGTAGCCTGAAAAGCGGTTATCAACTGCCGTGGCAATTTTTCAATAAAGCCAACGGTATCAGTAAATAAAACCTCTTCGCCATTGTTTAAAATGCCTCTCTTCACTGCCGGATCAAGAGTTGCGAATAATTTATCTTCAGTATAGAGGCTTGACCCTGTTAAACTGTTCAGTAATGTTGATTTACCGGCATTGGTGTAGCCGACAAGGCTGATCACGTAACATTGATTACGTTTTCGCCGCTGACGATGAAGCAGACGCTGCTTCCTCAGGGTACTGAGATCTTTTCTTAAGTTGCTGATTCTCTTTCTGATTACACGCCGATCAACTTCAAGTTGTGTTTCACCGGGTCCCCGTGTTCCGATCCCTCCACCTAAACGTGAGAGTTGCTGACCAAGGCCGATTAATCGGGGCAGCAGATATTGCATCTGGGCCAATTCAACTTGCAATTTTCCTTCCCTCGAAAGAGCTCTACCAGCAAAAATATCGAGAATAAGGTTGGTTCGATCAATAATTTTAGTTTTTAAAACGCGTTCCAGATTGCGAATCTGAGTTGGACTGAGCTCTTGATCGAAAATAACCAGGTCTAGCGCAAGATGTTCGATTAAAACAGCCAACTCTTCAACTTTACCTCGTCCCAAGTAGTAGGTTTTATCAGGAGCATCTTTATTCTGAACAACTTGGTCCACCACCTTTGCCCCGGCAGTAGCAGCCAGCAGAGCCAGCTCCTCAAGTGATCGACTGATTTGTTCATCACGTTGTCCCATGTTCAGTGCAACCAATATTGCTTTTTCCTTATTATTTTCATCTAAAAAAGACATCAGGTCCCTCCAGTTGGTAATTCATAAACAGAAGAAGACACCCCCGAGGCGTGCCTTCTAAAATACATATCCTGATGATTTT